>CALCDJ010000027.1 GCA_937900135.1 uncultured Blautia sp. | reverse complement strand
GGTATGCTAGGTGGTGTGAGAGGACGGCGGTTAGTCACCGCCTCCTACTCGATTGCTGCTTTTTATTTATCGTAATGAGTTACGCGGTAACAATTGATGCCAGAATCGCCGCAGAGCATTTCAAAGTTGATTGTTTTTTCGCTGCAATTAACTTCTGTAAACAGCGGCATACCTGCTTTGGATTTGCCTCCCCATCCCAGGAGTGCAGTATCGGTGGCGTCATCCAGAAGCTGTGCAGAGCCCATGGAAGCGGAGTAGAATCCATCTACCGTATACTCTTCAAAATCAATCACTTCTTTTTTGTCTTCGTCAATGACCAGCTTTAAGCCGCGAGAATGTTGGGTACGTTCCCCTTCAGACTGTTCTTCTGCTGAAAGTACCGGATATCCCAGGATATTGGTGCGACAGCCATTGTCAAAGAGAAGAATAGAGCCGTCCTCTGTAAGTGTGGCATTGTGCTGACGATGGAATTGCTGTTCTTCGGTGAGATTGAAGTCGTCAAATTTACCTCCCAGGAACCAGAGGATTTCTCCGGTTTCACGGTCAATCTTAAGGATGCTGTCAAGATCTCTGTAGGAACAAATGAAGTTGTTGTCTTTTGGATCTATAATAATAGAATTAAAGTGCGCGTAGTCTGACCAGAGGCGAGTTACATTGGTATAATCGCCGGCTTCCAGACTTGCTTCATAAAGTTCCGGGTGATCTGTGCTGTCCCACTCAAAAATACATTTTCCGTCTTTGATTTCCTGGAAGATGCAGGCAACAACGTTTGCGCCATATTCAGAGCCGTCCAGAGATGCTGGAATATTGTTTACCTTTTTGCCAACATAGGTGGTAAGAATGTAGTGGCCTTTTCCAAGAATGAGATGATCGTGATTTTCCAGAGGATAATTGGCCGGAACTTTTTCAGTTTCTGCCATATATGGAACTTCATCAATTTTCTGATACTGTTCATTAAGGATAATCAAAGCTGTGGTGCGGTAACCGATTCCGGTAAGGAATGGATGCTCTTTGGAGGAACGGCCCTCTAGATAAGAGTAAAGCACTTCCCCGTCCACTTCTGTTCGGCGGAACGGACCTGCGTTGGTAGCACTGGCTCTACGATAAAAGACAACCTGTCCTTTCTTATCGAATTTTACTACGAATGTACCCATGGTGGTATAGAAGTAGCCGTCCTTGGAGCTTTCGCCTAAAGGAGTCAGATCAGGAAAATCTTCCGGAAGTGTACGAAGGTAATATTCCTGTCCGTCTACGGTGACGGTGATCCGGTCTGCTGCGCTGATGGAGTCCAGTTTCAGGCTTGCAACCTGATTGTCCATTGGAACACCGTTGATCAGGATTTCGTGAGTGTTATCTTTTGTAGTGATGATAGTTTCAAATTCTGTGTTTAATGTAAAACAGTCGTATTCTGCGCCGGAGCCATCCAGTGTCAGAACGACAGGTTCCTGATTGACAAAAAGGGTTAAAGAGTCCTTAGAAGTCTGAGTTTCAGGTGCGGATGATGCTTTGGTGGAGGATAGTGTGATGATATTATCCAGCTTTCTGTGTGTGTTCCGGTACATGGAGAATGCCTTCAGGAAGGCAAAAACAGACACAACACACAGCAGAACCAAGGCGATCACCAGACCGATTTTCTTTTTCTTGTTCATGTGTTTTCCTTTCTGTAACTAAATAAACTAGATATCAAATTTCCTGAAAGATGGGGGGATTCAGGAAAGAGATACACAAATAGTATATCAAAAAAATGTTTTCTTGGAAAGAAGGAACAGGCTTTCGGTGCAAAATACCTCGCGCAATGGCAGCGGTAATGGTATAATATAACAGAAAAAAGCTTTGAGAAACAAGAGGAGAAGAGAGGAAAAAATGAGCCAGAAAAGTAATTGTGAGTATTGTGCGAATTATACCTATGATGAAGATTACGAATGTTATACCTGTGAGGTAAATCTGGATGAAGATGAGATGGCGCGGTTTATTACAGGTAACTTTCGTCAGTGTCCTTACTTTCAGATGGGAGACGAATACCGGATTGTGCGTAAGCAAATGTAAAAAACTCCCCGAAGCAGTGTACATGAGAAACCATTACTTCGGGGAGTCTGAAGGGAACTTGTCCGCTTTTTTTATTTGTTGAGGGCTCGGGGAACCTTGGGAGCAGAGAAGCCTTTTCCCTTTACCTCGTTGACTTTGCTGATAATCATAAAGGCAGAAGGATCGATTTCCATTACCAGTTCATTTAAATGAATCAGTTCCCGGTTGGAAACCACAGTGAGAACGACAGGTCGTTTTCGATGAAGATACCCGGTTTCACCGTAGATCAGAGTGGAGCCTCGATCCAGCTGATTGTGGATTGCATTGTTGATTTCTTCAAACTTTTTGCTGACGATTTTAACCTGTGTCTGAGCCATACCAAGGACCAGAAGCTTGTCAAGGACAAAGGTATAAATGAGAACCAGAAGGATACCGTAAATGCTTTCTTCGATATCGGAAAAGGTCATTTGCAAAAACAGGATGACCACGTCAAATACATATAAAGAAAGGGAAACGGGAATTCCCAGTTTTTTCTTCAGGATCAGAGGGGGAATATCCATACCTCCTGTGGAAGCTCCTGCCCGGATGACAAGTCCGATGCCTGATCCGATGAGGACACCTGCGCATACCGTTGCCAGCATTTTATCGTCAGTGATCTGGGACAGGGCAGGAAAACGCTGCATAATTCCCAGAATAATGGGATAATAGAAGCTGCTCACCAGTGTGGTGATGGCGAAGGCTTTGCCCAGTATCAGAAGTCCAAGGAAGAACATAAGGGCATTAAAGACAAGGGCAAAGGTGGAAATGGGGATGCCGAAATAGTGGTTGCCGCAAAGAGCAAGACCGGTGGTTCCTCCGGTGATGATGTGGTTGGGGAGGAGAAAAGCAACAATTCCCAGGCTGTAAATTGTGTTTCCTATTATGATGGCAAGCAGACTCTTCAGATATCTGCCTGGAGTGGCTGGTTGTGACATTGGAATTCCTTCTTTCTTTTTTGTAGTGATTTGCCAGTGAGTTATTGTAATATCAAAATAAAGCATAAAAAAACAGACCGCCTATGGCAGTCTGTAAAAATACATATGATGATTGATAAGAGAAACGGAAAAATCTGTTTTCATTAGTACCATCCTTGTATAAAACTTCATATTTTCAGGCAAAATATTTCTAAGAGAAGCCCTCAAACATGTTTGGTATCATAACATAAAAATGAGAAATTGTAAATTCCCCTTTTGCGAAACACAACTTTGTATTATAATAGTAAAGGATAATTATTAAACATCAGATAAGAAAGGATACGATATGGAACAGGTTTATATTATGGATCATCCGCTGATCCAGCACAAAATTTCAATGCTCCGCGACTATCGCACAGGTACCAACGAATTTCGTAAGCTGGTAGAAGAAATAGGAATTCTCATGGGTTATGAGGCTCTTCGTGATCTTCCCACAGAGGAAGTGGAGATTACCACACCTCTGGAAACATGTATGACACCTATGATTTCCGGTAAGAAATTAGCTGTAATCCCGGTACTTCGCGCAGGTTTGGGAATGGTCAACAGCATTTTGACTCTTGTACCTTCTGCAAAGGTGGGTCATGTTGGTCTTTACCGTGATCCGGAGACACATGAACCTCATGAGTACTATTGTAAACTTCCTGAATCCATCGGAGAGAGAATCGCAGTTGTAGTAGATCCTATGCTGGCAACTGGTGGTTCTGCAGTGGCAGCAGTTGATTTCATCAAAAAACAGGGCGGCAAAAATATTAAATTCATGTGTATCATTGCTGCACCGGAAGGAATCGAGAGACTGCATAAGACTCATCCGGACATCCAGATTTACTGCGGACATATGGATCGTGAATTGAATGACCATGCATATATTTGCCCAGGTCTTGGAGATGCGGGAGACCGTATTTTTGGAACAAAATAAAAAAATAAAAAACTTCTTGACATAATAAACAAACTATGCTAGATTAATACAGAACGCTGCCGAAGACAGTAGGTGCCGCAAGGCATAAGGATGAAAACGCCTACCGAGGACTACGTATTCTGATAGGATTACACAAGGTCTGACTGTCTTTCAGTTAGACCTTTTTTATATTCTCATTGCGACGGCGGTATATCAAAATCTATAAGGAGGTGTACCATTTCATGGCAAAAGTAGAACTGAAACAACCAATCGTAGAAGAAATCGCAAACAACGTGAAAGACGCACAGTGTGTAGTACTTGTAAACTACAGTGGTCTGACTGTTGAGCAGGATACTATTCTGCGTAAGGAATTAAGAGAAGCTGGTGTTCAGTACAAAGTATACAAAAATACTATGATGAACTTCGCTTTTAAGGGAACAAACTGTGAAAGCCTTTGCCCACATCTGGAAGGAACAAACGCTCTGGCGATTTCTGCTACAGACGCAACAGCTCCTGCAAGAATCCTGGCAAAATATGCAAAACAGTTCCCGAAATTAGAACTGATCGCAGGTGTCGTTGAAGGAAACTACAACGATCAGGCAGGCATTCAGGCAATGGCAAGCATCCCATCCAGAGAGGAACTGCTTGGAAAATTGCTTGGAAGCATCCAGTCTCCGATTACCAACTTGGCTCGTGTGCTTAATCAGGTTGCAGAGGCAGGCGGAGCAGAAGCAGCTATCGCTGCAAAAGGCGCAGAAGCTTAATTATCAATAAAGATAAAAAAGAGCCTTTCCGCGAGAGGCGGAAACAATAAAAATGATTATATGGAGGGAATTAAAATGGCAAAATTAACAACAGAAGAATTTATTGCGGCAATCAAAGAATTATCCGTATTAGAATTAAATGAATTAGTAAAAGCTTGTGAAGAAGAATTTGGTGTATCCGCAGCAGCAGGTGTTGTAGTTGCAGCAGCAGGCGGAGCAGCAGAAGCAGCTGAAGAAAAAGATGAGTTCGACGTAGAACTGACAGAAGTTGGAGCAAACAAAGTTAAAGTTATCAAAGTTGTTCGTGAAGTTACCGGCTTAGGCTTAAAAGAAGCAAAAGCTGTTGTTGACGGAGCTCCTAAGGTTGTTAAAGAAGGCGCATCTAAAGCAGAAGCTGAAGATATCAAAGCTAAACTTGAGGCAGAAGGCGCTAAAGTTACTCTTAAATAAGAGACATCCATTGTTGAATTACGCAGGAATGCCCATGGGCATTCCTGTTTTTTCGTATTTAAAAAGGCATCATTGTAGATGAAAGGGACGGAAAATTTTTGAAGACGAAAAAACAGGAAGGATAGAGATCAGATAGGGAGTGGAGAAATGAAAAGAAGGACATGGAAACAGATAAGCGCAATGTTGGCAATTAGTGTTTGCGTTACCTGTAATGGAATGACATATCCGGTTTGCGCTGATTCAAAAAAGAGACTGACACAGTCTGCAAAGGAAATTGAAATGGAAGACCTTCAGATGGAGGAACAGCTGGAGGCAGAGGAAGTCTGGGAATATTCGGAAATATGGACGGAACTTCCCCAGGAAAAGCCTGTGGAAGAAACGCTGGAAGCTCCTGTGGAAGAGGAGATAGAATTGTTTACTGCAGGGGAGGACAGCTTCGCAGATGGTGAGGAAGAAGATTCCCTTTTTGGAAGCGGAGAAGAGAACTTTTTTGCCCAGGAGGGAACAGAACCTGTTGGAGAGGATAACTGGAATGGAGATCAGGTGACTCTGGATATTAAAGAGGGGGAAGATATCACTGCTCCGTTGAACCAATTGCTGCTTACCGCGAGGGAGCGGGCATCGGATGAACATCCGGTAAAAGTGATCATACCGCCGGGCAACTATACGTTGACAGGAACCATCTGTACGTACAGCAATATCCATTTGTACGCAGTGGGGGCAGTGATCAAAAAAACTTCGACCACCAAGCATATTCTTCTGCGCCTTGGAAATTCTGTAAGTTCGGCAGGCGGATACCACGGGTATCACAATGTTACCATTGAAGGCGGTACATGGGACAGCAACTATGAAAGCTGTGCGGATAAGGAAGGAGAAGGAGGCTTTGTAGGCTTCCGTATTGGTCACGCTACGAATGTGAAGATTAAAGATGTGACCTTCCTGAACAATCTGAAATCTCATTTCCTGGAACTGGCAGGAGTAAAGGACGTGTTTGTGACAGGATGTACCTTCCGCGGATACTGGAAAGGGTACGAACTGGGCGGCCAGGAATGCATTCAGCTGGATGTCTGCAGGGATAGAATTTTTCCCGGGTATCAACCGTACGACGGTACGGCCTGTGAAAATGTGAGAATCGAAGGAAATACCTTTGAGAATGTATTTGCGGGCGTGGGAAGTCACAGTATGTCCTTTGACAGCCCCTACAAAAATATTTCCATCATTGGAAATAAGTTCCGCAATATCAAGAAACGTGCGGTCTGGTGTCTGAATTATGTAGATTCTACAGTAGAAAACAACACCATGGAAAATGTGGGGGGAGGCATTTATGTTCGCTCCATGTACAGCCGTAATACGCAACCGGGAACAGGGGAGACTGTGGACAATTCTAAGAACCTGTACCCGTCACGTTTGAACATTTCCGGGAATCGGATTTCTATTGCAAATTCCTCTACGATTGCAGGCTCCTTCTGGAGAAGCTATGGAATCCAGGTAGTGGGAGAGCATGTGGAAAAAAGTACCGACGTAGTTCCGACAGGGATTTATAAGATCAGAGGCATTACAGTAAAAAAGAACACCATCACAGGCCCGGGAAATGGGATTCGTTTGGATTTGGCAGATGATTGTGTGGTCGCAGAAAATAAGATTAAGCTATCAACCTCAAAAGGATATGGGAATATGGGAATCTATCTGGGGGCCAGCAGCCAGAACCGTATAACAGGGAATCAGGTGTCAGGCGCAGAAAGATCAGGACTCTATGCTTATCGAGGCGATGAGAACTATGGCCTGAACAGCCAGCAAAATGTATTTGAAAAAAATACCATTACCGGCTGTGGAGGAGATGGAATTCTTTTGGAATACGGAAGTGATGAAAGTACCATCAGCGGAAATTCCTGCAGCAACAACCGGGAAAGCGGGATCGCTTTATACGATTCAAAGATCACAGCGCTGCGATTAAATACGGTAAACAATAATGACCGATATGGGATTTTCGCCCGCCGATCAGAGATCCTTTCACAGAAAGAAAATCAGATGCAGGGAAATGACGCGGTTTATGCCATGTATATGGCAGATTGCAAAGGGAAGGTGCAGAAATTCAGAGATATTCAGTGTATGGATATCAAAGCCGGTGCGAAAATCATCGCAGGAAAAACACCTGGAGGAAAAACGATTCAAGTGACTTTAAATAAGAAGAAAGTGGGAAGCACCAAACTAAATAAAAAAGGACAATTCCGGGTTCCGATCAAGGGTCAAAAGAAAAAAACAAAACTTCTTCTTACAGTAACAGACAGATATGAGAACAAGGTGCTTTTGCAGAAAAAAGTCATGTGAAAATAGAAAAATATAGTTGACACTTAGAAAAGGTTGTGCTATAGTGAAGAATGCTATATTATGGCAAGATATGCCTACTTGTGCGTGAACAAGGGGGATCATGCGGTAATAAATATAAAGAAAAAACAGGGGTGAAACGTCAATGGAAAAAAACAGAATTCGTTCTGTAAAAACTGGAAAAAGCATGCGTATGAGCTACCAGAGACAAAAAGAAGTTCTGGAAATGCCGAATTTGATTGAAGTCCAGAAAGATTCCTACCAGTGGTTTCTCGACGAAGGACTCAATGAAGTCTTTGATGATATTTCTCCGATTGCGGACTATGGCGGAAAGCTCAGCCTGGAATTCATCGACTTTACATTTGACGAGAAAGATGCGAAATATACCATCGAACAGTGTAAAGAACGTGACGTAACTTACGCCGCACCTTTGAAGGTTCGAGTGAGACTGATTAACAAGGAAACAGAGGAAATCAACGAACACGAGATTTTCATGGGAGACCTGCCGATCATGACGCAGACGGGTACGTTCGTTATCAATGGTGCAGAACGTGTCATCGTAAGCCAGTTAGTGCGTTCCCCTGGAATCTATTATGCCATTGCCCATGACAAAGTTGGAAAAAGGTTATTTTCCAGTACCGTAATCCCAAACAGAGGTGCATGGCTGGAATATGAAACCGACTCAAATGACGTGTTTTATGTTCGTGTGGACAGAACCCGTAAGGTTCCCATTACTGTGCTGATTCGTGCCCTGGGTATTGGTACAAACGCAGAAATCGTGGAATTGTTTGGTGAAGAGCCTAAGATTCTGGCTTCCTTTACAAAAGATACTTCTACCAATTACCAGGAAGGTCTTTTGGAATTATACAAGAAAATCCGTCCAGGAGAGCCTCTGGCTGTTGAAAGCGCAGAGAGCCTGATCATGGCAATGTTCTTTGATCCGAGAAGATATGATCTTGCCAAGGTTGGACGTTATAAATTCAATAAAAAGCTTCATTTTAATAAACGTATTGTGGGCCACAAGCTTGCAGAGGATGTGGTAGATGCTTCCACAGGGGAGATCCTTGCAGAAGAGGGCTCCGTTGTTACCAGAGATCTGGCAGATTCCATTCAGAATGCGGCTGTTCCGTACGTATGGATTCAGGGAGAAGAACGTAAGATCAAGGTTCTTTCCAACATGATGGTAGACCTCCGCAATTATGTGGACACAGATCCTAAGGAACTGGGTGTTACAGAGTTAGTATATTATCCGATCCTGGAAAAAATTCTGGAAGAAAATGACAGTCAGGAAGAGATCAATGAGGCAATCCGCAGAGATCTTCATGATCTGATTCCGAAGCATATCACCAAGGAAGATATTCTTGCTTCCATCAACTACAATATGCATCTGGAATATGGACTTGGCAATGACGATGATATTGACCATCTGGGTAACCGTCGTATCCGTTCTGTAGGAGAACTTCTTCAGAACCAGTACCGTATCGGTCTTTCCAGACTGGAGAGAGTGGTTCGTGAAAGAATGACCACACAGGACTCAGAGAGTATTTCTCCGCAGTCTCTGATCAATATCAAACCGGTAACTGCAGCAGTGAAGGAATTCTTTGGTTCCTCCCAGCTGTCTCAGTTTATGGATCAGAACAACCCTCTTGGTGAGCTGACTCATAAGAGACGTCTTTCTGCCCTGGGACCTGGCGGTCTGTCACGAGACAGAGCCGGATTCGAGGTACGAGATGTCCACTATTCTCATTACGGACGTATGTGCCCTATCGAGACCCCTGAAGGTCCAAACATCGGTCTGATTAACTCCCTTGCATCCTATGCAAGAATCAATCAGTACGGATTTATTGAGGCACCTTATCGTAAAATTGATAAAGCAGATCCTAAGAATCCGCGTGTCACAGACGAAGTTGTTTATATGACCGCAGATGAAGAGGATAATTACCATGTAGCACAGGCGAATGAGCCTCTGGATGAAAACGGCTACTTTGTGAACAAAAATGTATCCGGTCGTTTCCGCGAGGAGACACAGGAATATGAGAAACACATGTTTGATTACATGGACGTTTCTCCGAAGATGGTGTTCTCCGTAGCGACTGCATTGATTCCGTTTCTGCAGAACGACGATGCGAACCGTGCGCTGATGGGTTCCAACATGCAGCGTCAGGCCGTTCCTCTTCTGAATACAGAAGCACCTGTAGTTGGTACCGGTATGGAAACCAAGACTGCTGTTGACTCCGGTGTCTGTGTAGTGGCAAAGAAATCCGGTACAGTACTCCGTTCTACTTCTACCGACATCAGCATTAAGAATGATGACGGAACAAAAGATGATTACCATCTGACAAAGTTCCTGAGAAGTAACCAGAGTAACTGTTACAACCAGAGACCAATTGTGTTCCAGGGAGAACATGTAGAAGCAGGACAGGTTATTGCTGACGGTCCTTCTACCGCCAACGGCGAGCTGGCTCTTGGTAAGAACCCGTTAATCGGATTTATGACCTGGGAAGGTTATAACTACGAGGATGCGGTTCTCTTAAGTGAAAAATTAGTACAGAACGATGTGTATACATCTGTTCATATTGAAGAATACGAGGCAGAAGCACGTGATACCAAGCTTGGACCGGAAGAAATTACAAGAGACGTTCCAGGTGTAGGTGATGATGCGCTGAAGGATCTGGATGAACGTGGAATCATCCGTATCGGCGCAGAGGTTCGTGCCGGAGATATTCTGGTTGGTAAGGTAACTCCGAAGGGAGAAACTGAGCTGACAGCAGAAGAGAGACTTCTGCGCGCAATTTTCGGTGAAAAAGCCCGCGAAGTTCGTGATACTTCTCTGAAGGTGCCTCATGGTGAATATGGTATCATCGTAGATGCGAAAGTATTTACAAGAGAGAACGGCGATGAGCTGTCTCCTGGTGTAAATCAGTCTGTCCGCATTTACATTGCACAGAAACGTAAGATTTCTGTTGGTGATAAAATGGCTGGTCGTCATGGTAACAAGGGTGTTGTTTCCCGTGTGCTTCCGGTGGAAGATATGCCATTCCTTCCAAACGGACGTCCGCTGGATATCGTACTGAATCCTCTTGGTGTGCCTTCCCGTATGAATATTGGACAGGTCCTGGAGATTCATCTGAGTCTTGCTGCAAGAGCTCTTGGCTTTAATGTGGCAACTCCTGTCTTTGACGGTGCAAACGAAAATGACATTCAGGATACCCTGGAACTGGCAAATGATTATGTAAATACAGAAGATTTCGAAGACTTCCGCGAAAAATACAAAGATATTCTTGCACCGGATGTTATGCAGTATCTGGATGAGAACAAAGATCACAGAGAACTGTGGAAGGGTGTTCCGATTTCCAGAGACGGTAAGGTTCGCCTCCGTGACGGACGTACCGGTGAATATTTCGACAGTCCGGTAACCATTGGACACATGCATTACCTGAAACTGCATCATCTGGTAGACGATAAGATCCATGCACGTTCAACTGGTCCATACTCCCTGGTAACACAGCAGCCTCTGGGTGGTAAAGCTCAGTTTGGCGGTCAGCGTTTCGGAGAGATGGAGGTTTGGGCTCTTGAGGCGTATGGTGCTTCCTATACACTGCAGGAGATCCTGACTGTGAAGTCTGACGACGTTGTGGGACGTGTGAAGACCTACGAAGCCATCATTAAAGGCGATAACATTCCTGAGCCGGGTATTCCGGAATCCTTCAAGGTACTTCTGAAGGAACTCCAGTCTCTGGGTCTGGATGTGAAGGTCTTAAGAGAGGATCAGACAGAAGTAGAGATCATGGAAACCGTAGATTACGGCGATACCGATCTTCGTTCTGTGATCGAGGGCGATTCCAGAGGTCGAAGAGACGAAGAATCCTTTGGCAAACACGGCTATACCCAGCAGGAATTTGAAGGGGAAGAGCTTGTGGATGTGGAAGAAGACGAACTGGATGACGAAGACGATTTTGTAGAGTTTGAAGAGACTCTTGACGAAGAATAGAAAGGGGAAAGAATACATGGCAGAACCAACCACCACAAATGAATCATATCAGCCAATGACTTTCGATGCCATCAAAATTGGACTGGCGTCCCCTGAGAAAATCAGAGAGTGGTCAAGAGGCGAGGTTTTAAAACCTGAGACCATTAACTACCGTACCTTGAAACCGGAAAAAGACGGTCTGTTCTGTGAGCGTATTTTCGGACCAAGCAAGGACTGGGAGTGCCACTGTGGGAAATATAAAAAAATCCGTTACAAAGGTGTTGTCTGCGATCGATGCGGCGTAGAAGTTACCAAAGCATCTGTTCGTAGAGAGCGTATGGGTCACATTGAGCTCGCAGCTCCTGTATCCCATATCTGGTATTTTAAAGGAATTCCGTCCCGTATGGGTCTGATCCTTGACCTTTCTCCCAGAACTCTGGAGAAGGTGTTGTACTTTGCAAACTATATTGTACTGGACCCGGCAGATTCCGGGCTTCAGTACAAACAGGTTTTAACAGAAAAGGAATATCAGGATGCCCGTGAATCCTATGGCTGGAACTTCCGCGTAGGAATGGGTGCTGAATCTATTAAAGAACTTCTGGAGGCCATTGATCTTGAAAAAGATGCAGAAGAGCTGAAAAGAGATCTGATTGATGCAACTGGACAGAAACGTGCCAGAATCATCAAACGTCTGGAAGTGGTAGAATCCTTCCGTGAATCCGGAAACCGTCCGGAATGGATGATCATGACTGTTATCCCGGTTATCCCACCGGATCTTCGTCCGATGGTACAGCTGGATGGAGGTCGTTTTGCGACTTCAGACCTGAATGATCTTTACAGAAGAATCATTAACCGTAACAACCGTCTGAAAAGACTGTTGGAGCTGGGCGCTCCGGATATCATTGTGCGTAACGAGAAGCGTATGCTGCAGGAAGCAGTAGATGCCCTCATTGATAATGGCCGTCGTGGCCGTCCGGTAACCGGTCCTGGAAACAGAGCTCTGAAATCCCTTTCTGATATGCTGAAAGGTAAATCCGGACGTTTCCGTCAGAACCTGCTTGGAAAACGAGTAGACTATTCCGGACGTTCCGTTATCGTCGTAGGACCGGAACTGAAGATTTATCAGTGTGGTCTTCCGAAAGAAATGGCGATTGAGCTGTTTAAGCCATTCGTTATGAAAGAGCTGGTTGCAAATGGAACCTCTCATAACATTAAAAATGCGAAGAAAATGGTAGAAAAACTTCAGCCGGAAGTATGGGATGTACTGGAAGATGTTATCAAAGAACATCCGGTTATGCTGAACCGCGCACCTACCCTGCATCGTTTGGGTATTCAGGCATTTGAGCCGATTCTGGTAGAAGGTAAAGCGATTAAGCTTCATCCGTTGGTATGTACTGCGTTCAACGCCGACTTCGACGGTGACCAGATGGCGGTTCACCTTCCTCTTTCTGTAGAAGCGCAGGCAGAGTGCCGTTTCCTTCTGCTTTCTCCAAACAACCTTCTGAAACCTTCTGATGGTGGTCCTGTGGCCGTTCCTTCTCAGGATATGGTTCTTGGTATTTACTATCTGACTCAGGCAAGACCTGGAAACAAAGGTGAAGGCAAGTTCTTCAGAAGTGTAAACGAAGCAATTCTGGCTTACGAAAATAAAGCAATTACTTTGCAGTCTCAGATTACAGTACGCTGCACCAAGACACTGGCAGACGGAACTGTTCTCACAGGCAATGTAAATTCTACACTGGGCCGTTTCCTGTTCAACGAAATCCTTCCACAGGATCTTGGATTTGTAGACAGAAGCATTCCAGGAAATGAACTGCTTCTTGAGGTGGATTTTCTGGTAGGTAAGAAACAGCTGAAACAGATCCTTGAAAAAGTCATCAATACCCACGGCGCAACCAAGACAGCTGAGGTACTGGATGCAATCAAGGCAACTGGTTATAAATATTCCACCCGCGCGGCTATGACCGTATCCATTTCCGATATGACTGTGCCGCCGCAGAAACCTGAAATGATCAAGAACGCACAGGATACAGTAGACCTGATCACTAAGAACTATAAGCGTGGTCTGATCACAGAGGAAGAACGTTACAAAGAAGTTGTAGATACTTGGAAGAAGACAGACGATGAGCTGACGAAAGCTCTGTTGACTGGTTTGGATAAGTATAACAACATCTTCATGATGGCGGACTCCGGAGCCCGTGGTTCTGATAAACAGATCAAGCAGCTTGCAGGTATGCGTGGATTGATGGCCGATACAACCGGTCACACCATCGAACTTCCTATCAAATCAAACTTCCGTGAAGGTCTTGACGTATTGGAGTACTTTATGTCCGCTCATGGTGCTCGTAAAGGTCTTTCCGATACAGCTCTTCGTACAGCTGACTCTGGTTACCTGACCAGACGTCTGGTAGACGTTTCTCAGGAACTGATTGTTCGTGAGACTGACTGTTGCGAAACCAGAGATGAAATTTCCGGCATGTATGTAACCGGCTTCATGGATGGAAAGGAAGAAATCGAAAGCCTTCAGGAACGTATTACAGGAAGATATTCCTGCAATACCATTAAGAATAAAGATGGAGAAGTCCTGGTAAAAGCCAACCACATGATCACTCCAAAACGTGCAGCCCGCATTATGAGCGAGGGTGTCAGCGAAGAGGGCGGTCCCATCGAGAAAGTCAAGATTCGTACCATTCTTACCTGTAAATGCAAACAGGGTGTATGTGCGAAGTGCTACGGCGCTAACATGGCTACCGGTGAATCCGTTCAGGTTGGTGAATCTGTTGGTATCATTGCTGCTCAGTCCATCGGTGAACCTGGTACACAGCTTACCATGCGTACCTTCCATACCGGTGGTGTTGCCGGCGGCGATATCACACAGGGTCTTCCTCGTGTCGAGGAGCTTTTTGAGGCAAGAAAACCGAAAGGTCTTGCTATTATCACAGAAATCAAGGGTATTGCTACCATCAACGATACAAAGAAAAAACGTGAGATCATTGTTACAGATCCGGAAACTGGCGATTCCAAGACATACCTGATTCCATACGGTTCCCGTGTGAAAGTTCTGGATGGACAGATGCTGGAAGCTGGTGATGAGCTGACAGAAGGTAGTGTAAACCCACATGATATCCTGAGAATTAAGGGCGTTCGTGCCGTACAGGATTACATGATCCGTGAGGTACAGCGTGTATATCGTCTTCAGGGTGTAGAAATCAATGATAAGCATATCGAAGTAATTGTTCGTCAGATGCTGAAGAAAATCCGCATTGAGGACAACGGCGATACCGAATTCCTTCCGGGAACTCTGGTTGACGTTCTGGAATATGAAGAGGTCAACGAAAACCTGGAAAAAGAAGGCGGCGTTCCGGCAGAAGGAAAACAGGTAATGCTTGGTATTACCAAGGCTTCCCTGGCTACAAACTCCTTCCTGTCAGCAGCATCCTTCCAGGAAACCACTAAGGTTCTGACAGAAGCAGCAATCAAGGGTAAGGTTGACCCATTGATCGGTCTGAAAGAAAATGTTATCATTGGTAAACTGATTCCGGCAGGTACTGGTCTGAAGAGATACGGTGCCATCACTCTGGATACAGGTATGCCTGAGGAAGAACCTCAGCCGGCAGAAGAAGTTCAGGAAGAAGAAATTCAGGAAGAGGAACTTCTGCAGACAGAGGATGAACTTCTGAATGAGAACGACGAACTTTTCGATGAAGAAGAGGACGCAGAGACTCTGGAAGAAGAACAGGAAGAACCTTCTGAAGAAGAATAAAAGATAAAATTTCATCCCCCCTTTCGTCCAACAGGACAGAAGGGGGGATTTTTCTATATCAAAAGAAAAATACAGACGGCACTATCTTTTGTGATAAAATTTCAGTATAATGGGCATAAGAAAAGAACAGTCAATAGAGGGGGAGACTGTCCTGGGCAGAAAATGATTGCAGGAGGGTATGTATGGATAGGCAGTTACCGGTTTCGGTATGGCCGGAATGGAAAATTACAGAAAAAATAGGAGAGGGCTCCTTTGGAAAAGTTTATAAAGCAGAACGTACTGTACAGGACAAGACCTTTTACTCTGCCATTAAGGTTATTACCATACCAGGCAGTCAGGGAGAACTGGAAAGTGTACGCTCAGAAAATAACAGTGAACAATCCACAAGAGCTTATTTTCAGGGACTGGTGGAAGAATGTATTCAGGAAGTCAGTACAATGGAATATTTTCGCGGAAATTCACACATTGTTTCTGTGGAAGATTATAAAGTGGTGGAATACCTGGATGCCATTGGATGGGATATTTTTATCCGGATGGAATATCTTACCAGTTTTCTGGACTACTGCGCAGAAAAACAACTGAAGGAAGAAGATGTACTTCAGATGGGAATAGATCTCTGCAAGGCGCTGGAATGTTGTCAACAGATGAACATTATTCACCGTGACATCAAGCCGGAAAATATTTTTGTATCCAGATTTGGGGAATTTAAGCTGGGAGATTTTGGAATTGCCAGAGAGCTGGAACAAACGCTCAGCAGTTTTTCAAAAAAAGGAACGTATTCCTATATGGCTCCGGAGATGTATCGTGGAGAAGCATATGACATTCGAGTGGACATTTATTCGCTGGGCCTGGTTCTTTATAAACTGTTAAACCATAATCGTCTCCCCTTTTTGAGTTTGGAGAAACAGCTGATTACCTATCGGGATAAAGAGAATGCGCTTGGAAAACGGATGAGTGGAGAAGAGATGCCCCTGCCAGTGGACGCTGGGGAGGGCTTTGGCCAGATTATACGAAAAGCCTGTGCGTACAGATGCGAGGAACGGTATCAGACAGCTGCGGATTTTCGGGCAGATCTGGAACTCCTGAAAAATGGGCAGTTTCAACTGGAACAGAAACCATTGGAACAGAAGCCATTGCAACAGAAACCATTGGAACAGAAGAGGGCGGCAGAAGAAGTAAAAGTACCGGAACAGGTGCCGGAGCAAGGGACAAAGAGAGTTCCAGAGCAGGATGCGCCCAAAAAACGAATGGTGAGCGCAGAAGACATTCAGAAGATTGTCGCCACCAAATTAGAAGAAGAAGCAGAAAAAGAGCGCATGGAAGCCCGTATGGAGGAACTTCGCAGACAGAGTCTGGAAAAACAGAGAAACGGAGCCCCAGAAAGGAAAAAACTTCCTGAAAAGAGAACTTCTCGCAAAGTACAGCAAAAAAAATCAAGAAAAAGAAAACAGAGAACCAGAACACCATCGCCTCTTTTGTGGGCAGTGATTGTTATGGGAATCGCGGTCTGTATTGCAACGGTCATCTTTGTGCGGATGCTTCTGAATCATACAGATGGAAATTACGACAGTACAGGTCAAATGTCTTCTCAGGTACAGGTATATGATGAGACTGGAGAACACACGACCAAGTTATCCGGTCAGCTTCAGGAGATTAAGGCACATGCAACAGAAATTGTAACGCAGTTAAATGCGGGAGAATACCAGTCCATAGGTTCGGAAGAAGAAGGAGTCATCCAATATAAGGATGGAGAAGGAGACATAAAAAAGATCCTGGTATATCCTTCTGTTTCAGAAAAGGGCGTATTTGAAGAATATTATTTCTGGAATGGAGAACTGTTTTTTGCCTATATATGGAAAAACAGCAATATAGATTCTTCCATTCATGCTGGAGAACAGAAGGCAAATCTCTATTATTATGACAATGGAGAACTGATTCGCTGGATTGATGAAGACAATATTTGCCATGACAGTGCGACAGAAAACAAAGAGTATGTGGAACGTGGAAAACAGTATCTGGATAATTCCCAAAAGTATATGGCTTACGGAACAGACACAGATCAAAATGTAAATGAAGCTGGAGGATGAGAGGCTATGGCATACCAGATTGAATATGCGTATACCTGCCATATGGGCAAGGTACGGACGAATAATGAGGATAACTTCTGGTGCTGCGGTGATACCCTCACAGCGGAAAATCAGGGGGTTCAGGAAATAAAAACAGAAGTTTCCAGTTCGGCAGAGTTTCCTCTTCTGGCAGTGTTTGACGGCATGGGAGGCGAGAGCTGTGGAGAAATTGCCGCTTTTCTTGCGGCGCAGACCCTTGGAACCTGCTACAAAGAAAACAAGCAGGTATTAAAGGAAAATCAGGAGCAGTTTCTGGAACAGACCTGTCGGTGGATGAACAGAGCTGTGTGCGAATATGCGATGGAGAATCGCATTGGATGTATGGGAACGACAGCTGCTTTTTTGAGCTTCGGCGAGGATCAGGTGATGATCGGTAATCTGGGAGACAGTCGAATTTATAAAGCGTTTCCCGGCGGCTTTCAGCAGCTTTCCACGGATCATGTGCTTTGGGGAACTTTGTACAGAAAAGCGCCACTGACCCAATATCTTGGAATACCAGATGAAAACATGGAACTAGATCCATTCCTGGTGCGGGAGGAATATTGTGAGAATGTGCGATATCTTCTGTGTTCAGACGGACTGACGGACATGCTCTCCGATGGGGAAATTGCAGATATTCTATCCAGAGAGCTTTCTGTGAAGGATACTGTGGAAATACTTCGGGATCGTGCTTTGCTAAAAGGTGGACGAGACAATGTAACCGTGGTTTTATGTGAGATACAGGCGGCTCAGAAAGGCGGAAGTTGTATCAGACAGTGGCTGGAAGGAAAAAAATGTATGCAGAAATGGAAAAAACTTTTCTTTCAGGTCGGAAAGGGAAAAACAGGTGAGGAAACATGAAAAACCGTATGCAGGATCTTGATTTTGAACAGACAGTGGCCTTTGATTCTGTAAAAGATTTTGAATTTACCAGGAGGGCGGCACAGAGATTTCGCCAGGTGGTGAGTTTGGATAGTTTTGAGGATGAAGACGCAGATGTGATTTTTCACTATCTATATAAAGAGATGGAACTGGTTTCCTTTGGGGATCATCTGAAACGCTATATCTATGAGAGGGCGGATCTGGAAGAACCCTTTGGAGAAGTGACGCAGGATATTTACCGGGACATTGTGATGGAATCCTTCAAGGAAACCTTTACACCCAAGTCCATGAATCCCACCTCAACGAAGCTGAGTTCTTTGGTGAATAATTGGCTGAATCAGGCATCTGTGAAACGGGAAACCGTATTTCTTCTGGGATTTGGTCTTCGGATGAATGTGGAAGATGTATCGGATTTTCTTACAAGGGTATTAAGAGAACAGGATTTTGATTTTCGTAATCCTGACGAGGTGATTTACTGGTATTGTTATTTTCGGCAGATGGGATATCATAAGGCAGAGGAACTGAAACAGATGTATATGGAACTTCCTCCTAATGACCATTATAAGGATGCGGCTTTGGTTTATTCCGGACGTCTCTGCCTGGATACAGAAGAAAAACTGCTTCAGTATCTGGCTCATTTAAAAGCAGGGGTGGAAGATCCCATGTCAGAAAAAAGTCAGGCCTTTCAGGAGTTTTTAAAACTTCTGAAAAAGGCTAAGGAAATCATTGCTTCCATGTACCAGAAGGACGAAGAGGAGAAAGACAGGGGGAAAGTGTGGAAATCTTCCGATATTACTCCCTCAGATGTGGAAAAGGTAATCTGCAGCGGAATTCCCATTAATAAGATGGGAAATCTAAAAAAAATGTCAGCGTCTATTCTGGCCCGCCATTTTAGCCAGAAACGATTTAGCAGGCAGAGGATTACCAGCATTCTGAATCACAAAATGCCAGTGGAACGTTTTGATTTGATCACTTTGGAATTCTTTATTGTTTCACAGGAAATGGCAGATGAAGATCCCTATAACCGTTATCATCATTTTTTGGAGGAAATACAGGGAATCCTTCACAGATGTGGAATGAGTGAGATTTATATTGTGAATCCATACGAATGTTTTTTATTGATGTGTCTTCTTACAGACTGTCCCCTGGCAGTATTTGCGGATATCTGGGAGATGTCATATGAAGAAACACCGGAGCAGTAGGCCCCGGTGTTTTTTCTATTCATTATAATATCCATAAATAAGACGGCTGTTCTGAGCGATGCTGCTTTGAGCGGCTCCTGTATCAGACAGTCCCTGTGACATAAAGACCACCACAAGGTCAATTCCCTTGGCTGTATCATAGATGATTCCAGCGTCATTTTCCACGGTGGAAAGTTCCCCGGTCTTATTGGCAACGTGAACCCCATCTGGAATTGCGGCCGGGATTTTATTTTTGCGGGTTTGCTTCTTTAAGAGATAATACATATTTTCTGCATGGGTAAGAGTGGCATTTTTGGCGGTGCCGTTACAGATTTGGTAGATTTCTTTTAGAAATTTTCCGCAGTCGCTTACAGAAGTATAGTTGTCTCCGTTTTCGTTGCTTTGCAGAAGCAGACGTCCCATTGAGGTGCTGGAATAACCGTGAGCCTGACAAAACTGGTTGACTACCTGCATACCGGCACTGGAATCGTTGCTGCCCAGATACCCCACAAGTGTGTTGGCGGCATCGTTATCACTGACTGTGATCATAGCTTCCAGAAGAGCATCCAGAGAATCCTTTCCGTAGGTTTTTGTCATGGCATCGTAGTTTTCGTATACGGCGCCCATGATAAAGAGTTTGATCAGACTGGCTGCTTCCATAGGCTGTTCATTAATTGCGCCCTGGGAATCTTTTAAAAGATTGCATACATAGACAGACCAGGCACCGTTATCCCGGGGAAGAAGCTGGTTGATCTGGGAAAGAAGATTATCCATGCTCTCATCGGTATTTTCGGTAAAAGAAGAATTTCCGTGGGAAGGAGAAATAGTACCTTCTTCTGAAGGCGTCTCTTCAGGTGCGGAGGCTTCTTCTGTATTTGCTGTCTGCTTCAGCTCCTTTTCTTTTTCCAGGAGTTTTTTCAGTTCTTCCGTTTCCTGGCTCAGAGTTGCAGAAGACTGGGAAATATCTTCTACAGAAGCCTGAAGTTCTCCAACCTTTTTTTGCAGGGAGGCAAGGTGGTTCAAAGAAGCAAAGGTAAGTGTGCCAAGGGCAGCTACCGCCAGAAGAAGCACTCCAATGATCACATAAAGAAAAACTGGTTTTTTGGGTTTGTTATCAGATTCATTCATATTCATCAGATCCTTTCTGAAAAGGAACAGGGGAATCAGGCGGCAAAATAAGCGTCAATTCCGTCTGCAATTCCCTGTACCATAGTGTTTTGAAATGAAGAGTCATTCATTTTCCGGTCATCGTTCTCAGAGGTCATAAATCCCATTTCCAAAATCGTAACGGGAACACTACTCCAGTTGATTCCTGTCATGTTGTCATAGAACTGTACCCCCAGATTCTGAAAACCGGTTGCATTGCAGTAAGCGTCCAGAATGCACTGGGAGAGATGAGAGGATGCAGGACTTAGTTGAGAAACATAGGGATTATCCGAGGAAGGCGCCATGGCAAGAGCGCCGCTCTGGGTATGGCTATCTTCTCCATTGGCATGGATACGGACATAAATCTCTGCTCCCTGTGCAGCAACATATTCTGCTCGTTCTTTGTTGCTGATGGCAGTATCGTTATCTGTTCGTGTCATGACCACCTGGTATCCCCGGGTTGTCAGTTCCTTCTGAAGTTTCAGGGAAACATCCAGATTTAATTGGTACTCAGGTATTCCGGTGTAGGCGCCGCTAGTACCGGAAGTGGCAAGCAGCTTTGTTTCGGAGGCTCCTGGGCCAATGGGTTCCTGACCGCTCATATCTACGGAAGGTCCCTGATGACCGGGATCAATTCCTATAACATGACCATTGGAAGAAGGCGTATCAGCAGAATCAGAAAACAGCTGACCGGAATCTGTCTGGCTGAATACAGAAGGCTTCTGATTCTCCTTTTCCTGCTGGGCAGCGCCAGGGGCACGTTCCTGTATGGGACCTTGAATACTTGTCTGGGCTTTTTGAGTCTGATGCTTCAGACGTTCATTTTTTTCTTTTACAAATTCTGATAGAGCATCGGCATCTTCTTTCATTTCCTTTTGTTTCTCATAGATGGGCTCCATGGCCTGCTCCAGATCTTTTTCGGTCAGACAGATCTGACGATAGGTGTTATAGCTGAAAAAGATAAGAGAAGCCAAAAGGAGCAAACCTGTGAGCGAAAGAAGAACAGCCATAAAACCTGGTTTTTTTTTCATAGAGCTCCTTTCTTTCTGCTTTTTTCAGGGGAACACCGGTGGGCAAGGGGTGTGTTGCCCTTTGTACACCGACGCTATCTTTGTATGTATTATAATGAAAGAAAAACAAATTTGCAAATAAAAGAGAATTGCAAAATTTCTATAAAATGCCTTGACATGAGATTCTGAACAGGATATAATGAGCAAGCGTGCAAAGAAGACACGAATTTTTTTTGTGCGCAGATAAATATGCAATAGCAACCGCAGGAAACCCCATAGCATGCTATGGAGAAATAAATCGGGAGGTGAAATGGAATGCCAACATTCAACCAGTTAGTAAGAAAGGGTCGTCAGACATCTGTTAAGAAGTCTACCGCACCAGCACTGCAGAAAACTTATAACTCTTTAAGAAAGAAAGCAGTAGAACAGTCTGCACCACAGAAACGTGGCGTATGTACTGCAGTTAAAACTGCTACTCCTAAGAAGCCTAACTCTGCTCTTAGAAAAATCGCCAGAGTTCGTCTTTCCAACGGTATTGAAGTAACAAGCTACATCCCAGGAGAAGGTCACAACCTTCAGGAGCATAGCGTTGTTCTGATCCGTGGTGGAAGGGTTAAGGACTTACCAGGTACCAGATACCACATCATCAGAGGTACTCTTGATACCGCAGGTGTTGCAAACAGAAAACAGTCTCGTTCCAAATACGGAGCTAAGAGACCGAAAGTTAAAAAATAAAGCAAATTTTGCAGCATAGATAAAATTTGCCGTCCGTCTGAGGACAGGCGGAGTTAAGGAAATCAATCGAGATATCACGAATGACTATAAATTTGTACGGTATTCCATATACCCTTACGGTTGCGGGTTAATATAGGACTTTACCAGTGCGAACACCTTAGTTTTTGAAGTG
>CALCDJ010000026.1 GCA_937900135.1 uncultured Blautia sp. | reverse complement strand
CCCACGTATCCAGCTTGGAAGGCTGGTGTTCTACCATTGAACTACACCCGCATATCGCTGTGCTGTTTTGTTGTTTTTGTTTGTCCCTCACAACGATATTGAGTATATAGCATCTCATAAGATTTGTCAACAGGTTTTTTGAATTTTTTTTATTTTTTTTTCATTTTCTTTTTTTTCGTTAATTTGAAAAGCAAAGAAACTTATTTTTCAGCTCTCCCAATCCCATACATTGGATGCCGATGTCTGGGAACGAGGCTTCTTAATTACCAGCTCCGGACTTTTGGCGCTGACCTTTGTATTTGCCGGAATCGACTCTGTAATAAAAGTATTACCTCCTATAATGGTATTTTCTCCAATCACCGTTTCTCCGCCTAATACTGTAGAATTGGAATAGATGGTCACATTATCTCCAATGGTGGGATGACGTTTCACATTGGCAAGCTGCTGTCCCTGCCGGGTAGACAGCGCACCTAGAGTCACGCCCTGATACAGCTTAACGTTGTTGCCGATTTCTGTAGTCTCACCGATTACCACACCGGTTCCATGGTCAATAAAAAAGTATTCTCCAATGGTTGCTCCTGGATTGATGTCAATTCCAGTTCTTCCATGAACGTACTCGGTCATGATTCTCGGGATAAAAGGAACCTTCTCCAAATACAGTACATGTGCCAGTCGATATACATAGATGGCAAACAGCCCCGGATAGGAGGAAATAATCTCTTCCTTACTCTTGGCTGCAGGGTCCCCGTCAAAGCCTGCCTGGACATCCTTCAGAAGCATATTCTGAATTTCCGGAAGTCTGCTGAAAAATCCGGCGCAGATTTCTTCTGCCTGTGCTGCCAGGTGTTCCTTCTCATCCTCTTCCTTACTCTGATAAAGGAGAGCCACCTCAATCTGTTCTTTTAATTTGTCATACAGAGCATTGAGACGAAAGCCTACATAATGCTCCGGAAACATTTTTGCCCCGGAATCCACAGCGAAATATCCTGGAAATACAATGGTCCTGAGTTCCCGGACTACATCGATCACCACAGATCGGCTGGGAAGATTTCTTCCATTCTTTGGCATAAACAGCTCTTCTCTTCGATAATTCTCTGTCAACTGCTCCACAGCATTGATAATCGCTTCTTTTTTATTCTGCATAGCTATTCCCCATTTCTTCTCTATTATATGCTGTCTGTAAAAAAGCTGCCACTTTCCTTCACGTACCAAAGGCAGCCACAGGATTATCGCTTTATCTTATTACAGTGTGGAACTTTTGTCAATCCCTCATCCTCTATGCGTAAAATTTACGGGGAAATCTCATCTTTTTTCTCATGTTCCATTGACCTTTTTTTCAATTCCCTATATAATAAAGAATTATCAGGTTTACCTGACTGCTTTTTTTGGAGATGTACCCAAGTGGCTGAAGGGTCCGCACTCGAAATGCGGTAGGCCGGGCAACCGGCGCGAGGGTTCAAATCCCTCCATCTCCGCTTTTGTACTTGACAAATGTTTCTTTTGTATGTATAATTACAACAGTAATCACATAGGGGATTGGTCAAATGGTATGATAGGGGTCTCCAAAACCTTTGGTGGGAGTTCGATTCTCTCATCCCCTGCTCGAAACCCTTGAAAATAAAGGCTTTTGCATCTTTTCAACTTCGAGGGTAATCATAGGAGTAATCAAAGAAATACTATATGAGTCTATTACAATGGATTCTATGGTATTTTTTTATTGCCCAAAACAGCACTTCTTTCCACTTTTCCATAGATAAACCTTGCAAATGTTGCATGGTCAAGATGGCGGTAACCGTGGTAATATAGTATCTGTTATAAGTGATGGTGGTAGTGTCGTTTACGCAGAAACAGAGGGCAAGTTCCTACCCTCTGTCGTTACAAAGCTTTACTGCTCCGTGTGTCCTGCTCCTTTCTCCTGAAGAAGTTGTTTTAACCGGCGGATTTCTTCCTCAGCCTCTTTCACCTTTTGAAGTGCTTTTTCTGTATTTTTGCGCTCGCGTTCCATACCTTGTTCGATGCCCTGCTTGATCAGCTTATCTGATTCTAACTCCAGCACTTTTCCTCCCATAACCTCACCAAACCTCTCTTTTACTTGTTCTTCATCCCGAAGGATGTGGTTTCCGATCCGGCTGATCAGCTCCACGATATCCCGGAACATGATTTCCTGATCTTTTTCCAAGAATTCCTTTTCCAGATACCTTTCGATCTCTCTGTATTCCTCCAGGAAATCCCGGAGTTTCTCCGGATCTTTCCCTAGCTCCTTCCGTTTTCTCTCATACCGCATACTATAGTACGGCAGAAGAAAAAACAGATACTTTTGAAAGATCTCTTCCCTGGGATATTCCTCCACATACACCACCGGTACCCGGTATTCAATCCTGCGTCCGTCCGGCATCACCAGCTCCACAACCAGATGGTCTTTGTCAGACTTTCCCCGGAGATACAGTACACAGGAGGATGGAAAATAGAGCCGATAAATGCCATGCTCTTTGCGTATATTTCCTAATCCGATGGCAAAATCGTACTCTACCATCCGGATCTCCATAGTGGAATCCCAGGTACTCTGGCATTCAATATGATACCCCTTATTTTTGATCTTTAAATGGGAGTCCGTGATAATCTCCCCGTTTTTTGTCTGATACTCATTTCTCTTTTGTATGATTTCTACGTCCGACGGATAATCTGTGCCAAAGACTTCATTGATGAGGGGCACAGCTAACTGAGGCATCTTCTCCAGCATTGTCCGAAAGACGTCGTCATAGATTGTATGGTTTGCCATGAGGCAGCTCCTTTCCTTGCTTTTGTATAGTTGTCTCATGTACTTTGGAAATGTGTTTATCAGAACCTGTCTGCCCATGGTCTTTCCACAGGCAGTCGTATGTATTTTCTCTTCCAGCTCCCTGCTGAAAGTTTTTTCTTCTGTAAAAAAACAGTTCTTTGGGCGCTCACAACTCCTTTCTATCTGCTCCTTTTTCCCTATGGAAATTTCCCCACGCGGCTTCTTCTGTCTTCTATTATAAGTGCCTTCCACCACAGGTACAAGTTTTTTATAAACGCATTTTTGTTTTCTCATCTGGATTCTTCCTATACTGCAATGTATAGTATATCCTGTAAATCTATTTTTGTGGTGTAGCCAAAACACTGACAGGAAGCATTAACGTAAAAGCAAGCACCAGGAGCATTCTACGTAAATTCCTTGATTTGTGTTTCCCTTTCATGATGATCTCCTTTTTTATAAATCTTCCTGTTATATTTCAGGGAGGCTGTTGATACAGCCTCCCTGGAACAATTAAGGAATTGGGGATTCCTGACTTATTTGACTTTTTTTACAGAAGAATATGGGCCGTAAATCGTTTTCTTTCCCACCTTTTTGTAGGCACGAACCTTATACTGATATGCCGTTCCTTTTTTGGCTTTTTTATCCGTAAAGCTGGTGGATTTTACTGTAGCTGCCTTGGTCCATTTTTTACCGTTTGTGGAACGTGCCACAAGATATCCAGACGCGCCTGCTGCCTTAGACCAGGTAAGACTTACCTGCCCTTTGGAGCTGCGCTTGGCTGTTTTTATTTTTGTCTTTCCAGGCGTAATGGTAAAGGAAATCGTTTTGCTTCCAGTGTAGCTTCCCTTTCCGGTAATCTTAATTTTTCCAGTTCCAATATTCTTATTGCTGCTGTAGGTTACCGTGTAATCTCTGTTTACCTTTAACTGATTTTCAAAATTACGTATTACCTTTACCTTTGGACGAATCGCCTTTCCAGTATAGGTTGCTGTCTTTGGCACTTCAAATTCACACTGAGAAATGGATACCTTTGCAGGTGTCACCGTATAGGTGATATTTTCGTAAGCCCCCTCAATGTTTCCATCAAAACTCAAATAATATACGGTATTTGGTTTTAAAGTAATAATATCGTCCTTATAAACAATGGCAGCTCCATAAGGGTCGAATTTTACATGAACTGAAACACGATCTTCCGGAATATCCGTATGCATTTTGTACTCAGTTCCTGCACCTGTTTTAAATCGGACAAGAGATGAAAACATTGGTACTCCTTCAAATGGAACGGTTTTACTTCCTTCATTCTCAATGGTCGGAAGTTCATCCGGAGACTTAATTTCAACGTCTGCAGTTAATTCAGGAGACTCTCCATCATAAACATCCACTTTAAAAACAGCTTTATAGATTCCTGGCTCAATCTTACCACTTCCGGTATATTCAATGAAATTATCAATTTTCTCTTCATTTTTTGTGAATCCGTTTGCAGGAACGATTTCTTCTGTTCCGTCAGAATAGATGATTTTTATTTTTCCATCTGAAAAAACACCTGCATATTCATTTGCTCCATGGGACTCCTCTACATTCACTCCGCTATACAGCGGTCTTACAGGCTTTTCTACCCATTCCATTGCCGCAATATACACTTCGCTCTTTAACGAAAAATGGATTGTCATTCCTGGAGTATATGAGTTTGTCATATATGAAAAATAATAAGTAGTTCCCTGTTCCAGGAAAATCTTATCATCAATCATTCCGTAATCCTCATCCATGGTTCTGTACTTAAGGAAACCCCAATCTTCCTCCTGATTGCACTCTGCTTCTGCATAATAGTATCCACTTACTTCTGGGGTAAATTGCACATAAGACCCTTGATATATTTCATTCACAGGCTGATCTGATTCAAAGGTTGCATCACCTGTTTTCTGTATTTCCGGAACGGAAGTTTCCGGACTGTCCACATAGATTTTAACAGAAGTCTCCGCATCAATATAATCATCCAATAGTTTAATTCTTACTTCATATTCTCCTGGGGAAAGCTCTTCTTCATAATCAATGTATTTATCCCCTTTGTAAATTCCACAACTGTATAAATTTTCTTCCTCTCCCGAAGTCTGTTCGCCTACGAATGTCACTGTGTCTATAAGCGTTCCATTGTTATCGTAATAATTTAAGACCATCCCATCCAGATAAATATCTTCTAATGTTTGTACCTGGAGCTTGTGTATAAAGTGTGTGCACTTGGGTTCCGATACCACTTCAAGATATTCTCTTTTATCCCGGTTTTCGGAAAGTTCTGCCTCTTCCTTTACTTCTTCCACGTTTTCTTCGGGTTCTGCCGCCTCTCCAGACTGAAACAATTCTGCTGTTTCCTCTTCCGGCGCACAGGTAAACTCTGCTCCATACACCGGGGCAAAGGATGTGGCGCACAATGCTGCTGTCAGCAGCCATGCTATACTTTTTTCTTCATCTTCTTTTCCTCCTTTATGGATTACAAAATCCAATGTTTATCTCGCTCTTATTTCAGAGATTATCAGCGTCTTTTCACTTCCTCTCCTCTATACTATTTTTCCTTATTTTTTATTATTATTTAATTATAATCATAACGTCATATAATTTCAATGATATCATTCTTTTTAATCATTAAAATATCTTTTTCTTTCTGTTTTTTTCTGAGATTTTTTGTAACTTTTTTTCTTATTTCATAAGTTGCTTGCGATCTTTTATATAAGTATTTGTTTCTTCCTGCAAAAAAATAAAAAAAGAGAAAGGAAACTCTTCTGAAATAAAAATGCTCTAAGTGATCGCTTCATTAACCATGACAAAATCATAATTAAGAAATCACTTAGAGCATAGATTACCCTTTCTCCGCTTATTTATTTTTCTTCACAAAGTTTTCGTATTTCTTCGTTGACCTGTGCGAAACAGCCTTCCTCTGTCATAAGAACAATGGTATCACTTGCCAGAAGCATGGTATTTCCTTTTGGAAGAACTTCTCCCCCCTGCCCCTTAACAGCGACAATCAGCGTATGTTCTGGCCA
Organism: uncultured Blautia sp.; assembly: GCA_937900135.1. Taxonomy (GTDB): domain Bacteria; phylum Bacillota; class Clostridia; order Lachnospirales; family Lachnospiraceae; genus Blautia_A. Next base: position 8,212 of record CALCDJ010000026.1, on the reverse strand, counting down.
TTGGATTTCGCCAATCGTATGCCCTTCCAGAGAGGAACCATGCATAATCACGTATTCAGTAAGGATTTTCTTTCCCGTTGGTTCTGTCTTTCCCTTTCCCTGTTTCTTCAGAATTCTTTCCAGAAGGCTTTCATAAATTGGTTCTGATTTCAAAAGCGTAGCTACCACATATGCCACAATGGAAATGGTGGACAAGGACAGTAACTGGCTTAAAGAACCTGTCATCTCAAAAATCAAAATAATTCCAGTCAGAGGCGCCCGTACAATTGCTGTGAAATAACCTGCCATAGCCAAAAGAATAAAGTTATTCACATACTCTGCCGGTAATCCAAAGACTTGTACACATCCCATACCAAAAATTCCACCGATCAGGGACCCTAATACAAGAAGAGGAAAGAAAATTCCTCCTGGTGCGCCGGAACCGAAGCTAACTGCTGAAAAAACAAATTTCGCAATCCAGAATATAACGGCTGATACCAGCACCATTTCTCCACTTGTCAAGGCTTCCACAAGACTGTCTCCACCACCTAAGATTTCCGGCATCGTATAACCAAGCACTCCCGCCAGAAGGAAGGGGATCAGCAGCTTTCCTGTGGTATTCAGCCATGTCGCTTTCTGATATATGGACTGTATCTGCAGAGTAAACCAGTTATAAAAAGCCCCCATAAATCCAAGGATCACGCCCAAAACGATCAGCATCCAATAATATCTCTGGGGAAGATTTCCAGCCACTGCGAACTGAAAAACCGGCTGAGCCCCCAGTACACCGTTTGTCAGAACATTTGCAGTAATAGATGCGGTCATCACAGAAATCAGCACAGAAACAGAAAAATTCTTATGAATTTCTTCCAGAGAAAAAAGCACTCCTGCCAGAGGCGCATTAAAAGCCGCTGCCAGACCGGCGCTGGCGCCACAGGTGAGAAGATGTTTTTCTTCTGTTTTTCCCAGATGAAAGCATTTGGAGATTCCTTTTCCTGCCATGGCTCCCAGCTGAATAGACGGGCCTTCTCTTCCAAGAGACAGACCTCCCAGAAGGGACAGAAATCCCCCCAGGAACTTGGCTGGAAGAACCTTCCACCATACCGGATCCAGCTTCCCTGCCATTTCTCCCTCCAGCTGAGGGATTCCGCTTCCCGATATCATAGGCTCCATTTTTACCAGTTTTCCCACAAGAATTGCCAGAAGAATCAGTACCAAAAACCATCCCGCCATTTTCAGAGGAGAATTTCTTGTATAATCCAGAATGGCATGAAGCCATTTTCCTGCGTGAGTCAGAAGAATCCGGTATAAGAGGACTACACCTCCAGCTACCAGTCCCACAAAAAAACCTTCCACGATCATCAGAACAGGCATTTTTGCAGCTCTGTCCATCGTATGTTTTGCATCATTTTTCATTATTTTCGCTTCTTTCTATAGCTATATGGTTATGATACGATATTTTGCAGCCAGACGCCTTTTTTCACCAACACAAATCCTATGATACATTTCACAAGATCTGCCGCCTGTACCGCAATATAAATCATCAGTACCGGAAGTCCTGTATAATGACTCAGGACAAAGGCAATGGATACGCTGACGATCCAAATAAATACACTGTCAAACAGGAACGTAATGATGGTTTTTCCTCCTGAACGCAAAGTAAAATAGCTTGCATGGAGGAACGCATTCTGAGGCATAAAGACCGCCGTCACCATAATGAACTGTTTTGCCAGTTCTCTGGCCTGATCGTTGGTGTTATAAAGCATGGGGAACAATGGCGCAAGAAACAGCATAACAACTGCCACACAAGTACAGCAGAACACAGAAAAAGCGATCATCTTATTATCCGTATCTCTTGCCTCTTTCATTTTTCCTGCTCCAAGAAGCTGTCCTACTACAATGGCAACAGAATCTCCCAGTGCGATAAACACAATATTAAATACATTGTTTACGGTATTGGAAATATTCATGCCAGCCACCACATTGAGCCCACGGATGGAATAGCACTGAGTCAGCATAGCCATTCCTGCTGCCCACAGGGTTTCGTTCAGCAAAAGGGGCGTTCCCTTGATCAAAATCTTTTTCGTCAGATTTGCAGGAACCTTCATGGTACGATATAACCCTTTTGCAAAAGGATTTTCTTCCACATGACGATGGGTCCAGGAAATTACAATCACAAGTTCCACATAACGGGAGAGAACTGTTGCAACGGCTGCACCCTGTACTCCCATTTCCGGAAAGCCCAGCTTTCCATAAATCAAAAGATAATTAAATACAAGATTTACCAGTACCGCAACCACTCCGGCCTTCATAGGCATAACCGTCTCGCCGCATTCTCTTAAGGTACTTGCATAACACTGTACCATCATAAATGCAGGAAGACCTGCCAGCATGATATAAAGGTACTGCTTGCCGTATTCCAGCGTAGATGCCAGCTCTGCGGCAGTTCCCTCTCCTTTTAAATACATCTGGATCAAAGGCTCTCCGCATGTCAGAAACAGTCCGATGGTTACCAGGGTGAGAACCACTGACATCCATACCTTGTAGCGGAAGGTCTGACGGACACCTTCATGATCTTTCTGTCCAAAATACTGTGCCGTAAAAATTCCTGCTCCGGACACTCCGCCAAAGATACAAAGATTATACACAAAGATCAACTGATTCACGATAGCGGCTCCGGACATTTGTTCTGTTCCGATCCGCCCAATCATGATATTATCCAGAAGATTCACAAAATTTGTGATTCCATTTTGGATCATAATGGGAATGGCAATGGCCAGAACCATCTTATAAAACTTTTTATCGCCTACAAATTTTCTCCAGAAACCAGTCTTTTCTGCTCTTGTTTCCACAAGTATTCCTCCTCTCTTTTTCCACTTTTGTATAAGCGCACTAAGAATAAGAATACTATAGAAATGTGGCTGTTTCAAGTTTTTCTTACAAAAAATAATCCGGAACAGACAGGTTTTCTTCCCATCTGCCCCGGATATGAAAAATAATCTCAGTTTCACTTACCTGTAAATCCCAACTTTATCCCCCTTATTTGAGAAAATCCGCGATTACTCGAAGGTTACTTCTGTATGATACAGAGATTTTTCGTCCAGATATTCCTTGTAAGTCTTTGTCTTTTTCTTTTCTTCATAGTCATCAGACCAGTAATATCCTTTGATCTCATCCATATATTCCACGTAATCACAAACATAAACATAAATCTTGGACACATCCCGATCTTTGATGGAGCAGATATTCGCGTTTCCTCCATGATTTCCGTAATCCAGAGGTTCTCCATTGGCATCCAGAACCGTATAGAAGTAATCGGGATTGGTTCCTGCTTCATTAATCTGAAGTTCAAATGGTGTTTTGGTTACAGAAGCAATTCCCAGTCCGTTTTCATCTACCAGATTGATCTCTTTTGTGGAATGATCGGAAAGATCTTTTTTCACAGGAATCGAGAAACTCCAGTCTCCTTCCAAAGTCCAGGTATTGTGTTCATTTTCACCATCTGCTGTCTCTGGATACATCTCTGTATATTTGTTCCACATTTCTGTATAAAGCTGATGTTCGATTTCTTTCTCCTCTTCTGTGAAATTCTCATAATTTGCCTCATCCAGTCCATGTTCTGCCATGGCTTTGTTGTATTCATCCTTTAATTCCTGAGGCATTTCGGGAGTGGTATCCTGATTCTGTGGAAGGTAGCCTACGATTTCTTTGAGTTTCAGATCTGCGGTAAATTCCTCCGGAACCGTAAGAGTGGTATCGTAATCAGACAGATCAGGTCCTCCCGCAGCAGCGATATCTTTTTCTGTAAAGTCTTCGATTCCAAGGATCGCTTCCACCTCTTCAAAAGAGAGGGTTCCCTCATAAAAGGCATCCACATCTACTCCTTTTTCTTCCAGCCAGGCATCCCGGTCTTTTTCATATTCTGCCCAAGCCGTATCACTCTGCGTTGTTTCCCACATTTCCACGCGGAGAACCCCTGCATAGGTATGATCGTCCACCATTTCTCCATCCAGATAGGAGTTAACAAGCTTAAAGTCAGGATTGTAGCTTAATGGCATTTCTGTAGCTGTGCCAAAGTGCAGAATCGGCATCCCATTCTGGTCTGTCATGGTTTCCGGGAAAGGTTCTTCTGTCTGAATGGTCAGCGCCACGTTCATAGCGGTATCGTTACAGTAAACCTCTGACATGGTGACCGTTACCCCATTGGAAGTCTTTGTGAATCCGCTGTTTTTTGTTTCTTCTTCTGCCTTTGGTTCCTGTACCTCTGCCTGTTCTTTATTTTCTTCCCCATCTGCAAGCTTTGTTGCATATTTCTCATAATCTCCAGCAAACCCGAGAGAGGTTCCGATTTTTTCAAATACACTGCCAATCACCGGAATCTCAGCCGCCCAGGCCGGATTGGTAATGCATATCGCGGAAAAAGCTGCGGCTGCCATTCCTGTCGCTGCCTTATAGATTGTTTTTACTTTTCTCTTCTGCTTTACATGTTTTGCCTGATCCTGCGCTGCTTTTGCCCGAATCTGATCAAAAGCATCTTTTTTCGCCTGCTTAACAATTTCCGGAATTTCAAATTCCTGATTTAATACCTGTTTGATTTTCTCTTCTCTTCTGCTGTTTTTCGCATTATCAAAATCTATTTTTTTCTTCATAAAATCATCCCTTCTTTTTTCCCTGACATCCCTGCGTGATTGATACAATGATTTCCAAAATACAGTTCCCCAAGATGTGCCCTGGTTCTGGAAAGTCTGGTTTTAACTGTATTTTCATTTAACTCCAGCATTTCTGCAATATCCTGAAGTTTAAAGCCATCCACATAGTAAAGGATCAGAATCACTCGGTACTTTTCGTCAATCAGTTCCAGCATTTCTTTAAATTCCACTTCTGCTATAGACATATCCTGTCTGGGGATTTCCGGCATAAATTCCGGAAGCTGGATATTTTTATAATGACGTAAAATTTTATTGCATTCGTTGATCAGAATTCTGGTCATCCAGGTTTTGAAATATTCTGCTTTTTTCAATGTGTGCAGTTTTTCAAAACAGGTAAGGATGGTATCCTGAATGGCATCTGCCACATCTTCATCATTGTTCAGAATAGCTCTGGCCACTTTATACATACTCAGTGAATTCTTTTCCATTAATTCCAGGAATGCGTCTGCATCCCCTTTCATGGCCTGGTTTACAAGGTATTTCAAAATTTCCCCTCCTTCGTCACAAACAGTCAAGTTTCTATTGTATGGTACCTTACAATTATTTTTTATCTCTTACACTTATTAGATGGGGAAAGGAGAAAAAAGGTTTCAAGGGATTTTTATATTGATGCTAATAACGGTATTTCTTCCGATTTTTTATAAGAAAAACGATGGAAAATATGACTGCCATTCCTTCCGCAACCACAATGGAAATCCATACGCCGTATATTCCCAGAAATAATGGCAAAATCAGAACTGCCGCCGTTTCAAATACCAGTGTACGCAAAAAGGAAATCAGCGCAGACGTCAGTCCGTCATTCAATGCAGTAAAAAAGCCTGAGCAAAAAATCGCAATTCCCATAAACGCAAAAGACAAAGCAAAGATCCGAAAACCTGATACTGTCAGTTTCAGAAGATCCGTGTCATACCCAACAAAACTCCTTGCCAAAGGGACTGCCAGACCTTCTGCAGTAAGCACCATGGCAATTCCCAATGATACGATCATCACCAGACTTCTTCTAAGGAGTCCTTTGGATTCCTGATCATTTTTTGCCCCATTGTGGTAACTGACCACAGGCGCCACACCAATGGAATATCCAATAAATGCCGCGGAAAAGATCATGCTCACATACATCATAACCCCATAGGCTGCAACTCCGTTCTCCCCGGCATATTTCAGAAGCTGCATATTATAAAGCATTCCTACCACATTCATGGAAACATTACTCATAAATTCTGAAGAACCATTGATACAGGCTTTCAGAATCACGCTCCACTCAAGCCTGGTTTTTCCAAGTCTGAGGATACTTTTGTTCTTTCCTGCAAAATAGAAAAGAGGAATACCCCCTCCCACAATCTGGCTCATGGCAGTCGCGATAGCAGCACCCTCCAGCTTATACTCCTGTGGCAAGGAAATCACAAGTACCCCGTCAAGAATCATATTCGTAAGACCAGCCAATATGGTTACCCCCAGTCCAAGCTGCGGTTTCTCTGCCGCCACAAAAAAGCTCTGAAATAAAAGCTGCAAAACATAAAACGGCAAAGCAATAAGAATGATTCTTGCATAATCTACACAATCTTCCAGAAGTGTTCCCTCTGCCCCCAGAAACACAGATATAGGGCGAATGAAAATAAATCCAAGAAATGAAAACAGAACTCCCAGAACAAAAGCCGTATACACAAACAGCGAAAAATACTGATTTGCGCGTTTCTTATGCCCTTCTCCTAATGTTTTGGCAACAATGGCTGTCCCACCTGTCCCAAACATAAACCCTACGGTAGCCACGATCATCAAAAAAGGGATGATCAGGTTTACTGCCGAAAAAGGTGTTTTCCCTGCAAAATTGGAAATAAAAAATCCATCTACAACTCCATAAATAGAAGTTACAACCATCATTGCAATAGATGGAATGGTAAAACGTATTAATTTTCCATATGTAAAATGATCAGAAAGCTGTATTTTCATCAATTTCTTCACCTGCTCCTTCTTGCTTTTTACAGTTTCTTCACCTGCTCCTGAAAGAGAACCGTATACTTTTCCATATATCCAATATAAGCCTTCATCTCCTCCTCTGTCCAGGATGCAAAGGCAGCTGCTTCTGCATCGAACAGACGTGCCACCGTATTCTGTACATATTCTTTTCCTTCTGCGGTAAGAACCACCTTCTTTGTCCTTCCTGAAATGTTTTCCAGATAAATAATCTGTTTCTTTTCCAGGATACGTAAGGCAGAATTTACCGTCTGCTTGCTAATTCCAGACTGCTTATAAATATCACTGAGCAAACATTCTTCCCCCTGGTCATAAATTGTATACAGCACAATACAGGCACTGTCCGAAAGACCTATTTTCAAAGATGCCTGATGATAAAGGGCATCCATTTCTGCTATCAAATAATTAATCCGATGAATTTTGCTGCAAATTTCCTGATTCATTTTGTTCCTCCAATCGTACGAATTCATACTTAGCCTCCGTATTATAGTATGATTTCATACGCTTGTCAATAAGTAAGAAATTTTGTGTTTTTTTTAATCATTGACAGTTTTTTACGCTCCTGATAAACTAAACTTACATATCTGGGAAACCATCTCGATCCTTCGGTCACCGACTCCCCATATGATGACAAAACAAAATATGGCGTAAAGGGATCCGGCAGTGTTTCCCCAATGGCAGCCATAGCCCTTTCCTTTCCGCTCTCGAAAGGAGAAGAAGCGCTATGAGAAAAACTTTAAAAGAACTGAATCTGCTGGACGATTTTCTGTTCGGGACACTACTCACTTATCCGGAACTTGGAGAGAAATTCAGCCGCGCCCTCCTGCAGACGATCTTCCAGAGGGAATTTGGCAAACTTACGGTCATCCCTCAAAAGATCTACTACGGAAGTGATACCGACCAGCATGGGGTCCGCCTGAATGTTTACATGGAGGAAGAAGATGCAGCCCGGGTTCTTCTCTGTATATGATGTGGAACCGGATCAGCCCCATGGCCGTCTGAACAAAGAAACTGCACCCAGGCGTCTCCGTCTTTACCATGCCCTTATTGACAGCCAGTGTTTAAAATCCGGTGAAAGCTATCTTGCCCTGAAAAATGTGATCGTAATTATGATCACCTCTTATGACCTCTTTGGCCGGGACCGGATGGTCTACACCATCCAGGGCGCTGCAGGAATTCAGTCCATCCAGCAGATGGTAGATGTGGTAAAGTCCGACAAGGAGGTGTCACTTGGTTATATGAAAATATTTGAACGGGAAGAAATGCTTATTAATATGGGCCGCGAAGAAGAACGGGCTAGGACAGAACAGGAACGACTCCGGGCGGATCAGGAACATCTCAGGGCAGAACAGGCTGAAGAAAAAGTACGGCAGTTAGAAGCGCTTCTGAAGGAGAACAACTAAAGCATGATAAAAGAAAGAGGGGGAAATGGCACTATTGTCATTTCCCCCTCTTTCTTTTTGGTACATCCCCACTTTGCAGGATCATTGTATCAACGAAAAAAGAACAGCCCTTCGGCTGTTCCCGCTTCTGTATCTTCAAAACTACATACA
>CALCDJ010000025.1 GCA_937900135.1 uncultured Blautia sp. | reverse complement strand
CAGGATAAGGAGATTCTTCAGGGACTGGTCAGCGATATTTCTCATCAGGTAAAGACTCCTGTGGCAAATATGAAGCTGTATGCAGGGATTCTGCAAAAACCGAATCTGACGGAAGAAAAACGACAGATGTTTCTAACCACACTGGAAGAACAGATCAATAAGCTGGATTTCCTTATGCAGTCTCTGATTCATATGTCCAGGCTGGAAACCGGGACGTTTGTCCTGCATATGGCAGAAGGACGGCTCCATGAAACCATTGCGCGGGCAATGAGTACCGTATGGGCCAAGGCAGAACAGAAAGATATTGAGATTTCTGTGGAATGTGATCCGGAGATTACGGTACAGCACGATCCGAAATGGACGGCAGAGGCTATTGGAAATATTCTGGATAATGCTGTGAAATATACGCCGACGGGCGGGCATGTATCCGTCACGGTGCGTCCGTGGCAGTTTTATACCCGCATGGATATCGCAGATACAGGGATGGGCATAGACGAATCCCACTATCAGGATGTGTTTCAACGGTTTTACCGGGCAGAGGAGGCATCGGCGCAGGAAGGCGTCGGACTTGGATTATATCTGGCAAATGGCATCATTACCCGGCAAAGGGGGTATATCAGTGTAAAATCAAAACTGGGAGAGGGAACGACCTTTTCCGTATATTTATTGAGCTGACTCCACGGTGAAAGCCTTCCAAAGAAGCGGAGAACCAATAAAAACCGGGAAAGCTATAAAAGAAAGAAACTACAGAGGGAGAGGAAAAAGAAGTGGATATTTTAACCGTAAAAAACCTGCATAAAGCTTATGGAAAAGGAGAGGGACAGGTAAAGGCGTTAAACGGTATTGATCTCACTATTGAAAAGGGCAAATTTACCGCAATCATCGGAGCCTCCGGTTCCGGAAAAACGACCCTTCTGAACATGATGGGCGGATTGGATATTCCTGACGAGGGGGAAGTCATTGTAGACGGTGTGAATCTGTCTGGATTGAAAGAGAAAGAACTTGCGGTATTCCGAAGAAACAAGGTAGGATTTGTATATCAGAATTTCAATCTGATCCCCACGCTTAACATTCAGGAAAATATTTTGTTTCCTTTAAGCCTGGCAGGTTCCGGACCAGAGCCCGTGTTTTTTCAGGAAATCACGGAATTGCTGAAGATCAAAGACCGGCTCACGGCGTATCCCCATGAGCTGTCCGGCGGCGGGCAGCAACGGGTGGCGATCGCAAGAGCGTTGATGGCAAAACCTTCGATTCTTCTGGCGGACGAGCCCACGGGAAATCTGGATTCCAAAAGCGGACAGAACGTACTGGGACTTTTGAAAATGTCCGTGGAAACCTATCACCAGACTTTGGTGATGATCACCCATAATCTGGAAATCGCACAGATGGCAGACCGGGTGGTACGAATGGAAGATGGACGGATTCTGGCGTAGGGGAGGAGACAGATATGCTTGCAAATAATAATCTGAAAATCTGCCGTACTCTGGTCAGAAGAGATGCGAAGTTTCATCCGGTAAAATATGTTCTTTTGTCTTGCGCGGCGACGCTGGTGGCAGCACTTTATACCTTTGTTTTTTTGCTGGGAACTTCCGTAGAAGACGCTTATTTATTGAATTACCAGTATTCTTATGGTTCCACCAGCCATATTCTCTATACAGGGCTCACGGAAAAACAGGCGGATACCCTTGCCGGGAACAGCAATATCAAAAGTACCGT
>CALCDJ010000024.1 GCA_937900135.1 uncultured Blautia sp. | reverse complement strand
AATGGGCGAACGCGGATTTTCTTGGTAAAGCAGATATTGCATGGAATAAGGTGATCGCAGAACCGTTTATGGAATGGGCAGGAGGCGATGGCGCACATCTTGTTTCTAATGGATTGAGCAGTTTGTTTTCTTCTGCAGTAGATATTCTTCCAGGAGGAGAACAGGCGGGATTGGCATCTTGGATGAGCGCCGGCTTACTTGCAAAAGGAACAGTAGGACTCGTGAATAATCTGGGGAAACTGGGCGAAACACTTTCTCCTTTACCTGGATTGATCAGGGGGATTGGAACTTCTGCAAAAGAAGCAACCGGTATCAGATCTTTTATCAGTAATCTTGGAAGCATGACACCTGCATCTCTGAAATTTGGCTTGGGGGCGGCAGCAGTTACAGCTGCGGTTGTTGGAATTGCGGCAGCTATTGACAATTACAACCAGAAAGAGATAAACAAAAGTTTGGAAGATCATTTCGGTAAGATTAAGTTAGGAGCAGAGGAGATCAGGGAAATCGCATCAGATATACTGGATCAGAAGTATTTGGCAAATGTAGAGTTTGCATTAAATGAAGTAAAGAACGCAGAACAGTTCCGGGCAGATGCACAGAAAGCATTGGAATCCAATGAAATCTTAGAGTTTAAAAGTCAGGTAGGTATAAAACTAACCCCTGAAGAACAGGAAGAATACGTAGGCAATATAGATACTTTTATAGATTCTAAAATCGAAGAATTGGAGAGCGAGACATTTGCAGCACATGTTCATGTCCAGACATATCTCGGCGGAACAGAAGAAGGGGAAACTCTTGCAGATAATATTGAGAAATGGGCAAAGGCAGATTACATAGAGCTGGATGGATTATCTCAACAATTATCTGCAGAAGTTGCAACGGCAATTAAAGATGGAATTATTTCTGCTCCTGAGGAAGAGGTAATCAGCGCTTTGCAAGAAAAAATGAATGGTATTGCATCCCGTTGGAAAAAAGCGGAAGCGCAGGCTCAGTGGGATTGGATTCAGACAGAGTATGGAGGTTTGAGTGCAGCAGATCTGGAAAGCGGATCTTTTACAGATCTGCTTGGGGAAATGCGTAATCAGCGAAAAACAGCGATGGAAAGTGTCCAGGCAGATGTGACATCATGGTACGCAGAATTAAATGCCATGGAAGACGAAGGAAGGATTACTCATGAGCAAAATAGGCATTATCAGGAATTGACTGGAAATTACGTGAGGAACCAGAAAGGAATTGAGATTTCTAAAAGCCTGAGTCTTGCAAGTACGACACTTCAGGATACTTATGGTGATTTGATTAATTCGAATCTGCAGAGTATTTCTGATAATGGTGGAGGTTTGACGATTGACAGATTGAATAAAGCGGCAGCCTCAGGAGACTGGGGAGATGTTATTTACGATCAAACTTTGGGACACAGCCGTAATTTCTTAAGTATGAAAGGCGGAGCAGATAGGAAAGCATTGCTTGGATTATATGAAGAAGCCAAACCTGATGTATCTGAAATGTCTTCTATCATAGACCAATATATAGAGGAAGAACAGGCGGTGCCGCAAGAATTGATGGATTCCTTTAATGATTTCATTGATATTGGGGCAGCAGCTGGTGATACTGATGCCGCTTGGCAGAAATATGCAAATTCTATTTTTGAGAGTGGAAGTGAAGCTCTTAAAGATGCCGTAACAAATCCGGACAATCCTATGTATGCGTCTCTGAGAGATCAGATGCCACCGAAACTTCAATCTGCAATTGACAGAGCATTCGCAGAAACAACCAATGAAGAATATACGCTGGAAGGATTAAAGTCATCTGTAGAAGGGGAAGTAGATATCGACAAGGATAAATGGATTTCTGGTTTAAATGAAAAACTGGGCGATCTGGCAGAAGCAGAAGAAATGACTGCGGAAGGCGCTACGATTAAAGTAGAATCCGGGGATTGCTTATGGGATATCGGAAATGCCCTTGGCGTTGACTGGAGAACGATAGCAGAAGAAAATGGGATTGAGAGTCCTTATACGATTCACGCAGGCGATGAATTGAAGATTTCCATGGATGCTTTGAATGCGGAAGTAGATTCAGACGCTGCGCAATCAGCCATAGAGCAGGCTATGTCTGCATTGACAACGGAAGGCGCAGAGTTTTCTGTGACTGCGGAGGGAGTGACTGTTGATCTTTCAGAAGTACAGGTGGATTCCGCATCAGCAGTATCTCAGATTGAAGCTGCGCTTGGTATGGAAGCCGGAACTTTGGGGGCAAATGGGATTACTGTAGAATCTGGTGCTACTGTTACGATTCCTTCAGAACTGGTGCAGATTGATACCTCTGCTCTGGAAAACGCTGCGCAGACTGCGGCAGACGGAACAGAGCCTGCACCTGTGGAAACAGAAACCGCCGCAAACGTTACGGTCACAGAAGGCAAAACCGATGCTTCGCAGGCAAGGGCTCAGGCACAGTCTGAAACAGAAGATGCCTTTGACGAACCATTCCCGGCTGATTCTGACGTGGATCTGACACTTACCCATAACAACAGTGCAAGTGAGGCGGCCAGGATCTACAGTGAAGTGGATGGAGAAGTAACAGGTGCGTTTGCAGCAGGATATTCCGCTACAGCAGATGTATCGGTGCACTTGAACTGGCATTTACTGAATCCATCCATCAACATTGCCACTTCCTCCAGTGGTTCTTCCGTGTCTGCTTCTATTGCAACACCGCACACTGGATTTACCCCACATGCGGAAGGCGGGGTGTTTGGAAATCCCCATCTTGGGCTTGTGGCGGAAGACGGTCCGGAAGCGATCATCCCTCTTGGGTCAAAGCGCAGGGAGCGGGGAATTGACCTTTGGATGCAGGCCGGAGCGATGCTGGGGGTATCCCAGTATGCAGAAGGCGGCATCATTGGAAAGAGCAAATACAGCAGCGACTTGTTCCGAAATTCTGAAGACTCCGAGGATTCCAGAGAGAGCAGCGAAAACAAGATAGGGATATCTGTAGATACCAGTGGCAGCAGAAACGTTCAGGTATCTGTGAATATGAGCCCTGTTTTCGAAATCAGCAATGATAATCCGGATACGGTCATGAAACTGATACGAAGCCAATTCAAAGAGCTTACGAACGATATGACAGCAGAAATCGCAAGACGAGTTGCAGACAGCTTTGCCAATACACCGGCATAGGAGGGAAAAGAATGGATGCTTATTTAAAAGAAAAAAGTAATAAAAAATCATCGTTCCGTTTTCCTTCCATGCCGGAGATGATCAAAGTGAAGGGAAATGCCGCTTACCAGGAATATGACATCATTGGAAAAGGAACATATGCATTTCCGGTAGGGTTAGAGCTGCACAGTGTCCAGTGGAAAGGAACGTTCTGGGGCGAATCCAGAAAGAAAATCCCAGGACTGAACCGGAAATGGGTCAGTCCTGCCACCTGTATCAAAAAGCTGGAACAGTGGAAAGAGAAGGGAACGGTTTTAAACCTGATCGTTTCCGGTGGAAACATCAATGAAGACGTGACAATCAAAAGCTTTGAATGGGAGCAGAGCGGTGGAATGGGTGATTATGAGTATTCCATCGTATTCGTTGCATATCGCCCGCTCAAGGTGACTGTGATGAAAGAAAGCAATAAGGATACCGGTAAAAAGAAAGATACCGTACCCCGGGAGGACAAGAAAAAGAAGAAAAAACAGTACACAGTTGTCCAAGGGGATAATCTGTGGAGCATCGCACGAAAGTTTTACGGCGGAAACGGTTCCGATTGGGAAAAAATCTATAATGCCAATAAAAATATGATTGAGAGCACAGCCCGGAAGTATGGATATTCTTCCAGTAATCATGGGTGGTGGATCTTTCCTGGCTGTGTTCTTACGATTCCATAGGAGGATTTGCATGAATGTAGAGCCGATCAAATATCGCTACAAGACGATCTTGCTCACGGAAAAAGGAGAGCGGTACGATATTTCAGGCCTAATTGAAAATTTAGGTTGGGAGGAACAGAAAAAAGAACTGGCGGCAAGGATCACCTTTACGGCAAAAAACGATTCCATTTCCAAGAAGCGCCTGTCTTCCCTGGCGAAACCCGGCTGCTATGTAATCCTAATGTATGCTTACGAGGGAAAGCAGTTCAGAGAAGCCGTGAGGGGCAAGATTGAGGAATGGAACCCCAGTGCAAAGCTTTCCTCAGAAGAATTAAAGATTAAGGCTTATGATGAACTGAGGGATCTTCAGGAATCTCAGGATGATATTTATTTTTCCTCCGGGGTTGGCACAAAGTCTGCAATCACCCAGCTTTTCAAAAAGTGGAAGATTCCCATTGGCAGTTATTCGGGACCAGATGTCACCCACGGAAAAATGAAGTATGGGAATGAAAAACTTGGTTCTGTGGTAATCAAGATCTTAGACGAGGCAAAGAAAAAAGGCGGAGGAAAGGCAGTAGTCCGGGCTGTAAAGGGAAAGGTGCAGGTGCTTGCGTATGGGAGCAACAAAACCGTGTATCATTTTGAGGAGAACGGAAATCTGACTTCCGTATCCCATAAGATCAGCCTGGCAGGTATGGTAACCAGAGTGAAGGTGCTGGGGGAAGCAGACGATGACGGAAGACGCCCTCTGGAAGCTACAGTGGATGGTCAGACGAAGTATGGGATACGACAGAAGGTTTATAACCGTGGGAATGATGAAAGCCTGGAAGATGCGAAAAAGGCAGCAGAAGAGATTCTTGACGAGGAAGGAAAACCGGAGGAGGAGATCAAAGTCCAGGCTCCGGATATGCCGGTGCTCCGGAAGGGTGATATGATCCATATGAAAACATCAACTCTGGGGAGCGGATATTTTCATGTGACCAGTATTAATCACGATTGTGATTCACAGGAAATGACCATGACGTTGGAAAAGGCAAAGAAGAAAAAAGCTGACTCCGGTGGAAATAAAAAAGGATCATATTCTGTGGGAGATATTGTGAATTTCCATGGAGGAACTTATTACGTGTCTTCCGATGCTTCTTCCGGTTATCGAGGGGCAGCAGGAAAAGCAAAGATCACATACACCAACCCGGGCAGCGCCCATCCCTGGCATCTGGAATACCAAAACTGGGCAGAAACCCATGTATATGGCTGGGTAGATGAAGGAACGTTTGATTAGGAGGAAATTATGCCGAACCAAGGAAATGAAGGTGCCGCACTTTTGGCGCGGGTGATGGATGCACGGATTAAGGAAATAATTCCCAGTGACCTAAAGATTGACTTTGGGGAGATTTTGTCCGGGTATCAGTTAAAAACCAATACGTTTGCCCCGATCATTCCTCCCACGGATTACCTGGTCTGCAGACAGCTTACCCTTGGAAATACAGGAGCATATTTGACCAATGTGTCTACTTCAGAGGGAAGTGGACAGGCTTATGTTCCGGAAAAGATGAGAGGCTTGCAGCCCGGGGATCGTGTGCTTGTGGTGTGGGTACAGAATACGGCGGTTGTGGTAGATTTGCTTGTAAGGGCAGACAGGATTTGAGGTGAGTGCAATGGATGAGGATATTGGGCTTTTCCCGGTGGTAGAGATCCCGGATTTTTCTGAGGAAGAAGACGATTATGACCGGGAATATAAGCCGTCACCTTTATGGGATCTGGAAAAGGGAGATTTTGTCCGGGATGCATCCAATAAAGTAATCATGGCAGACGGGCTGGAGGCATACCGGACGTGGTGTGTAAAAGCAGTGTCTACAGAAAGGTACAGCTGTGCATCATATGAGGAAGATATTGGTTCTGAGATGGATGACGCGTTGAAGGAAGAAGATGAAAACGCAGTAGAGCTGGCTATCGAACGGACCATTATAGAAACACTGAAAGTAAATCCACGGACAGAAACTGTGGAAGATTTTACATTTACCTGGCAGCAGGATACTGTAAAGGTAGAATTTTGGGTACACGGGGTAGAGTGGGAACAGTTCCCGCTTGCGATCGTGATCAAAACAGACGGGAGGTGATGGCATTGGAAGAATTTGTTTACCCTGATTTTGTCAAAAATAATGATCCGGAACAGATCCATGAGCGGATGATGCAGAATTTACCACTGGATATCAGCTCCATGCCTGGAGATTTTGCACATGATATGACCTATCCTTCTGCACTGGAGAAATCAGAACTGATACAGTTTCATATCGTACGCACCTTGCAGCTGATGTTCCCGCAGTATTCCTGGGGAGACTACATGGACCTGCATGGGCAGCAGGTGGGGGTGACAAGAAAGGATGCTGGATATGCTTATGGAAAATTAGAGATCACGGGAATATCGGGGACACGGATTGAGCAGGGAAGACTTTTCTGCACTGCGGCAACGGACGCCGCTCCTTCTATTGAGTTTTCCACAAGAGAGACAGTGGTGATTCCAGAGGAAGGGAAAATCACAGTGGAAATCATAGCAGTGGAAAGCGGTAAGTCCTCCAATGTGGCAGCAGGAACAATCACCCTCGCCATGTCTCCGGTGGAAGGGATTACGGGAATCCAAAACTCGGAGGCGGTTACAGGTGGGACAGACAGGGAGAAGGATGAGGAATACCTGTCCAGAATCCTGGATCTTTACCGGAAGGGCGTATCGTTTGTAGGAAACGATGCAGATTATGTGCGCTGGGCAAAGGAGGTCGTAGGGGTCGGCTCCGCTTCGGTGATCCCGGAATGGGACGGACCGGGGACAGTAAAGGTGATCCTGATCGATTCCAATGGGGATCCGGCCAATGAGCTGATCTGTCAAAAAGTGTATGAGTATATCATGCAACCAGATGACCGGATGCAGAGGAAAGCGCCGATTGGGGCAATCGTAACTGTAAGTGCGCCGGATATCGTAGCGGTTTCATACTCCGCTACAGTAGAGCTGCTTCCCGGATACTCTCTGGAAGTAGTAAAAATAGAGTTTGAAAAGAATCTGTTGAAATATTACGATGCGGCGTTGGGAGAAGGAGAGATCAAGCTGACGAAGGTCGGGGCAGTGCTGTCGGATACGGTAGGAGTCAATGACTATGCGAATCTGCAGATTGATGGAGAACGAAAGAATGTCCAGATACACACCTACGAGTTTCCTGTTACAGCAGCCGTTACTTTGGTAAGCGGGGTGGTGACATGATCAATCTGGAAAAGTTCCCCACAAACCCAATGGCGCAAAAAATGCTGGATACCGTCACAAAGGGATGGTATGACAAATCTTATGTGGGCAAATGGATGTTTCAAGTCATGGGGCAGGAATGGGAAGATGCGGAAAAGATTGTCATGGAGCTTCCGCTTCAGGTATATCCGGAAACGGCCACCTGGGGGATCATGTACCATGAGATCTTGTATGGTTTGCCGGTAGACCCAGAGAAAAAGCTGGAAGAACGCAGGGCAGCCGTGATCCGGAAACGGAATATGCGGGCGCCTTTGAACCCGGACAAACTGGAAGAGTGGCTCTTTCTTACCACTGGCGTTAAGGTACATATCACAGAGAATGTAAAGCCGTATACTTTTAAGGTGCAGTTTGAGGATATGGACTTCGTGTACTCTCTGAGCGACCTGTTCCGGGAGCTGCGAAGGGCAAAACCTTCCCATCTGGCTTTTATGTATGGATTTGGAACAAAAGTGGAAAATAAAAATGAAGCGCTGTTAAGCAAGATCCGAATAAAATTCACCGTACCGTGGGCCACCGGAGGTTATTACCTGGATGGTTCTTTTTTCTTGGATGGAAGCGTGATGTTAGGATTTCCGGATCTAAACCCCATGAATATGTCCATCCGGGGAGATGTGCGGCTTAGAGAAGAATATATCAGCAGGCTGACAGTCTATAAGGATTGGTGGACCCTTGACGGGGAATATTTGCTGGACGGTGAAAAAATACTGGATGCGGAAAAATGCGAGGAGGTGATATAAGTTGGGAAAAAGCATAGTGACAACCATTGCCATCAAAAAGATGCTGGAGGCCAGGGCTGGGATTGCCCCGCTTCCAAGCATCGTGGGTATGGCTTTTGGGGATGGGGCAGTGCAAAACGGAGCCGTAGAGCCTCCTGATGCGGATACCCCGTCTTTGAAGCACGAGCTGTACAGACAGGAAAACGACGGTTATCAGATCATATCAGACACTTGTATCCGCTATACCTGTACGCTGGAAAAGAGCACATTGAAAGGCAGCAGGATTAATGAGATGGCATTGTATGATGCCGATGGTGATCTGGTAGCGATCAAGTCTTTTATGGACAAAGGTAAGGATGAGGATATTGAGATGGCTTTTGAGATTGACGACATATTTTACAAGGAGGGGTAGGCATGGCAAATTTTCCAATTCCGGAAAAACCGGAGTTCAATCATGAACTTAGGATGTTCGAAACAACAGATCCTGCCCATGCGGACTTGTTCAATACAGTTGTGGGAAGAATATTCAATAATCTGGTATATCTCTATAAGAACAGCGGCGCCACAGCAGAAGACTATGAGAACCTGAAAAATGTTGTAGAAAATCATATTAATTCAGTCACGCTTATCAGCTATGCGGAGATAGATGCACTGGGAAATATGGAACCAGGACCAGACCCGGGACCTGGAGGAAGCTGCAGTTGTGAAAGTATCACGGATGAGGAAATCCAGCAGATTATAGAAAGCATTGTTTCCGGTGGTGGATCTGGCGGAGGCGGCAGCCTTCCTTCCTGTGACTGTTCCAGTATCACCGCGAAAGAGATTCAGATAATCATAGATGAGATTAAACGGCGGGAAAGAGCACGGTAAGGCAGGTGATAATTTGAGTTATATCAGAGACAGACCATAAAAGGGCAGGAGCAGACAATCATATCAAAACGAAAGGAGACAGCGAGAATGGCTGGCAAGAAATTTTTAGACTTGGAAGGTCTTACAGATTACAATACAAAGCTTAATGCTAAGCTCGACCAGAAATTTGTGGCTCAGGAGGCAGGGAAAGGGTTATCTAAGAATGACTTTACCGATGAATACAAGAAGATGATCGATGATCTGGCATATGTGCCGATGGCTATCAACTCTTTTTCCAATACTGTAAATACAGTTGAGATGGGAAGTACAGTCAATGATGTGACCCTGAATTGGACATTGAACAAGCAGCCGAAAACCCTGAAGCTCGACAATGAGGTGCTGGATGTATCGCTTCGCACAAAAGCATTGACTGCACAGGGAATTAAAACAGATAAGAGCTGGACTTTATCTGCAACAGATGAGAGAGACAAAACTGTGACGAAATCTACAAAGATTACTTTCCTGAACGGAGTGTACTGGGGTGTTGCTGAAAGCAAGGATGCTTTTGACAGCACTTTTATTTTGTCCTTGACAAAGGGATTGCAGGCAAGTAAGGGCAAAACCTTTACTGTAAATGCAGGAGCCGGAAAGCATATTTATTATGCTGTACCTACCAGATATGGTGCATGTGGATTCAACGTAGGCGGCTTTGATGGCGGTTTTGGTAAGGTAGCAACGATTGATTTTACCAACGCGTCCGGACATACGGAATCTTATGATATCTACAAATCTGATAATGCAGGACTTGGCAGTACGACTGTCAAGGTATCTTAGGAGGTGGGAACATGGCAGCATATAAAGGCAGCGTAGAGCTGATTTCCGGAATCACTCAGAAAAATG
>CALCDJ010000023.1 GCA_937900135.1 uncultured Blautia sp. | reverse complement strand
CATTCCTGAGCGATTTCGATGTCTGATTTGAATCCCATAGTAAAAATACCTCCTTAATTTCTTTGCTGCTTTTGGTAAGGAGCAGAATCCTTTTTTTGCATTTTATGTATGACAGGCTTTGCTGCCTGTTTCTACCTGAATCAGGCTGTCACACGGCCAAAGGCTTTCAGGGAACCAATGATTACATCCCCCATAACAGCCATATCTTCCGCCTGGAAAGACACCGGGAAGTTATCAGAAAACAGGATTTGTGAAGATGGAGGAAATTCCTCATCTCCCTCCCATAAGATCATCTGCACCTGGTATCCCGGGTAAATCTCAATCTCATAAGCCGTATCTCCATGCTTTATGGAAGACGCGCCAATATGTTCCATGATCCGGTTAAATTCCTGGACACGATTTCCATAGGAAAAGGCCAGACGTTTGATACATCTGCCGTCAAACTGACGGAGGTACACTTCTCCCCAGGGCATTTCCCGGTAAGTTTTGTACTTTCCTGTTCCCTTGGATCTGGAACCTTCCAGGAGAAAACGGATGGTAAGGATCTTAGCGTAGATCATTTCTTCCAGTGGATAATATCCCTTATCATCTGCCACATGGCTTACCTGAAACTCCGGATAACTGATGTGATACACCGTTCCGAAAAAGTTCAGGGTAAACTGCTTTTCCCGGGTATCGTAAGGAATCTCAAGTCTTGCAGAAATTTCTGCAGGATCTGCCTTGCGATACTGCTCCATGTAGTGTTCCCAGGGCATTCTCTCTTTGCTGTCTTTCTCATAGTTCAATTCATCTAAGCGAAAAGCCATATGCCACCTCTTCTAATCAAGTTTTTATCTTGGCAGGAATCCATTCCTGCTTCTTATGGCCCTTCCGGAATTTGGAAGGTTAATCAGGAGTTCAGATGTTCCATCACTCCTGGAAAAAGATTGGTATCTGTATGTGGAATGAAACATGCTCCTACAAATTCATCCATATAGGTGGGAACCGTGGAAAGTTCCATATAGGTCATGTTTGCAGCCAGTTCATAGGTTTTCTTCTCTGCCGGTGTGGAAATCAGCATGAGATAAGCGCCTGTCAGGGAAGAATTGCCAATGTAATGGAATTTCTCTAGCGGAATATCCGGGAACATACCGATGTTGATGGCGTTCTGCATGTTAATGCCGCTGCCAATGCCGCCGGCCACATATACATGGTCGATCATGCATACATCAAAGTCCAGAGAACTGAGCATTGTGCGGATTGCGGAGAAAATAGCGCCTTTGGCGCGGATAAAGTTATCGATATCCACTTCGGTAATCTCCACATCCTTCACAGATCCGGCCTCTTCTTCAAAGGCCAGTACATAGCTTCCCATTCCATATTCATCACGTTTGATCCGTTTTCCTTCCCGAACAAATTTACCCTTGGGATTGATGATCCCTGCCAGGAAAAGTTCACTGATCACATCGATGATCCCAGAACCACAAAGACCGATGGGCTTTGTTCCAGGATCGCCTACTACCTTGTAAGAAGGTTCCATAGTTTCCTTATCAATGGTGCAGGCTTCAATGGCACCGTCTGTAGCACGCATACCACAGCTGATATCCCCGCCTTCAAAAGCCGGTCCTGCGGAGCATGCGCAGCTCATCATAAAGTCGGAATTTCCAAATACCAGTTCTCCGTTGGTACCAAGGTCAATAAACAGAGAAAATTCCGGACGGTTCCAGATCATACTTACCAATGTACCGGCAGTGATATCACCGCCTACGTAGCTTCCTATATTGGGTGCTATAATGATATGAGCATCCTGATTAATATCAATTCCCACATCGGAAGCAAACAGGGAATTGGTTTTAAAGAATGCAGGAATGTATGGTTCCATACGCAGCGGATCTGCATTGATTCCTGCAAACAGATGATTCATAGTTGTATTGGATGCAACGCACATCCGATAAATCTGGCTTTTTGGAAGTCCGGCACTCTTGCACATTTCCTGGATCATAGGATTGATGGTTTCCTTGATCACGGCATCCTGGAGTTTCTTTCTTCCTCCTGGCTTCTGTGATTCAATGATACGATTGATCACGTCTGCACCGAAACGAATCTGTCCGTTTCCCGCAGAACCTTTTGCCAGAATCTCGCCGTTTTCCATATTAATTAGTACAGCAGATACAGTGGTGGTACCGATATCAATGGCAAGACCGCCCACGATCACATCTTTCTCGATTCCAAACACATCATATACGAACATATCCTCTGATGTGGCGCGGAGAACACATTTAACTTTGAAGTTATTATCACGAAGCACATCCGGGAGCTTCTTCAAGACCGTATACGGAATCCTTACCCTCTTTATATTCAAAAATTTCCGTAATGCCCGTGACAAGCGTTCATTATCCGGCATGGTATCATCCAGACTTGGCGGTTCCATTTCCACCTCAACAACATCAAGACTGTTTTTTAACTGAATGCCAGCAAGTTCAATCTCGCTTTTGGCATTTTCAAAAATGGCTATTTCCTCTTTGGAGCTTAAATCAGCTACCTTCATTCTGCTCTTATAGGCAGAAGCAACATCCGGCACCAGAACAGTTACGTCCGCACAAATTGTACTGACACAGGACAACCGCCATCCTTGTTCATATTCCTCGTCCGTAATATGAAGGGTCTTTTTTGAATCTAATTCTCCGCTTTTTAACTGCACCCGGCACTTTCCACAGGAAGCATTTCCGGAGCACGGGGCATCAATCGCCACGTTTGCCTCACGGGCAATTTCCAGAAGATTGTCTCCTGTATTGGCATACGTTTCTACCACACTGCCATCTTCGAATGCAAATGTTACTTTAAACATCGACAGCCACCTTTCTTAAAAAAGGGGGCGAAGGTCGAAGCCTCCGCCCCCTCCGAGTATGTATTCGTTATTACGATAGGCACATTTCCAAAAAGATCTGTGCACTTCTCTCACACTCTGATTAGATTTCCAGGTAGGAATCTGCGTACAGAGTGTTGTTCTTGAATACGTCACAGGATTTGATTGTTTCCATCAGACGTAAGTCGTTAGGATTTACGATTGCAGAAGTAAGACCCTGCATCATAGCCATAGCGACAAGTGCGGAATCCATGATTGGACGGATATGTTTTGGCATACCGTTGCTGTTATTGGAAAGTCCGCCTGTGGAATTCAGTCCCATGTCGGAGAACATTTTGATTGCTTCCAGAACTTCCATCTGTTTTTCCTGCATTCCCTTTACAACCAGGAATAACGGGTCAAACCAGAGATCTGTCGGCTCCATACCAAGCATCATACCTCTTTCCAGCATGTTCTGGCAGTGCATCATACGCTCATCGTTATCGGATGCAACCATACCGGAAGAGCAAAGTGCAATAACAATAGCGTCGTTTGCTGCTGCAAGATCGATGTTTCCAATTCTGTCTCCTGCATCTGCAGAGTTTACGATTGGTTTTCCTTTTGCTCTGTTGTATACAGAAATACCAGCTTCAATTGCTTTCATGTTTGTGGTATCCAGTGCTAACGGAACATTATCGAATTCTGACTGAAGAAGCTGTACTGCCCATTTCATCAGTTCTTCACCATCGTTTTCTGCCGGTCCGATATTTACATCAAGGTAAGTAGCACCTGCATCCAGCTGCTGTTTTGCTCTTTTCAGGATCGGCTCAGGATCTCTTTCAGTAAATGCTTTATTTACCGCTGGTGCTGTAGTAGAAAGTCTTTCCCCAATAGTCACAAATTTTGCCATACTCGTGTTCTCCTTTTCGTTAATCTTGATCTGCAGCTGCCCTGTCTGTGACAGGACAGCTGCCTTACATACTGGTTTATTTCATGTCTTTTAAGAATTTCACAAGCTGAACAGCTTCTCTTGGTCCAACAATGATTTCCCAGCCAGGAAGTTTCGCTTCCAGGTCACCCTTCAATACAGCGACTTTTCCAGGGATTACCAGTCTTCTGCATTTTACATTCGGTTCTACCTGTTCCTGAATGAATTTTGCAATGCTGTTGCCGGAGAATTTACCAGCTGCCCAGGAAGTCAGAACGGATAATCCACCTGCATCGTTGATTACAAGGTTCAGCGGAACACCGGAACGTTCCAGTTCACCGGAAACTACGAAATAGGTCAGTGCGAAGTCAACTGTGGTTACAACCAGAGAGTTTTCGTCAGCACCGTTTAATTTGTAGATACCCGGTTCTACTTTCATTGGCTTCTGCGGGTCAGTGAACAGGTTCTGGCGAAGTCCGAATAACGGAAGCGCCTCAGCATATGTCATCTGTTCCATAACAATGATGGAGCCATATTTCATGGTAAACAGGGAAGCCAGTGCTGCCTGCATATGTACATCGCCTTTAGCGATTGCAACTGTGTTAACGATGGACGGATAACCAAAGGTTCTGTCCTGATCTTTGATAGCTGCGCGGCGAACAAGTACGGTATTTGCAAATGTCTCTTTCAGGTCAGCTCCTGTTACGTCAAGAACCAGATTCTTGTTACCAAGTTTTTCCAGTGCTGCAACGGTATCATACAGTTCATTTAAATCTTTTCCGGATACGCCTAAGACTACGCCTGCTTCTGTAGCAAGCGCGTTCATTGCTTCGTAGTTGGAAGCGTTTGCACCGTTTAATACCGGCTTGCTGTCTTTGCAGATTTCCAGAGCGGCTTTTGCGATCTCAACGTCTGTACATCCAAGTACAAGAGTTCTGCCAAGACCTGCTGCTTTTTTCACAAGGTCTGTGTATTTTGCAGCATCAGCGCCTTCGCTGCAGTTTACGTATACGATTTCTGCAAACATTCTCTCGCCGATACGCTCATAATCAACCTTCGGGATTTCTGCCAGTTTTGCTTCAACAGCTGCATCGTCCATATCTGTGCACAGTGCAACTGCGTAGCGTGTTTTGCTTACAAATGTTTTTTCATGTCTGAAAAGAACAGTTTCTCCACCGAGAGAATATTCATTCTCGCCTGCTCCGATTTTGATTGTTTTCATTGGCGGTGCAGTTGCTTCTGATAAAGAAGCCAGTGCATCTTCAGACATATGTGGACAAGCAGAAATGTCCATTGCGCCCTGTGCAACTTTCATAGAGAAAGCCATACATGTTGGGCATCCACATTCCTTACAGTTTTTCTTTGGTGTTAATTTAAAGATCTGAATACCATTCAGTGCCATATCTTCTTCCTCCTATTCAATTACGCAAGTGCTTTGATCATTTCGGAAATTGTCTTTACAGACTGAGGATGTCTCAGGATCACTGCATCAGAACCTGCTGCCAGGTCAGCTGCTGCGGTCATGATCTCCATGTCGATTCCACGTTCATCCTGTGGTCCCCATTCCGGCATGTCAGCTTCAGAAGCCATCGCTTCTTTTACATTCCATGTCTCAGAAGCAACTGGTGTAATGATAGGCATCTGCAGCATGTTATCATTCTGAGATAACGCTGCACCTTTGATACGGTCCATTGTGGATACAACGTACTCATATCCGTATCCGGCACATGCACTTCCTACGTTCATCACGATCTTCTGTGCATTTACACCTAACTGTGTTGTCACAACGTTTAACTGTTTTGCGAGGTTGATATCTACAGCGGACTCAGCGCCAACGATCTGATCATAAGCAAGACCAGCTGCTGCACCGATTGCCTTATAGTTTTCTTCTTTCTCGGAAAGGATCAGAACGTTTCTTCCCTGTAACACTTCTGCTACTTTCGGAAGTAATTCAGAGTCTTTTTCTACGTTCTTGCATCCTTCTACAACTAATGGGCAGTCTACTGCGTCTGCAACCTCTTTGACTACAGAGATTAACTCATCTACAGATTTGTCTGCACCGTTTGGATCTCCGCCTTCCAGAACAAGTGCAACAAAATCAGCACCTTCCATAGCAGCTGCTTTTTTAGCAATATCAGCCATGGTCTCAGCACCTTCATAGTATGCCTTAATGCCCTCAGATGCGCCTTCCAGTCCCATATCAGAAATTTCTACACCAATTTTAGCAGTGTTTTCTGATGGAGCGTCAAAGGAATAGAATGGAAATGTGCTGTCTCCACCGATAGAAACAGTTTTGTCTCCGCTTCCGATTGTGACTGTGTTAATCTTTGCATTAAACTTTTGTGGTTTCTGATTAAACGGCATTTCTCGTTAGCCTCCTTAAAATATTTAAGATTTATAAAATATTTTGGACGATACCAGGCGGCAGGTCCGCTCTTCCGGCTGCCTTTTCGGCATATGTAAAAGCCTGCTGCCTGGCGTAATTCGTCCGCATTTATTATACTACATTCCTGGGTCTATTGACAAGGCAGTATCCCATATTCTGCCAGGGAATTCTTGCTCAGTTTCTTATAACCGGCAATCTTACATCATAGGCTCCATAGAAAGTGCCGGATGGCCTTTTTCTGTTAAGAAAGCAACCAGTGTTTCCGGATCTTCTGCTACAGTTTCGTCACCAATCATATCGGTAAAGTTTTCGATTCCGTAGAGTTCTTTTGCTGTTGCATTTAATCTGTCAGCAACGAATTCTTTCAATTCTTTCGGCATCCATACGATACGTTCTACACCGCCTTCAGCCTTCATGAATTTCTTGGAACCGATGAAGTGTTTACCATGTCCCATGAATCCAGGAGTCTGAACACCGCCGCCGGTCATGGAAGCCATTTCCGGGAAGGTCATTCCAAGAGGAGTCATGCCTGCGTATTCACGGTTCGCGATAACAACACCGTTGGAGAACGGCTCGATACCACAGATACACTCGAAACATCCGCAGGAAGTCATTGGATCCTGCATGATGGAGTACAGGGTAACGTGCTCCAAAGCACCCTGGGAGAATTTCTTAACTGCTTCATCTACGTCTTCATAAGATCCGAGATTTTCATCGATCGGTCTTTCTTTTGTGATCACCTGGCAAGGTCCGTTTGGATCCAGCTCGTTGGTTGCTTTTGCATCCAGCCATGAAACGGCACCGCAAAGTCCAAGTCTCTCCGGAGTTACCACACATACGTGGGACGGGGAGAATGCCTGGCAGAGGATACAGCTGTAGTATACGTCTACGGATTCGTCTGTTAAAGTAGAAAGACGTTCGTCACGTTTGTTGAAGGTCGGGATTGCTACTTCATGACGGATTCTTGTACATTCAGCAGGATCTGTGTAGATCACAACTTCACATTTGTCTACAACGGCATCAAATTCGTTCTTAACCTGGCTGTAAAGAACTTCGCCAAGGTGTTTGATACGGAAACCAGCGTTAAATGCATCAATGCTGATACGGATACGCTGCATATCTCTCTGTCCTGTGTGGTATACACCTTCGATGCAGTTGATATAGTTGTGGAATTTACGCTCGATAACCGGTTCAAAGTCTGGCTGCATGTTCTTGCCGGCAACTTTTACCACGTATGCGATGCTGTTTTTGCTTCCAAGTTCCATTTCGTCTGCTTCTGGTCCGATTACGGTGATCTTGTGATCTTCGATTTCGGATGCTTCACAGGTATGAACAAGCTCTGCACAGTCTACACGAGAACCATCAAATTCAACCTGCATGTCTTTACGACGGATGATCTCACCTTCGAATGCAGATGCGAATGCTACCGGGATGTCGATGTTTGTGATCTTGATCTTGATATCACGTGCTTCCAGGGATGTCGCGTTGAATTTGCTTACATCTTCCTGAACGATCAGGCTCTTTGGTACACGGAAGATATTTTCTGTTTCGTTTGTAACTACCGGGAATCCAAGAGCAATAGCGCCAGCGCCGCATGCTACGATCACGTCATCCAGTGGTGCGAATGCATTTACAAATGCAGGCACACGTTTGAAGGTGTATTCCATAAGTGTAGCAGCATCTCCTGGTTTTACGTTACCGAAGATCAGAGCTGCTCTAAGAGCAACAGATACTACATGGATAACAGATGTGATGTCTTTTCCAAGAGGAATGACACGAACGTTTGCGCCTGTGGACATTCCGGATTCTTCGATCTGGCTGCAGATCTCACCTACTAAGGTAACCAGGATACCCTGTGCCTGGTAGGATTTTACAAGTGCAACTGCTTCTTCTACGCTTGGAGCAGCGTTAATCAGAACAGCAACACCTGGGATATCGCCTGTTACAAGGGGAACACCAAGTTCACGGATTGCAGCATCCGGAAGGTGACCACAAAGAGGTGCTTCGTATGGAACTGCTCCGTCGATATATTTCAGTACTTCAATAAATTCTGCACAAAGAGCAGTAGCAACACCAGACATGAATGCGTCGTTGAGACGGGATTCTCTTGTCATTAATGTTTTCACAACACCAAGTGCTTCTTTTAATTCTTTTAAGGTTGTTACCTTAACACCTGTTACTGCATAGTAACAAGGTAAGCAGTATGCGGTATTTGGAAAGCTAACCGCTTTGTCTTCGCCCTGCTGCGCGATTGCTGCATCAATTGCCTGCTCTGTAAGACCATATACAGCATCATTACCATTAAATACTCTCTCAAATAATGTCAATGCTATTTCCTCCTATTTATCGCACTCATCGATCTTATCAATGGTTTCTTTGATTTTACGGATTTCATCTGTTGCGGACTTGCTGTAATCGTATGGAGAACAGCCCTGTCTGTCCGCATCCATGATCTCTGTATTATAGTGGATAAAGCCAAGCAGATCTTCTGCCGGAATGTGGTTTCTCACAAATTCCTCGTCCTTTTCGTCCCGGATCTTGTTGGCCACCACATGAACCTGTTTCACACCCAGATCGTTTGCAAGACGCTTTACATTTTTGTAGGTCTGCACGCTTCTGGAACCAGGCTCAATTACCACAATAAACTGGTCCATTCCCTCTGTGGTTCCTCTTCCCATATGTTCCAGTCCTGCTTCCATATCCAGAACAACCACGTCTCCGCGGTGTAACACCAGATTGTTGATGATTCTTCTGAGCATTACGTGCTCCGGACAGACACAGCCCGCGCCGCCGGTCTCTACAGTACCAAGTACAAGAAGCTTCACACCGTTGCATACCTGTCCGTATGCATCGGGAATATCATCCACCTTAGGATTGATTTTATAATATTGATTATCCGGGCCTGCACCCGTACGTTCTTCTACCAGTTTACGCATTTTACTGATAGGGACGATCTTGTCCAGTTCTTCTTCTGAAAAGCCAAGTGCCAGTCCCAGATTCGCATCTGGATCCACATCAGCGGCCAGCACGTGACGGCCTTCTTCTGCATAAAGTCTGGCAAGTGTTGCAGCAAACGTGGTCTTTCCTACGCCGCCCTTACCTGTAACTGCTATTTTCATAGTCCTTTATCCACCTTACTTTTTTTATGAATAGATTAGATTCCTAATGCTGCTCTCTTCTCTTCGATTCTAGCGATCATCAGGTCAACTAATTTCTCAATGTCAGTTTCTACTGTGAATGCAGCGTCAACCCATTTTCTTGTTCCCTCTGTAAGGATCTGTGCCATCTGGTCAGAACCGGAAACGTATGGATCTACACCAAGGAAGGTATCAATACCGGTACCAATTACATAGTTACCGATGGATACAGCTTTTTCGGACATCCATTCAGGAGCACATCCAACAACTGGAAGCTGATGAATCTGAAGACCTGCATCTTTTGCAAGCTCAGCAGCGAGAACCATCATACGGGAAATATCTACACAGGAGCCCATGTGAAGTACTGGAGGAATGTCAGCCAGTTCACAAACACGTTTCAGACCAGCGCCACAGAGATCTTTTGCGGATTTATCCATAAGACCTGCTTTTGCAGCAGCCTGTGCGGAACATCCGGAAGCGATGATGATGATATCATTTGCGATACATTTCTTCATCAGTTCAATGTGTGCGTAGTCAGGACGGATCTTTGGATTGTTACATCCAACCATAGCAACTGCACCACGGATAACACCGGAGGTGATACATTCCAGTAACGGTTTTGTGGTTCCTGTTACATCTACCTGAGAGTTTGTTACGCCGTCAAGAGTTTTTACGATTGCTTCTACAGAGTATCCAACAGTTGCTTTCTGTTTCAGCTGTGGAATGTGAACCAGTTCAGGTTTTCTGTTCTTGAAGTTTTCGATTGCCATCTTAACGATTGCTTTTGCGTTTTCCCCAGCTGTTTCAGCGCTGAAACGGATGAATTCAGAATCAGGCATCTGAGCGATTGGAGAAGTTGTCACAAATTTTGTGTGGAAACATTTACTTAAAGGTCCTAATGCCGGGAAGATACACTGTACGTCAACAACGATTGCTTCACAGGCACCTGTCAGAACTACGTTTTCCTGCTGTAAGAAGTTACCAGCCATTGGAACACCACGACGCATAGCTACTTCGTTTGAGGTACAGCAAACACCGGATACGGTGATGCCTTTTGCACCCATTTCTTTTGCGTATGCGATCATTTCCGGGTCATCTGCGTATTCACAGATCATTTCGGAAAGGCTTGGGTCATGTCCGTGTACAACGATGTTTACGTTCTCTTCTACCATAACGCCAAGGTTTGCTTCGGTATCAATTGGCTTTGGAGTTCCGAATAATACGTCAGAGAACTCTGTTCCCATCATGGAACCGCCCCATCCATCGCCAAGACCGCAGCGGATAGACTGTTTTACAAGAGCCTCTGGAAGAGAGGAACATCCCATATGTGTCATATGTAAGGAAGAAGATACCTCACGGTCAATGGCACGTGGAGCCAGTTCGTTCTCAATGAGTTTTTCTTTCTGTTCTGCAGGCATTCTGTCAAGGAATCTCTGGTATCCGAATGGCTTACCATATTCCATAAGACCGGTCTCAGCAACTTCGTGTGCCAGATCGTAAATGTCTTTGCCTTCTGTTTCGATTCCCCATTCGTTTGCGATGCGGATCAGTTTCTCAGGATCTTTTACCTTGTAATTTCCGTCTGCTGCTGTGCAGTGCAGAGTATGGCAGATTTCACGGCCATGATCGGAATGAGCAGAAGCACCGCCTGCTGTAAATTTCAGGTAATTACGTCCTACGATACCGTGTGCGTCACATCCACAGATTCCTCTAGGAGCCTTAGGGGTAATACGGCATGGTCCCATGGAACAGATACGGCAGCAGATACCCTGCTCACCGAATTTACAGTGTGGAGTCTGATTTTTCACACGCATCTGCCAGGAATCGGCACCTACTTTGGCACCTGTCTCCAACAGTCTGTTAGTGGCAGCTTCAAATTCTTCCACTGTAGTTAATTTGAATTCACTCATTATAGACCTCCTTTAAATTGTACCGGGAACACAGTGACTGCATGCCTTTTTACAATCATCATTTATGTTCCTCCTGTACTTTTATCCTTTATAGAAATATTAAATAAGCCCAGGAAGGGAACCCATCCCCTCCCATGGGTTATTTTCCTTAAAAATTTTTTCATCGCCAGGCGATGAAAAAAGTCTTTGTTTACTCCGATGCTTCATTAAAATGAAGTCGGAATAACACACAACATCCCTTTCCGCCATAAAATGCGGAAAGGGGTGCTTTTCTTATAAATCCAGCTTATCAACAATTGCGCGAAGAGCTACCTTAACCGGATTATCTTCCGGAAGAGAAGCTGTGGGGCGACCCTCGCAGTCATATTCATATACTGTCTCATCCTGAGGTACCACACCAAGAAGGTGCAGGCCCTGTTTTTCGATTTCTTCCTGAATGCCGCTGTTCAGTTCACCCTTAGGTGCGCGGTTGATAATCAGGCCCACCTGTGTGGGATGCATGTCGCATTCCTGGATCAGCTGAGCGATTCTTCCCACTGCCTGTACACCTCTTCTGGAACAGTCGCTGACCAGAATTGCTGTCTGCATGGATGGGAGTACACCTCTGCTGATGTGTTCCATTCCTGCTTCGTTGTCTACTACAAAATATGGATAGTGATTCTGATACTTGGCAAGCTGGGACTGAAGCAGTCCGTTTACAAAACAGTAACAGCCCTTGCCCTGCGTTCTTCCCATAACAAGAAGATCAAAATCATCGTCTTCTACCAGTGCATCTTCAAAACGAAGTTCTGCGTAATCCGCCTTGGACATTCCTGTGGGAATGGGATTTTCCTTGGACATCTCCGCCCTTGCAATTTCTTCCCGCACGTCTCCCAGAGTGGTATCCACCCGAACTCCAAGCACCTCGTTAAGGTTTGAGTTTGCATCTGCATCTACTGCAAGAACGGGACCCTTGCCCTGTTCGCAGAGATACTGGATCAGCATACCGCACAGAGTTGTTTTTCCAACGCCGCCTTTTCCGGCGACGGCAATTACATGTGCCATAAAAACGGGCACCTCCTAGTTATTAAATTTTATCTGAATCAAAGTGGTTACATGCCATGTGTACCAGGGGGTACTTAATCGGTACATGCGATCTTAACAATACTGTTGGCAAGATCCACCATCAGGATACGGCCTTCCACAACAGTTTCTACTCCCATAATATCACGTAATACAATACGAGTTCCGTCTACATCCAGACGGCTTACATTTCTCAGGATTACGGAATCATCCTGTTCCTTATATACAGTTGCCAGACACATGCCTGCTGCCTCCTATTTCAATTCTTCTTTCACAAGTGTCAGAGCCAGTCCGAGACGCAGATTTCCCTTCTGGAAATCTGCCACACCTTCTTTAATGGTCTTCGCAGCGGTCTCCATGCCCATTTTCTTCAGGTTTTCTGCCATCTGATCCAATTCTGCCGCATGGTGTTCGTTGTGCTGCAGCATATAGGTGAGCAGAGCCACGGTTTCATTCTTGCAGTCTCCATCCTTGCAGGAACCGCAATGTTCATGAGAATGTCCGCTGCATTCGTGAGAATGCTCATGGCCCTCTCCGTTTTCGTGACTGTGGCTGTGGCTGTGGCTGTGAGTCACACCATCTGTGTGTGTATGTTCATGGGTGTGCTCATGTCCGTGATGGATCAGATTCCCATTTTCGTCTTTAATCAGGTGCATGTTTTCTCTACTCCTTTCTAAGTGTAGCCTGTACTGATAAATTCCTCAAATATGTTTGTGGAAGCCCTTTTCTTCTGGAAATGGGTATACTCCTGACAAGAATTTATCAATTAAAGACATTATAACTCTTTCTCTTATTTTTCGCAAGGTGTATTCCAAATTTTCATAGAAAAAACAGCCAAATATCGGGTGAATCTTCTGACTTCTTCCATCAATTTACATATTTTTGTTATTTCTTTAACGACCATGCGTTTTATTTAACAATTTGCCGTAGCAAATTTGTAACACATTTGATGTTCTCTTTTCATAATTTTGTGCTATACTTGCTTCCAAGCAGGGAGGATGTCCAGACATTCTTTTTATGAGGAGGAATTTTATTTTGGAACATAGCATTTTATTAAATACAAACAGAGAAATGCCCCTTTTGGGGCTTGGGGTTTATAAGGCAACGGCAGAAAACGAGGCAGAAAGCGCCATTGAAGCAGCCGTCAGACAGGGATACCGTCTGATTGATACGGCTTCTGTTTATAAAAATGAAGAAAATGTAGGCAGGGGGATTGTCCGGTGCGGTATTCCCCGTAAAGATTTGTTTATCACCACCAAGGTATGGAATACTGCCCAGCGCCTGGGGGATATTCAGGGCGCCTTTGAACGTAGTCTGGATCGGCTGAAGCTGGATTATGTGGATCTGTACCTGATTCACTGGCCGGTGCCAGGCTGTTACTTAAACACATGGAAGGATCTGGAACGGATTCAGGAATCCGGCAGAGCGCTCTCCATTGGTGTCAGCAATTTTGAAATTCGCCATTTGGAAGAACTGAAAAAAGTTTCCGGCATTGTGCCTGCAGTTAATCAAATTGAGTGTCACCCTCTGAACTACCCCAGGGAACTGATTGAATACTGTCAGAAGCAGGGAATTCAGGTACAGGCTTACGCTCCCCTGGCCAGAGGCGCTTATCTGGATCATGACGTACTTTGTGTTCTGGGAACCAAATATGGCAGAACAACGGCGCAAATCGGACTTCGCTGGGCAATTCAGAAGGGAATTTCTGTGATTCCGAAGTCTGTGCATCCCGCCCGCATAGAAGCCAACGCTCAGATTTTTGATTTTACCATTGAGCAGGAAGATATGGATATTCTGGACACCTTAAACGAAAACTTCCGAAGTGCCAGCATTCCGGAAGATCTGAGAGATATTGCTTTTTAATTTCATTACACGTAGAGTAGGTTAGAGGGCTTTGGCCCTCTTTCCCCTCATCAAACCGTGCATGAGGTTCTCCCTCACACGGCTTTCCGACATTCTTCTTTCTACAGCATTACGTCATGCTCCAGCCATTTTCCTTAACCCTTTTTCATAAATGCTATTTCTAACAAATCCCACCTTTGACATACGATTTCGCCTTTGGTGTTTCTTGTTATACCACCTTGTAAAAGTACAGATAATATACCAGTCTAATGCTTGCATCCACTTTGCATTTGTCTTGGTGGAATAATAATTCTTCCATCCTGTGATTTTCGGATTCAGATTCCTTATTAAATCCTCTTCCTTTGCAACCAGCAGACTTCGGCTGTTTACATTCCTCTTGACTTCGGCTTTCATTTTCTTCATGGCTTTTCTGCTTGGATACTGATACGTTTCCTTGTACAGTTGTCCTTTGCGTGTTTCCGTTGTCATTCTTCTGTGGTGCATTCCAAGAAAGTCAAATCCCTCTTTTCCGTCCCACATGCTGACAATCTTTGTCTTCACTGGATGTAGCTTTAAATCCAGTTTTGCCATGATATACTGCAATAAATTCAGTGCGTGATTTGCACTTTTCTTATTCTTGCAAATGATTACCGTATCATCTGCGTACCTTACAAGAATACCGTGAGGAAGTCCATACTTTTCCCACAGTCTGTCCAGTGTGTTTAGGTAAATGTTTGCCAGTAACGGAGATATAACTGAACCTTGGCTTGTTCCCAGTTCAGAGATTGTCAGTACATTTCCGTATAATACTCCTGATACTAACCATTGTTTTATCAGCTTCAATATCCTACGGTCTGATATTCTCTGCTCTGCCAGTTTCATCAGCTTTTCTTGGTTTACATTGTCAAAGAACTTTTCAATATCTGCGTCTACTACATAATAGCCCTTGTTGTTACACGTTTTCCTTACTACTTCCAGTGCTTGTTTTGCACTTCTTTTTGGCCGGAATCCATAGGAACATTCTCTAAAGTCAGCTTCGAATACTGGCTCTATTGCTATCTTTGTAGCCATCTGCACAATTCTGTCCTTGACCGTTGGTATTCCAAGAGGTCTTTCACTTCCGTCTGGTTTTGGTATCATGACTCGCTTTACTGGAGATGATTTATACTTTCCATTCATCAGCTCTGATTTGATTTCTGACAGGTATTTTTCAATTCCCATTGCTTCAACATCCTCGATTTTGATACCATCCACACCACTGGAACCTTTGTTAGCTTTTACCCGTTTCCATGCCTCAAAAAGTACATCCTCCCGATATACCTTATCGTAAAGTGCATGAAATCTTCAGCTGTCACACTTCTTGGCTGTCAGATATAGTTTGTTTTGAAGTTGTCGAACTTTTTCTTTGGAGTTATTAGTCTGCATGACATTCTCTCACTCTTACCCTCTCTACAAACATGAATGAAGCAGGGAACCTTCCCCTAAACTGCGTTTTCTTGCACAGTCATTATCGGTACTATGTTCCCCTCCGACTCCCTTCCATCAGAAATACGATTTCGCCAAGCTTATACGCTTTCTCTTTACCTTTCGGTGATGAGTAGGGCCTCTCCAGTTCCGAACTACACTTTTCATACATACCGTTTCCTATATACCGAGGGATTCTTCCGTGCTGTTTTCCAGTTTCTCCACACGTTCCGTGGTTTTCGCCTAGTTTACCAAGGCTCAACTTCCCTTTTCTCTCTTCCGAGACCTTTTTTAACGATACGGCAGAATTCACTTTATGTTGCGGTCTGCATGATTGCTCGCACCTTTTTCAAGGTTACTTTATCCACTCGCTTAGCACCCTGTATTACTACAACGCACCGAGTTTAGCTACACGGCTCACTGGCGATTACCGTGACCGGACTTACACCGGCAAGTGTAGTCCAGCTTTGCTGGACACAATCGAGTAGGAGGCGGTTTCAATAGTTGATGTGCAGAGACTGATAGGCTGTGGCTAAATCATAGAAACCCCAGTTTATCAGTCTTTCTTTGCTTAAGGCCCAATTGACCGCTTTGTTCCCGGCATTAAACCAGTATCCTTTTCGATCGTATGCTATGGTTGCCGCATAGTGGCTGTCTACTCCCAGACCTATGAGTTTCCTCTTTCTCGTCCTCGGATGTTTCCACTGCTTCCAGATACACATCCGTATCCGGCGGTACAGCCATCCGTTCAGGCTTTCGATGTTGTTCTTCATGTCCGCTATTCCATAGTAGTTCAGCCATCCTCGCATATAGACTTTTATCTTTGTTATCGGGCACACTATAACAAACTGATCTTCCACTTTTCAGGCAAAATAAA
>CALCDJ010000022.1 GCA_937900135.1 uncultured Blautia sp. | reverse complement strand
TATTATGGATTCATTTTTAGGGCAACACAATCCGTCGAATTATTTTGCGCTTACGCTTTATCTGTAAATGTGATATCATCTATCGTAACATTAGTACTAGCAGTTTTATCTGCGACAGAAACCGTATAAGTGTCACCTAATTTTGATAAATCAAGTGCATTCACTTTGAAGCTTCCTGTGATGCAACCAGCAGCAATGTCTGATCCAGTTGTAAAATTACTTTTTACTTCTTTTGCATCTTTAAACTGAACCTTCACATTGTCTTTGTTAAATTTACCTACAGCAGGTGTAAAAGAAACAGTATATAAATCGCTAGAGATTTCTTTGTTTGCAAGCTTATCTGTAACTTTTACTGTAGGAACAGTGTTGTCTCCGTGATACGTTGTTTCACCGGAAAGTTCAACTAATACGTTATCTGTAGTTGCAGCAACTGCTCTGATAACATAATCATTGCTGGATTTGATTGTTCCTGTATAGGAACCTGTACCCTGAACGGTATAAGCATAGGAACCAACATTCACAGCATCTGTACCATTTGCAAAATTCACTACAACAGTAGCTGTAGCACCATTGTTTGTTACAGCAAGTTCTGGAGTCTGTGCCTTACCAGTATAATTACCAGTATTTTTTGTCACATCTAATTTCCAACCATTGGAGATGTCTACTGCCTTTACAGGCATAGTGCACTCGTAAGCGACATCTTCCCCAACGTAAATCTTAGCAGTTAAAGTAGCACCTTCCTTGAAGGATGTTTCAGTTGGTTTTAAACTAGAAAAAGCTGCGCTTAAGTTTCCATCAGAAACGGTTGCTTCTCCGACCATTTTGGAATCACGTGCCCAGATTTCTACTTTTGTAGGAGTCTGTGGAACGCCATCCTTTTCAAGAATAAATTTATCTGCAGATTCCCCATCTTTTCTAGACCAGATAAGGTTGCTGTTCCAATCTGCTGCAGATAATTCCATATTTGTCTCTACTGTATATCCATTTGTAGCAACCTGAAGTTCTACATCTGTTGCAGGTACTTCTTCCACTGGAGCCTCAGCTGCGAATTCTTCCACAACCGGAGCTTCTACTACTGCATCTGTTCCATCTGTGAACTCTGCAGCCCAAACCGGAACATTAGAAGTAGCCAGCATTGCTGCGACGAGAGAAATGCTCAGCGCTTTTTTCGCCATGCCCTTCTTTGTGTTTTTAAGTTTCGTCATGTTATAGTTCCCCTTGGCGTGGTTGCGGATGTGATTTTTCTGAATTGTGTGGGAATTGTGAGAGAAGAGGGTTGATTAAAAAAGGGAATCTATTGATTTATAATTATAGTATTTAATTAAAATAAGAATAAATAAACAGTTATCTGCATAATTTTCTGTTTTGGATGGAAATTTCTACATGGAACATCTGGGAATGTAGATAAATACCTATTTTGTTTCTGAAAACACTCTGTATTATACACATGGAAAATACATTTTATTTGCGGAAATACATTTTGATATTATAGGATACCATGACATCATGAGGTTGTTTAGAAAACTGAAAAATGGAGGACAGATCAGGACTGCTACAGAATAAAAAACAATTACTTCTAAATTCCTGTTTTGATATGGTTTCTGTCTGGTATTTCTGTTAAAATATAGACAGTAAACATATTAAAAGGTGAAGATTTGTATGGAGGAAGACAAGACATGGAACATTTTATTACCTCAATAATAATTAAAGAATTGAGACATCTTTCAAATATAAAAATCACATTAAATCCAGAGAAAAGGCAGCATCTCATCCTGACTGGTAGGAATGGATCTGGAAAAACCTCCCTTTTGCTTGCGATACAGGAATATCTACGCTTGATTCCAACAGCAGATAATAGGGGTGTTTTGGTTCAGTTGTCTTCTTTGCAAGATATCCATACATTATATAAAAAAGGGGACTTTATCACCGCTTTTTTCCCTGCTGACAGGAAATCCGCTATTCAACGAGCAAACGGTGTAGAAGAAATCCGCCTTGAAGAATTTTATAGTATTGATTCTGATCCAGGAATCCTGCTTCAAAAATATATGGTTCATTTGAAAACCCAGCAGGCATATGCCAGAAATGAAGAGGATTCTGAGACGGTGGAGCGAATACAGAAATGGTTTGACCGATTTGTGGATGCGCTCCGTATCCTTTTGGATGATGAAACGCTTTCTTTGGAATACGATTATAAAGAATATGATTTCAAGATCTATGAAAAAGGGAGAAAGCCGTTCCATTTTGATGAACTTTCAGATGGTTATTCCTCTGTTATACGCATTGTTTCCAATCTACTGCTGCGGATGGAAAAAAACTGGCTTTATACAGATGCTTTGAGCACTTACGATACGGAAGGGATTGTTTTGATTGATGAATTGGAAACGCATCTGCATCTTGATCTTCAGAAAAAGATCCTGCCGTTTTTGACGGAGTTTTTCCCGAAAATCCAGTTTATTGTTTCTACTCACTCCCCATATATTTTAAATTCTATTTCAAATTCAAAGGCTTATGATCTTGAAACCTGTGTAGAACTGGAAAATTTGTCCATGTATACCTCAGAGGGATTGGCAGAAGGTTATTTCGATGCTGACGAATATTCCGAGGAATTAAAAAAACGGCTCAATAGGTATCTGTTTATGATGAAAAAGTCAAATCTGACAGACGAGGAACGAGCAGAAAGAGCATCCCTTCGTTTGGAACTGAAGAAAATCCCGCGTCAGTTATCTCCAGAGATTGTGGATGCTTTTGAAAGAATAGAAAGGCAAAAGCTATGATAAAGATAGAGCGAAAATCGACTGAAAAAGCGCAATTAGCTATTGCTTCCCTACAAAAAGCCAGGGAAATGAAAGGAACTTATAATACTCCGGAAGTAAATGCCGCCCTCAGGGAGTTGTTTCATGGAAAGTGTTATATTTGCGAGAATCGAAATATTACTTCTTACAATATCGAACATTTGCGTCCCCACAGAGAAGATCCGGAACTAAAATACGGCTGGGACAATTTGTTTCTTGCCTGTGCACACTGTAATAATACGAAACTCAATAAATATGATCCTATCCTGGACTGCACAAAAGTAGATGTAGAAAAAAAGATTGCTTTTCGTAAACAAGGCTATTTTGGAACCATAGAGGAATTTGTATTTGATGAACTGGATTCCGAACCGGAGACTCTGCATACAAAAGAACTTCTTCACGAAGTCTATTACGGCTCTACCCCACAAAAACAGATGGAGGCCAGAATTCTTCGGAAAGAATTAAGGAAGGAACTTTCTTTGTTCAAAGAATATGTGCGGGAATTTCTGGAAGCAGAAGAAGAGGAGAAAACAGATCTTCATTTTCTTTTAAAGCAGCAATTGGGAGATTCCTCTCCATTTGCGGCATTTAAAAGGTGGCTGATTCGAGATAATCAGGATGCTTATCCTGAACTTGCTATATATTTAAAATAAGTTTTGCTGAGGCTTGCCGGATTTAGCAAGCCTCAGCTTTTCTCTGTCACAGGAAAGAAGCCCCGGCATAATGCCGGGGCTTCTTCTTGTAGGAATCTTTATAATCACCCAAAATGGATTATTTCACAACTACCTTCGTAAGCGCAAAATAATTCGACGGATTGTGTTGCCCTAAAAATGAATCCATAAT
>CALCDJ010000021.1 GCA_937900135.1 uncultured Blautia sp. | reverse complement strand
GTGAAGAGACACAGGCAGTAGAACAGAGAGGAGAATTAGAAGAAATGTTAAAGATTGATAAATCAAAAATGACCCCCGAGGAAAGAACGGCATATGATGACCTTGTGAAAAAATATGCTGTGGAAACCGAGGAAGCTGTAGAGAAGAAGACAGATCTGAAGGAAACAGAAGAAAACATTGAAAAAAATGAGAAAAAGGGAACATGTGAAAAATCTCTGACCACGCCGGTTACTCCCGTGACATCACCGGCAGCGGAAGATGATATTTACAAAGGACTGCATCCGGCAGTGAAGGCGCAGCTTGAAGAACTGAAAAAGTTCCGCGAAGCTACGGAGGAGAGGGAACTTGCAGAGGTAGCTAAGAAGTACACGGTGATCGGGAAAAAGCCGGAAGAGCTGATTCCGCTGTTAAAGAGCCTGAGAGCAGCAGGAGGGACAGCATATGCGGATATGATCACCATGATGGATGCCTGTGTGGAAGCGCAGAACCAGAGCGGTCTTTTTCAGGAGATTGGAAAGTCTGGCTCCTACAGAGGGGAAGTAGGAATTAAAAAATCTGCATCGGAGACACAGATCGACCAGATTGCAAAGGCATATCTGGAAAAAGAACCAACTATGACCATGACGGATGCCATTGCGAAGGCATGGGAAGACCATCCGGAGCTGATGGCAGAATACGA
Source organism: uncultured Blautia sp. (assembly GCA_937900135.1). Taxonomy (GTDB): domain Bacteria; phylum Bacillota; class Clostridia; order Lachnospirales; family Lachnospiraceae; genus Blautia_A. The sequence continues at coordinate 9,204 of CALCDJ010000021.1, read as the reverse complement.
AACAGAAGCAGGATTTTAAAAGGAGGTACTGTGAATTATGGGAAAAAACTTTAACGGAGCGCAGATTAACCAGTCTGTGACCATCGTAGAAAAGTCCGGCGCTGAGATTGCAGATGTGAGAAACCGTATTGTAAAATATGATGAAGCCGGAAAAGTGGTACTGGCTGCAGCCGGAACTGACCTTCCGGTGGGAATCGCAATCATTGAAGCAGGTTATAACGATATTACCGGTGCAGAATCCGGAAAAGTGATGCCGGGAGATGACGTGGATATTCAGATCAAGGACATCGGTTTTGTAATTGCAGGTGCAGAAATCAAAAAAGGTCAGGAAGTAACCGCAGGAGCTGAAGGAAAGGCAGCAGTGGCAGCAGCAGGGAATTATGTACTTGGAGTTGCTTTAAACAGCGTGCCTAAGGATGGATATTGTAAAGTCCAGATCATGAGATATCAGAAAGCAGGAGCATAAAGGAGGAAGAAAATCATGGCAAGAAATACCACAGGCGGAATCCAGGCAGAGATCGCAAAAGGCGTGTTCCGCCCACATACCGCATTAACCAACCTTGCATTGTCTTATTACCAGAATGCAAGCAATTATTTTGCAAAAGCAATTTTCCCGGTGTGTCCGGTGAATTTGTCTTCAGACAATTATTATATTTTTGACAAGGAAGATCTGCTCCGGGATAATTGGAGAAGAAAACCGGCTTATGGAAAGGTAGAGCCTGCGCCGGTATCGGAACATACAGATACTTATGCCTGCCAGGTGGATCAGATGATCATGGGAATCGACCAGATCAGGCAGACAGATCTTACCAGACGCCAGGGACCGTCCATCATGCAGCCGAAACAGCAGAGGACAAAAACCATCGCAGAACAGGCAAATATCCATCAGGATTATATGTTTGCAGAAAGATTCTTCAAAAAAGGAGTTTGGAAAAATGAGATGACCGGCGTGGACAACACTTCTGTTTCGGATGGACAGTTTATTAAATTTTCCAATGCAAACTCGGATCCGATCGGATTTGTAGACGCGAAGAAAACAGAGATGCATCAGAGTACTGGACGCACACCGAACCGCCTGGCAATGGGCGTAAATGTATTTAATGCCTTAAAACTCCATCCTGCGATTTTGGAGCGCGTAAAATACGGTGGATCCACAGCAAATCCGGCATCTGTCACTGCAAATGTACTGGCTCAGTTATTCGGTGTTGAGAAGCTTGTGGTTCTGAATTCCATTATGAATAAGGCTGATATGGGAGCAGAGGCAGACATGCAGTTTATTGGAGACCCCAATGCCTTTCTTCTGGCTTATGCCACCAATGCGCCAAGCATCGACGAACCGTCCGCAGGATACATTTTCTCCTGGGATATGCTTGGAAATGGACAGATTCTTCCAATCCTGAACTATCTTGGAGAAAACGGTACGCATACAGAGTACATCGAAGGTCTGATGGCAAACGATATGAAGAAGACAGCGGACGATCTTGGAATGTTCTTTGCAGATGCTGTCTGACCATTGAAAAGAAGGCGGTGTTGAGATGATTGTTGCAAAAAGACCCTGTAGTTTCGAGGGGAAAAAGTTTTTCATCGGCGACGAAATCCCGGAAGCATTCGTCCGGGATCCGGATAAAATGGAAAAGCTGGGGATTGTGGTTATCGCAGGTGATGGAGCACCAGTTGAGCTGGCAGAAATTGTGGCTCAGAAAGCAGAAGTTCTTTTTCACATACCGATCCTAAAGGGGGATGAAACGCTGGAAATGGATGTTTCTGAGCCACAGATCAGGGAGGCGGTAAAAACTATGCAGATGAGCGTAAAAGACGCCACAGCCCATATTAAGGAACATGTGGAGGATGATACGGTATTGATCTTGTTAAATGCCATAGATTCCAGAGCCGCAGTAAAGAAAGAGGCAGAATTAAAGGCAAAAGAGATTGTAAAAGCGGAGGAAAGCGCAGGTGAAGCCTGATGGCAGGAACGTACACTTATGAGCCATCCCAGATCACAGCCTATGGAAAAGACAGGATGCGTTTTGAACTGGGCGATGTGATGGTAGATGGGAAAGAAAGAACCTGCGCCCTTTGCGATGAGGAATATATCTTACTCACAGAGGGTGTTCAGACAGCAAGATTCTGGAAAAAGGCAAAGCTGAAGTGTCTGGAGAGTATCTTCCGGAGATTTTCCTATGAACCGGATACAAAAGTAGGTCCGGCTTCCTTTGCGTTTACTGAAAGGGCGAAGCTATGGCAGGAAGAATATGAGAAGTTAAAAAAGGAATTGGAAGCGGCAGCAGTCAGCCCCGCTGCGATCCGGATGAATGCAGGAGATATGCAAAGACAGCCTGAGCCGTATTTTTACAGCGGCATGATGTCCACTGAGGAAAGCGAGGGGATGGATATATGATGGGATTATGTTCTTTTATGTATCTGCGCCCCGGAAATGTGTGGATGGATTTTCTTATAAAAAGAAAAGCGGTAAAAAACGACAAAGGCTATGCGGTTGAATCAACAGAGGAAGCGGGGACTTTAACAGGAATCCTTGGAGAAGCGTCTGCAAATGATGCGGACAGGACACGGCACAGATGGGATCAGGGTCAGCATTCCCTGACCCATACCCTTGTGCTTCGGGAAAAAGCGGAGATACACAGAGGAGACTGGTTGATTCTGGGAGATAGGGTATTCCTTGTTCTGCTGTATGAGGATATCGGGAATCTGGGAGCTGCGGGACTTGTGTATCTGGAAGAAAGGAACGATGTGAAATGAGACCGGCAGAAGCGATTAAGGAAGTGCAGAGGTCTGTAGAAATAGAATGCAGACGGGTGGAAACAGGTGCAAGGATACGATGTCCAAGAGGCGCAAATGCATTGCGTAATGCAGAATTGACAGTGTTATCTGGAAATCCTAGCCCCTCTCCACCAGGGACACCTCCGGGCAGAAGGAGTGGTTTCCTCAGGACATCTTGGACATGTTTTAATGATGGCGGTGGTTCATCATGCTCATTCGGTATTAGAAGCAATATGTATTATTCAGGTTATCTGGAAGACGGTACTCACAATAAAGATGGAAGCGTAAGGATGGCTGCCCGTCCATTTGTGGATAAGATCACAGATACAGCCATGCCGGAAATCGAAAGAATATTCGGAGAGTTGGGATAAGATGTTATTGGTAAACAAAGAAATCACAGGATTTAATACACAGGAAATCAAACGGGGAATTCTGATTTGTGCAAAGCATAGCACGTGGAATGATTGGAAAAGCGGGGTTGTCACAGGAGTAAAAGAAAATCTGCTCCGGATAGAATTTCCGCCGGAAGAAATTGGCTGCATTGTCAACCACTATTTCATTCCGGCGTCAGAGGTGGCAGCAGGGCAGTGGCAGATTCGCTACTCCAGTGATGAGTTGGAAAGCATAAGAACGTATCCGGAGGTAACAGATGGAATTAAATGAGATGATATATCAGAGACTTGCAGACTGCGGGGAACTGGTAGAGAAGCTGGCTGTTTATGGTGACGGACCGGCTATTTTTAATACAGAATTCCCTTCTGACCAGCAGGGCGGATGGGGAGGGAAAAGCCAGTATCCGCGTATCTGCTACCGGACAGATATGCAGGTCAATCAGGAACGGTCATCTTCCGGTACGCTTCACATTGCAATATACACTGAAAAAACTTCGAAAGTGATCGAAGAACTGGAAGATCAGGTAAGAGATGCATTGAAAGATGTGCTGATGAAACCGGACGGAGAGGCGCCCTTTTGCTTTGCGTGGGCAAGGACAGAAGTCTATCAGGCAGAAGGCATGGGAATCGTATGCAAGGACCTTCTCTTTGATCTGATCGAGTATCCTATGCAAGAGACAACAGATCCTGATCCGGTGATGGCTGCGGCTGTATTTTTGAAAGAGCTGTATCCGGAAGCTGTGGTTCTTGGGCTTGACCGGATTGGAGATTTTACCAATCCGGCAGAAGCTCCGGTGTTTTACTGCCGCCTACAGGATATTCAGAGCACTGACGGCCCATGTGCCCACACTGTCGCATGGTTTACGGCAAGGGTAGCAGTCCATCTTCTATATCCCACAGCGCTCACCAGATTAAAAATGCTGGCGGCGATCCATCAGAAGATGGCAGCAGAGGAAGAGATTACCATGTTGGATGATTCCCCTATGTATATTCAGGAATTAAGAATGGATAACAAAGCGGATTATCTCCGGGAAGGACAGCTGATCATAACCGGAAAATATGGATGCCTCCGGAGAGGGGAAAAGAAACATAACATCTCTGGAATAGGGATGGGATTTTGAGTGTTTTTGATATAGCATTTTAGAAAAGAAGGCGGTAGGCGCTCTTTTTATATAATGATACGCAAGAAAGGAGAAGGCTATGGCGGAAGAAATCAAAAAGGAAATTCCGAAACCAAAAGGAAAAAAGGCGGTAGAAACAACGTACACAATTTCGGAACTGGTATCTGCAAGTGAACAGTTGTTTAAAGTGAGGCGGGAATGTGTACGGGCTGCTTTGAAACCGTTAAAGGAGAAAAAGATAACTTTAAAAGAGGCAACGGCAGCAGTAGAAAAATTTATGAAACAGGAGGTAAAGTAGATGGCAGGATATTTTCGGGTCGGTGAGCAGAAAATCCGACCGGGCGCTTATTTTAATGTGAGTAAAAAAGGCGAAGAACATGCATTTGGTGCAGTGGACGGCGTGGTAGCTGTCCTTTTTAAATCTTCTTTCGGACCGCTTGGAACAGTCAAAATGATCGAAAGAGAAGATGGATACGCGCAGATTTACGGAGAGGGAGGAACTACAGATACCCTTCGGGAAGCGCTTTATGGGGGCGCGCAGAAGTTGGTTGCCTGCCGTATCGGAAATGGAGGTACACAGGAGACAGTTTCCCTTTCCGCTGATACCGGGAAAGTAAAGATCACCGCAAACTATCCAGGAAAGATGGGATTTACAGTAACGGTCAGAAAGAAATTGACAGACAGTACCAGAAAAGAATGCATCATCTATCACGGCACAGAAGAATTTGAAAAGATCAGCTTTGTCGCTGGAGAAGATGAGGCAAAAGCGTTGGTAGATGGATTCCAGAAGTCTGATCAGTTTATCGCGGTTTTGGAAGAAGAAGGAAAAGGCATTCTGACAGATGTGAACCAAACTGCATTTACTGCCGGTACAGATCCGACAGTTACCAATGCAGAATACAGTAAAGGTCTGGAAGAAGTAGAGAAGTATTATTTCAACACCATCTGCGTGGATACAGAGGACAAGGGTGTTCATGAACTGGTATCTGGGTTCCTGGACCGTATCTATGATTCCGGTCAGTTTGGAATCGGTGTGATCGCGGAGAAAGATACGCAGGAGTTAGAGGAACGCATGGCAGCGGCAGCAGGATTTGACAAAGAGAACATGGTTTATATCCTGAACGCAAAGGTAAAAGCGAAAGATTTGTCTTTGGAAGGATACCAGGTGGCGGCTTTTATCGCTGGGATGATCGCAGCCTGTCCGTCAAATCAGTCCCTGACCCATACGATTATTGATCGTTATACGGAACTTGAAGAGCGGCTTACTAACAGTCAGTATGAAAAAGCCATTGAGAACGGCTGTGTTGCTCTTGCTTACAATACAGACAACAAGATCTGGATGGATTGTGCGATAAATACCCTGATCCATCCAGATGAAGACCATGATGAGGGCTGGAAGAAAGTCCGTCGGGTAAAAACCAGATATGAACTGTTATACCGGTGCAATGCTCAGGCGGATGCCATGGTAGGAAAGGTGGATAATGACGTAAACGGCCGCGCTGCGATTGTCGGAAAACTGCAGAAGATCTGTAACGACATGGTGCAGGAAGGTAAGCTGGTATCCGGTGTTGTACAGGAAAATACAGAATATCTGGCAGACCGGGATTATTGTTACTTTGACATTGATGTGGTGGATAAGGATTCTGCAGAGCACGTATACCTGTTCTACAAATTCCGATTCAGCACAACGGAAGAATAAGGAGGGAGTAAGAGATGTTAAATACAAGAGCATCAACAGACGCAAGACATGGCCGTTCCGGAAAAGACGCCATGCTCTACAACGAAGACGGGGAAGCATTGGCTCAGGTGGACAGCTTTCAGACGAAAGCAGCGTTTAACAACAATAAGTACGCGCCGCTTGGCCAGAACATGGAGCTGGAAGTAAATAATACCATTGGCGTAACGATTTCTATTTCAGAGATTGTGGTATTGGATGGCTATCTGTTCAACCAGATGTTGCAGGCAGTGGAAAATGGAGAATCTCCAGTGCTGACCCTGGATGGGGCGATCGAGGGACGTAACGGTTCCCAGGAACGTATCACATACAGGGAATGTATTTTCAGCGGGGATAACGACCTGCAGAATGTATCTACCGGAGATTTTCTGAAACGCAGCTACAACCTGCACTGCAATGGAAAACCGGAACGCAGGTCTTCCCTGACAATTTAAGAAACACAGACACAAGGGATGGCGAAGGCCGTCCCTGTTTTATGAAATTATGGAGGATAAGAATATGGCAGAAATCAAAGCAGTTGAACCAGATATGACAGAGGACGATATGAAAGAGGTAATCAGGGAGAATGAAGGGGATTTACTGGAAGGACTCCTTGCGGCAGCAGAAGATGCGGAAGAGGAAACCGTGAAGATTGATATTGTGAGAAATGACAGACATTATTTCTCTTTTTCCATCCATCCGCTTAGCGAAGAAAGACTGAGTGAAATCCGAAAGAAGTATACGAAATACGAGAAAAACCGCCGTACAGGGCTCAAAGTAGCAACAGACCTGGATAATGCGAAATACCGCAGTTCTGTGATTTACAATTCTACGATTCAGGCTGATAAAGATAAGATTTGGGACAACAAGAAGATCTGGGAAGGACTTCGGAAACAGGGCAGGATTATCGTAAATGCGCTGGATGTGATTGACGCAGTTCTTCTTCCGGGGGAAAAGGACAAGATTATGGAAACTGCGGATGAATTAAATGGTTACGACAACGAAGACCTGAAGGTGCAGACAGCAAAAAACTGATCGAAGCCGGCGGGAAGTCAGCCCTGCTTCATCAGATTTTTCAGAGGCAGGGGATTCCGCCGGACGAGGTTATGGCAAAGCCATCCGGGGTACGCGCCTTTATGCTGGCATCTACGATGGTACGTTTGGAATACAGCAATCAGAAGTGAGGAGGTTGATCTATGGCGTCCAAGACGATAAAAATTGAAATCCCAGTGGAAGTCGTGGACAACACTTCCTCTGGCACTTCCGGCGTTGTAAAGAATCTGTCAAAGATGGAAAAGGCAATGCAGAGGATGGAAAAGCAGTCGAAACAGCACATCTCCAAGATGGAAGAATCCATGCAGAAAAAAGAACGTGGGATCGAAAAGGAACATGAGGTAGAGATTCTGGCGAACGATCATGCGACGCCTGTCATTCATGATATTGAAGATGAAGCAGAACATTTAGGCAATACATCCGCAGAAGTGGACGTTGGAGCGAACGATCATGCGACAGCTGTCATTCGTGAAGCAGGAGATGCGGTCACGCAGTTTGATAGCGAAACAGGAATGGCAGAGATTGGTGTCGATTCTAATGTTGCAGAAGTGGTATACGATTCCGTTGATGCAATAGAGATGTTTTCTGGGATGTCTGGTCTTGCAGAAATTAGAGTGGACGATCATGCGACGCAGATTATCAATGCGGCAGAAAACGAAATTACTATGTTTGGCGGTTTATCGGCAGAAGCTGCAATTTCGGTAGCTGATCTAGGAACTCCTATTGTGGATGCGGCAAGAGATCTTGTCGCACAATTTGACGGGGAATATGGGATGGCTGAGATTTCCACGGCGGATGCAGCTACTCCGATCATTCACGCTGCTATGGATTCAGTAGAGATGTTCTCCGGAATGGCTGGATATGCAGAGCTGGGGGCAGAGGATACGGCAAGCCCGGTAATTGATGATGTGACGGATAAACTTTCGGAATATGCCGGAAAGACCTGGAACGCCACAGTTGGCGTGGTAAATGCTGTGACATCTCCGCTTGGCAAAATCGGCAGCATAGCCGGGAATCCGCTTGCCCAAGCCGGAGCAGTTGCCGGCGTTTCTTTCGGCGTGGCAGATACGGTGGATACCTATAAAGATTTTGAGTCCATGATGAGTTCGGTAAAGGCTATCTCCAATGCCAGCGAATCAGATTTCGCAGCGCTTACAGAGAAAGCAAAGCAGATGGGCGCGGATACGAAGTTCAGCGCGTATGAATCCGCAGAAGCTTTTAATTACATGGCGATGGCAGGATGGAAGACAAAGGATATGATGGGCGGTATCGAGGGAATCATGTCTCTGGCAGCAGCCTCCGGGGAAGATTTGGGGAGTACCTCAGATATCGTAACGGATGCGCTGACTGCGTTTGGGATGCAGGCCAGTGAATCTACTCATTTTGCGGATGTGCTTGCGCAGGCATCTGCCAATGCAAACACCAACGTTTCTATGCTGGGTGAATCTTTTAAATATGTGGCTCCGGTTGCCGGTACCATGGGATATTCGATTGAGGACACTTCTTTAGCCCTTGGGCTTATGGCAAACGCAGGAATCAAAGGCTCTATGTCAGGTACGGCGCTGAAGACTTCCATTGCCAATCTGGCGTCACCAACGGCAAACATGGCGGCTGCTATGGACAAATACGGGATCAGTCTGACAGACAATGAAGGGAATATGAAATCCCTGAAAGGTGTGATGGATAACCTGCGGACAAGTCTTGGCGGACTTTCTGAGACAGAGCAGACGGCAGCAGCTTCTACCATCTTTGGAAAGGAAGCCATGTCCGGTATGCTGGCGATCATCAATGCCGCAGAGGAGGATTATAACAAACTGACAGAAGCAGTCTATAACGCAGATGGAGCTTCCCAAAAGATGGCAGATACCATGATGGACAATCTGGCCGGATCTTTCGAACTACTGTCCGGCGCGGCAGATGAGGTGAAAATGACACTGGGAGAACGGTTGAGTCCATATCTGCGAGGGGCGGCGGATGCGTTGGCGGCAGAGATGCCAGGGATTAAACAGGGTGTTACAGAAATGATGGATTTTGTTGACGCAAAAGCCGCAGATATGAAACATATCATAAACGAGATGACGAGTTCCGAAGAATGGGCGAACGCGGATTTTCTTGGTAAAGCAGATATTGCATGGAATAAGGTGAT
>CALCDJ010000020.1 GCA_937900135.1 uncultured Blautia sp. | reverse complement strand
GTTTAAAGATACTCCATTTTCTTTTTATCAGACTTTAACTAACTGACATTGCTTCCTGAAGTCCAACTTTGTGACTTTCCATTCTCGTTTCTTCTACTGCTGCTTCTATTGCAGCCTCTTTTTCTGCCTCTGCCTCATCTTTGTGTTTTTCTTTAAACCTTTCGTATAACAATTCCTCTAACGCTTCACACATCTCTTCCGCCTCCTTGAACTTCTTTTTATTTGCTCTTACAATCATATCCATTATAGAACGATACAACCCTTCGTTCATATGCTCTTCGTATGCCTCCAACAATTTTTCCACGGTTTCCTTTTTTTCCAACCGGTTTGTCAAACATTTCAGCCACAAATTTTCGTCTTCTGATAACTCTCTGAGACATACAATCTGTATTGGAATCATATCTCCTAAAATATAGTAAATTCCCTCATCCATCTTCTGAATCTGATATCTACGAACTTTTCTCAGATGTTCCATTAATTTTCTTGGATAATGGGTACACATCAAAGAAAGCGTTAACTCCTCCACAGAAATCCCATCTTCTTCCTGTGTATCGGCCTTATAAAAGCACAAATATCCATACACCTTATAAAAATCATCAATCCCCAGATAATCCACAGGACTCTTATATTCAATAATATTATATTTACGAAAAATCCTGCCGATATTTAATTCTGAGCATCCTCCTTCAATTCCACCTGAAGCCCTGCGTAAAAAGCAGGATGCCATTGAAAAATTTCTTTTTTACTTTGTTCCATTCAAAACCTCCTTTTTTGATTGTCAGGAGGTTCTTATTCCAGAAAACTCCTGCTATTAAAATATGGGTAATAAGCATGAATTTTCTGAAAAGAAGCAGCAAAATTGCCTTATAAGAAATTAAGAAACCTGAATAAATCCAGGTAAAAGATTTTAAGAAAATATGCTCTTTTATATTATATCAATAGATTTTCTCTCTGTAAAGTTTCTTTTGTTTTCTCCTTCTTACAAAAAACCAGGCCATAACAGCATTCCCTGCTGCCATGACCTGTTTTTTTATCTATTCGTCTTAATCAGATTTCATTCCCTGGGAACTTGGGAAGTCCGTCAAATCCCTTCTGAAGATCTTCATCTGTTGGAATATAATCACTCATTTCCCCGTCATTATATCTTGCATAAGCAAACATATCAAAATATCCGGTTCCTGTAAGACCGAAGACAATCGTCTTTTCTTCTCCCGTTTCCTTACATTTCATAGCTTCATCCAAAGCGGCACGAATCGCATGGGCACTTTCCGGAGCCGGAAGGATTCCCTCTACTCTGGCAAACAGTTCTGCCGCCTCAAAAACAGAAGTCTGCTCCACAGAACGGGCTTCCATCAATCCATCTGCATAAAGCTGGGAAAGAACTGAACTCATTCCATGATAGCGAAGTCCTCCCGCATGGCTGGCTGATGGGATGAAACCACTGCCAAGGGTATACATCTTGGAAAGAGGTGTAACCATTCCTGTATCGCAATAATCATACACATATTTTCCCCGGGTAAGGCTTGGACAGGATGCCGGTTCCACTGCAATAAAACGATAATCCCGCTCTCCCCGAAGTTTTTCTCCCATAAATGGAGAAATCAAACCGCCAAGGTTGGAACCGCCTCCGGCGCAGCCAATGATAATATCCGGTACCACATCATATTTATCCAGAGCAGCCTTTGTTTCAAGACCAATGATGGACTGGTGGAGCAATACCTGATTCAACACGCTGCCCAGTACATAACGGTATCCCTCCTGACTGGTGGCACATTCCACAGCCTCTGAGATGGCACATCCAAGACTTCCTGTGGTCCCCGGATGCTCTTTGAGAATCTTTCTTCCCACTTCTGTGGTTTCTGACGGAGAAGGAGTAACCTGCGCCCCATAGGTTCGCATCACCTCACGGCGGAAAGGCTTCTGTTCATAGGAGCATTTTACCATGAACACTTGACAGTCCAGACCAAGATATGCGCACGCCATAGAAAGCGCCGTTCCCCACTGTCCGGCTCCCGTCTCTGTGATCACGCCCTTTAATCCCTGATTCTTCGCATAATAGGCCTGAGCAATGGCGGAATTCAGCTTATGGCTTCCACTTGTGTTATTTCCTTCAAACTTATAATAGATTTTGGCCGGGGTCTGCAGCTTCTCTTCCAGACAATATGCACGTACCAGAGGAGAAGGACGATACATTTTGTAGAAATTGCGAATTTCTTCCGGAATTTCTATGTAAGCATTTTCATTATCCAGTTCCTGCTTCACAAGCTCCTCACAGAACACGGCTCCCAGTTCTTCTTCTGTCATGGGTTTTAAGGTACCTGGATTCAAGAGGGGGGCTGGTTTGTTTTTCATGTCTGCGCGTACATTATACCATGCTCTTGGCATTTCCTGTTCTTCCAGATAAATTTTATAAGGGATCTGTTTTGTTTCTGCCATAGTCATTTCCTCTCTTTCTTTTTTTATCGACGGTGTACAAAGGTACAACACACCAACGCTATCCGGGGACGATAACACAGCGAAAAAAAACTCTCATCCCCACAACAATTCCATTGCAGGGACAAGAGTTAAACTCCTGCGGTGCCACCCGGCTTGGTATCTCACATACCCACTCTATGCATACTAACATATGCTCCATTTGATAACGGAGTGTTCTCTCCGGCTTGCATACTCACTTCTGCTCGCCCTCAGAAGCCCATTCCCCTCTCCATCAATACTGCTTTCCACCATACAGCAGTTCTCTGTGATTGATGCCTGATCAGGTACTTACTCTTCTTCAACGGTTTCATTCACTAAATTTTTTATATCACAATGTACTGTCTTTTGTCAATATGCTTTTTATTTTTCAGAATTTTTTATCTATAACAAACAATTCTTTGATTCTATTTTTTCGTTTCGTCCTCCTCCCCTTTTTCACTTTTTTGTTTTATGCACTTTCAATAATAATTTCACAAAAAACACCACATTTTCGGGCATTTTGATTGACAAAATCAAAAAAAACGTTTAAAATATCGTTAAGAACAAACCAGATATTCTCTCTGGTTTTTGCAGTTTCTATACAACTATAACAACTTTTGCTATGATTAAGGAGGCAGAATATGAAAAAAATTATCAATGCACCGGAAACCTATGTAGACGATATGCTCAAGGGTATTTATGCCGCCCACGCAGATCAGGTTACCTATGCAGAAAATGACCTGCGCAGCTATTGCACAGCCCATAAAAAACCAGGAAAGGTTGCCATCATTACTGGCGGCGGCTCCGGACATCTTCCTCTGTTTCTCGGATATGTTGGAGACGGTCTGATCGACGGATGCGGTGTTGGAGGTGTATTCCAGTCTCCATCTCCGGAACAGATTTATAACATTGCCAAAAAAGTACATGCCGACGCAGGCGTTCTTTTCCTTTACGGCAATTATACCGGCGATATCATGACCTTTGATATGGCTACTGACCTTTGTGATATGGATGATATTGAATGCAAGAGCATTGTTGGCGCTGATGATGTCAACTCTCATGCAGACCCTGCTACCCGTCGCGGTGTGGCTGGTATTTATTTCATGTTTAAAGCAGCCGGCGCAAGAGCCGATGAAGGAGGCACTCTGGACGAAGTCCTTGCAGCTGCACAGCTTGCAAAAGACAATACCCGTACCGTAGGCTTTGCCCTCACTCCATGTATCATTCCTGAAGTTGGTCATGCAAACTTTGAACTGAAAGAAAACGAAATGGCAATGGGCATGGGTATTCATGGCGAACCAGGCGTATGGAACGGACCGCTGAAAACTTCCCGAGAAATCGCAGAAGAATCTCTGAACACCCTGTTAGGAGACATGCCTCTGGAAGAAGGCGAAGAAGTATCTCTTCTGATTAACGGACTGGGCGCTACTTCTATTGAAGAATTATATATTCTCAGCAACGATGTAAGAGAAATCCTTGCTTCTAAGGGAATCAAGATCTACAAGACCATCGTAGGTGAGTATGCAACTTCCATGGAAATGGCCGGCGCTTCTATTTCTATCTGTAAAATGAACGATGAAATGAAACGCTATATGGATCATCCGGTAAATACTCCATTTATCTGCCAGAAATAATTTACATCATCAGGAGGTTTTGCAATGGATAAAATTCTGTTTGAGCAGCTGCCGGAGTTATTTGCTTCGGTTGGTGAACTCTTTATCGAAAAAAAAGATGAATTATGTGAAATGGACGCCCGTTTAGGTGACGGAGATCTTGGTCTGACCATGAGCAAGGGCTATGGTTCTCTTCCTGATCTGATGCGTGCAGAGATGGAAGGGGCCGGTGGCGATATCGGTAAACTTCTTATGAAAGCCGGAATGAAAATGTCCAGCCTTGTTCCGTCTACCATGGGATTCCTTATGTCCACCGGTGTAATGGAAGGCGGCAAAGCACTAAAAGGCAAAACAGAACTGGGCGGAGCCGATCTGGCTTCTTATCTGGTAGGATTTGCTGCCGGAGTCCAGAAACGTGGAAAATGCCAGACAGGTCAGCGTACCATCTATGATTCTGTCTTCCCTGCAGCTCAGGCCGCAAAGGCAGCTGCAGAAGCGAACTCTGAGATTTCTCTCGCAGAGGTTATTCAAGTTGCCCTTGATGCAGCCAAAGAAGGGGTAGAAGCGACAAAAGACATGGTTCCAGTTTTTGGAAAGGCTGCTGTTCATGCGGCTCAGTGTGTTGGTGTAGCTGACCAGGGCGCTGTTGCCGGATATTATAAAATTCTTGGTCTTTCTCAATATATTTGCAAATAAAGAATGCCTCATGATACCTGGAAAACAAAAATTTCCAGGTATCCCCAAAAACTGTCGCTTCTAAATACAGAAACGACAGTTTTTTCGTAATTATTTAGATTATTCCTGATACAAACAGAAAGGAGTGTCCTGCTGTGTTAGCAATCGCCAGAAAAAAAGCCATCAAAGAACTTCTTCAAGAACAAAAAAGCGTAACCATCACCGATCTGGCTGCCCGCCTGGAAGTCACCAAAGAAACCATCCGCCGGGATCTGCGCGCTATGGAAAAGGACGATGAACTTATCCGAACCCATGGAGGCGCCTATATTCTGGAAGGTGTTCAGAATGACCTGGATGTCTCCACTCGCCAGACCTTACTGACGCAGGAAAAAGAAATCATCGCTCAGAAATGTGATGCTCTGATCCAGCCCGGTGATATTATTTTTCTGGATTCTTCCACTACCTCCTGGTATATCGCCCGGAAAATTGCCAAGCGGAAATTAACGGTTATTACTTCTTCTCTGGAAATAGCCAATATCCTTTCCACCGCTTCCCCGGTACGTCTGTTTCTCACAGGGGGTGAATTCTCTCACCGGACAAAGGGGTTTGTGGGGAATGGCGCTGTACGTACTCTCTCCCAGTATTTTTTTGATAAAGCCTTCGTCTCCTGCCGAAGTGTATGTATGGAATTTGGCGTTACTGAAATCAATGACGATACCGCCATGCTGTATAAGGTTGCCCTGCAGCATGCCCATCAGAAATACCTTGTGGTGGATCACACTAAACTGAACAAGACCTCCTTCTCTTCGGTAATTCCTTTGGAGGAAATGGATGCGATCATCACAGATTGTGACTTCTCGCCAGAATGGAAAGACTGGCTAAACCGAAATTCCGTACAGTATTATTAAAAAGAAAAGGCATGTGAAAAAACTTTCGTTTTTTCACATGCCTTTTTTTATTTCTTATCTACATATTTCTCAACTGGCTTGATTCCCATTGCTTCAAAGGATTCCTTAAATGGTGCGTAAGCGATTCCTTTTTCGGTAATAATACCGGTTACCAGGTTGTGGTCTGTCACATCAAACGCCGGATTTACCACTCCTACGCCTTCTGGAGCCATACGCTCCTGATACCACATCTCTGTAACTTCTTCGCCTTTTCTCTGTTCAATATGAATCTCATCTCCGGATTCCAGAGTCATATCAATGGTAGAGGACGGAGCGCATACATAGAACGGTATGCCGTAATGCTTTGCGATAATAGCTACACCACTGGTTCCAATCTTATTTGCAAAATCTCCATTAGCAGCCACACGGTCACAGCCCACAAAGATGATTCCTACTTTTCCTTCTTTCATGGTGTAGGAAGCCATATTGTCACACTGTACATAAGTGTCAATTCCTGCTGCCTGCATTTCATAAGCGCTCAGACGTGCTCCCTGCAGAAGAGGACGGGTTTCATCACAGTATACATGCATATCTTTTTTGGGATCCCATCCATGTTCCAAAGCAAGATACATTGGAGCCAGCGCAGTTCCATACTTGGCAGTTGCCAGTGTTCCGGCATTACAGTGAGTCATGATACCAACGCCTTTTCCCAGTTCTTCCAGAAGTTTAAATCCATATTCACCAATGTTACGGCTGATTTGGATGTCTTCTTCACGGATCGCATCTGCCTCTTCCATGAGACGAACCTTTAAGTCTGCGATGCTTCTGTTGGGGATTTCTTTCAGCATTACGTCATGCATCCGGTTCAGAGCCCAGGAAAGATTTACCGCAGTAGGACGAGAGGAGTTGATGTACTCCATCATTTCCGTACATTTCTTTACAAATTCATCTTTATCCTCGGTTTCAATCTGATCAGCCAGCACATAATATGCATAGCCTCCAGTCACTCCGATTGCCGGTGCTCCACGAACACGAAGGGCATAAATTGCCTCCCAGATATCTCCCGCTTCCTTGATGCTTAAATATTTACACTGGTTTGGCAAAAGTGTCTGATCAAGGATTACAATCTCTTTTTTGTTATCCGCAAGTCTTACAGTATCCAGATTCAGTGCGTTTTCCATAATTATCTTCTCCTTTCAGTGGATTATCATCCACTTATTTTTATGCATCCACAGCTGCAATCGCTTCTTTTAAGGTTCTCAGGAAGCATTTGCCGCACATCTTGTCATCACGGTTCTTAATGAAATCAATGGCTGCTGTGATACAGATTTTTTCTGCGCGGGCACGTTTCCCTTCATCTTCAATGCTGGTAATATCTTTTACATTTGCCATACCAACGATACGACGGGTCAGTTCCAGACCGGTCACTGCAGAGGTATCTGCCAGGATAGTAGACATATAGTAATCTTCATATGCTTTGTTTTTGCACATGGTATCTGTTACATTGGCTTCATAGTAGGTACGCAGCTTGTCCATGGTCATATTTACCACATCCACAATCACGTCTTCCACCCATTTGCAGAATTCTGTATTTCCGTAGGCATCTCCGTTTGCCCATGCAAAGATCATGTTTGCAATTACGTTACCAATATCATATCCCATAGGACCGTAGAAACAGAATTCCGGGTCAAATACCATGGTACTTTCTTCGTTGATAAAGATAGAGCCTGTATGTAAATCCCCATGGATCAGAGACTGTGCTCTTGTCATAAAATCCATTTTCAGCTTGGCAACTTCACAGTGGAGTTCTTCGTCCTCGTACAGTTTTTCCTTTACGAAATCTGCAATCGGAGCAAATACGTTGTTGCGGTGCATTTCATCATTATAAGGTTCTGTGTAAACCAACGCCTCAGAAATATCACATAATTCCGGATTGATGAATTTACGCTGGAGATCTTTTTTCTCCTGATGATCCATAACAATATCTGTGGTTCCCATAAGAACCTGTGCCATAAAAGTAGAAATCTGATCTGCAAATTTCGGGAAGATCTTATGTTCCAGCATTGCCGTACGCATGATCTGATGATCGCTTAAATCCTGCATTCCACAAGCGCTCATAACGGTATCGTAGAAATAGATTTCCGGTACGTATCCAGGAGCCAGTTTGCCCTGCAGAACCAGAATCTCGGATTCAATACGGTTACGGTCTGTATCCAGTTTCATATCGGAAGAAATACGAGCTTCTCCACCAGCCTGTTTGATGATCACACTGTGACCTTTTCCGTCGGTAACCTTAAAAACATAATTCAGGTTTCCATCCCCAATTTCTTTGCATGTCATTGTCGCATCGTCCCAATCCATCTGAGGAACTTTTACTTTTGCATATTCAATGGCATCGTCTGTTTTCATTAAAAAATAAGTGTCGAATTTAGACATGATCAAACCCTCCAATTCGTTTTTCATTCTTTTCTTTTTATCAGTCTTCTTTTACGGTTACGTAAGCAGCTACCAGAGCAAGACAGAGAACTGCACCCTTAACAGCCGGAAGTACATAATAAACAACACCACACATAGTCAGACCATTTTCAAGAACGGTGATCAGAAGCGCACCAACGACTGTACCAAGTGCGTTTGGTCTTTCTGCTCCACCTACGGAACGGCCAATAAATACAGCTGCCAGAGAACTCATCAGGTAGCTGTCACAACCGTTGATCTGTGCTGCAGAGTTACGGGAACATACAACGATACCAGCAACTGCGATGAATAATGCTGCAAACATACCAGCCATAAAACGATATTTCTTTACATTGATACCGGAAAGTTTTGCCGCTGTCTTGTTTCCACCCATTGCATATAAGTAACGTCCATGTTTGGTCCGTTCCAGAAGTACCCAACAGATCAGCACACAAACCAGCATGATAATGATAATGTATGGAGATTTACCAATATTCTGAGAACCGATAGTCCATCCTTTACGAAGTGGTGTGTTATCTCCACCGCGGAAGGCTGCAATCCATTTCGGTACTCCAAGTCCTGCTGAAACTGCGCTTCCTCCGGTAAATGCAAGGCCAAGACCTGCATGTACGAACTGCAGCGCACAGGTAGCCAGCATATCCGGAATCTTGCAGACCAGGATCAGGAACATGGTAAGAAGATAAGAAAACATCGCAAATAAAATCGTTACAACAACAGAAAGCCACAGAGGCAGTCCAAACCATAAGAAAGATGCAGCAAATACATATGCGCAGAACGTACCTAATGTACCTGCGGACATATCGAATCCATCCGGCGCCATGGATACGGTTGCTGCCAGAGCAAAGATGGTAACTACAGACATTGCTCTAAGAATATTTAATAAGTTTGCCACGGAAAAAAATGCTGTTCCTTTGATCATTGTAAAAATAATCACGGAAACAATAAGGACAATGACTGCTGCCCAGCTTAACAGCATTTTTCCAAAATTTTTCATTTTCGCATTTTGAGCCATATTATTTTTCCTCCCATAATGGATGTATGTTCAAAGGCATCAGCCTTTATATGCACTTGTCGCACCTGTTGCGTAATGCATGATTTCGTCCTCAGAAGTCTTCGCTGTTTCCAGCTCTGCCATAATCTGTCCGTCAAACATTACATACATACGGTCTGTAATAGACAGAAGTTCTGAGTTTTCACAGGTTGCATAAATGACACAGTTGCCCTCTTTTGCAATATTGTTGATCAGAGTGAAGATTTCCTGCTTTGCACCTACGTCTACACCCTTTGTCGGTTCATCAAAAATATAAACATCACAATCTGCTGCAAGCCATTTCGCAACTGCAACCTTCTGCTGATTACCACCAGAAAGATACGCAACTTTTTGTTTTACGGAAGGTGTCTTGATACTCAGACTCTTCACAAATTCTTCTGCTTTTTTTGCAGCTTTACGGTCATTTACAAAAGAAAACTTACAATAATTATCCATACTTGCTGCAGCGGTATTAAAGGTTACTGTTTCTGCAACCAGTACCCCTTCCTTACGGCGTTCTTCCGGTACCAGTGCGATTCGATTCTTCACTGCATCAGACGGTGTTTTGATATTCAGTTCTTTTCCATTGAGTGTTATTGTACCGCTGGATTTTTTGTATGCGCCAAAAATTGTTTTACATAATTCCGTCTTTCCACCGCCTACCAGGCCGGCAAGACCAACAATTTCTCCTTTTCGCACATACATGGAAATGTCTTTGACCCGTCCCTCATGTTCTGTAAGATGATCCACCACAAAGGCTTTTTCTCCAATCTCACATACTTCCTTGGGGAAGTTTTCCTCAAAGGAACGACCCAGCATTTTATCTACGATTTCTTTTGAAGTTGTTTCCGAAGTGATCGGTGTGGTATCTACAATCTCACCGTTTCTCATAACCGTATAAGAATCACAGATCTGAAGAACCTCATGAATACGATGTGTAATAAAGATTACTGCAATATTCTGTGTTTCCCGAAGATGGCGTACCACGCGGAACAATTCTTCTGTTTCGGCATCCGAAAGAGGCGCTGTTGGCTCATCCAGAATCAGGAAATTACACTCACTTTGTACAGCACGTGCAATCAGTACCATCTGTTTCTGAGCAAGTGTCAGCGTACCACAAAGGCGCCGTACATCAATATCAATATTCAGACGTGCAAGGGCTTCCTTAGCATCTTTACGAATCTGTCCGTAATTTACGAACTGCTTATGCCCCATATTCATGACCATGTCATTGAACATTACGTTTTCTGCAACCGTTAAGGTTGGGATCAGCGCCATATCCACTTCCTGATAAACGATCTGAATTCCCAGTTTTTTTGCAGAGGCTGGAGTTCTAAGTTCTACCGGACTTCCATTATATAGAACTTCTCCTGTATAATCCGGATTGGATCCGGCTAAAACTTTCATCAAAGTAGATTTACCTGCACCATTGGCACCCATCAACGCATGGATTCTTCCTGTTTCAATCTCAAAATCCACATTGGAAAGTGCCTTTACACCAGGAAATTCGATGGAGACATTTCTGGTCCCAAGTGTAATCTTATCCATAGATTCCCTCTTTTCCATTCATTTTATCTGCCCAAAGGGCCCAAAGTATAGGCGCCGGGACAAGTCCCGACGCCTCACCTCACCTAAATGTTCTTTAATTTAATAAGCGTAAGAACAATTCCTTTTCATGATAGATTAGTGGCCAAGAAGCTCAACCATCCAATCGCAAGTCGGCATCCAAGAGGTATCGGAATAGTCTTCTCCGGCAACTTCTGCCAGATTTTCAATATTGATTCCATCTTTTGAGGTAACCATTTCCTGAGTAACGATTACAGAAGGAATTTCCATCCAGTCGCCTGGGTCTTCATAGTAGCAGGATGCAGCATAGATATCATCATACTGATCTGCCATTTCCAGTGCGAGTACACGGCAAGCGAATTCGCCGTTGGAGGTCCAGTTTGTAGTAGCACATGCTTTCCAGTTTTTGCCTTCCTGCATAAACTGAATGTCTTCATTACAGATATCTACAGATACCATAGGAATATCGGAGTTTGCTTCTACCAGAGCCTGATATACGCCCTGTGCATATGCATCGTAGCAGCACCAGATACCATCGATTTCGCCCTCGCCGTATTTCGGCAGAGTTGCTGCGGTTACATCTCTCATAGAAGAGGTTGCATTCTGATCATCGATTGGAGCGATTCTTTCAACAGTCTTGATCTTGCCTTCGTCTTCGTATGGCTGATATCCAACCTGACGACGGTCAAATGGGCTGTTGTAGCCTGCACCCTGCTGAACCTGAAGAATATTTACTGGCTCGCCTGCATCTACTTTGTCCGGATACATACCCATGATGCTCTCAACTAAGCTGGCTGCAAAGCCTGCATCCTGCTGGAAGAACTGAACTACGCCAGGAATCTTGGCAACTTCGCCGTTTGCATCTTTAAATGGGGTATCAAATGTAGCAATCTTAAGATCTGGATACTGCTCCAGAATTCCGCTCAGGAAATCATATGCGTATTCCTGTCCACCATGGGAAACCATAAGTCCATCATATCCACCCTGAGCACACTGCTCGATGGTCTGTTTCCATGTGTCTGCACTGTCGTTACAGAAGAAGGTATCTGCTTTCATACCCAGTTTCTCAGCTGTAGCAGTAAAGGAATCTGACCACATCTGGAAAATGGTTGCCGGGGTCATGTACATAATGTACGCAATCTTTTTACCTGCAAGAGGAGATTCTGTCGTTCCCTCTGCCTCTTCTGCAGTTTCCTCGGTAGCCTCGGCTTCTGCATTCTCTTCGCCAGCATAAGCAGTTGTAAACGGAACTGCGATCATAGATGCTGCTAATAAGAGCGCTAATAATTTTTTCTTCATTTCGTTTCCTCCTTTTACTTTTGGTTATTTTGTCATGGTTTTCCGCTTTTGATAGATTGATTTTAGCATATATTACCACATTTGTAAACAGATGAATGTGTCTTTTTGTCTGTTTTTTTCTTTTTGGCAGTTTTGCACAGTTTTTCTTTGTGCATTTAGTAAGAACAGCACAATTAAAAGAGAGTATCCAGCTAAATAAAGCACCTTCCTTCTGTATTTTCGTACAACTTTCTTTAATTTTCACACAATTTAATTTGTTTTCAAAAAGAAAAAAGCGGTATTTCTTTCGAAACAACCGCTTTTGCGTAATTTCTATGTTGTTTTTTTTCCGCTTTTTTCCGTTTTGCTACAGACAGCCTTTTTGGAGAATGGAGCAGGCATAAAAGGCATCCTCTGTGGTAGCAACCACCGCATAGGCTTCCTTCGCCATTTTATAGAATTCTTTCCGGGAAACCATTCCGCAGGCCGATGCGCCTCTCTCGTCATGTCTGGCTACAATACCTCTGAATTCATCCCAGATGGGGCATTCCAGATCTGCGTGACGAGGTTCCTTATTCATCAGCCACACCGGAGTATCTACAAAATCATCCAGAGGCATCAGCGTCAGGATAGCTTCCATAAGATCTGTGGCCTTAAGACCGTCACACCGCACAAGAATGCTGTTTTTTGCCATGGATGCAGCTGCAAAATTTGCATCACCGATTACAATTGTGTCACCATGACCCATTTCTGCCAGAACCTTTAAAAGTTCCGGTGAAAGAATTGGAGGGATATTTCTTAACATACCTTCACACACCTTTCCTTTTGTTTGTTTTTTGTTTTTGTTTGTTTTTATACTTCTTCCAGAAAACCTTCCACCACACTTAAGGCAGCCCCAAGAGCAGCGGCTCCCACCTGATCCTTACAAACTCTCACAAAAGAGGGATTTTCTCCGAAGGTATTCCGGTCAAATACTTTTTCTTTGAACTTTTCCACATAGGGGGCAATCTGGCTTCCCACATATCCTCCAAGAACAATATCACAATCCAACACCATGTGGATATTATTAACTGCCACTGCAAGATAATTGGTATAGGTATCCCAGAAATTTACAAATTCCTCTTCCCCCTGACTAAGCCTTTCAAAAAACGGTTCCAGTCTCCCCCCTGTCCGCTCTGAGAGCACCCTTGCAGAACAGTAGACATCCAGACAGCCTTTTTTTCCACAGTAGCAGGTTTCTCCCTCTGGCAGTATGGTCATATGCCCCACTTCTCCACAGCGGAAATTTTTGCCCTGCTCCAGTTCTTTATTGTGAAAAAATGCACCGCCAACGGTGTTGCTCAAAGACAGATAGAAAAAAGAGCTTTCTTCCCTGGAGGAAATTCCTTCTCCATAGGCGCCTGCATTGGCATCGTTCAAAAAATAACAGGGATATGGAAAATATCTGCTAATCTCAAAAAATGAAATTCCTTTTATGTTCAGCACATGAGAACTGCTGATCATTTCCCGGTCCAGATCAATAATGCCCGGATAGGAAATTCCCATCCCAAGCACTGCATCCCGGTCTGCTCCGGCCTCCTGAAGAAAATCTTCCAGTTTCTGGCAGACGCCCTGATAATATGCAGCCTCATGGCTGTACGGACAGACCATCCGCTCATATTTCAGATTTTCCCCAAGAAGATTGGTGAGTACAAAACTTACGTGGTTTCTGGTGATATCCAGTCCCACCGCCAGCCTGGCATTGGCTGCCACCGCCAACGCCTTGGCCCTTCTTCCACCGGTGGACTGGAGCTCCCCCAGTTCCTGTACCAGTCCCTGCTCCATCAGTTCTCTGGTCATCTGTGTTACTGTGGGAAGACTCATTTTTGTAGCATAGGCAATATCCGGATTGGACAGAACTCCGTTTCTGCACATATAACGAAAAATACGGTTTCTGTTATTCTTCTTCACCTCGATATTGGTAATCTGCTTTCTGCTCATACTTCCACCTGTTCTTATTCTTCCTCATCCACATATTTCTGAATGTTCGATGCGTTTACATACCTTTCCACATGGGTTCCATTGGTAATAATCAGTGTGGGAGCCTGCATCACGCCAAACTTTCTGGCTAATTCCGGATGCTTTTCCGCATCAATGATTTCCAGTTCTTCTCCCTCCAGCATCTTTTTTGCCATACGGCAGTTTGGGCAGGTACTGGTGGTAAACAGATATTTATGAGCGGTTACCGGCTCAATTTTTACTTCGTCTTCTGTCATGGTCACCATACTGGTATGGACTTTTTTCAGTGTGGAATGTGCGATATCATAAAGGGTACGGTTTTTGTATTCCTGGGCTTTTCCGTCGTTCCAGTTCTGAACCGGGCGATAATAACCGGTGATCCGGCTGTAAACCTCGGCTTTTTTACCGCATTTCGGACAGGTGAAATGTTCTCCGCTTAAATAGCCATGTTCCTGACATACAGAATATGTGGGAGAAATGGTGTAATACGGCAGACGGTAGTTTTCTGCGATTTTACGCACCAGAGAGGCTGCTGCCTTCCAGTCCGGAAGTTTCTCCCCGATAAAGGCATGGAATACCGTTCCCGATGTATACAAGGTCTGCAGTTCATCCTGAATATCCAGGGCATCAAATATGTCAGAGCTGAATTCCACCGGAAGATGGGAGCTGTTGGTGTAATAAGGGGTATCTCCCTTGCTTCCTGCTGTACGGATGTCCGGCCAGCGTTTTCTGTCATGCTTTGCCAGACGATAGGAGGTGGACTCTGCAGGAGTTGCCTCCAGATTAAACAGTTCGCCCTCGTATTCCTCCTGATAATCAGAAAGGCGGCTTCTCATATGCTCCAGAACCTCTTTGGAGAATTTCTGGGTACGTTCGTCTGTCATGTCACAGCCAAGCCAGCAGGCATTTAAGCCCACTTCATTCATTCCCACCAGGCCAATGGTGGAAAAATGATTGTTAAAATCGCCAAGATAACGTTTTGTGTACGGATACAAGCCTTCCTCCAGAAGTTTTCCGATCACCTGGCGCTTAATATGTAGGGAGCGCGCTGCCACATCCATCATATGATCCAGTCTCCGGTAAAACTCCTGAGGGGTCTTGGAAAGATAGGCGATTCTTGGCATATTAATTGTTACAACCCCCACAGAACCTGTGCTTTCTCCAGAACCAAAGAATCCGCCGCTTTTTTTGCGAAGTTCCCGAAGATCCAGACGAAGACGGCAGCACATGCTCCGGATATCACTGGGTTTCATATCACTGTTAATATAGTTGGAAAAATACGGAGTTCCGTATTTGGCTGTCATTTCAAAAAGGAGACGGTTATTTTCTGTATCTGACCAGTCAAATTCCTTTGTAATGGAATATGTGGGAATGGGATACTGGAAACCTCGTCCATTGGCATCCCCTTCGATCATGGTTTCAATAAATGCCTTATTCACCATATCCATTTCTTTTTTGCAGTCCTTATATTTGAAATCCATTTCCTTGCCCCCCACAATGGCAGGAAGCTCTGCAAGATCATCTGGAACTGTCCAGTCCAGTGTGATATTGGAAAATGGAGCCTGCGTTCCCCAGCGGCTTGGTGTATTCACACCGTAAATAAAGGATTCAATGCACTTTTTCACCTCTGGATAGGTAAGTCCGTCAGCTTTTACAAAAGGCGCCAGATAGGTATCAAAGGAAGAAAAGGCCTGCGCTCCTGCCCATTCATTCTGCATGATTCCCAGAAAATTCACCATCTGGTTGCAGAGCACACTTAAATGTCTGGCCGGAGATGACGTAATCTTTCCTTCAATTCCTCCAAGTCCCTCCTGGATCAACTGCTTCAGAGACCAGCCGGCACAGTATCCAGTAAGCATAGACAGGTCATGAATATGAATATCTGCGTTTCTGTGAGCTTCTGCGATCTCGTTGTCATAAATCTCAGAGAGCCAGTAGTTTGCCGTAACTGCTCCTGAGTTACTTAAGATCAGACCGCCTACTGAATACGTTACTGTGGAATTCTCCTTAACTCTCCAGTCTTCCACCTTCACATAGCTGTTGACGATTTCTTTATAATCCAGAATCGTGGATTTCATATTCCGAACCTTCTCCCGCTGCTTGCGGTACAGAATATAAGCCTTAGCCACATCCGCATACCCTGCCTGGATCAGCACATTCTCCACACTGTCCTGGATGTCTTCCACACTGATCTGATCATCCACGATCTTATTCTGAAAATCTGCTGTTACACGTAGTCCCAAAAGATCGATCATATCTTTGCTGTATTTTTTTTCTTTTGCATGAAACGCCTTATCAATGGCAGCGGTAATTTTGTTCATTTTAAACTCATCCATCTGCCCATCTCTTTTTACTACCTGAAACATTTCTTATAATGCCTCCCTCTCTTAACCATACAGGCGGCGCCAGTAAAGTGTCTGAAAACCATTCAAAAACAGTTCCTGGACTTCTGGCGCCTGATAGGTTTTATTGTATCAGACTCTTCTCTTTCCGTCAATATAAATACACCATATATTGTATTTCTTATTTCAATTATACAATATATGGTGTATTTTCTCCATTTTTCCTTATTCCATGCCGCTTACACGGCCATACAAAGCCTTGGGAACACGGGCTTTTACAGCGATTCCCTGTTCCGTGTATTCTTCCGAAAGAAGCTGTCCCTGCTCCCGGATCAGCTGTATTTTACCAGCTTCCTGATAGGGAAAAATACGCTCAATATAAATCTGATCTTCAGATACCAGGTCTCCCAAAATTTTTTTCAGTTCCTCCAGACCCTCTCCTGTTCGTGCAGAAATTTTTAACGTATGGTCTGCCCGAAAATCCCGAAGGCTTTCTCCGCTGGCAATATCCTGTTTGTTAAACAGAGTAATGGTCTTTTTTCCCTCTGCCCCAAGCTCCCTCAGCGTTTCATACACTACATGCATCTGCAGTTCCGCCTGGGGATTGGCTGCATCTACCACATGGATGATATAATCGGCAAACTTCGCTTCCTCCAGGGTACTTTTAAAAGCCTCTACCAGATGATGGGGCAGCTTACGGATAAACCCAACGGTATCTGTCAGCAGGATCTGCTGTCCATCTGAAAGACTTAACTGTCTTGTGGTTGGGTCCAGCGTTGCAAACAGTTTGTCCTCCGAAAGTACCTCTGAGCCTGTGAGTTTATTCAAAAGAGTGGATTTTCCTGCGTTGGTATACCCCACAATGGCCGCTGTCTTTATGTTCCCTCTGGAGCGGCTGCTGCGGATTAAATTTCTGTGCTTCTCCACCTGACGCAGTTCTTCCTTCAAAGCGGTAATCCTGGTACGAATGAGACGCCGGTCTGTCTCCAGCTTCTTCTCACCAGGGCCTCTGGTTCCAATTCCGCCCCCAAGACGGGACAGGGAGGCACGAAGTCCTACCAGCCTTGCGGCACGATAACGAAGCTGCGCCAGCTCTACCTGGATTTTTCCCTCGCTGGTTACTGCCCTGGCTGCAAAAATATCCAGGATCAAAAGCGTACGGTCCATCACCTTGCATTCCAGTTCCCTCTCCAGATTA
Source organism: uncultured Blautia sp. (assembly GCA_937900135.1). GTDB lineage: Bacteria > Bacillota > Clostridia > Lachnospirales > Lachnospiraceae > Blautia_A. Next base: position 6,364 of record CALCDJ010000020.1, on the reverse strand, counting down.
TTTAACTGCGCCGGAGATAATTCATCATCGCAGATAATTCCTGTGGCATCGGTGGCATAAATAAGACCCCGGATTTCCTCTATCTTTCCCTTTCCAATGTAGGTTCCCGGGTGAATGGCTTCCCGGTTCTGGATCACCTTTCCTACAGTACTGGCTCCGGCAGTTTCTGCCAGTTCTTCCAACTCATCTAAGGATTCCTCTGTGTCCTCCCCGTCATTTACCTGAACGCCCACTAAGATCACGCGCTCTTCTATTTCATTTAAATCATACATCTGCATGCAGTTCTCCTTATCCTTATCTGTCTGCTGAGATTATGCGTTTCTGTTCTCTTTACTCGCAGTAACGATTATAGCATACTTTTTCAGAGAGGGACAGGGGCGAAAAAAATTATCCCATCGGCTCTACCGAATATCGTAAACGCTTCTTACCTTGATTCTGTCAGGTTTTCCCCGAAGGATTTTTATTCTTCTGGTTCCTCCGTTCATATCAAAATAATTGTCTTCCAGAACCAGGTCTTCGTTTTCATTTAAGATTTCCACATCATGGGCATACGCGCAGGCAGAGATTTCCACCGTATCCCCATCCAGACGCCAGGAAAGTTTAGGATCTTCATAACGGAAATATTTGGGATAGGAAAAGATCACCGTTCCGCCGGAAATACAGGTATCACCTTCCCATCCCTCAAAGCTTACATATTCCCGGAATACATCCACATTGGGAAGTTCCACTTTTGGAAGCCATACCGTAGAAAGAGCCGGAACTTCCACGGTACACTCCTGTATTCCGCAAAATTCCCTGAGCACTCCCTGCTCATCCAGCCCTTCTCCCTTCACCAGCGCACCAGATGCATCCCGAAGCGCCCACTTCACAGTAATCGTTCTTGGTTCCAGGGTTTCATTTGCCACATTGAGATGGATGGATTTTTCAAACTGAAAATGCTGACGATTCATATTAGCCTCGCTGGTCATCCACCCTTCCTCGTGACAGGAAACCAGTACCGGAGCGAAAAATCGCTTTGCAAAATAATGAAGCGCTTTCCATCTGCCGCAATAATCAATGGAGGACCAGGAGATCACTGGCCAGCAGTCATTCAACTGCCAGTACACAGCTCCCATACACCGGTTTTCATTACGGTTTCTCCGGAAATGTTCCACTCCATAGCGGATGGCATCTGCCTGCAAAAGCTGAGACGCATAAATAAAGGTATCAAAGTTGTTGGGATACTTATAGGTCTGCTGCATATAATTCATAATCTTTCCATTTGCCCCGTAATTTCTCTGATGTTTTTCCATGATGTAGGAAAACGGGTTCATGTCGCCTGGATCATCAGTAATCTCCTCCAGTGTTTTTCTGGAAGGAAATGCCTGAAAACCAAATTCAGAGGCATAACGGAAAAAGAATTTCCGATATTCAGAAAACGGCCGGTTTCCATGCCATACTTTCCAGTAATGAACGTCTCCCCGATTGGGATCATTGGGGTTGTCAAAGGAACCGCCGGAAGAAGGGCTGGCAGGCCAGTAAAAGGTCTGGGGGTCATATTCCTTAAGCACCTGAGGAATGATCCGCTCATACATAAACAGATAATCCCGCACTTCCGTTGGTTTGGTCACCCAGCAGCGCTCATCCACAAACATTTCCATTTCGTTGTTGCCACACCATAAGCCCAGGCAGGCATGGTGCCGGATTCTCTTAATATTTTCCACAAACTCCTGGCGGATATTAGCCTCAAATTCCGGAGTCAGTTCATACACCGAACAGGCAAACATAAAATCCTGCCACACCACAAGTCCCAGTTCATCACAGATTTCATAGAACCAGTCATCAGGATAAAAGCCGCCGCCCCACACACGGATGGAATTATAATTTGCCAGCTTGCAGTCTCTTAACAGTTTTTCTGTCTTCTCTCTGCATCTCCTTCCCAAAAGATGTTCCTCTGGAATATAATCTGCTCCCATGGCAAACATGGTATGTCCGTTCACCTCATGAGCAAAGGATTCTCCCCAGGTATCTTTTTCTCTTCGCATGGTCATGGTACGAAGTCCCAGCTTTTTGTTCCAGGAATCCAGTTCTTCACCTCTCTCATTTTGAAGAACTACCTCCACCTGATACAATGGCTGTTCTCCCAGTCCATTGGGCCACCAGAGACTGGGATTTTCGATCCAGATTGCTTCTGACCTGACGCAGTGCGCTTCCTCTCCTTCCCAGGAAGCTGCGTTCTTATTTTCATAAAGGAGATGACCCTCTGGATCTGTTACACGAATTTCTGCATGCAGAGTTCCCATCCCCATACGCTCCACATGAAGTTCCGGATAAAGGGCGACCTGACCCTTCTGGTGCTGCTGACGAATATATACTCCATCCAGCCGCGCCTGGTTTATCCCAAGAAGCTCTGCCGGACGGAAAATCCCTCCATCGGGAAGATGAGCTCCCCAGTCCCAGCCGAACATATAATGAGCTTTTCTCAAATGCATAAAGCCCTCATAGGTATCTTCATTTCCAATGTTTCCATATTTTTTGTAAGCCTGCGCAATCCATTGCAACGGGGAATGAATGACTACCCGAAGCTGGTTTTCTCCTGGATGAAGCTGCTCCTTTGCCTCATATTCCCAGATTCTGTGCTGACTGAACGCTTCCCCTGCATGAATGTCATTGACATACACATCCGCCACCGTATCCAGGCCGTCAAAGTGAAGCAGCACTTTGTCACAGTCCAGTAATTCCTGACTGACCATAAGCGGGCAAGTGTATTCGTAATCCTGCTCCATCAAACTGCAGATTTCATCCTCCTGATCCTTCCAGTAAGGGTCTTTCATATATCCTTCCCGCAAAAGATCTGTATAAATACTTCCCGGAACCACCGCCGGAATCCAGTTCTCCATCCCCACCTGCCGAAGCTTCCAGTTCTTATCTATCTTTTCTCTGATCATGTTTCTCTCCTGATTTCTGTGATATTTTTCTTCCTTATCCTGGCATGGAAAAAGGGGAGAACCCTTACCTTCTCCCCTTTTCCATCCCTTTGTTTTTTATTTTGCCTGTGGATATTCATTGCAAAGCAGGCGGTATGCCGGCTCATCCTCTTCGATGGTCGGAAAACGTCCAATCGGCTCGTAGAAACGATTGTCGTTTTCGTCATCGTTGCACATGGAAACTTCGCCTAACAGTACCGGACCTGTGCCTGGTTCCAGCTCAAAATCATGGTACATATATTTGTAGATGGTAATGCTTTCTCCAGGACAAAGCTTCACCTGTGTGCCCGCAGGTACGGTAAATTCCCGGCCATCACAATGAACGGTTACATCGGTATCTGCGAATTGTCCATCCTCTGTGGAATTATAAACACGGATCAGTACATTTCCGCCTCCACGGTTGATAATATCTTCCATTTTGTTCCAGTGGAAATGCATCGGCGCGCTCTGTCCTTCTTTGATATAAAGGAGCTTTTCTGCATAGGTCTTTGTGTATTTTTCCGGCATTTTTACATTGCCGTTACGAAGTGTGATCAAAGAAAAACCAACCTCATCAAATTTGCCAAGGCCATAATCTGTAATATCCCAGCCCAGCATGTTTTCTCTTACTTCATCATAATCATGTCCCTTTTCTTCCCATTCCTGTGGGGTAAAGTTGCAGAACGGCGGAATCTGAAATCCGCATTTGGAAGCCATGGCTTCCATTTCTTTTAATGCCTGATTAATTTCTGAACGTTTCATATGCAGTCTCTCCTTTTTTATTCGGTCTCTGACCCAGTTTCTCCAGACTTCCAGCTATTGATCCGATTCTGCATCTCATCAATTACCTTCTGGATGCCTGTTGCTTCCATCTTTTCTTTCATTTTTGGCAGATATTCTTCTGGATCTACAGAACCAGTATACAACGATCTGCCAAATTCATCCAGTACATTTCGGAAACCTGCTACTTCTGTGCTTACCGGGTCTAAATCAAAGTCAAATCCAAAGGACGGCGCTTCCTGAGAAGCTTCGTTAAATTCTTTAAAGGTTGCCCATTTGTCAATAGGCTCTGTTTCCAGAACAGCTGTGTTAAACATACCGCCCTGTACAAAGTAAGCCACTGCGTAATCCTTCTGTTTTTCCGGATTCAGTTTTACCTTGTAGTCCAGAACATACTCTTTGCCTTCTGCTGCCTTTGCTTCTTCTTCCGGAACTTCTGCTTTGTCCCAGTGAACGCCTTCAATTCCGTAGTTTAACAGGTTTCTCAGATAAGTATCTGTATTTAACAGATTCAGGAATTCCACACATTTTTCCGGATGCTCTGTATTTTTGTTGACTGCTGTCAGAGCTCCACGGGCAGAGGCATTGGTTACCTGTGTAGCCATGATCTGAGTAGCCACTACATCATAACCTAAGTCCTTGCTCCAGATCAGTTCTGCATAAGGCTGTCCATCTCCCTTTGTCACAAAACGTTTGATGGATTTGTCATCTGATGCAGTTGCTGCATCTTTGTTGATGTAACCTGCTTCAAAGTATTTTCTCATAGTTGCCAGTGTGGACTGCATCTTCTCTGTCTCAAATACATTCTGAACAGTTAAGCTGTCATCCCCATATTCGATTCCTACCGGATCCTGAATCTTATCCATATAGGTTGGCGCTGAATAATCTTTGGTCAGATACATAGGAACCACATCCGGTTCTTTTTCTTTGATCAGTTCCAGCCATGGCTCCAGGTCTTCCAGCGTATGGATTTCCTCATATGGAATGTCATATTTGTCTACATACTCTTTGGTAAATACCCACATTGGTACAGAACCGATTTCTTTTTCATGAGGCACACCGTAAATTTTTCCTTTTACTGTGGCAGCCTGCCAGAATCTTGGATCAATGGTGTCCTTAATCTCTTTTCCTTCCAGATATTCATCCAGTTCCAGGAATGCGTCCTTCTGTGCATTCTGGAGATAATCGTTTGCCCAGGAACAGGTAAAGCACATATCCCATTTGTCACCGGTGTTGATTACCACCTGCATTTTCTGGTTGTAATCTCCCCAGCCAACACTGATTACATTCAACTTCACACCGATTTTTTCTTCTGTATATTCGTTTACTTTATCAATAACCATCTGCTGGTCTTTCTGGGTATCTCCCACCTGATACCAGGTCAGTTCTACCACTTCTTTGCCATCTTCTGTGGTTGTTTCTGCTTTTTTGCCGCAGCCGGACAGCATTCCTGCAACAAGAACTGCAGACATAGCTGCTGCGGTGAATTTCTTCAGATTTTTCCGTTTCATGATGATTCTCCTTTTTCGCTTTTCTTATGTTACTCTTTTACAGATCCAATGGTCAGACCATTGACAAAATATCTCTGGAAGAACGGGTATGCAAAAATAATGGGAAGAGTGGAAATAACCACGATTGCCATTTTGATGGTTTCTCTTGGCAAATTTGCTGCCGCCATAATTCCATCCACACCCATCATACTCTTATTGCTGGCCAGCCAGTCAATGGAGCTTTCAATCTGAATCAACAGATACTGCAAGGGGATCCACTCCTTGGAATCCATGTACATCATGGCATTAAACCAGTCGTTCCAGTAGCCCAGGGTCAGAAACAGACCAATGGTTGCAAGACCTGGCAAAGCCATGGGAATTACAATCTTAAAGAACAGCTTCCATTCAGATGCGCCGTCAATCTTCGCCGATTCAATGACAGAGTCCGGAATACTGGTCTTAAAGAAGGTTCTCAGCACAATAATATTAAAAGAGTTCAATGCCAGGGGCAGGATCAATGCCCAAATGGTGTCTTTAAGCATCAGTACCTTGGTGACAATCAGGTAATTGGCGATCATACCGCCGGAAAACATCATTGGAATGGTGATAACCGTGGTAAAAAACTTCTTGTATGCATAAGTCTTTCTGGAAAGGGCATACGCATAAGTTCCTGTAAGAAACAGCCCCAGTAAAGTTCCCACAACGGTTACCAGAATGGTAACTCCATAAATCCGAATAATATTTTCTCCTGCTTCTATGATATATTTGTAAGCAAACAGGCTCCATTTTTCCGGAATGAAACGGTATCCGTTCATAGTCAGGCATTGCTCATCTGTAAGAGAAATGATGATTACAAAAACAAACGGAATCACCGCTGCCAGGGAACAGATGGCGAGAAAAATATTGATCACAACGTTGGTTGGTTTTTTGATCTTATTCCACTCACACTGCTGCTCTTCCATTTTACGAATCATTTTGTCTCTCTTTTTTTCCGCTCTTCTTTCTGCAAATGTCATAGCTACATCTCTCCCCCTTTCTTAGAATAATGCGTTTTCGCTGTCTACTTTGGAAACGATCTTGTTACAGATCATCAGACAATGTCAGTTAGTTAAAGTCTGATAAAAAGAAAATGGAGTATCTTTAAACGGG
>CALCDJ010000019.1 GCA_937900135.1 uncultured Blautia sp. | reverse complement strand
CGCAAGGATTTTTGAATCTTTTGAATTACCAGCCATATGTTTTCTGCTCCTTTTTTACTGCTCTTATTATACCATAAAAAGCAATGAAAAAGAAGCAGAAAACCCAGTATTTACAAGGGATTGCAGACATGATACAGGGTGTGGAAAGCTCTCCATTTTTGTTGGTTGGCATAGAGGTTTTACACGATCATTCCGTAGGTTTGAATGCTTTTGGTTGTTCGATTTCAAGACCGGACATGAGCCAGTCGAATTGCTGCCAGGTCAGTTGCTTTACTTCCAACTGATTTCTGGGCCAGCGGAATCTGCCCTGGACTTCCATACGTTTATACAGCAACACAAATCCGTCAGATTCCCAGAGCAAAGCTTTGATCCTGTCACAACGTTTTCCACAGAAAAGATACAGGGCGCTTCGCCTTGGATCCATATGGAGTTGATCCTCTACAATAGCACACAGCCCGTCAATGGATTTCCGCATATCCGTTCTGCCTGTTACGATATAGATTTCATCGGCGGCTGTGATATCCCCTAACATTCCAACTCCTTCACAATGCGGAGCGTTTGAGCCAGAAGCTGAGGATCTGTTCCATTTGGTATTGTTAGATGAAAACTTCCTACAGACAGCTTCATTGGCTCTGCTACGGAAAGGTTATTTCTTTCCGTAGCTACCGGAATCACATTTAATGACTGTTCATATGGGAGCGGGTCAGTATCATGAAAATCCACTCTGACAACTTCCTGGCTTTCCGGTGCACGATAGCTGCGTCCGATTGACGCTGGCAAATCCACACAACCTTTCTGACGCAGCCTTTTTACCCAGTTGTAAAAAGTTCCCGGTTTGATGTCGTGTTCCACACACCATTGATGATCTGTCAATCCACTTTGACGGCATTCCATGATGAGACGGTATTGTTCTTCGGCAGGTATTCTTTTGCTTCTCATGAGCACACCTCCATAAATCGGATAGAGTAAAATGCTCGCATCTATCATTTCTAGCAAGAGAAGATGAAGTGAAATGCTTGCATTTTCTATTGATTATTATGGAATGATTTTTAGGGCAACACAATCCGTCGAATTATTTTGCGCTTACGATATAACAGCATTTGCTTTTTCTTTCTTGCATAAATAACAAACAACACCTGTAGCCACTCCCACCACTGCAGCACAAATAAACATTTTTTTCATCATCATTTTTCTCCCTTACTTAAGCCACTTAAGTAAATCATCTAACTCATCGCTAGTCTTATCGATTTCTTTTTTAATGCTTACATCTTCTTCATCAATCACTGATGTGCATACATTTTCAGGAAAAGCCTCTACAAAATTCTCCATGATATTTTCATATGCATTCTTCATTATAGCTGCGGTCTCTTGATGTCTTCTCGAAATATTAGATTGTGCTTTTTCTTTATCCCTCTCAAGTAAAACTCTGTTTACAATTTGAATTTGATGTTGTTGAGCGATAACCTGATTTCCTTTTTCTATTGTAGCTGCTTGTACCTCTTCCTTTTGCTTTTTAGAAATTAACTTATCAAGAAGATTTATTACCATTGCACCAATTATGCCAACAACAACCGCTCCGAGGAAAATCCCCAAAATATTCGCCAAACTTCCGAGCAATGGAATTTCAACCGCGAAAATTGGAATAGTCATAAGCCCTTTTTCAATCACTTCGCCAAGAAGTAATGCCCCTACACCAGTCATCCCCGCAACAAGGATTTTTTCTACCTCCATCAATAAAATGCCTACCGGCTTACCTTTATTTGCAGGATCTTTGATATAATTTACCGCATTCTTGAGTGAACTCCACCCTTGTTTTAGCATCATCCAGATTTTTTTAATCGTTCCAAAAATCGGCCCAATAATGGCAGTAGCTACAGTGGAGAATACCGTATCACCTGCATTGATTAAATGTGCTTTCATTTTACCAATGAAAGAGTGAATTGCTTCTTCCAAACTATCTAGCAACATGCTCAAAGTCCTTTTTGCAGATTTAAACCATTTAATTAACTTATTAATAATCTCTCTAAGCAATTCTGCCAATAATTGCATAAGTGCAGCACGAAGAGCTTTTCCTCCTATAGGGAAAGCCTCTTCTCTTTGTGATTGTTTTCCAGTTGCAATCGCTTTTTCTTTTCCTTCTTTTTTCCTTTTTTCATACTCTGCACGAGCTTCTGAGTCTTTTTTGCGAAGGTTGGCGTCTTCTTCTTCACTAATACCAAAGATTTCACCCGGCTTTTGTCCATTTGCGTTAGAATTATCGAGCCACTCAGCCATTGACTTGTCACCCTTTGAGCGATTGAGGCTTGAATCCATTTCATTTAGATTCGCATCACTATTAGCAAATTCAATCTGTTCATCTTTTGTCAAGAACGCATTGGCACCAGGATCTCGTATTATTTCAGCCGCTGAAATAGTATGATCTTGATCTGTATTTTTTTCTACCGAACCTTTCGGACGCCCCTTATCAAATGATTTTCTGGAATCTTTTGCCAATGTGGCCTCCTCTTTTCCAGATCTTGTTTTATGAGTAACAATATTACCATTTTCATCTTTCAAAAAATTGGATTGCCAATCATCATATCGCTGTTGAAAATCTATTTTGGTATTGTGTGTTGCAATCTTACCATTTGCAAAATTTTCAGCCGTTTGAATGTGAGCCTCGTTACGCAGATCAAGGTGAAGTCCATTATTCTCTTTAATAAAATCCTCCCCTGCAGTAACGGCAATTTGATTCAAAAACTGTTCCCACACAACATCCATAATAATATTACCAAGTTTATCTGGATTTCCTATGCTTTCTCTCTCTTCTTTCAGCAATTGCATATCTGAAAGTTCTTGTTCCAATTGATTTTGAAGTTTTTCCTCTAACTCATCAAAATCAAATGTTTCATCTAACTCATCATTTATTTTTTCATCCAAGCCAAGGATAGCATTCTCCTTTGCCATTATTTATCCCTTCCTTTTCTTTATTAATTGAACCGCATCCCCCTGGCTTCTCAGCCACATCTCTGCGCCTGTTCCAATCACCTCTGCGCTGAGCAGATACCTTCCGTCCTCTTCCTTAATCACTCGTGCCGTTGGTATCCGGTCGAGAACTGCTTCCAGAGATGGTCCGCTGTACCAGAATTTCAATCTGTGAATATCACCGCCAAACATTAACGGTGTACTGTTGCGGTATTTCTGTTCGTCAAATCTCTCCGAATATGGAATCTGATAATGTTCCTCCAGCACTTTCACATCAACAATTCTGTCTATTCTATATATGGTGGGACTTACATTCTTTCCTTTCTCCTCTTTGATTCCCTTAATAAAAGCCAACAGGTAAAAATAATACTCGGAGAACATAACCCCCACCGGTTCCAGGATGCGTGTTACTTTTTGATGGCCGTCTAACTTTCTGTAATGAACCTCTATGTAGTTCTGCTGCTCTACTGCCTGTGCCAACTTCCAGACATTTTCAATCAGACACTTTCCATGTGCCGGTCCCTGATAATTGTGCATTTCACCGGCAATTTTTCGTTTGACTTCTTTCAAATCACTCTTATTGCCGCAAAAACTCAACAAAAGCTCCAGTGACTGCTGCATTTCACTTCTGGAAAGTCCTTTACTTCCAAGAAGAATTTTTGCAATAGCAAAGATATCCTTCTGATCAGAATTTTTGTTTTTATCAGTCATGAAATAACAATTTTTCCCATGATCGCAGACAATTTCCCGATTATCTTCACTTTTTACCACCTGTTCAGCAAGATAAGCCCGTATATCTGCAATATCCCGCTGGATCGAACGTTTGGAAATTCCAAAACTATTCAACTCATCCTGTAAATAAATTACTTTTCCTTTGGACAACCTGTCATAAAGACTCAAAATCCGTATTATTTTCTTATCCGTATGCCCCCTCCATGTCAGTACCTTTATTCTTTTTATTATACTCGTAGGGTATGTCAGTTTTTGTCACTACATGAAATTTTCCAAAAGAAACTATAGTTATTATCATATGTTTTACTTTAATATCTCGAACAAATATTATCAACCGTTTACTATAAATTAAGGTGATGAAAATGAAAGATAATTATAATATCGGTTTTAAGATCAGAGAATTTCGCTATGCAAAGGGGTTTACACAAGAAGAACTGGCTTTGCGCGCAGATATTTCTTCTGTTTATCTGCGTCAAATTGAAAAAGAAGAAAGAAACCCTACAATCTCTACAGTTGTAAAGCTTTGTAATGCTCTATCCATAAGACCTTCTGATTTATTTGAATTGGAAGCCCCACTGCTTCCCACCTCTACAGAAGAACAGATTATTGCCTTTCTGTCCGACAAAACAGAAAGCGAAAAAAAGATTGCCTTAGAACTTTTAAAAACTGCATTTCAACTGCGTTCCTGATTGCAAAAAAGCATTGCCCCATTTTTTTTCGGGACAATGCTTTTTTATTTACTAGTCATACATTCTGCACTACTTTCCTGGCAAACGAAAAAGAACCCAGAATTTTCTGAGTCCTTTTCCAGTTCTTTTATTCTTCTTCAGGAATTGAGTTTTTTCCAAAGATTGCCATTAAGACAATTGCTGACAGGAAACTTACCACGCAGGCAATGATTGCTGCAACAACAGAGGAATCAAATCCTGTTGCCGGATTGATACACTGCATCCATCCGAAAATACCATTTACACCATAAACATACTGTTTTACGCCACCGAATCCAATGATCGCACCGCCGATACCAGAGGCAATACAAGCCAGGATAAATGGCTTTTTAAACTGAAGAGTCACACCATAAATAGATGGCTCGGTAATTCCAAACATCGCGGAAATAATAGCTGGTCCACAAACGCCTTTTAATCGTTTATTTTTTGTCTTTAACATAATCATAAGAACAACGCCTGCCTGACCAAAAGCAGATGCAAGACCTGCGATTGTAATCGGGTCAAAACCAAGAGTTGCCAGGTTATTCACAGAGATGGCAACAAATCCCCAGTGAATGCCGAACATAACGCAGACCTGGATCAAAGCGCCATATAAAAATCCGGAAACAGTTGCACTTAAACTAAACAATTTTGTAAATGCAGCGCCTAAGATGTTGCTTGCAAAGGTCATAAGCGGTCCGATCAGCAAAAGTCCTAAAATCACACTGATGATCAGTGTAAGGGAAGGTACCACGAAGGACTTAATCAGGTCATGGGTATGCTTTGTCAAAAATTTCTCAATTTTTGCTGCAAAGAAGCAAATCACGATCACCGGGATAACGGAACCTGCATAGTTCATTAATAACACTGGCATTCCCAGAAATTCCACATAAACGGGTGTTTCAAAAATCGATCCGGCAAAAAGTGTATATAACGCTTCCCCACTCATAATTGTGGAAAGAGCCGGATAAATCATAGCCGCGCCGATTCCCATACCAATAAAAGGAGTACCGCCAAATTTCTTCATTGCTGTGTAACCAAGAAATACTGGTAATGCATTAAAGAAGCCGTCGGCAACTGCCCATAACAACTGATAAGTTCCTGAATCAGAAGCCAAAATACCGGAAACTGATAACAGAGACAATACGGCTTTGATCACGCCGGTAGCAACCAGCATTCCAAGAATCGGGGTAAATACGCCGCTGATCACATCAATAAACGCGCTGGAGATTTTCTTTTTCTTCATCTCTTCCTTGAATTCTTTCGCGTCTTTCAGTTCGATTTTTTCCTCGTCCATCCCCATGAGTTTTGTAAGTTCTTTATATACTTCATGTACGTGCTGTCCAATCACTACCTGATACTGTCCGCCGCTTTTTACTAAGGACAATACGCCTTCTGTTTCTTTCACTGCTTCGTCGTTTGCTTTTCCTTCATCTTTTAACTGGAAACGAAGTCTTGTAGCACAATGGTATACACTTTCTACATTTTCCACGCCTCCAATGCCGTTCAAGATGCCATGAATCATTGTTTCATACTTCATTGTTGATTCCTCACTTTCCCTGCTTGCATTCCTTTTTCTTTTTTTCATTATTAAAAAAGACATGTTGTCCTTTTTCCAAAGTAATCCTTCGACTGCCGCCCCATGAATCCATGAACTGGAAGCTGCAATCTCTATCTGCGGTTACAGAAATGGTATGGATCATTCCATCCTTCCAGTCAAATGTAAGCGTGGCGCCTGCTTTCAAATGGATACCGGTGACAGAACCGTTCCCCAGTTGTTTTGGCAGTGCAGGCAACAGGTAAACGCAATCCTCGTAATCCTGTACCAGCATTTCCAATAAGCCACATGCTCCGCCAAAATTTCCATCGATCTGAAAGGGTGGATGATTGTCAAATAAATTGTCTAATGTGGCATGTGCCAGCAATTCATTGATATTTTTCCATGCATTCTCCGCATCCCAGAGTCTGGTATAAAACAGGATGATCCATGCTTTACTCCATCCGGTATGTCCCCCTCCATAAGAAAGGCGGCGTTCGATGGTTTTCTTTGCGGCCTTCGCCAGTTCCGGAGTGCGATCCATTCGGATCTGGCTTGCCGGATATAAGGCAAAAAGCTGAGAGATATGTCTGTGTCCAGGTTCTACCTCTTCATAATCCTGACTCCATTCCTGAATCTGCCCATATTTTCCAATTTGAAGAGGCGTCAATCCATTCAGTCTGATTTTTACCAGATCTGTAAGTTCTTCCGAATAAGCGCATTCCCGGGTTACCTTTAAGTAGCCTTCAAACAATTCCCGAATAATCTCTGTATCCATGGAGGCGCCCATACAAAGGCATCCACATTCGTTTTGATCGTTTAGATAGATATTTTCCGGTGAACTTGAAGGACCGGATATCCAGCATCCATTCTTGTCCTGAATCAGATATTCCAAAAAGAATCTCACACAATCCTCAACGATCTCATAATAAGCATCCATGAATTTTTTATCTTTTGTATATTGATAATGTTCCAGAATATGCAAACACAACCAAGCGCCGCCCATGGGCCATAACGTGGAGGAAACATGGTTATCCTGAGGTGCGCAGTCTCCCCAGATATCGGTGTTGTGATGGCAGCAAAAGCCATCGATTCCGTACATTTCTTTTGCTACGTCTTTGCCATGTGGATACATCCGTTTCAAATGTTCCAGCAAAGGCATATGCAGACGGGACAAGCCTGTTTTTTCAGCCATCCAGTAATTCATTTCCGTATTGATATTGATGGTATATTTGGAGCCCCAGGCTGGTTCAAAATCTTCGTTCCAGATGCCCTGAAGATTGGATGGAAGACTTCCCTCCCGACTGGAACTTATGAGCAGATAGCGGGCAAAATGGTAATAAATATTCAAAAGCCCAATATCTTCCTCTCCCTGACGCAATCGCTCCAGGCGTTCCGGCGTGGATAAATCCTCAAAAGAGATCGCTGTCTCCAGGGTAAGCTTACTAAGCTGATCGTAAGATTGATAATCTTTGATGTGCCGTTCTTTGATCTCTTCGTAGGTTCGACCCTCCATATTTTGCAGTCTTTGCTGACACCACAAAAGAGGATTTTCTTCTCTGAACGTGGTTCTTGCAGTCATATAAATCACCGCAGTTTTTGCGCCTTCTACGATCAAATGACTTCCCATGCGATAACAGGCTCCACCGTTGATCTTGATTTTCAGCAAAAACTCAAAACCGATTCCGTCATTTCCACCTTGTATGCCATACAGACGAATCGTCTGATCTTCCAGGACTTCAACGCCGTCACAATAAGAAGAACCTCTTCCAGATCGGTTATCCTTTCTTGTTACAGAGATTTCAAAGTCGAGAAACGCATCTTCTAACGCTTCCATTTTATACACAAGCGCCTGCTCCGGATAGGATGCAAAAAATTCCCTCCGATAAGAATTTCCGTCAATGGTATATTCCACCTTCCCCATGGAACGCTCCAGATCCAGTTCCCGTTTGTAATCTGAAACGTTCGCGCCTAAGTATTCAACACTTAACAATTCCCCTTGGGTCTTTTTGACAACTTTTTTTCCCTGCTGCTTAAAAAAGCGAATCCAGACATCAGCCAGGGACTGGTAATGCCGCATATGGGGATAGGTTGCATACATACACCGCTCTGCCAAAAGTTCCGCTTCCTGAATTTTGCCATTCAGCAAAAGTTTTCTCACTGTTTTATAGTGCTCTTTTGCATCTGGATTGATACGGTTCATAAAGCCGCCGGACCATACAGAATCTTCATTGATCTGAATTCGTTCAAGTCCTGTTTTACCGAATACCATGGCGCCCAATGATCCATTTCCAATTGGCAATGCTTCATTCCAGTCTTCCGCTTCTTTGCGAAACCATATTTTGTCCATGTTTTCCTCCAATAAATGAGCTATCTTTAAATGAGCTATCTTTCATGTATTATCTCTTAATTCCCGTTTATCATAACACATAAAAAAAGAAGAATTAAAAAGTTCACAAATCAGAAACTTTTTAATCCTTCTCCTTTTATTCATAATCTTCCATTGGAAATCCATATTTTTTCTGGTATAACATTGCAATCTGTTCAATCAATAGCTGAAACATAATGGGATGATTCTGTACTTTGTCTAAATACTTCCACGAAATACAAATATCTACTCTGTCATCGGATTCCATTTCCGGATTCGCTGTGAATAAGACCACCTTTGCCCTTGTTTCATCAAAGCAGGTTTTCTTCGGACTTCCTTCCATATCCGAATACATATCGATGTAGCGTCCGGAATTAGAAAAAATCAACAGCAAGGTATCTTCTCCGGCATTTCTGATGTAATCAGATTGTTTGATATCGCTTACGGACGTGTAGATATATTTGTGATAAAAAGCAAACTTATATTGCAGGTTCATAGCCGCAGTTTCCGAGTAAACCATTCCAAAAGCCGCGATATTTTTAAAGCTGTGTATTTCGTCTACCACCTGTTCTAATTTCCTGTAGTCAAGATTTTGAATCATTGTTCTGATATCCTGAAACAAAATATCCAGGTAGCGCTCTGCCCCGTTTTCCAACATATAGTCTGTAATATTTTGTGTGCTTCCATCCGACATATACCGTTCTTTCTTTCGGTTAAACATTGCTTCGTACTTAAAATCCTGATAGTCTTCAAAACCAAGCATCCGGACAAATTTGGAAATGGTGGATTTTGAGACGGAACATTTTTTTGCCATTTCTCCAATGGAAATATCACAAATCTGCACCAGATTCTCCATCATGATACTGGCGATATGATATTCGATGGATCGTGTATCGGTACTTCCAATCGTAGAAGCTAATCTTTGATATAATCCTGCCATAAAACTTATCTTTTAATAGAGGCCGCCATGCGATGATAGGTGTGACGGATTCCCCTTATTACCTTTCCATATGCAAGTATATTTTCCGGAAGGGCCATTCCGCCATACCCCGCATCGCCTAAATGGTGCAGATCCGTGCCTGTCATTTTGCACATCAATGCAATATTTTTGATGGTATCTGTATCCGCGCCTTCCTGGGAGGTGCCGATTGCCGTCAATGTCATCTTTCCAAGCTCATGTGCGCATACCACAAGGCTTCGTACATACTCCATGGTAATGCCTGGAACGGTGCCGGGCGCCGGCATTAAAATAATGTCTGCTCCTGCTTCTGCAAAGGCATGGACGTCTTCTTTTGTGATCATATGCTCCCCTGCTTCAGACAAAATTCCAGATGCATGCATTTTACCTGCAACCAGGATCACCTGATCTCCCAGCTCTTTCCGGAACAGACGAAGCGTTTCTGAAATGGCTTTGTTCGTAACGCCAATCCCAGGATTTCCAGTGAGGACAATGAGATCCACACCCATTTCCACTGCCTTTTTCGCATTTTCCAAAGTGGCTGCGCGTCCGTTGGTCAACTGCCACATTTCACTTGTATCTACGGTGCTTTCCCTTCCCTGTTCCATGGGTTCCAGATTAATCCCTACCGGTCTTCCAGTCAGTTCTTTTATTTTACGGACAACCTCTTTTTCTTCAACTGGCGGCAGACCCTGAATGACTGGATGATTCACGTCGAATATATTCAGCAGAATGATATCCGCTCCCATGGAAGCAACAAATTCTGCATTCGTAATATCACCCAACATGGGCTGTATCATACCAATCGTCTCACATACCAAAAGCCGTCCCTCACTTGCAGAAATTGCTTCCAGCAATTCTCGCTTGTTCATATTTTCAAAATCAGATGCCGTACAATCCAAAAAACGCTTCATTTCTGTCTCCTCCATCATCTTTTTTGTTTTTCTTATCCTAACACGTTACCTTTTAGATAACAAGCCCTCTGTTTTTCATAAACAAATAAAAAAGTAATTTTTAGTTTAAATAAAAAAGTGTTGACATTCACTCAAAATAATAGTATTGTATTATCCGTTGCTGATACATACAGCAAAGGGAATGCGGAAGTGTCGGAACTGGCAGACGAGCAAGACTAAGGATCTTGTGAGCAATGCGCTCGTGTGGGTTCAAGTCCCATCTTCCGCATCATAAAAAAAGCTGAATTCATTTCGAATTCAGCTTTTTTTGTCTTCTGTTACATGATCCAAAGATCAAAATACATACCTTCTGTTTTGTTCAGGCAGCATCCGTATCTTTCTCCATTGCATTTTCTTCTGCTTCCACGCTTCCCTGTGCGCTTCCCGCAGCTCCTTCTACAGAAATCACACTGTTGGCAGGTTCTGCTTCATTGTAGGAAATGGTGATCCGGTCTCCCACATCATATTTCACAATTCCAAGAAAGTCCGTGATCGGCACATCAAAGATCTGATCGTCATGACCTTCCAGGACAATATAATAATGGGTATTTCCATCGATCACACCCTGTGCCATACGCTTGATCGTACCGGAAATCTTTTTGGTATTTTCCCCGGCAACTGCGGCGCTGCTTCCCTTGATCATCTTCAGATACGTTTTTTCACATTGCTTCACCGTATCTCCGATGGCCACATTCTGATACTTCTGGATATTCAGCATTGCATATTTTTTTACCAGACCTGCATTGTCCTTCAATGCAATAAAATAAGTAGGCTCGTCTGCAATATTTAACAACAATGGGAAGGTTGCCCGGTAACCCAGATTCTGTACCTGACCTTCTGCGGATTCCATAGCGGAATATTCCTCGGCGCCTGGAATCTCATAATACTTCGTCTCTTTTGTCCTCTGGTTCATTAAGACAAACCCTACATTAGAGCGGTCTCCACTTACAGAGGTAACGCCTGTATATACCCATACGTCATCGTCAATGGCAAGATAATTATATCCTTCTGTGGTCTTTAAGCATCCCTTCTGCCCCAGAACACTGTTGATAAATCCATGGATCAGCGTTCCATGGTAATTATATAATTCCACCAAAAGTTCTGCCGGATATGCACGGTCTACCCAGGTCGGACAGTCTTCAATCTTATAATCCTTACATTCACCAGTCACCGCATTACAAAGTACCACTCTTCCGATGGTCTGTCCGCCAAAAAGTCCGATATTGAACTTTTTCACAGGACATACCCAATAAGGGATTCCTTCTTCATCGATCTCAAAGCTAAGCTGGTCAAAAATATAAGTGGGATATCGGAAACGCAGATGCCGGTATATATTTCTGTTGAAATATTCTGCTTCCGAATATCGAATCCCATCTTTCATTTTCACCAATTCTGTATTCTGTGTTGCCATATCAATGGTGATATACGCAGGGATTCCCTCCCGCATATTGGTCAGCCATTTGATGGGACTTGCGTATACCAACGGGGTAACACGGACTGGACGTCCCTGATAATTGATCTGGGAATACAGATCGCTCACTTCAAACTGCGATACCATATCCACCATACTTCCCATTTTTCGATTGCCAAGAAGCGCTGCAGACTCCTTGTCAAGAAGGGGAATCTGATCGTAGCTGATCTGCTGGATATCTTCGGTAAAATCGCCGGTTTCCGGAACCATAAGATCCCGATATTTTTTTGCATTCACAATCGGTGAGGAAAGAACGCTTCCCACCAGATATACGAGAACCAAAAGTCCTGCGAATCCCAGCCCCAGTTTCAGCAATTTGGACTGTCGGATCTCTCCTGGAGAACGCACACCCTTTTTTCCCGCATAAAGCAACAGACAAAAAAGAATCAAGGCGATAAGAAAGCCCCAAAAGCCGCTGGAATGGATATTAATGGCAGGGATCGCCACATAATAATAGACGCAGGCAGCCAGAATGATCAACAACAGCATAAAAAATTTGCCTTTTTTTCCAGAACCGGATGATCTGTTCCTGTTCATAAAAAACACCTCCTGTTTTTTCGGATAAAAGACGATATTTACTACCGCCTCTCCGAGATTGTAGGATATTGTATCATCTTTTCCAGGAAAAGTCACCCGTTTCTTCCCACACTTTGTATCTCATTTTTCTTTACTTTCCTGACGAAAGTAAGGTAAAATACCTGATGACGAATATCACAGAAACTTATGATTCGTTGTACCAGGAATCTATGGCTGCTTTTCCAGCCACATTATCAGGAGGAAACCATATGTCAAACATTGTAGAATGGAACACATCCATGAAAAAAGAGGAAAAACTGACCCAATTATCTCAGCAGCTGGATGCATGTAAGGATGCTCTCGCACAGATCTTAGAGGAATATGACAGCCAGCATCAGGATCTCTTAACGGAGGCGCTGGACGCCCTTACCGATGCCTGCGAAGGTATCCAGGAAGTTCTGGAAGACTAATTTCTCCCAAAACGGATTATCGGTTAATACCGTTTTTTTAGTCTCTAACTCTTAAAATACGAATCTCCCATAGAAGTCCGTGTTTGTAATAATTGAACTTCTACGGGAGATTCGCTTTCCCATCATTATTATATTTTATCACTCACCCCTTCTCACCTGCTCCACAGCACTCTCTTCCGAAATGCTACCAACTTTATAAAGCCTAAGTGTTTTTCATTCTATGATTGTTCTGTACCTTTCATTACCATTTCCCTTGTTATATCTTCTTCATAGCCGAAACTACCAAGCCTTGCAAGGAATTGTTATTCGCCATAATCATTTCTTATTTCTTCAATAATCTTCCCGATATTACACGTCACTTTTCCTTTACATACATGAATATCCTCATTGATTTTCTTCTCCTGTTCAATAGCAACGTCCACTTTCTTTGCCAACTCACCTATCTCAGAATTTTTCTTTGGATTTATACCCGTTCTTGCCAACAGAAGTTTATAAATAAATGTCTGATTACCAACCTTTTGATTCTTGATTATTTCTTCTTCATTGGGCTTGATATCTTCCTCATACGCATGTTTGAAATGCAGCAGTAGAAACAGTTCAAACGCCGGATTACTAACTGCCAAAATATTATTTTTCTCTCCTAATGCCACAACATCATCGTAATCTTGTACCTTTTCCTCAAAAATATCTGCATCAAAAACAATAACCATTTTATCACGTTCTTCATCAAATGATATTTCTGGATTCTTCTTCTGACTTTCCGCAAAAGCAATCAATTTTCTCGGAAAACTAATATCCTTATCTTCCTCTGTTTTTTCCAACAAACGAATATCAATTAGGGGATGTATATTCAAAAATTTACGGATATCAATCAATTTCCGAAAATACCACGTCTCTGTATTCGCACCTTCGCAAATAAAGAAATACTTACGATATGGCTCTATCTGTTTTTCATAATCTGTGCTTCTACTGTTCCAATTTGTATAACTTCTAACAGGAGCCATACCTACTTCTCCTCTCTGAATCAATGTCAGTTAGTTAAAGTCTGATAAAAAGAAAATGGAGTATCTTTAAACGGG
>CALCDJ010000018.1 GCA_937900135.1 uncultured Blautia sp. | reverse complement strand
TTTTTGGACAATTTGTGTAATCAAGAATCAGACAATTTAAGAGAGCATAAACAGTCCGGTACATACTCATAGCTCGGTAAATATGGATTAAAAACCTGTCTCTTCATGTTAGTTTACTCTCATCTCTTTTCAATTTGCAATAGCCGCTTTCATAATGC
Organism: uncultured Blautia sp.; assembly: GCA_937900135.1. GTDB lineage: Bacteria > Bacillota > Clostridia > Lachnospirales > Lachnospiraceae > Blautia_A. The sequence continues at coordinate 68,431 of CALCDJ010000018.1, read as the reverse complement.
TCGCCTGCGCTGCCTCTTCATGATTAAATTCTCCTGTAATCTTGCCGTTACTAAGAACGAGAATTCGATCACTCATAGAAATTAATTCTGGCATATCGGAAGATACCATTACAATCGCCACTCCTGCAGCTGCCAATTCGTCCATCATCTTATAAAATTCAGCTTTCGCCCCCACATCAATCCCCTTTGTCGGTTCATCAATAAAAAGAATCTGCGGGTTTTTCATCAGCCATTTTCCAAGGACTACTTTTTGTTGATTTCCCCCTGAAAGATTTACCACCATAGTATTCATAGAAGGAGCCTTTACTCTCATCCGTTCAAAAATCGCGCTTGCTTTTTCACTTTCTACCTTTTTATCTACAAAATATTTTTTCGGCAAATCATATAAGCTTATCAAGCTTAAATTGTGAAGAATATTCATTGTTTGGATAAAACCTGTACGTTTTCTTTCTTCCGTCACAAAACCTATCCCTGCTTTAATTGCATCTTTCGGACTGTTAATGATAACATGTTCCCCATTGATTTTTATCTCTTTGCTAACACCTTTTGTCAGTTCTCCAAAAATAGCGCCTAAAGCCTCACTTCTTCCAGCCCCCACTAGACCACCTATTCCAAGTATCTCTCCTTTTCTTACTGAAAAGCTGATATCATCTACAATATTTCTGTTGTCTATGGTAGGATGTGGTACTGATAAATGACTCACTTCTAAAATCGGTTCTCCAATTTTATGTTTATTCTTAACATACATATTCTCAACTTTACGTCCAATCATTCCTTGAACCAAAGTTTCTTGCGTGAATTCATCAATATTTCCACTAGTGATCACGTTTCCATCGCGAATAATGGTTACTCTGTCGCAAATTCTAAAAATCTCTTCCAGTTTATGGGAAATATAAATACAAGAAACGCCATTTTTTCTAAGATTTTCTAAAAATCTCATTAAAATATCCACTTCCGAATCTGTAAGTGCTGTCGTTGGTTCATCTAAAACCATAATTTTCGGATTTGCTGCCATTGCACGTACAATAGACATTAACTGCAATTGCCCACTATTTAATGCACCAGCAAGAGTTTTAGGACTTACAGGAAGACCCAATTGATCCAACAAGTCTTGAGTTTCTTTGTACAGTTTTTTATAATCCACCCATCCATTCCCTGGTAGATTTCCAACAAAGATATTTTCTGCTACGCTAGCTTCATACATAGCATTTACTTCCTGATAAACCATTTCAATCCCTACTTTTTTCGCATCAGCTACAGAAGAAAAACTCTGCTTTTTTCCTTTGACCCAGATTTCCCCTTCATATTCCCTGTTGGTGTAGCTTCCACTTAATACTTTCATCAATGTGGATTTTCCTGCTCCATTTTCTCCTACAATACCAAGGATTTCTCCTTCTTTAACATTGATAGATACATCATTCAAAGCCACAACACCAGGAAATTTTTTGGTCACATGTTTCATTTCCAGAATTATTTCGCCCATAAAATTTCCTCCTATCATGCTTTTGACATTTTCGTACGCTTAAAAATATCAATTAAAAGTGCAACGATCAAAATCACACCATATACCACGTTCTGCCAAGTTGTAGGAACCCCCATAACCAAGAGTGCATTTGTAATGGTCGCAAATAAAATACAGCCAAGCAACGAACCTGTCACCGTACCCGTTCCACCACGAAGACTTGTTCCTCCGATAATGCAAGATGCCAATATAGTTAATTCTGTACCACTACCTGCTGTCAATTGTGCACTTGCAAATCTTGAACAATGAAGGCATCCTGCAACTGCTGCAAACACACCAACTAAAATAAACAACTCTGAATGTCTTCTTTTCACATCAATGCCTGCAAGGTTTGCAGTCTCTGGATTTCCACCTACCGCTAAAGTAGAACGTCCGTATTTTGTTCTGCTTAAAATCATCTGTCCAAGAACACCTATTACAAGTGCATATATAATTGTGATCCAAATGCTTCCTGCCACTCGCGTTTTTGCAATCGCTTGAAAAGCATCAGAAATTCCACTTACCGGATTATTATTTGTAATAACAGATGCTATTCCTTTTACTACATAAGAAGTTGCCATAGTAGCTATAAAACCTAGCATTTCAAACTTTTCTACCAAAATACTATTCAGAATCCCTACTGCCGCCCCAACAAGAAGTGCCAACAAAAGAGAAAATACAAGAGGGATACCATTTGTCTCTGCAATCGCTGCAATAAGGCCTCCCAATGTAGTAGTAGCGGCAATAGAAAGATCCATTCTTCCTGATGCAAGTAAAAAAGTCAAAGGCACGGCAATCATCGCATTAAAACTTGCAGTTCTCAAAATATCTAAAATATTACTCATCCGAAGAAACGACGGATTTACAATCATGGCTACCAGAATCAACACTACCAACGGAAGAATTACACTGATTTCCTTGATCTGGAAAAGACTCTTTATTGCTGATTTTTTTCTTTTTTCCATTTCCCCTGTCTCCTTTATCTCTGTTAAAAAACTATTCTAATTCAATCCCATTTTCCTCACAGTAGCTATCAACCTCATCTGGCAATACCCAAATCTTATCTGCTGGATTGCTATATTCATATTCTTCTCCATTAATGATTTTCTGTGCTACGTAACAGAAATTCTTACCAATCGCTACTGAATCCACAGAAGAGGTTGCCATCAGATCTCCATCCAGAACACGGTTAAAGGCGTCTGGTGTCAGTTCCAAACCAGTTGCAATAAATTTACCTTCTAATCCGTTTTCATCGACAAACTGTGCTGCCCCCAACGCTCCGTAAAGATCAGCGCAAGCAACTGCATTCAGTTCCGGGTTTGCCAGATAAAATGCACTCAATTTATCCTGTGCGGTTGCTGCATTACTGTCTGTAGCAGCAATATCTATTTCTTTAATTTCTCCTTCAAAATTTTCAGATATTGCATCTGCAATTCCTTCTCTATTTTTCAACTGAGATGCATTATCTGTAGTAGACATTAGAGTCACATAATTTATAGCATCACATTTCATTTCTTTCGCAAATTCTGCAATCTTTTCTCCCTGTGAATACCCACTAGCATAAGAATCAATTCCAACAAATGCATCACAGTTTTCTTCTCCTACATCTGTCAGCGAAATTAACTTTACCCCCTCTTCTTTTGCACGAGTAATCACATCTCCATACATATCTAAATCATTAATTTCCATACAAATTGCATCATACCCCTGTGTTAATGCATTTTCTGCAAGCTGTACCATTTCTGAATCATTACCGGCATTCTGCGGAGTCCAGTAATCACCTTCCCATCCAAGCTCTTCACAAGCTTCTGTAAAACCTTTCTCAATATTCCCCCAATAAGATCCTCCACTCTGCACGCCAATGGTAACAATTTTAACTTTGTCATCTGCCTGTACTGTCATTGCTGCACCTACTGTTGTTACTGCCATTGTTCCCGCAATAATTGCTGCTATTGTTCTTTTCTTCATGTCTGTTTCCTCCCTGATTTTTGTTATCTTTTTTATCGTCCTTTTTTGCCCGTGCACATTTTTATCATTTTTTCATTTTATTTTTATTTCTATCGTGCCCGTTCACTTTACGTCTTTTTTCTCAAAGAAAATTATCCTCTCGCACAAGTATTATGTATTGCTTCTAACAACTGTTATGACGATGTAGAAAGCTATCTAATCACACAAAAAATGCTAGAAGATCATCCTAACATAAACGCACTCTATCTTTCTGCTGCCGGAGTAAGCGCCGCATGTCGCGCTGTCACAGAATGTAATCGCAAAATCACTGTAATTTCAAATGACTGTACTTCTGCTACGAAACAACTCCTAGAAACAGGTGTGATTGCAGCTACTATTGATCAGGAACCTCATTATCAGGGAAGCAAACCTCTGGATATCCTGTTTCAGGCTCTTACAAATGGTACTGCTTCTATTCATGAATATTATTACACAAACGCCATTATTAAAATTCGCAGCAATCTTTCTGTCCGTCCAGTAGAAAAAAATGAATTTTAATAAGGAGTATATTTATGAATCACAAACATATACGTTTTCAAATATTTTTCTATTCCGTTGGATGCATCTTTCTAGCTCTTGGCATTACTTTAAGCACAAAAACAGGGCTTGGAGTTTCTCCTATTATCTCCATGCCCTTTGTAATCTCTTCTATATGGAATTTGAATTTTGCTGCTACAACTTTTGTTGTATATACACTTCTGGTGGGTATAGAATTTTTTCTTCGACGTCCAAACTATCACTGGAAAGATATTCTTCAAATTCCATTTAGTTTTGTATTTAGTATTTTACTAGACTTTTTTGGTATGTTTCCTATTAATAAATTTCCTTCATTTTGGCAGAATTTTATCCTTCTTACTATTGCTATTTTTTTTACAGGAGTTGGTGCAGCTATGATGGTAAATACAAATCTAATTCCAAATCCAGCTGATGGTCTAGCCCACACAATAGGAGAAGTATCCAAAAAAGGAATGGGATTAGGAAAAAATGTTATAGATATCACAAGTGTATTTATCAGTTGTATACTCAGTCTTTTTTTTGCCCATCAGCTTATAGGGATTGGTATCGGTACTATTTTTGCAATGGTATGTGTCGGCAGGGTAATTTCTTTGTTCAATTATTTTTTCAAATCAAAAATTACAACGCTTATTGAAGAATAAGTATCCCACCATTTTATTCCGCTTCACCTCTCCCCTGCCTTTTTGTTATATAAAAACATGGCAAAAGAGGCCAGAATGATCAATCCATATCCAATAAAACTGTATCTATCCGGAATTTCCTGGAACAGAAAATATCCCAGTATGGTTGCAAATAAAATCTGTGTATAATCAAAAATAGAAATTTTATTTGCTGGAGCAAAGGTATACGCTGCCGTAATGGTAAACTGTCCCCCTGCTGCAAATAAGCCTGCCAGCAGAAGAATTCCCACCTGTTTCGGTGTCATTGGTATATAATTAAAAATCAGCCATGGAACCACTGATAAACAGGAAAAACTGGAAAAATAAAACACAATCAATGGTCCCTTGACTCCATGGGTTCCCAGTTTTCTCACCATGGTATATGCAATTCCAGCTCCCATTCCACCGGCAACGCCAATCAGAGCCGGTAGCAGAGCCGCATTATGAAATCCTGGCTTTACCACAAACAGGCAACCAATAAAAGCAAGTCCCACACAAACCGCCTGCACAGGTTTTATTTTTTCCTTTAAAACGAAATAGGAAAACACAATAATAAAAAATGGGGAAAGCTTATTTAAAATCGAAGCGTCTGCCACCAGCAAATGATCCACTGCATAAAAATTACAGAGAATCCCCAGTGTTCCAAAAATACACCGCAAAGCCAGAGTTCCCCACTCTTTTCGTTCTACTCTTAGGTTGATATGATTTCTCCAAATAAGAATTGCTGCAAAAAATGCGGCTACCAGATTCCGAAAAAAGCTTTTCTGAGCCGAAGGAAGATCTCCGGATAATCGCACACACACATTCATACAGGCAAAGCAGAATGCGCTTATAATAATCAGCAGCATTCCCTTCATATATCTCTCCTGTTTCATTCTTTCACTCCTTTTTGACTGTTCAAAGAGCTGTTCTTCAGCCAAAGAGCAGCTGCTTTCGCAGCCCCGTAAGCTGCTTCTTCTTCATATTTTGCCAGAATCATTTTCATAGAGAATTTTTCTCTCATAATTCTCTGTAATCCTTTATTTCTTCGCAGTCCGTTTCCAGAAGCCACAAGTAAATCTTTGTGATGGGAAAGACTGCCTTCCATTGCCTGGTACATGGCAAAAAGTTCTTCTGCCATTCCATCCAGAGCGCCATATATCAAAGTCCCTGGTGTAAAATTATCCACACAGATATTTGTTATACTGCCCCTTTTCCACGGTTCTTCTCTGGTTCCTGAAAATGTGGGAGACACCAAAAGAGGCTCTTTCCTTTTCTGATCCTGCTCCAGAAGTTTATCCATGACTGCGTAGTGATCCACCCCGAAAATCCCCATTGCTTCTGCATATTCTGCAAAAAAATCCTTTAAGACAGCATATGCCCTTCCTCCACACAGCGAAGAACCCACTGCCAGATATTTTCCCTGGGAAAATGGGCGAAATTCAATTCCCGGCAGATTTCTCCATGTATCTGTCAGTACAGAGATCTGCCCTCCTGTTCCCATATTCACCAAAACAGAACACTCTGAATCCTCCACAGCCCCCAAAAAGCTGGCCTGGTTATCTCCCAGCGCCACACACACCCTAGCACCTCGATAACTTCCAATTTCTTCCACATTTTCTGTTAGTTCCGGAAGGATTTCCACATTGCATCCATTTTCTTTTAATACCTCTTCCTGAAAGGAAGCAGTTTCCACATCATACAAACCGAGACTTGCTCCATTGCTGCTGTGCATCCGTGCTGTCCTTCTTTTTGTCAGCCGCATTCCCAGATAATCCATGATGGTACAGATTCCTGCTGCTTCTCTGGGAACCAGGCCCTTTTTTACATGGTACAAATGTGTCACCAGTCCATATCCTGTGCAGGCATGGATTCCAAAGTCTTCCTTTAAGCCTTCACAGATACTTTTTCCGGAAAAGCATTTTTCCTCTCCTCTCCCATCCTGCCAGGTGTACAAGGGACTGATGTGTTCTCCCTTTTTATTCAGATAAAGAATCCCGTGCATCTGCCCTGTCAGACCGATCACCTGGATTTCCTTGTATTCTTCAAACATTTGATCCAGAAGCTTTTGGGCTTTTGCCAAAATGATCTCTGGATCCTGAATTTTTTCCCAATCATATTCTGTTTTTATAAAGCTTTTGCTTTCCGTAGTATATGCTTTTTTTAATTCTCTTTTTTCCAAATCGATCACCACTCCACTGATGGTCGTTGTTCCAAGATCGATTCCTGCTGCGTACATTTTTTCCTCCTCAAAAAAGCAGGAACCGGGAAACAGAAAGTCCATCCCTTCCCATTCCCCGGTTTCTTTTTTACTTTAAGCTGAACGCACGTGAAACTTGGCGCGCGATTCTGGTCAGCGTCAGCTGACACCTTCTTCTCAACTAAAATAAGCATTCATGAAGTCTGGACAGCCCGTATTCTGCAAGGCTGTGATCTTCTTCGCCGGTGCCGCCGCTGACACCAAGGCCACCAATAATGGTTTCCCCCACCTTAATGGGGATTCCTCCTCCAAAGATCACAATCTTTCCTCCATCCATTTTGTCCACACCATAAAAAGTTTCCCCTGGCTGTGCCAGTTTGCTCAGTTCCATGGTTGGCATTTTTACAGCTACTGACGTATAGGCTTTTTTCATGGCCACATCAAAGCTTACCAGAAAAGCGCCATCCATCACATGTACTGCAACTGGATTTCCATCGGGTCCGCAAACTGAAATTACTGCTTGTTTTCCCCGACGCTTCGCTTCTTCTTCAATGATTCCTATCAGCTTTTTGGCACTTTCCAGATTAATCCTTCCAGGTATTCCCATGCGCTTTAAAACTTCCTGAATCACTGCTTCGCTGACTGCATTTCCCTGCATCGGTTCCATTGCTGCTCCATTTCCCGCAAAAGAAGAGACAGAAGCATCTGTTTTATTTTCCGCCTCCACTTCCTTCTGCGCCTCCTTTCCGGCCTCTCTGGCATCCGTATAACGTGCCAGTACATAAAGATAATCTGCCAGCCGGTTCATATACTTTTTCGTTCCGGTATCTGCCCCAAATTTCACACTGACTGCCGCAAGAGCACGTTCTGCTCTTCTGGCAACCGTTCTTGCCACATCCATCTGAGCAGACAATTTACAGATTCCCGGAAGAATAAATTTCTTCGGACGATCAAACAAAGCTTCCATTCGGTCAATTTCTCCTTCCAGAAGTTCTGTTTTTTCGTCTGAAATCTTATATTCTCTGTTAAAAGGGTCTGCCACTCCTGCCATCACTGTGATCAGTGTCTCCTGGATCTCTTCCAGAATCCCAATGGTGTCCTGATCCGTAAGCATGGTTTTCAGAAGCCCCAGATGGCTGGTCAGCTCGTCTATGGTCCCCACCAGCTGAATGCGGTCATCCGACTTGGAGACGTTTTTTGTGCGGATCAAATCAGTGGTTCCTTTATCTCCGCCCTTTGTATATATGTTCATAACGGCATCCCCCGTAGTTTCTTTGCTGTTACATCTTTTCTTCTTGATAAATTTCTTTAAAGGGCATTTTTTTTACTGCCCTGGCACTGTTTGCTCCTAAATTTCTGCATTGCCAGAAACGCGGCGCATACAGTTCAAATACATTCCTGCCTTTTGGAAGGCGCTGCATCTGCATGGCAATCCTGCATCCGGTCATTCCAATCCCGGAACCTAACATGGAATCTGAGGCTGCTTCATAAGCCAGATCATCCAGGTTTCCTTCCCTGTTCTGAACGGAATACAGTACCCCCTCTTCTTCAATCCCTGCACAGATTTCCCTGAGCAGGTCTTCATCTGCTTCATGACAATAGATCATGATGGTGGGTTTCTGAACTACCATAGTCAGCCCTCCTGATTTCCAAGATAGGACAAAAGCAATCCTGTCGCTACTGCGTTTCTGGGGCCTTCCGTTCCCCGGATATTTCCCCGGCCGCAGACGATCCGATACTCCGAAAGAGCTTCCATAAGCATCTCCGGGATTTCAAAATCCTCTGCCGAACCTCCCACCAGAACCACATTGGAAATATTTCTCAGATTCTGCCCTGGCGCAACGACAGTCAGCGCACGAATGGCATTTCTCACAAATACCTTTCGTTTAGCCTCTCTTCGCACTTCCAGAATCCGCTCCATGGGGATGTCTTCCTCAATCCGAAGCATTTCTCCTGGTGCAAGCAGTACCACATGTCCATAATATCTGGGATCTATGGCTTCCTCAAAGAATCGCATTGCGCCATTTTCCAGACGCATATGGAAAAGACTTTCCACTTTTCCCATAGGATATTTCTTGATCTGTTCCGCTGTTGTTCTGCTGTGCAGGCCAAGCTCCGTCTGAATGAGCATGGAAACCAGTTCTCCTGCTCCAGCCTGATGGGTTGTGCGAACACTTCCATCTGGTTCCAGAACCGCTGCATCAGTAGATCCCCCTCCCATATCCAAAATGGCAAGGGGCAGCTGGGTTCCCGGTGTTGTCATTGCTCCAAGGGAGGCCATCACAGCTTCCACCCCGGCTACCACTGCTTTTATGTGAAGCTCTTCTTCCAGTTTTTGTGCAATCTTCTGCATTGGAAGATGCTGTGTTTTTACCATGGCGGCAATACCCACCGCTTTTTCCATACAGGTTTCCCCTGCCAGAGAACCGGAAATTTCCACCGGCGCCAGGGTATCCACAGCCAGAATATCCGTAATACGGATTTCTTTTGTTTCTTCCTGAGCTACATTTTCCATATTTGCCTTGATCCGAGACAGCATATTCCCCACGTTGGTATTGGGCTCTCCGTCAATATCATAAATCTCGCCGGCTTCCCTCAAAACCTCCATAATGGCATCTGCACCTGCATCAATATTGGCTTTTTTCTCTCTGGTTCCATGAAAAGTGATCTCTCCCGCCGGAAGAATGTTTTCTTTTACATTTCCATGGGGTGTACGGATCACCACTGCACTTCTTTTGCCAATCAGACTCTTGGCAATGGGCGTCACGGTTCTTGTTTCCTCTGCATTCAATCCTAAGAGAGTCGCTATTCCATAAGGATTGGAAAGCATCCGGATACTGCTTCCCGGAAGGGCAACCTCTATGGCTGCTTTTTTTCCTTCCGGAATCTTATGGATGTGGCGTACCTCATCCACAATGGGGATTTCTTTATTCAGGCGATTTTCTACAAGAACTGCTTCATCCGCCTGAAGGATCAGTCCCCGTATTTCCAATTCGGGAATTCGCTGGTTCAGCCGCTGCGCCACTTCCTCATAAGAAAACTTACTGGCAGCCACCACAATATAGGGTATGTCCGGTTTTCCCTTCCAGATATTTTCCAGAAAAAGAAGTTCTCCAACAGCCTCTCCCGCGCCGGCAGGTGTGGACGGATTATGTCCGATCATGGAAGATTCCGTAATGATGGTCTCTGTAATGGTCTCCATCGCTGTATCCCCGATCACTGGAGCTGCCTCATTAAGGCGCACCAGATCCAGCGCACTCAGAGGCTGACGGATTGCCTCCATCGCCTCCAAAAGCGCAGCTTTTATCCCATGAACATTGGGAATAGTACCCTTTGTTCCTGTGGTCATTCGGGAAGCGCTGGAGAGGAAATGGAATCTTCCATCCTCTCCCACACCGCCGATACATACTTCCGTTGTGGAATTTCCTATATCAACACCTGCAATCAGTTTCAAAGAAGGATTCCCCTTTTTTCGTAAATTTCAGCAGCCTCTAACACCAGCTTCGCACAATGAGGCGCCTGGTATTTTTCCAAGAGTTCCTGTGCCATGAGAAGCAATTCTCTTTTGGTGGAACGGTTGGGACGAAGCTTGTTATACATGTTCAAAATGATCTCATCAGGTACGTTCACCAGTTCAGAAGCTCTGTCAAAGTTTGCTTCCATCTGAGGATTGTCTGCCTGGGCAGCCACCTGTCCCTGACGTTTCAGCATTTCTGTGGAGATTTTTATATCTTCCGCAGTCACATTGCCGCGTTTTACCTCATCTAATGTAATCTGAGAGAGTTTTTTCCCTGTTTTTGAGGTAATGGTATCGGCCTCATTCTGTCCTAAAGGATAATTACTCATTTTATACCCTCCCATTCGATCATTCCCTTATCCGGATCCAGCTGTTCTGTTTCGATGATGTGCATCAAAGCTGCCTTTACCTGGAATTTTGCCCGAACCATAGGGTCATTGGTACACTCGATGGGTGTTACTTTTTCCCCTTTGACATACTTTGCTGCATTCCTTCCGATCTTACGGTAGGTATCCAAATCCATCAGCGGTGCCTGAGGAAACAGTTCCAGATTACTCAGGGGATAAAGATCCTTCTGATGAATCACAGTTGTTCCCTTGGACTGGATTCCGATTCCGATGCCAGAACCGGAAAGCTTTGCAGCCTGTAATGCCATAAAGCCTACATCAGAAGTATCCAGAACTTTTACCACACGGGAAACCATTCCTTCTTCTTCAATTCCGGCCTTCACATTGCGAAGCACCTCTTCCAGCGGAATTCCGCCCATGGTCTTGGTGATTTCTGTCTGAAAAGCAGCGCCCACACCAATGACGATTTCCTTAGGATCGCTTCCTTTTTCGGCCTTTCTTGCAGAAGCATAGGAACGTTTCGGGTACATTCTTGTTCTTCCCGCCAGATTCTTATTTCCAGAGGGAACTGCGGTTTCAGGCTGCTGTGCATCATTTCTGTGCTGCAACTGCTCCACAACCGCTTTGGTAATGGCCTGTATCAGTTGTTCATTCATTTCCATTGCACAACCTCCTAAAATTCGTTGACATCAATTCTGTGAGGAATGGCTTTGATTTCCTCCCAGCGTTTGCCGGATACCCGGTATCCGGTACCAGGTCCCATATAATCATTTGGAGTATTCACACCGGACATAACCTGGAAATGTTCATCCAGAATGGCCGCTGTGTGCATATAATCTCCAATCACTCTCTGCTTCAGCATATTTAAAATGTTCTCTGCAAGAGTTTCAAATCCGTTTTCTGCAAGAGCTTTCACCACATCAATTCCTGTGATTCCACGCTTCATCATATCATCCGCTGCCATAATGTCTGATGCTGCATCACGGTTTAAGGTATCCTTACTTCCGTGAGCATAGGTTACTGCCTCAACCTGCTCATCAGTCACTTCTGTCAGTCCCAGAGCCTTAAATACTGTCTGAACCGCTTTTCCTGCTTCTCTTCTTACACGGATCACTTCTTCTTCTGTAACAGGACGAAGACCGCCGTCTACCTGCATATCACGCTGGAGAACATTGTAATCGTCAAAGTCCTCTGCATCGAAGTTGGAGCCGGCAAACATATTATCGTAGTTTGGTTCTGCCGCATATCCGGAGAAAATAAAGTCTGTTCCCGGCATAAACTGCAGCATGGTTCTTGCAGTTCTTCTCATATCAGAATTGGAAAAACTCTGGTCATTGGAAGAAGCGCATTCCAGTCCCAGTAATGCGGCAACCAGGTTCTCTCCGATTACTTCACGGATTCCGGCTGGTACACCGGCCGCTACGCCGATACAGCTTACGGAACCATTCTGGATTCCCTGACTTCCTGCGCCCCTGGTTACATATAAACAGCGGCATTCCAGATACAACATGGATTTTCGCTCGCTGCTTCCCATCAATACCTCAGATCCTGCGCCAGAGGTAAAACGTACCTTCAGACCACGGGATGCATAGGCTGCATTCAAAAATGCCTTAGAATATGGAGTGTCATCCCCATCCACAAATACCTTTTCTGTTCCATATACAGAAAGTGTCTCCGCATATGTGGTCAGACCACGAATTCCCAGTTCCAGTTCTGTTGCTTCTTCTGCGGAACACTGTGTCAGTACGCCTGGGCGTCCTACCTGGGCGCCGATCAGAAGAGCCATTGCACTAAAAGGCGCATATCTTGCCACACCCATGGTGGTTTCTTCTTCGCTGAATCCACGAAGCGCGCCTTCTGCTGCATCTGCTGCAATCTGAACCGGATCATCCTTTAAGTTGGTGATGTGCGCCTGATTTCCAGGGACCTTTCTGGCACGCATTTTCTGCATACCCATCATCATTTCCACCACATTCAGGCAATTAATCACTTCTACCATCTTGGCAGGAGTGATTCCGGAAACAATTTCCAATATTTCTTTTCGGGAGGTGTTGATGTCCACAATTTTTCTGGCAATTTCCAGAGACGGGATTGCCATAGAGGACTGACAACGGTCAATGCGGATGGCATAGTCCGCAATAAACTGATCCAGGAAATCAAAGTCTTCTCTCTTCTTTCCGTCCAGTTCTGTAATGACTCCTCCTTCTACTGCAATAGAAGGCTTTGGATCATAAGGACTTTTCATAGCCACAAAGCCCATTTCCGGCCATTCATCAATGAATCCGTCTTTATTGACTGCTCTTCGATCCAGCGCCTCGATTCTCTTTGATCTTTTCATGTTTTCTACCTTACCCTGAAAAGTATTTTTGAGATTGCTGACCTCTCACCGGTCATCCTTCATACAGAAAAACCTGGCAAAACCGCCAGATCCTCCTTTTTTTTAGAATGACCACAGTTTTGTGTAAATCTTAACGATATCTTCCTTGGTAGGAACCCTTGGATTACTTGCGGTACATGCATCTGCAAGAGCTGCATCTGCCATCTTGTCAATGGCTGCAAAGTAAGCATCCGGGGTAATCGTACCCAATTCCTGTATGGTCAGCGGAATGTTCATTTCCTTCTGCATAAACTGAATCCAGTTTACCAGTGAACGAACACTCATTACTTTGTTATAATTACTTAAGCCCAGAATATGAGCAATATTGGAATATCTCTTTACGGAAGGCAGATATTCCTTCTGGCTCTTGCTGTGCTTATTGATATTTGCATTAAATTCAACAACGTGTGGAAGCAGCATGGCATTTGCTCTTCCATGTGGGATATGGAACATCGCGCCAAGCTGATGTGCCATACTGTGTGTAATTCCCAAGCCTGCTGTATTAAAGGAAAGTCCTGCCAGACAGGAAGCTACATGCATTTTCTGACGGGCATGCATATCACTTCCGTCCAGATAAGCACGAAGAAGGAATACTCCACAGATTTCAATGGATTTTTCTGCAAGTGCAGCAGAGAACTCATTGTGTCCTGCACTTACATAAGACTCCAGCGCATGGGTAAAAACATCCATTCCTGTATCTGCTGTAATGGCAGGAGGAACGCTTTTTACCAGCTCTGCATCCAGAATCGCCTCATCTGCTGTCAGACTGTCAGATACCAGTGGATATTTCACTTTGGCTTCTGTATCGTTGACAACAGCAAAGGAAGTTACCTCTGAACCGGTACCGCTGGTTGTAGGAATGGCAATCAGTCCTACTTCTCCATAGTGATTGATCTTCAACGCAAATTCACGGATTGCCTTGGAAGAATCGATTGCAGAACCGCCTCCTACTGCCACAACTGCTTCGGGCTGATACTGCAGGAACTTTGCAACTCCATTGGCAATCTTATCCACCGGCGCATCCGGAACCACATCATGGAAAATATCATACTGAATTCCACCTTTATCCAGAGGTGCAGTGATCAAATCGATCATTTTGCTCTGAACCACAAAAGGATCGGTGATAATCAGGACTCTTTTATAAGGAAGTACCCTCAGTCTGTCCAGAGAATTTTCACCAAAATGAATGACTGTTTTCATTTCAAAGGTATTCATACTCAATTGCTCCTTTTTTCTGTAGTCTCAGATCATTTGGAATAAATACATTGGATTCCTAGCTCTCCAAAATGGTTCATCCATTTCTCAGAAGGCTTCTGATCTGTCACGACCACATCCACATCCCGCAAGCTTCCTGCTATGGAAAATGCGGTCTGGTCAAATTTTGTGCTGTCTACCACCAGAATTTTTTTGCGTCCGGAAGTCATCATGGCTTTTTTTGTGGTTCCAAAGGCTTCTTTTGATTCCATCAGGCCAAGCTGATGATCCATGGCCTTACAGGAAAAGATAACCTTGTCCACATAGTAGGAACGAATGGCCTCTTCCGTACGAGATCCCAGAAATGCCAGATAGCCTTCCTTCATTACGCCCCCTGTGGATATGATATTCCACCCGGATACATCCGAAAGTTCGATCAGGATCTCCACAGAGTTGGTAATTACGGTCAGACGTTCCTTTTCTTTTAGGGCTTTTGCAATGAAAACAGCTGTGGTACTGGCATCCAGAAAGATATGATCCCCTTCCTGAACCATGGAAGCTACAATCTCCGCCATGAGCTGTTTTCCTGTTACATTCTGGTTTTTTCGTACATTAAAGGGCAAATCAATACTGACATCTTCATTGATCACTGCACCGCCATAGCTCTTTGTGGCAAGCCCTTCTTTTTCGAGCTTGTCCAGATCCCGGCGGATGGTTTCCTCTGAGACATCGTAAAGCTGGCTCAGTTCGCTGACTACAACCCGTTTTTCCGTCTGCAGCTTTTCCAGAATTAAATTACGTCTTTCTAATGCTAGCATTTTGTTTGCCCACTTCCTTTTGCACTACAATTGTCTGGTTTTATAAGATATTGTCGATCATTCGTCTGTCTGGATGGGCAATGACAGAAGAATCCAGATACATGCCTTTTTCTGCAACAAGTTCTTTCGCCCGTTCAATAGACGCTTCCACTGCAGAAACTTCTCCTGTGATCAGCATATAGGATTTTCCACACATACCTTTGGCAATACGAAGTTCAATCAGATCTACGATTGCTGTTTTTGCAGCCTGGTCTGCGGCTTCAATAATAGAAGCTGCATCATAGGTTTCCAGAATTCCAAGGGCGCTGATTTCTTCTACTGCTGTAGTTCCATAAATCGCCGGGAAAATGGATTCGTGTGGGTTACCAAGAACAAAGCTGTCGATGCATTTGTCCTCATAAGTGGTTACCGCTGCGTCAACAGCTGCTTTGACCGCACTTAAATCTCCGGTAATAATTGCAATATATTTTCCCGGACATACGGTCTGCGCTTCAACGATCTCCACTTCAGATGTCTTCACCATGGCATCTGCTGCGGTGATACCAGTGGCGGTGGTTTTAAATTCAATCATTCCGATTGCTTTACTCATTTTCTGCACGTCCTTTCTAATTTCTTGCAATTACAATGTGGCGGTCTGTCACTTCTGTTACTTTACCACAGATGGTAGCATGAATACCTACGCTTAAACCATTGGCAGGTTTTGCGATCATCTGTCCTCTTGTCACTTCATCGCCTACGCTTACAATTGCCTGTGCCGGAGCACCGATATGCTGGCTTAACAAAATCTTCACCTTTGGAACTGCCACAAGTGTTTCATCCATAGGTGCGTCTTTGTCATATTTGGTCAGAGCCAGACGAGCCATCAATCGTTCTTCCGGAACTTTGCGGAATTCTCTCGCGGATGGTACCGGCGCTGCCTGTACCCCCTGAGGCGGTTTTACACCTGCCTTACGAAGTCCGCCCTTCATATCAGCCAGAAGGCTTCTCGGCGCCAGACTCTGAGGACAGGAATACATTTCACATACACCGCAGGAACTGCAGAAGTTTGCATCCAGATATGGATTCAGGTTTCTGAAATCTCCATTGGATGCTGCTCTCATGAAAAGAGCCGGATCAATGGGATGTCCCAGGTTATTTCTCGGGCAAAGATCTGTACAGGTGTTACACTGACAACAGATGGATGCCGCTCTCTTTAAATCTATGGAAGAAGATCTCTGCTTCTTCATTACAATGACATGGTCCTTTGGAAGAACCAGAATTGCATTCGTTGTTTTTGTAACAGGTTCAGAACCGCTTCCGATTCGTCCCATCATAGGGCCTCCCACAAAATATACGGGATCCTTCACTGTTACGTTTCCTGCCTGTGCAACTACTTCATCCAGGGTACAGCCAAGAGGAACTCTTACTGTAACCGGATTGCTGACTTCTGCTACCACAGACACGTATTTATCTGTAACCGGTTTCTGTTTTTCCACTGCGCGGTAAACATTGTAGATGGTTTCTACATTAAATACGGCAACTCCCTGCTCAATGGGCAGTCCGCCTGGTCTTACCACGCGTCCGGTCGCCTCATAGATCAGTACAACTTCGTCTCCCATGGGATACACTTCTTCCAGAAGATGAATCCGCATATTGGGGAACTCTTCGATGTGCTGCTCTAAAGCCTGAATAGTCTGTACATAAGATTTTTTTATTCCAATGATCGCTTCAGAGGCGCCTACGGTCTCTGCAATCATATGGAATGTTTTCATAATCTCATACGCGTGTTTCTCTAATAACTGTCTATGTAACTTCAGTAAAGGTTCACACTCTGCACAGTTCATGAGGATGGTGTTTGCACGCTCATCGATTTTCACGTAAGTAGGGAATCCGGCTCCACCGGCACCTACTACACCATTCTCCTGTATAATTTTCTGTAATTCTTTGATTTCCATGGCGTTACTCCAATCCTGCACCGTCATCAATGATTCCTACAATGGCCGCATCAACCGGTGCTGTTTCTACGCCGCAGCCGATTCGTGCTGCGCTTCCCTGTGCCACCAATACATACTCTCCGATTCCTGCCCCGATCACATCGATGGCAACAATCTGATTGAGGTCAGCTTTCATATGATGCACTGGCTCAACAATCATAAATTTTTGTCCAATTAATTTTTCATCCTTCCGCGTGGAAACCACGCTTCCAACTACTTTGCCTACAATCATATGAGCCTCCGCATTTTTTCTTTTCTGCCTGAATTTTTACTTTAACTCTTTAACCTCCATTGCCGGTGGCGTAAGCCACCGGCTGTATTGGAGGAATGTTCTTTTTATTTTATAATCGTAACTGTATTGCCTGTGGCAATCTGTGCTGCATTTGCTTCATCTGTATCAATATGCATTTCCAGAGTAAAGCTGTCATGTACACGGATCTTTACATGATTAAAGATTGTTCCCCGTTCATTGTCAGCCTTCACAGAAACGATGTCACCGTCTTTGACACCAGCTGCCTGAGCATCCTTCGGAGACATGTGAATGTGACGCATAGCCACAATACAGCCCTCTTTCAGATAAATGGCACCCTTTGGTCCTACAATGGCAATAGGAGCACTTCCTGCTACATCGCCGGATTCACGAACCGGTACCTTCATACCAAGCTTGATGGCATCTGTCGCAGATACCTCAACCTGGGATGCTTTACGAACCGGACCAAGGATTCGTACATTTTCGATTGCACGAAGCTTTAATCCCACAATGGTAACCGTTTCGTTGGAAGCAAACTGGCCTCCCATCAGCTCTTTCTTCTTGGTAAGCTGATATCCAGGTCCGAACAATGCTTCTACATGCTCCTGTGTCAAGTGAATGTGTCTTGCGGAAACTCCGATGGGAACCATGAAGCCATTACCCTGATCCTCTTTTTTATCCAGAGCATCGATTACCATTTTTGTAATTAATTCAATATTCTTCGTTTCCAAGAGTACACCCGCTTTCTAGTTATTTTAAAACCGGAAGGATTTTTTCTACATCTGTATGTGGTCTTGGGATTACGTGTGTTGCAACTAATTCACCAAGTCTGGATGCTGCTGCGCTTCCGCTTTCTACTGCAGATTTTACTGCTCCTACATCTCCGCGAACCATAACGGTTACAAGACCGGAACCGATTTTTTCTGTTCCAACTAAAGCAACGTTTGCTGCTTTACACATCTGGTCTGCTGCCTCGATCGCTGCTGTAAGTCCTCTGGTTTCCACCATTCCTAATGCTTCCTGTGTCATTCTTTTTTCCTCCTTAACAATTACAGGGGCTTCCTGTTCTGTTTTGATTATCTCTGTTTTTGTTACAGTGTCTGCATTGGCCGCTGCCTTTGCCGCTGTTTTCGCGGTTCTTCTGGGAGCCGCTGCCTTTTTAGGGGCTGTGCTTTTCGCTGTTGTTTTTTTTTCTTCAGCCATGGTTCATCCCCCTATTGTTCCTTGTTTTTCCATCGACTTGCACTTAATTCCACCATCTTGACGATTTCTTCATGTGGACGGGCAATTACTGCATAGCACGCCGGTTTCTTGATCGCATTTGCCACCGCTGCTTCCACAGCTTCTGTGACAGCTGCAACATCGCCTTCAATAATAATGGTAACCAGTCGTCCGCCCAGCTTACGCTCCCATGACGCCAGCTCAACGTCTGCAGTTTTACACATGATGTCCAGGGCATCAATTGCCGCTACCACACCAGTGATCTCAATAAAACCATATGATTTACCCATGAGCGAACTCCTTTTAAATCAATTATAAATCTACCCAAATCGCCTTATACAGGATCTGCCATGAAGGTTGTTTGCAAGCGAACTTGCACAGTCCTCATGTTCTATCCTGCCCATGGCTCATTGCTGAATCAGATTCCTGGAAGGATTTTTTCTACGTCTGTGTGTGGTCTTGGAATTACATGTGTTGCAACTAATTCGCCAAGTCTGGATGCTGCTGCGCTTCCGCTTTCTACTGCAGCTTTTACAGCTCCGACATCACCGCGAACCATAACAGTTACAAGACCGGAACCGATTTTTTCTGTTCCAACTAAAGAAACCTCTGCTGCTTTTGTCATTGCATCTGCTGCCTCAATCGCAGCGGTAAGTCCTCTGGTTTCCACCATTCCTAATGCTTCCTGTGCCATGATTCATTCCTCCTGAATTTTCATTCTCTAAGTATTTAAATGCTTCGGAGCTCAGATCAGCTTTTATCCAAAGCACTGATTTTTAACATTTTTACCGTACCCTCTTCCGGATTCGGGATCACATAATGCTGTACCACTCCGGCCAGCTGATTCGCTGCCTCTATTCCGGCTTCCACCGCTGCAGTTACATCGGTTACGCTTCCGCGGAACTTTACACAGACCAAAAGCGGTACCGGCAGGCTGTCTGCGTTGGCCGGCTTATTTTTGTCAAAAACCTCCAAGCGTACATTGGCTGCCTTACATCCGGCATCCCCTGCCACGAAGGCTGTGGTCAGCCCAAACACTTCCAAAATTCCTACAGCTTCTGCCATACTGCTTCTCCTTTACAGCCGCAAATTATTCATTGATAATTGCGATCTTCAGACCAGTCATAGCAAGATTTGTCTGATGTGCTTCATTGATCTGTTCCAACGGGAATCTGTCTGTGATCAGTTCAGACATTGGAAGTCCGATTCCCTTCGCTCTCTTCAAGAAATCAAAGGTTGTCACATAGTCTCTCAGGGTATATACCCAGGAACCTACGGTTGTGATCTCTTTGGAGCAGATATCGAAGTGCGGATTGATGGTTGCGTCTCCACCATTGATGAAGAAACCTAACTCACAAAGTCCGCCGCCGTTCCGGATGAATTTGTAGATGTTTGCATGTGCAACAGGGGAACCTGTACACTGGAATGCAAAATCTGCAAGATGTCCGCCGAACGCATCCTTCACTGCACCTGCAAGAGCTTCAATTCCCTGATGATCCTTGAAGTTTACAGTCATATCAGCACCCATCTTCTTAGCAAAATCAAGACGTTTCTGCTCGCCGTCTACTGCACAGATATTCTGGATACCCATGGTACGAAGAATTGCGATACAGATCAAACCAATCGGTCCACATCCCTGAACCACAACTCTGCTGTTGAAACGAAGAATTCCTGTTGTTTTTGCTCTTTCTACTGCATGGATCAAAACAGCGCAAGGCTCAATCAAAATACGGGAATCCAGATCCAGATCACTTACGTTGAAGAATGTGGAGCCAAACTGTCCGCCTCTGATAAAGATATAATCGGAGAACCATCCATTCAGATGAACATCGTCATCTGGAAGTAATCCGTATACATCAGCGCCGCCTACATTTTTCTTGTTCAGATCGAACATAGTGATTTCCGGATCATCCTTGAAGATCATACAGGTAACTACCTTATCTCCAACCTTTACCGGTTTTCCGGCGGTATCTACTTTTACGTTTTTACCCATTGCCACGATTTCACCGGTTCCTTCATGTCCCAAAGCTACCGGAATCAGGCCGAACGGATCTCTCTTAAATTCATGAGCATCTGTTCCACAGATTCCACAGCCTTCTACTTTAACGAGAATATCGTCATCTCCCAGTTCTGGAATTGGGAATTCTTTGATCTCGTAATGTTCCAGTCCTGTCAGCATAGCAACTCTTGCAGTTTTTGGAATTGCCTTGCATGCGGGAGCTGCACATGATGCAGCAGCCGGTGCAGCTGCCGGAGTTTTACCGGTCATACCGGAAAGAACCTGTTTTACGATCTCTTCAATATTAACATTATTCATATCCATCTTGTCTTCCTCCTGATTATCGAATGCAAAGACTGTCAGACATTACACAGCGTCTTCTCTTGGTAAAAGTGCTTGCACTGGTCAAGCCCTCTCCTGTACGGCTGGCGATGGTAAATGTACAGTAACCTTCTCCGCCAAATCCAAGAGCTGCATAAGAAGGTGCATTCTTAACAAGGATTGCGGTATCGATTGCTTTCGCATATTTTGTGATGTTGTCAACGTTTTTGGAATGGATGTGGGCAGAGTGGCGATTGCCGTGTTCCAGCCATACAGCCTGCTCTACTGCATCATCAAAATCTTTTGCTCTTACGACACCAAGAATCGGCATCATAAGTTCTGTTGCGATCAACGGATGTTCCTTTGGACCTTCAAATACGATACAGCGAATATTTGCAGGTACTTCTACTCCGATCATGGAAAGGAGTGTCCTGGCATCGCGTCCTACGCATTTACGATTCAGTCTTCCTCCTGCAAGAACTACTTCTGTCAGTTTCTTCTGTTCTTCTTCAGAAGCTAAATAACAATCATTTTCTGTAACCAGATAATGCATCAGTTCATCAACAATAGGAGATACTGCAACGATCTCTTTTTCTGCAATACATGGAAGATTGTTATCAAAAGTACATCCATTGACAATATCCTGCGCTGCTTTTCTGACATCTGCAGTTTCGTCTACCAGAGCCGGAGGATTGCCGGCACCAGCGCCGATTCCACGTTTTCCGGAAGAAAGAACCGCAGTTACCACGCCAGGTCCTCCTGTTGCGGCAATCAACGGGATATCCTTATGTTTCATCATAATATCACTGGTTTCCAGAGTTGGGTTCTCTACGGTTACCGCAATATTGTCCGGACCGCCGGATTCCAGAGAAGCTTCATTCAGAAGATTGATTGCATAAATGGAAGTTTTGATCGCTGCCGGATGTGGGTTAAATACAACGGTATTTCCACCTGCCAGCATTCCTATGGTATTGCAAAGAACGGTTTCGCTTGGGTTTGTACATGGAGTAATGGCGCCGATTACACCAAAAGGTCCCATTTCAATCAGAGTCAGACCTCTGTCTCCAGACCATGCAGTAGTGGTGATATCTTCTGTACCAGGAGTTTTATCCGCTACCAAATGATGCTTCAGAATCTTATCTCCAACATTACCCATTCCGGTTTCTTCTACTCCCATACGAGCCAGAACTTCTGCGTTTTCTTTGATTTTTTTACGGATGCAGGTAATAATCTTTTCTCTCTGGTCCATGGACATTTTTTTCACGATTGTCTCAGACTTTTTTGCAGCCTCGATAGCCTCGTTCATATCCTTAAAAACGCCATGTTTTCCGGCCGGAGCGTCCGCAATCTGCATTTTCGCCATAACTTCCTGTACAATTTCCTGTACCATATTTTCACTAATTGGCATGAGATTGTCCTCCTTTAATTGTTTCCGTTTTTATTTCAGACCTAACTGAGCCATTACCTGTTTTGTGATGTTTGCTACCAGATCAGCGTCTGCTGTAGTTGCTTCTGCTTCTGCTGCATGAGCAACCATACATCCGCCACAGTTGTGGCAGTTCAGGCCATCTTTATTCAGGCACAGATCTGCCGGATGTTTTCCTGGAAGACCCATTTTTCTTCTGATTTCATACAGTTTCTGGATTGTTTCTTTGTCGAATTCCTTAGGACCGCCAAGCAGTTTGCTCTGATACAGAAGCTGAGCGTAGAATTCAACAGATTCCATTTTCATGTATGCAGCGTTCAGGTCTGTAGACCAGGTCAGTGCTCCGTGGCTCTCCAGAAGAACCGCGTCGAAATATGGAAGGTATTTTTCCAGTCTGTCCGGAATTTCGTTTGTGGAAGGTGTACCGTATTCAGCGATCGGAACACATCCAAGTGCGATAACTGCTTCCGGCATGATCGGCTGTGTCAGCGGGATGCCTGCGATTGCAAAAGATGTTGCATATACAGGATGAGCATGTACAACAGAACCAACATCTGGTCTCTTCTGATATACTCTCATATGCATTTTGATTTCAGAAGATGGTTTGAAGCCCGGGTTTGCCTGGATTACATTTCCTTCCGCATCCACTTTACAGATATACTCTGGTGTCATGAAACCTTTGGATACACCTGTTGGTGTGCAAAGGAATTCATTGTCGTTTAACTTAACGGAAATGTTACCGTCGTTTGCAGCCACCATGTTGCGGTTGTAGATTCTTCTACCGATGTCACAGATCTGTTTTTTGATTTCAAATTCGTTTACCATGCTTTCTTCCTCCTTAAGCGCTTTGGTTTTTTGATTCTGTCAATTTATGGCAGAATCGTGTTGGGTTTATTTTTATTTCTAAAGGGATTTTAACTCATTTCCCTTGAGAAGTCAAGTAGAACCTGTTGTTTCATGTTGTTTTTGTTGGTTTTTCCATGTTGTTTTTATTGTTTTTTATCCACCAATTTGACAATCCAGGGAACAAATCCCATGAACGGCTTTTTTCAGTGTTTCCATATGTTCCATATCGGGAGGCTGAATCCCTTCCATAGGATATCCTCTTCCAAGCCCCGCATATTTATCCTGTCCCAGGCGATGATAAGGAAGAAGATGAATCTTCTTCACACCTGGCAGGGTTGAAGCAAAAGAAGCGATTCCCTGTATCTCCTCCACTGAATCATTAAATGTAGGAATCACCGGAACCCGGATCACCAGTTCCGTCTGTCCGGAAAGCGCTACCTTTCTGGCATTTTCCAACATCAATTCATTGGATTTCCCGGTAAATCTCCTGTGCTTTTCTGAATCGGTATGTTTGATATCCATCAGATATAAATCCAGATAAGGGAGCAGCGATTCCAGCTTTTCATAGGGGGCACAAGCCATACTTTCAATAGCCGTTGAGATCCCCCGTTCTTTTGCTGCCCGCAAAAGATCTCTGGAAAATTCCGGCTGGCAAAGACATTCGCCTCCGGAAAGGGTCATCCCTCCTCCGGAACGGTAATAATAAGCCCGGTCCTTTTCTACTTCCTGAATCATCTCTCTGACCGTAACATCTCTGCCTATGACTTTTTCTTCCCCCTGAACCATCATACTCTGAATAGCATATTCCTGGGATTCCGGATTGCAGCACCAGCGGCATCTCAGGACGCATCCCTTCAGAAACACAATCGTACGGATTCCAGGCCCATCGTGGATAGAATAACGCTGGACATCAAAGATCCTGCCTTTTCTTTCCAAATAATCCATGATTATCCCTTTCTTCAAAATCCCTGCTCCGTCCTTCGGATAATATCATCCTGAAGGGAACGGGAAAGGGTTGTAAACAGCGCGCTATAGCCTGCAACGCGCACCACCAGGTGTTTATATTTCTCCGGATGCTCCTGTGCGTCCAGCAGGGTTTCTCTGTCCACAACGTTGAACTGCATATGCATTCCCTTCTGGTCAAAATAAGAACGGATCAGAGCCACAAACTTCTCCAGTCCTTCTCTTCCTGACAATGCAGAAGGATGGAATTTCTGATTAAACAATGTTCCATTGGATACGATAAAATGATCCAATCTTGATACAGAAGTTGCTGCTGCCGTAGGACCATTGACATCCTTTCCCGCAGATGGGGAAACTCCATCTGCCACCGGAGTATGGGCATAACGTCCATCTGGCGTAGCGCCAGTCTGTCCTCCCAGGGGCACATTCGCTGATACCGGATATAATCCTGCCTGGAATTGTCCTCCTCTTGGGTTTTTATAATTCTGAAGAGGACGGGTATAGGTGTATGCCACATCTCTTGCAAAATAATCCACTTCCGGAATGTCATTTCCAAATTTAGGCACTTGATCCAGCATCTGATGGATTTCTTCGTAACGCCTTGTTTTTTCCTGATCCGGATGCATGTCACGGAGCACATTTATAATAGAAGAAACGGTTTCTTCATCCACAGTTTTTCCATGGCGAACGAATTCCTTGAGGATTCCTTCTGTCATATCCTGCAGGCTCTGTGTATCCAGTCCTTTTCCAAAGTTCCAGATCAGAGCTTCCTTCAGTTCCTCCATGGAAATCTTTTTTTCTTCAAAAACAAGTTTCTTTACTGCAAACAGGGAGTCTGCCATATTGGCAATTCCAAATCCCTGAGGACCGGTAAAATTATATACGGCGCCGCCTTCCTGCACCGTTTTTCCTCTTTTTAAGCAGTCATCCACCATACTGGACAAAAATGGCAAAGGACATCTTTCTGCATGAGCCACGTCAATGGCATTATCCGCATTCACAAGAAGAGAAATGCAGTATTCCATCTGTTTCTTGTAAGCATCATAAAACTGGTCAAAGGTGGTCATCTCTGTAACTTCACCGGTACGGATTCCCACCAGTTCTCCCTTATCCATTCCATTGGAAAATACAAGTTCCAGCGGCCGGCACATATTAAAGAATGCGGCATCATGCCATCCCTCTGTTTTTCCTGCCTTCTGTGGTTCCACACAGCCAATGATATTGTATTCTCTGGCATCCTCCAGAGTAAGTCCCCGATTCTGCAAGGCCGGGATGATCACCTCATCATTATAATAGGCCGGAAGACCGATTCCTGTTCTGGTCAGCTCAGCCGCCTTAATAAGAAATTCATGGGGCGAACCGTTCCAAACTCTCACAGAAAGAGAGGGCTGCGGCAGCCGTACATGCATAGATGCCTGAATACACATAAAGGACAGATCGTTGGTCACATCCTCCCCATCCTTATTCTGGCCGCCGGCAATGAGATTCTGAAACAGACTGTACCCTGCAAAGCCTTCTGCTGAAGCCGCGTCTCTGCATTTATTCAGATCATTGAGTTTCACCCAGATACAGTCCATCAGTTCCTGGGCAAACTCCCTGCTAATCGTTCCCTGCTCCAGATCCTTCTTATAATAAGGATACATATACTGATCAAAACGTCCCGGAGAAATGGAATGACCGCTGGACTCCAGTTGGATCAACTGCTGTACAAACCAGAAGGACTGGCAAGCCTCATAAAAACCAGAAGCCCCCTTCGCCGGAACACAGCTGCAGTTTCTGGCTATCTGAAGAAGTTCTGCCTTTCTCTCTGGCTCTTCACATTCTTCAGCCATATGATAAGCAAGCTGTGCATATCTCTGCGCATACTCCATCACTGCCTGGCAGCTTAAGATCACTGCCTCCAGGAAGCGGGAACGTCTGGCATAATCTCCATCGCCCACCTGACACTTTTCCAGTTCTGCCTGAGCTTTGGCCATAATCCCTTCATAACCGATCGCCAGCACCTCTTCGTACTTCACCGTTACATGGCCAACACCATTATAAAAATAGTTGCCCGGTGTAAAAATATTGTGCTCAATGGCGCGGATCGCTTCCGGCGCCATGTAGGAGGTAGCCAGTTCACTGGTGGTCTTTCCCCTCCAGTAGGTATGTACCTTGCGAAGCTCCTCTTTTGTTTCTTCTGCAATATAAAAGGGATCCGCACTTCTGGTTTCCACCGTGTCCAGTTCTGCTTCCAGCCACTCAAAAGAAAATTCCGGGTAGGTCTGGCAGCCTCTTGGCGCAAGGGTGCTGCTTCCTACAATTAATTCGTCGTCACGAATAATAATAGGGATATGACGAAGAATATGGGCAAAGGCCCTGGCACGACGGGTGATCATGGGAAGCCCTTCGGTTTCCTTATAGGATTCTGTGATCAGCTTCGCTCTTGCAGACTCAATCACCGGCATATTCTCGTACAGGTGATCCACCAGTCTGGTAATTCTTGCTGTCTTCGGAATATCTGTCTGGATAAATGAATCCATATTTCTCCTTTCTCACAGCGGGTAAAATTTAGAAGTCACAAGAAAATCCAACCTTGCAGGCTCTCCGCAGCCTGTCCTTCATGGATATCCGCATTCCCCGTTTTCCCCTCTTCCGCCATGTATACATATAAATTCATTATACCGCCCCAGGTTGGTAATGTCAACAAAATCCAACATAATTCATCTTTTATTTATGTGGTTTTTTGTGGTTTTTGTATGTGTTTTTCCTTTGTTTTTATTGTCTCTCCTTTATTTTGTATTGACAATAACTTTTTCCTCTGTCATACTAAATCGTAGGAACTTTTTTTAAGAAAGGAGCGTAAATGGATGTATCTTTCTGATATGCATACCCATTCCATTGCAAGCGGTCATGGAACTTCCTGCACAATATCCCATATGGCAAAAGCAGCTGCACAGAAAGGCTTAAAGCTTCTTGGTATCACAGACCACGGCCCTGCTACTCTGGGCGCCGGTACCCCTTCCTATTTTCGCAGCCTGACCTTTTCTCCCAAAAAGCGATTTGGAATTGATTTATTATATGGAGCGGAACTGAATATTTTGGATTCCAACGGTACTCTGGACCTTGGAGACGAACTTCTTGAGCAGCTGGATTATGCCATCGCCAGTATGCATGCCCAGAATTACAGACCCGGCTCCTGTGCAGAAAATACCCAGGCATTCACCAGAGCCATGGAAAATCCCCATGTCAAACTTCTTGGTCACTGTGACCATCCCCTTTATCCTGTGGATTACGATACTCTGGTTGCCTGTGCAAAAGAACACTATGTACTTCTGGAAATTAATGAGGCGTCCCTGGCTCCCTATGGTTACCGGGGAGATACTTCAGCCAACAATCTGGAGCTTTTGTCCTGCTGTATCAAATATCAGGCGCCAATCCTTCTTTCCAGCGACAGCCATGGCATCCAGCATATTGGTGATTTCACCTACAGCTCAGAATTTGTACATCAGGCAATGTTTCCAGAGCATCTGATTTATAACAACCAGCTACCGCGCCTGAAAGTTTTTCTCCAGGAACATATCTGATTCTGTCTGACAAAAAAAGATGCATCCTCTGCTGTTTTTCAAGCAAAGATGCATCTTTTTTTATCTTGTTGTTCCTCCATCTGCAAAACGTACCGGCAGAATCGTCAGAGTATCTATCTCTTCTCCCTGAATTTTTTTCAAAATCAGTTCCACACTTTTTTTTGCCATTTCTTCAATGGGCTGCACAATGGTGGATACCATATATCCGCCTCTGTTCATCCACCGAATCCCATCATGCCCTACAATCTGCACCTCTTCTGGAACAGGAATTCCCAGCTTCTGCATCTGCCGGTGAAGAATATAGGCCAGAGAATCTGTACTGGTATAAATTCCGTCATAGCGCATTTTTCCAGATCGTCTGGCTGCCACCAGAAAATCACAGATAACTTCATCAATGGAACTTGCTCCATCCTCAAAGAGATCAAAATCATCTCCCAAATCCAATGTCTGGCAGGGAATCCCCTTTGCTTTACACACATCGGTAAAGCCAAGACCCCTTTTCATGGTTTCTCCTGTGGGCGAACCGGTTCTAAGATACAAAAGATTCCGGCTTCCTGTGGAAATCATCTTCTCTGCTGCCAGCTCCCCTCCATGATAATTATCAGAAGCAATACAGCTTACCCGCTTCTCAAAATGACGGTCCAGGGAAATAATAGGAATTTCTTCACTTACATAAGAATCTGCATCCCGATACGTAACACAGATAATTCCATCCACTTTATTCTGAGATGCCATCTTAAAATAATCGGCTTCTTTTTCTACTGTTCCCTGTGTACTGCAAAGCAGCATTTTATATCCATGGCGATAAAGCTCCTGTTCAATATGATAAACCCAGATTGCAAAAAAGGGATTCACAATATCCGGCACAATCGCTGCCACGGTATTGGTTCTTTGGGTCTTCAGTCCACGGGCGTAATAATTCATCTGATACCCTAGCTTCTTAATAGACGCTTCCACCTTCTGCCTGTTTTTTTCACTTACATATTGTCCATTGATCACCTTGGATACCGTACCTACTGCCACTCCTGCATCCAAAGCTACATCCTTAATTGTCGCCATAAAACTCTCCAACTAGATTCCAAAATCCTCTGATTTTTCAGTCATTTTTATATGTGCACCAACGGCAGGAAACTCGGGGACTTTCTGAACTTGTCACAATCAGTCTTTTTCCCAGAATGTTTTCCTCCAATTCTGCCACACCATAGATTTTACCATCTTCTGCAAAAAATTCAATGGCTTCCTGATCAATGATCATAGAAATCTGCTGCTTTTTTTCTTTTTCAAAGAAGGCCTGGGCAGCCACTGTCCAGCCATCCTCCTGAAGAGCGCAGATACTTCCATTTGTAAAGTCCACACTGACACGGAGTTTTCCAAGGTTCAAACGCCACTCTCCTGTCTGTGTCCCATCTGATTCCAGAAGGAGACGAATTCCTTTCCCGTTGGAACAGATTTCCATACCATCCAGGGTCTTCCACTCTTCTTCTCTTCTGGAAAGCTCTTCCACCAGGTCAAAGCAGATCCGGTATCCATCGGTCTCTTTATATAGAGATAATACAGTTGGAAGAGACATAAGGCCACAGTAATTTCCTCTTGTGTTTTTCATCCGAAGCCAAGCCATACTGATGACACGGTCTCCTGTACCGGAAAAAGTCTGAGCTGCATAGGGAAGTCTGGAACTGTATGCCATTTTCCGCTCTTCTCTGGGAAGAAATTGATATCCATCAAAATCCCCAACCATATAATATCCGTCTGCGGACCAGAATACCCACTGTTTTTCCCCTGGCTGGTTCTTCACCGGAAGAGAAAAGAGATCTGGACACTCCCACATTCCAGGAATTTCAAACTTCTGTGTTTCCTTCCAGTCCAGAAGATTGTCTGAACGATAAATGGCAAATGCATTGCCATCCAGATAAAGGATCATGATGTATCCCTGGCTTTCCTCATGATAGAACACCTTCGGATCCCGGTTTTCATTTACCACAAAAGGAACACATACATGTTCTGTCAGCTTCAGAGTTTTACCCCCATCCAGAGAATAGGCCAGTCTCTGACAGAACCGATTTCCCTCATCTGTTGACCACTGATTTCGGCCCCCTGCCGCTGTGTAATAAAACAGCAGCGCATCCTTGCCAAGTCCGGATACATTGTCATGATCCTGAATGGCGCATCCGGAATACACGGTTCCATTTTTGTCCGGAACAAGGGCAGGACCCCAATCTTCCCAGGTGCTTAGATCTTCACTTACTGCATGTCCCCAGTGCATATTCCCCCAGGTCACCCCATAAGGATTCCACTGGTAAAACAGATGGTATCGTCCATCGGCGTAAATCATCCCATTGGGATCGTTATGCCAGCCGCTTCTGGGAGCAAAGTGCAGTAAGGGGCGATATGGATACTCCTCTGCTGGAAGCTCCCCGCTGCAAAACAGTTCCTGTAATTTCTCTTCACTGCCACATTGGATTTCCACGGTCTTTCCAAGATATTTATGAACATCCATATAGGTCATATATCCCTTTTCTTTTGTTCCAAGACAAATATCTGCCTCATGGATTTTTTCTCCGTCCAGATAAAAATGCAGTTTTTCTTCTCTCTCATGTTTATCTGTGGGAATCCATAAATATGGCTTATCAATTCTTATCTGCATTTTTCTCAACCTTTCTACTAGTTCTTTGCACCTGTAGATGCAATTCCTGCCACATAATATTTCTGAAGGCTCAGGAAAATAATCAGTACCGGAATGGTAACAATGGTAAGTCCTGCCATCACATTGCCATAATTTACCGGCTGAATACTAAACAGACTGCTCAAAGCCATCTGAATGGTCTGTTTACCGGAATCAGAAATCACCATAACCGGCCATACGAAATCATTCCAGTACGCAATAAAAACAAGGATCGCTACGGTAGCATATACCGGTTTGGCCAGGGGCATAATCAGCTGGAAAAAGGTTCGGAATGCGCTTGCGCCATCCAGTTTTGCCGCTTCTTCAATGCTCTCCGGAATTCCCATGAAATTCTGTCGAAACAGAAAAATATACATAGGACTTGCAATTGCCGGAAGAATCAAAGCCAGATAAGAATTGGAAAGCCCCATCTTGTAGATAATGGAAAACTGAGGAAGCATAACTGTCTGCGCCGGTATAATCATAACACCCAGGATAATGGAAAAAATCAGGTTTTTCTTAGGAAAATGCAGTCTGGCAAAGGCATAACCTGCCATGGAATTCACAACCAGTCCCAGCGCAATGATTACAATAATATAGCTGAAAGAATTTAACATCGCCTGAACAAGGGGAAGGCGGTTCATTACTTCTCTATAGTTAAAAAACACATCTTCTTTAAAAGCCGGTAAAAACGCTTTCAGACTTGTAATGTCTGAGAAAATCATAGCATCATCTTTAAAAGAAGAAACAACCATCCAGATCAGAGGGAACATGAAGATCAGTGCGATCACAGTCAACATGAGGTACA
Source organism: uncultured Blautia sp. (assembly GCA_937900135.1). Taxonomy (GTDB): domain Bacteria; phylum Bacillota; class Clostridia; order Lachnospirales; family Lachnospiraceae; genus Blautia_A. The sequence goes on along the minus strand of CALCDJ010000018.1, from coordinate 37,281 downwards.
TCCCTATTTTTTTCGGTAACGATACTTTTGTCTCCATTTTTTCCCTCCTCTTAATCTTCATTGCTCTTATTTGTCAGTTTGTTCTGAATCAATGTGAGAATCAGTACCATCACAGTAAATACCAATGCCATGGCAGAACCATATCCCATCTTATTGTATTTGAAACCAGTCTGATAAATTTCGTATACAATGGTCATGGTGGAATTCTGAGGACCTCCCGCAGTCATCATCATGGGCTGAATGATCAGCTGGAATGCGCTGACTACAATTGACAAAGAAATAAACACTGTGATATTCCTCAGTCCCGGAATGGTGATATGCCAGAACTGATGCCATTTTGTTGCTCCATCCACTGCTGCTGCCTCATAAAGATGCTTGGGAATATCCTGAAGTCCGGAAAGGAAAATCATCATCTGGAATCCACAGCCCTGCCATGCAGACAGAATAACAATACAAAGCATTGCGGTCTTGGGATCATTCAAAAATTTAAAGGGGCCAATTCCCACGCTTCCCAGCAGGGAATTCAACAATCCATTATTGGGATTGTAAATATAAGTCCATAAAATAGAAACAACGACCAGAGAGAGAACGGTTGGGGCAAAGAATGCCAGTCTGTAAACAGAAATTCCTTTCAGTTTCCGGTTTACCAGAAGCGCCAGCCCCAGGGCCAGGCATACCTGAAGAGGAACTACCAAGATTACAAAGACAAAGGTGTTTACAATACTTTTTAAGAATACGGTATCCTGTGTCAGTCTGATAAAATTCTTAAGACCTACAAATTCCATTCGATCTGGTTTCAGAATATTATAATTGGTGAAACTGTAACCAACCGTCATAAAAAACGGAATAAACAGAAACACAAACAGAAGGATCAGGGCAGGTGTAATAAATGCCAGACCTGTCCAGGCTTCTTTTGTCATTTTTTTCTTTGCCGGTTTCATATTTTCCCTCCTCGCATCATCAGAGGCTGCTGCATGTTCAGCAGCCCCTGACGTCTTTTTTTCTTGATTAGTAAATATCTGCCTGGAAATTGTACTGTTCTACAGCCTGATCCAGGGCTTCCTCCACATCCATTCCTGTGAGTACATTCTGCATTGCTGTTGCAAACTGATTGCTAAGCATGGAGTAATAAATGGAAACCGGTCTTGCCTTGGAGGTATTCTGAAGCTGATAGCTGAATACGCTTAACGGTTCTTCGTTAAATGCTTCGATTTCATCAAATGCAGTTCCTCTGGAAGGTGGCATTGCATTGGCTTCATACATTCTCTTTCCTGCATCTGTGCTGGTCATAAAACGAATCAGTTCTGCTGCGCCTTCTTTTTTCTCATCGGAACAGTTGCTGCTCATGGCAAATGTCCAGGAACCGCAGGCAGATGCCGGTTCTGATTCTTCATCGTAAACTGCCATTGGCATCAGGCCCCAGTTGATATCAAATTTTGCAAGGTTTCCAGGTTCCCAGGAACCAGTCAGCGCCATGGCCGCCTGTCCCAGTTCAAAGCTGTTCTCTGCAGGTGTGGCGCTTGCATATCCATTGTCCACCATTTCTTTGATCCAGTTAAATACATTCTTGGTTGCATCTCCGTTTAAGAAGCCTTCTGCTGTTTCTCCATCTTCATCCAGTACGTTGCTTCCCTGAGAATAAATCAGCGGAAGGAAGAAATAGATCACAGTTTCATCCTTGGCATCCAGAGACATGGTGATTCCAAAGCAATCGTCTGTAGTCAGCTTCGCTGCTGCATCTTCCAGTTCCTGTAAAGTCCATGGATCTTCTGGAGTAGCCGGTTCAATTCCTGCCTTTTCAAACATATCCTTGTTGTAGAAAATTCCCACAGAGGAGTCCATGGCGCCAAGTGTATATAACTCATCCTGGTAAGTTCCCTGCTGAATAATAGACGGGTTGAAATCACTTAATTCTTCTTCTGTAAAGTATTCTTCAATTGGAACAATGGCAGATGCATCTGCGTACTGTGCAACAGTTACTCCATCTACAGTAAATACATCGGGAAGACCACCATTGGAGATTGCTGCATTCACCTTATCGTCGTATCCGCCTGCATCCCCGCTTCTTGCAATCTGAGTGATGGTGGCATGATATTTTCCTTCGTTTGCCTTGTTAAATTCTTCTACCAGAGCTGCATACAGCTTTCCTTCTTCCGATGCATCGGTCTCATGTACCCAGATGCTTAACTCCACAGGATCTGCTGCGGATACGGTTGCCGGTGCAAAGGTAACGGTGGTAGCTGCCAGTGCGGCAGCTGCTGCAATGCTTACCATTCTTTTCTTCATAGTAAATGTCCTCCTTAAAAAAATAAGTTTCTTTGTGTTTTTGAAACGTTTCATATTATTTCATTTTTTTATGCACCAGCCATAGGTGCATTCTGAAAAAGTTCTTTTTTGAAATTTGAATCGTTTCAACTTGTAGCTTTACTATAGCATTCTCCTTCCATCCTGTCAACCTATTCCTTTCCTTTTTTTTCACTTCGGATTTTTCCACAAAAACAAATACTCCTAATTATGAAAAATATACAAAGTCTTTTCCTGTACTTTTGTCTTCTCTTTGGAAATAAAACTTTTTTTATCCATTTTTCACTTTTTAGTTGACAGACACATGGGACAGTGCTACACTATGGTTAGTATAATTCCATATTGAACATACGAAGTGCTGTCTGTTCCGCTAAACAGACAGAAAAGGGAATCAGGTGTAAGTCCTGAGCGATCCGGTCACTGTAACAGAGGAGTATCTTCTCGTGATCCATTGTACCGTTGGTATGAGAAGGAGAGAAGCCGCTATGATTCTGAAGTCAGGAAACCTGCTTGGTATGGCGAGGTGAAGCTTCCGTGTAAAGTGTAACAACCAATTTTGAAACAATCCGCAGTTTCAAGACGTTGTCTGCTTATCGAAGCAGGCATTTTTTATGGAATACGCCTGTTCATATGAATTATACATGATTAAATGGCAGGCGATACTGCTTCGGATGCATCGTTCCCTCCGCAAATGAACAACGCATTTTCTACCCCGAAGTAGTGTCGCACCCTCCGAATTTTCGACGTTATCTCACGTCGATTTTTTATTTACCAGGAAAATACTCCACCTGGCCTTTCACTGAGAGAAAATCTATGGAAATGTATGGAGGATCTGAATTATGGAAGAAAAATACTGGAAGGGAAAGCAGTACGCTTATTTCAGCCACAAGGACTGTGAATATTTTCCCTGTCACAAGGGCGCTGATCCGGACAACTTTAACTGTCTGTTCTGCTACTGTCCTCTCTATGCCCTTGGCGAGAAATGCGGGGGCAATTTCCGTTATACGGAAGAAGGGCTAAAGGATTGTACCAATTGCCAGCTTCCTCATAAACGAGATAATTACGGCTATATTACCGGAAAATATCAGGAGCTTGCAGAGCTCACAAAAAAACGGAAATAAAGCGAACCGATATCCGGTATCCTTTTCACATTACACCAAAGTCAAAAAAAGAAGGTCGGCTGACCTTCTTTTTTATGTCTTTTGTTTATACCAGCCTTCTTACGGAAAGGATGGTTCTGTATGCAGCATTATCGCTGACCTTAATTCCATCTCTGGAATTGGAAGCATGTACAATCTTGCCATCTCCCATATAAATTGCCACATGACCGCCATAACAGATCAAGTCTCCTGGCTGTGCATCTGCATAAGAAACTTCTGTTCCTGCATTCTGCTGTTCATAGGAGGTTCTTGGAAGGCTTACTCCGAAGTTTGAGTAAACACTCTGAACGAAACCAGAGCAGTCTGCTCCATTTGTCAGGCTTGTTCCACCCCATACATATGGGTTTCCTACAAACTGTGTTGCATAATCTACTACAGAAGATCCGGAACCAGAACCAGCGCTTGTATACTGTGATGTATCGGTCACAGTATTGGCGCTGTCAATCACATTGCCATACTCGTCATATTCTACTTCTGAACTATCTTCTACAAGTTCGCCGTCTTCATTGTAAGCATTTCCTTCTTCATCATAGGATACCGCTTCTTCATTCTCTGCTTCTTCTGCAGCGGCTGCTGCCTCAGCTTCTGCCTGACGTCTTGCCTCTTCTTCTGCTGCAATTCTCTCAGCTTCCAGACGTTCGATTTCTGCCTGCTGTTCCATGATCAGGTTGGCATATTCTGTTGCCATCTGCTGTGCATAAGCAATTTCATTATCACAATCTGCGGAAGCAGCCCGTCTCTCATCTAACTGATACTGAAGGTTTGCTGATTCTGCCTCGTATTCCTGCTTCATGCCTTCCAGCTCTGCCTTCTCCTGTTCATAACGTTCGCCCAGCTTCTTCACTTCTTCAATGGTGTTTACGTATTTATTCAGGCTCTCTCTGTCCTGTTCGTAAAGCTGCTGTGTATACTCTGCCTTGGTGAGAAGATCAGAAAGGTCTTCTGCATTAAGCATCATCTGGAACCAGGCATCGTTTCCACCTTTTTCATATAAATACTGAATTCTCAGCTTCATTGCCTCATACTGCTTGTCACGAGCCTTCTGGGCTTTTCCCAGGGCATCCTTGGTCTGCGCAATGGAAGTTTCCTTATTTGCAATGTCTGTTTTCAGAACATCAATGGATACCATAACGTCTACCAGGTTGGCATCAAGAGTGGCAATCTCGCTTTCCAGCTGTTCCTTGGCCCACCAGAGTTCATCAATCTTCGCATAGGTGGCATCCAGCTGCTGGCTTGTCCACGCCTGTTCTTCTCTTAATTCTTCTTCTCTGGAAGCACTTACACTGACTACCTGAGTCATACACATCATAAGTGCCAATGTCAGACATACCATTCTTTTTTTCATGATTCGTTCACCCTCGTATTTCTATTCTATCTGTTCTTAACATTTTTGAAATATCTTGCTCAAGTTCTTTTATATATTACCACATCGTTTTTTAGTTTGCAACCCTTATTCTATAAAAACTTTAAATTTCTGTAACATTTAGTAATGTATTTGAAATCAATCCTGGCGCAAACTGCTCGTTTCCTCTTTAATCCAGTGATAATCTCTGAATTTCTCTTGTTAAAGCAGAAAAAAAGAAGGAACCCAATCCTTCAGGTTCCTTCTTCTAAAACTTCATTTCTCTTTAAAATATTACAATTGTATTACATTTAGATCAATCAAAAATATCTGCCAGAATCTGATCTGCTGTCATATTCAGATATCCGTCCGGATCAGAAAGTGTGCTTCTGTTCCATCTGAGGTAATTACCGTTACGGATGTAGTTACCGCTGGAAGTATGATAACCATACTTGCTGTAACCTGCATATCTGGACATATATTTCTTTGCCAGCGCAATTGCCTGGCTTCCGTATGCGCCAGACGGTGTCGGTGTACCGGAGATCTGACATCCTGCATTTGGAGTAGAATGAACAATAACCGCACTCTTATCTTTGCACTGTCCAATCACGATCCAGGTGTGTCCGCTGTTATAGCCCACATCACCAGGTTTCAGTGTGTAATTGGAGCTTGCCAGATTTGCCTGAGTGAGAATACTTCCCCAACCCTTGGACTTATAGTAAGAACCAACGTCATTGGCAACTACGGTATAACCGGAGCCAACGCCGGATTTTGTGTGCATAACCTGATATGCTGCCCAGCCTACGAATCCGGAGCAGTCCAGACCTTTCTGTCTGGTAGAGGTACTTAAATCCTTATAATTGTTGTAATCATAACTGCTGCTCTGACTTGCATACCACTGTTTCCAGATTGGGCTGACACCCTTTCTGGTGGAATCAGTCCAGCCGCCGCCCCATACATAAAGAGCCTGTCCAACCGGCTGCACAGCACCTAAGAGATAATTCTTAATGGTCTTGCTTCCAGTAGGCTTATCACTTGGCACAGTGGGAACATCCGGTGTATAAACACCATTCTCTGCAAAGACATATTCCTTACCGTCGATGGTATGTTTACCGGTGTACATGATTCCAGTATCCGGATCAAAGTAGTATTTGATACCTTTGTCTTTATTTTCTACCCATCCAGTGGCCATCTTACCATTTCCGTTGTAGAAATAATAGGTATTGTCATCAATTTCATTAAAACCGGTAGCCATTACTCCGTCTTTTTTCTCGAAGTAACGCTTCTCGCCCTTGGAGTTCTTCAGCCAACCGGTTGCCATGTGGCATGCTTCACTGTAAAAATATCTGGTGTTGTCCTTGCTGTCCTTTAAGAAACCAGTGGCAGCAACACCGGATTTGCTGTAGAAATAATACTTCTTGTTATTTAAGGTCATCCATTTCGTTTTCATGATGCCGGTCTTCGGATCAAAATAGCGTTTCTGACCTTTGGAGTTTTCCAGCCAGCCTGTGACCATGGCACCTGCCTTGCTGGTAAAATAACGCTTGTTGCCCTTGCTGTCCTTCAGCCATCCTTTACACTGAACGCCGGTCTTGCTGTCGAAGTAATATTTCACTCCGTTAAGTTCCAACCAGCCTTTGTGCTTAGATCCATCAGGATCTATGTAGTATGTTTTACCGTTAATGGTTTGAAATCCGGTTTTATTCGCAGCCTGTACTTCAGTCGTAGACATATGCGTTGCTGCTGCAACAAAAACAATCAGAAACAGAAGCAGCCCCCAGATTCTAAACTTCTTATATACGTTCTGCATACTTACCTTCCTTTTCTTTCATTCTGTTTTTTTACAATCTTGTTACAACTTTATGTCCTCATTATATAACAATCCTATTTCCAAGTCAACCAGGAAATGATTTTCACAAAATTCCGTAAATAATATGTAAAAAAGGGATAAAACCGAAAGTCAGTTTTATCCCTTTTTTGTATACAATTTACAAAAGTGTTTTGCGGAGCTCTGCTCCATCCAGTGAACTTAAATAAGCCGGCGCCACATCAAATACGGTCTTGCAGCCCTTCTGTCCTTCCTGACTCATGCGATATGCTGCTCTTGCATATGCTACGATTACAGAGGAGGTAAATTCCGGATTGGAATCCAATTTTAAACTATATTCGATTACATGGCTGTTTTCTTCATTCCATCCGGTCTTTCCCGTGCGGATTACAAAACCGCCGTGAGGAATTCTGCTGTGATCGCGTTCAAATTCTTCCTGAGAAATAAAATGAACTGTAGTATCGTAATCTGCGAAGTAATTTGGCATAGTCTTGATTTCATTTTCGATTCTTGCAAGATCAGCGCCTTCTTCCGCTACAACGAAGCACTCTCTTTTATGTTTTTCTCTTGTGGTCAGATCTGGATTCTCGCCTCTGCGAACAGCTTCTAAGGCTTCCTCCACAGGAATGGTATACTGTTTTCCGTTCTTCACGCCTTCTACGCGGCGAATGGCATCGGAATGGCCCTGGCTGACGCCCTTTCCCCAGAAGGTATAGTCTCTACCATTGGTGAGGATTGCATTTCCATATAAACGGTTCAGAGAAAACATACCCGGATCCCAGCCTACTGAAATGATTCCCACATGACCATGTTCCTTAGCTACGCGGTCTACATTCTCAAAATGCTCCGGAATTCTTGCATGTGTATCAAAGCTGTCCACTACATTGAACCACTGCGCATATTTCGGAGTCTGTTCCGGAAGATCCGTAGCGCTTCCTCCGCACAGGATCAGAACGTCCAGCTGATCCTTCATCTTTTCCGCTTCGTCAATATGATATACCTTTGCGGTCTCAGTGAGGATTTTTACAGTTTCCGGATCTCTGCGTGTAAATACCGCAGCCACTTCCATATCCGGGTTATGTTTTACAGCGCATTCCACGCCTCTTCCCAGATTTCCATAGCCCAAAATTCCAATACGAATACTCATTGTCTTATCCTCCTATGGTCTTAACTTTTCCGTAACCTTTCAGTCATGACTTTTAGCACTTTACCATATTAATACTCTCCACCGGGATTGTCAACAACAATAAATGCCGCCTCCTGGACAACAACAGCTGCATACCATATTTGCCAGACAGAGTTTCATACAAAAACTATCTCCGGATGCCGGCATTCCCCCAAAGGGGCCCTGCTGCTGTTGATACCAAGTTCCTCCGCCTTCCATTCTCTGGAGAAGCATTTTGTACTGCATATTATCCGGTTCCAGGCGTACTGCTTCCCGGATCTGGTTAAGGGCATTCACATTGTTTCCCAGCCCCATATTGGCCATTGCAGACAGATAATACCACTGTCCATTGTGCTGAGAAAGAGAGGACAGCACATTCATAGCCTCCTGATAGTGACCACTCTGAATATAGTTGGCCGCTGCCTGCCTGCGAATACTTTCTTCATCCTGATATCCGGTATTCTCTCTGCCATAACCGCCATAGCCGCTATATCCGCCATAGCCTGCGCCCCCATAGCCATATGGATCGGATCCGTATTCCTTCTCTTTCATAATTTGTTCATATGCCTGCTGAACCTCTTTAAATTTCTCCTCTGCCTGATCTTTGTTTGGGTTGTTAATATTGGCATCTGGATGATACTTTCGGCTTAACCGGCGATATGCTTTTTTTATTTCTTCGTCGGATGCATCTCTGGACACACCCAGTATACTATATGGATCTAACATGTTCTTTCTCCCATTTTTCCCTCCGCTCCCTGCTTACTGTCTCAAATCGAGTCCAGACTCCAGAATAGAGAATGTTTCTCAATATATCTCCATGTCTCAGTATAGGAAGCTTTTCAAATTCTCTGCAGGCTTCTGCCAGCATCATAAGCAGGAGCTTACGTACCTGCTCTTCAAACCCTTCCATTATATAGTCCTGGGAAAACGGGTTGTAATTTCCATTTTCCACGTCCTTTTCCACGTCCTCATAGGCATCCAGAAGATAAATATATTTTCCAAGATAAAAACCCATGCGTCGAAGAGAAGGCTCCCAATGATCTTTCTGGTAGGCAAAAATCTCTTCCATAATCTTTCCGAAACAGCCGGACATCTTATCAATATCTGTCTCGCCTGCCCGTTCCCATGCGGAAAGCTGTTCCAGAAGAGAAACGATCCTATGCACTTTTTGCCTGTATGAGGCTTCTATTTTTCTGTTTCCCTTTTCCAGCAGTTTTGCAAAGCAAAGACGGCTGAATTTTTTTTCATCATTCCAGTCATCCAGACATTTGTAATAGGTAAGGATCAGGTTCATATCTGCCGCATATTCTGTAATCCGGCTTTTTCTTACTTTCTGTGTACGGACCGGATGAACGGCACAGCGTGTTTTTCCTTTTCTCACCGGAGGTTCATAAAGCCCGTCCAACAGAAGCAGGACAAAGGTCAGATCATAAGATATGGTGATCTGTCCCGATATCCCGAAACGTTCCCGGAGTTCTCTGCACAATCCGCAGTAAAAGGAACGATATTCGTCAAAATCTTTAATCTTGATTTCCGGTTGATTTACAACTACATATCCAAACATTTTTCATCAACTCTTTTTTACAAATTTGGTGCCGCACTTTGGACATTTGATCTCAATTTTTCCTTTTCCTCTGGGAATACGGATCTTTTGTCCACATCCTGGACAGGAATAAATATGATGTGTCTTTCTTTGTTCCATCATATTTTTTTCTCTCTGGAAACGATTGCGGAGCTTACTTGTCATAGATAAGTATTTCTGGTTTTCCCTGTAACGTTTTTGTATATTTCTGGAAAAAATCCGGAAATAGGTATAAACAATGGCAAAAAGTCCCACCATATCCAACAGCGAACCCAGATAGCTTCTCCTGGTAAACATTGCCAGGATGATACTTACCAGTGCAACTCCCATGGTGAATTTGGAGAGTTGATCTACCCCATAACGTCCCTGCATGAATCTGATAAACTTTTCTTTCATTTGTATTTCTATCCCTTTCACATTGATTTTATTCTTTCACCAGCACTCTGGTAATTTCTGCAATATACATGGTATGGTAATCTTTTTCCGGATACCATCTTTCTTCGTTTTCCTTCTGGTCAAAGCATTCCGGACGGATGTTGTCATGATACATTTTTTTGCAGACAAAAACCAGATCTGCCTCCTGGATTGCCATAGTATCCTCCACCTTGCAGGCAGTAAGTCCGGCTTCCTTGATTTTTTGAATGCCTTTTCCGGAAACTGTGCCACAGTAATTCAGCGCCTTTCTATATTCCTCTCCCAGCACTGATACGGTAAAGGTTTCCTCCTGATCCACAAATTCCTTGGTATATCTCTGAGGACGGATGTAAACTGTCAGGGCATTTTTCCCCCACATCACACCCATTGCGCCCCAGCTTGCAGTCATGGTGTTGCATTTTTCCTCTGTACCAGCAGTGATCAGAAGCCATTCCTTCCCGATTTTTGTAAAAGGATTCATGTTCAGCTCTTCTGCTTTTATTTCTCGAAAACTCATATTTCTCTCTCCTTTTTCCTTATGCTTCGCTGCACACCTGGAATATATAAAATTTCAGATAATAAGATTCGTCTGAGGACCACAAAATAGGGTGATCCGGCGACTGAGTCCGGTATTCCACCTGGCGCAATCGTTTATGTACGTTTCTGGCTGCCTGTCCAATGGTCTGTGTAAAAAGTTCATATGTCATAAAATGCGAACAGGAACATGTGGCAAGGAAACCGCCCTCCTTCACCAGCTTCATTGCCCGAAGATTAATCTCCCGATACCCTTTCACTGCATTTTTCACAGAACTTCTGGATTTGGTAAATGCAGGGGGATCCAGAATTACCACATCAAACTTCTCGCCTTTCTCCTCCAGTTTCGGAAGCAGTTCAAAAACATCCTCGCAGATAAATTTCACCCGATCTTCCAGACCGTTGAGCTTCGCATTGGCGGTTGCCTGCTCCACAGCAAGGGAAGAAGCATCCACGCCTAGCACACTTTGCGCCCCTGCGATTCCTGCGTTCAAAGCAAAGGAGCCTGTGTGGGTAAAACAGTCCAAAACCCTGGCATCCTTACAGAGCCTTTGAATTGCCAGACGGTTGTATTTCTGATCCAGGAAAAATCCGGTTTTTTGTCCATCCTTGATATCTACCTGATATTTTACACCATTTTCTTCAATTTCCACCAGCGTGGAAAATTCCGGTCCAAGAAAACCTTTGTATAATTCCATGCCTTCCTGTCTGCGTACCTTTACATCGCTTCGTTCATACACGCCCCTAATAAAGATTCCATCTGCCAACAGACAGTCCTTCAAACTCCTGATAAGAACTTCCTTCCACCGGTCTATTCCAAGAGCCAGTGACTGTACCACCAGCACATCAGAAAATTTATCCGCCACAAATCCCGGAAGAAAATCTGCCTCTCCAAAAATCAGGCGGCAACTGCTGACATCTACCACTTTTTTTCGGTACTCCCATGCATTCTGTACCCTTTTTTTGAAAAATTCTTCATCAATCTCCTGATTTTCGTCTCTGGTGAGCATCCGGACTGTAATTTTGGAATTAGTGTTAATAAAGCCCTTTCCCATGGGATATCCATCGAAATCCCGCACAAGAACAATGTCCCCGTTCTCAAAGTTTCCCATTACACTGCCGATTTCATTGTCAAAAATCCACATTCCACCGGATTTCAAAAGACGGCCTTCTCCCTTTTTGAGTGTTACCACTGCAACGCCCATGCTCATTCTCCTCTCAAACAAATTATCCTATATTGTATCACAGAATTTTTTAATTTTCCAGTAAAACACCAAAGACACAAAAAGTTCACGTTTCCAGGGAAAAAAACAGCGCGGGAGTCTTACATTCCCACGCTGTTTTGAAAAATTCCTTCTATATAATATATACGTAAAACCATGCTCTGTATCCTTACGCCGTTTTCTGTTTCACAGAAATAAGCTGCATCTTAATCAAAGCCGGGCGTACCGCATTATACAAAAATCCCACCAGGATCACAGATACCACTGCATTGATAAAGGTAGCTGCTGCGCTCATTTTTGCCAGAACCTGTGCCATCTCCTGTGGCTGTCCCAAAATATACTGCTTATAAAAATATCCCACAATTGGGTCTGCAATTACATTGAATCCCAGTCCTGCCACAGCCGCCAGAACACTCCACTTAAAGACATATTTCTTATCCTGGCTTTCGTTGATTTTTGCAATTTTGTGAGCAACCAGTCCTGTGATCAGACCAATACACAGCTTCAACAAAAAGGTTTTTGGCGCTCCCACAATATAAACCGGGTCCATCAGATCTGCAATGGTCATTCCAATGGCGCCTGCCAGTCCGCCATACCATCCGCCTAACAGAAGCGCTCCCAGTACACAAAATGCATTACCAATGTGAAGAGAAGTGGCATCCCCGCCAGGCACCGGTATCTTAATCTGCAAAAAAGTAAAAGAGACAAAACACAATGCCGCCAGAAGGGCTGTTTCTGCAAGTTTCATTATTTTTCCATTCTGTTTGTTCATATCCGTCACATTCCTTCCTGAATTGTTTTGTGCCCTTAGGATACCCGAAAACTGTCTTTCTTTCAATGTCCAATTTCAACTATTTTTAAAGGGACAGTTCTTCTTTCAGAAGAATATGGCGGGGCAGTCCCCCATAACAGGTGACCGTATCCATCACCTCATATCCATGCTTCCGCATATTTTGAAGACTGTACTGATTTTGAGGATGAACTGTACACATCCGATAAGGATATTTCTGAGGGTCCAGGAATGCTTCCGCTCCTTCCAGCATTTTTCCCTGCAAACCATTTCCCCTGAATTTCCTGGCCACCACTGCTGAATCCATAATAACGGTCTTTTCTTTTTTCTTCCTGGAAAAATGAAGAAAATCCCCCAGATGATCCTGGTCATCCGGATATTTTATCAGAAAAAAACCGGCCAGTTCTTTTTCTTCCGTTTCTGCAACCACAACAAAGCCTTTGGTATCCAGATGCTCACGCACATAGGGTTCTTCATCTGCCACAAACCATTGAGGATGACTCTGATCCTCTTTTGCCTCTTTCATAATTTCCATAATTTTGGGCACGTCACCAGGACGTGCCCTCCGAATATTAAAATTCATGTTTTTATACATTTCCTTCTGCTTATTCTGCCGGAATCTCTTCGGTGTATTCTTCCACCTCTGTGTTTTCTCCCAGCTCTGCTGCATCATAGTTTTCTTCTTCATAGGAAACAGAACTCTCTCCATACAGCGCCTCAAAGAATTTCATTGTTTCCTGATACAGGGTCTGTTTCTCTTCCTCAGAAAGATTTATCAGAAGATCTTCTTCCTCTGTTTCTTCCTGTCTGAAGACCTTCTTCATAGCAGAATCGATCATATTCAGTTCCGTAGAAAGATACATATCGTTTTCACCTGGAACATATGCTTCTGTGCCTTCTGTCAGGATCTTAAGATAATCCTTCAGGACTCTGTTGCTTACTTTCGCTCCTGTCTCTGCATCCAGAGTTACCGTTGCTGCTGCATCTTCTCCCATCACAGACTGAAGAGATGCGCTGTCGCCTTCATATTCTCCTGCTGCAAATGCCTTCGCCTTGTCAAACTGAGCCTTCGCTTCTTCTCCAAGGGCATCGGTATTTAATTCCTCTGCTCCATCGGTTCCTTCTCCCTCAGCTTCCGGAATCTCTTCTTCTCCGGTTCCTTCTTCCATTTCCGGTAATTCTTCTCCTTCAATGTCCATGTCCGGATCCATAGTTACATCATCCTCAGAGCTGTTCATCTCTTCTTCTGGTCTGGTCTCTTCCTCCAGAGTCGGGTCTTCTGTGGAACCGGCAATTACATCTTCACCCAGGATGCTCTCATCCAGGTCAGCAATGATACTGTCCTCATCTTCCGGAACTTCTTCCACTTCATCAGAATTTCCCAGTTCACCGGAAACATTCTGGGAAACATTTTCCAGAGTTTCTTTCATCTGTTCGTAATCATAATTCTGCTGTGCAATCTCCTCCAGAAGAGAAACGATCTTATCCAGCTGTTCGGAACCAAGCTGTGTGTTATTCTGTTCCGCAATATTGACTACAATATTATAGATCTCATCTGCATCCTGAACATTATTCTGGATGATCTGCTGCTTCGCCTGGTTGATAATATTGGTTGCGTCATTCTGACCAACCTGCTCTGCAAGTTTCCCAGTCACCACCAGCTCTTCTGTGGCGATTTCCTTCTTGGTTTCATCCAGTTTCTCTCCGCTGGCTGTCTCATATGCCATCATAATTCCAGTCAGGGCGCCGGTACCGGATACCTCAAAGGGGCAGGCAGCAACGACTTCACAGTTGGAAACACCGGAGGTAGAAAGTGTGGTCGCAATCATATTACAGGTTACCCAGTTCAAATTCGCTGTACGAACCTTGATTCCACCGGACTGTGTTGGTTTTACATAAGCACAGCTTACAGTTCTGGTTCCAATCTGCTCCAGGGGCACATAAGCGCTTAAGCGATCTCTCTCATCCTGATTGGTAATGGTAAGGGTCTGTACCTGATTGGAATCTACCTTAAAATACCGCATCATGGTATTCTTCTGTTCCTGTGTCAGGTCTGCACCCATGGTCACTACCTTCACTGCATCTGCGGAAACAGGTGTGAGTCCTGAAACCGCCATACAGGTACTTAACAACAATGCTCCTAATATGTTTTTTTTCTTCATAATATCATCCTCCATCATCTGTCTTTGCCAGTGTCCCCATTATAGCACATATTTTTCTCAAGTTGTAATCTGAATTGTCTTTTTACAAACTTTTAAGATTTGACCTGGAAGCCTTTCGCATACGTTTCCAGAAGCAAAAGCCTGCAAACAGAGCAGTGATTCCCTCCGCCACGGGGAAGGACAGCCATACTCCGGTCATTCCTCCTACAAAAGAAAGAAGGAAGATTACCGGAAGAATTACAAAAAATCCTCGCATAAGAGAAATAATATGTGACGGCAGAGGCTGATCCACAGAAGTAAAATAAACAGCTGTGATTACATTCCATCCTGCAAATGGGCAGGCAAGAAAATACAGCAGCATCCCCTGCATTGCTGTTGTTTGCAGCAAAGAATCGCCCTCACTGTTAAACACTGCCACAATATCTCCATTCCAGATACAAATGGAACCATAGATCACTGCAGAGATCACCAGAATCGCCACTGTACCACAGGCAAAGATCTTATTGACCTGATGTTTTTCCCCGGTTCCATAATAGTGGCTGAGCAGCGGCTGCATTCCCTGTGCCACGCCATTGAACATGGACACCACCACCAGAGAAATATTGGCAATCACCCCATAGGCAGCCACACCGGTATTTCCCATGAGTCCCAGAATAATAAAATTAAAAACAATGATCACAAGCCCGGAAGAAAGCTCCGTTACCAGGGAAGGCAGGCCAAGAGAACTTACATCCAGCAGTCTTTTCAGAGAAATCTCTGTTTTTCTTATATGGAATCCATTTTTCTTTTTCATCCATGCGGTAGAAAGCACAAGCATACTGATAACCGGAGAAAATCCAGTTGCCAGAACCGCACCAAAAATTCCCATTTTTAAAGGGAAAATAAATACATAATCCAGAATGATATTGGCAAAGCTTCCAGACAACATAGCAATCATAGCCAGCCTTGGCTTTCCATCATTCCTGGTAAAGCAAAGAAGCACGTGATTCATCATAAACATAGGGGAAAACAGAAGAATCACCTTCAGATAAATGTTGGTCATATCGAACACCTGAGCATCTGCGCCCAGAATCCTTGTGATCGGCTCTGACAAAAACAGTCCCAAAGCTACCAATATCAGGGAAAAAGCCAGTGTCCCCCTCACACAGGTAGTAAAATATTCATTTGCCAGTTCCTCTCTTTTTTGTCCCTTACGAATGGAATAGCGGGTGGCTCCCCCCATCCCGATCATCAGTCCGATTCCACTGATCAGACTGTAAATCGGAATTGCCAGATTTAATGCCGTCAATCCTGTGGAAGCCATTCCCTTTGCAATAAAAAAGGTGTCAGCCAGAATATAACAGGATAATCCAATCATTCCCATTACATTCATCGATACATACTTAAAAAAATTTCTTATTATGTGATTATCTCTCATTATATGTCCTTTCCAGAAAAAAAAGCGCCTGTAACTCCACACCTTCAATGGCCTTCGGTGTGGGTACAGACGCCTCTCACTCTTTACCCGGCGGCAAAGAGAATTTCCTTTTTTCTATTTACCCGGTAAATATTAACATATTCCCTTTTTATTGGCAAGAAGGATTTTTCCTGTCTTTTCTTTCGCGCCGACGTACAGAGGACAATCCGCCCTGTACACCGACGTTATCAAGAACAAATCTACGGACTAAAGTTCTTCTCCATTGCTTTTTATCACTTTTTTATACCAATAGAATGAATCCTTTTTCTTTCTGTCGAAATTCCCGCTTCCATCATCATGTTTATCCACATAAATTAAGCCATAGCGTTTTTTCATCTCTCCTGTAGATGCACTGACCAAATCTGTACATCCCCAACAGGTATAACCAATCAGATCCACTCCATCATAAATTGCTTCTTTCATCTGTTCGATATGCTGCCTCATGTAGTCAATACGATAGGGATCATGGATTGCCCCGTCAGGACTCACCTCATCCACTGCTCCCAGCCCATTTTCCACAATCATAATGGGAATCTGATATCGGTCATATATCTGATTCAAAACATAACGAAGTCCAAGAGCATCAATCTGCCATCCCCAGTCAGATGCTTTCAGATATGGATTTTTTATATTTTCACCACCATTTCCCGCTGTTTTTTCTCCATCAACACCTGCACTGACACAACAACTGGAATAATAACTGATGGTAAAGAAATCTACCGTTCCATTTTTCAGAATTTCTTCATCCCCCGGTTCCATTGGAACTGTAAATCCATGTTCTTCAAAATACCGATACGCAAACCCTGGATAGTTTCCCCGCACATGTACATCTCCGGCAATAGAATTATGTACCTGTCCGTGCTGTTGTGCGAGCAGTACATCTTCCGGTTTGCAAGTAAGAGGATATCCGTTATGATAAGCCAGCATACAGCCGAGCTGATATTCCGGATCGATTTCATGCGCCATTTTTACAGCAAACGCACTGGCTACCAGTTGATGATGCATGGCAAGATAGCGAATCTCTTCCGTATTATCCTTATCATCCAGCATTCCTGCACAAAAAACAGCGCCAAATGGTTCTGTCAGCATATTGATCTCATTGAAAGTCAGCCAATATTTTACCTTTCCCTTATATCGTTCAAACAATACTCTGGCAAAATTAAGATAAAACTCAATCAATTTTCTATTTTTCCATCCTCCATATTTTAAAGAAAGATGTAATGGATTTTCATAATGAGATATGGTGACCAGTGGCTCAATATGATATTTTTCAAGTTCTTGTATTACCTGATCGTAAAATTTCAAGCCTTCTTCATTGGGTTCCTTTTCATCTCCCATAGGAAAGATTCTGGACCAGGAAATGGAAAAACGATATACTCGAAATCCCATTTCTGCAAACAAAGCAATATCTTCTTTCCAATGATGATAAAAATCGGTCGCTTCGTGATTGGGATAAAATTCTCCTTCCAATGGCGCCGGAGGTGTCAGCCTTCTCTCTTTATCCACACTTCCTCCTGTCAACACATCTGCAATCGACGGTCCTCTGCCGCCTTCTGCCCATCCTCCTTCATACTGGTTCGCTGCCGTAGCGCCTCCCCATAAAAAGTCTTTCGGAAATTTCTTTTCTCTCATGCCCTTGTTCCCTTTCTTATACAATGGTCAATACAATATCTGAAAGCTCTGCTTTCTCACCGTTCTTCATCATAGGAACTACTTTGATAAAGTCATCTCCATTAGTCACTACCATAGGAATTACCATGTCATATCCTTCTTTTTTCATTTGCTCTAATTCAAATTCAACCAGAAGCTGTCCCTTTTTCACCTTTTGTCCATCTGTTACGTGAGCAGTAAAACCTTTCCCTTTCAAGTTTACTGTTTCCAAACCGATATGGATCAAAAGCTCTGCGCCTTCCTCTGTTCGGAACATGATTCCATGCTTTGTTTCCGTAATGCTTTCCACCGTTCCATCTGCCGGAGCATAAACTTTTCCTTCTGATGGATACACAGCAATTCCCTCTCCTAATACTTTTTCAGCAAAAGTACTGTCCTCTACATGCATAAGCTCTACAATTTCTCCCCTTGCCGGAGATGCTGTCTGAATTTTTTCAATCATGGATTTTGACTCCGTCAAAACCGGTGCATCTTTTTTTGCTTCTTCCTTCACATCCTCCTGCACATCCTCAAACCCCAAAATAAAGGTAAGAAGAAACGCTCCTGCGAAAGATACCACAATCATAAGGATGCCATATAACAGATTTCTCATTCCATCTCCGCCAATAAAGGCTGGAATTGCCATAATACAGTTTTGAGCTATATACAAGGTGACCTGTAAAAGCCCTCCCACAATTCCGCCGATTCCAGCAGCAATCGCTGCTGCCACAACCGGACGTTTTAATTTCAGAGTAACGCCATAAAGAGCCGGCTCTGTAATTCCCATGATTGCAGAAACACCTGCCGCACTTGCCAACTGTTTCATGTTTTTGTCTTTTGTTCTTATGGCAACTGCAAAGGATGCACCTGACTGTGCCAGATTGGAACACACCTGAGAAACAAAAATCAGTTTATCTCCTCCCGTCGCAACTGCATTCAAACCAATTGGCGTCAGGGCATGGTGCATGCCAGTCATAACAATAAACGGGAAAGCTGCGCCCAAAATACCAACAATAATAAATCCAAGTTTTGCTGATAAGAAATCAATGACAACTGCCAGTCCATCACCAATGATCGCACCAAGAGGCCCGATTGCAACTAATGCAATTGGTGCACTGATCAAAATGACCAGCGTAGGATTCAAGATCAGTTTTCCCATTCTTGGCGTGATTTTATCTACCAGCTTTTCAATGTAGGACATAATCCAAACCATAAGGATGACCGGAATTACCGAATACGCATAATTTACTTTTGTCACCGGAAGTCCGATAAACGTAATCGGAGCTTCTTCTGCAATCATTGCCACAAAATTCGGATGAAGGAATACACCTGCAATAATCAGCGCCAAGGCCTGATTTACATGGAATACCTTTGCTGCATTGGCCGCAATCAGCACTGGCATAAAATAAAAGGCAACATCACCAATAAAATTCAGCACCTGATAGGTACTGCTGGTATCTGTCAAAATATGGAAATAACTCAAAAGAGTCAATACCACTTTGATCATACCGGCTGCAGTGAGCGCCGGTATCATCGGCGTCATACATCCGGTGATCGTATCGATCACTGCGTTAAATCCACCCTTTGACTTCCTTTTTTCCACACCGCCCTCATCTGTTGGAATTCCTTTTTCTTCCAGTGCACGATACATTTCATTGACCTCATTTCCAGCAATCACCTGGAACTGATCCTGATGCCAGTTTACACCGGAAATTCCTGCTATCTCTTTGATTTTTTCTTCCTGGATCAGACTTTTGTCTTTTACATAGAAGCGAAGCCTTGTCATACAATGAAATACTCTTGTAATGTTCTCCTTTCCACCCAGGGCAGCAATCATCGTATCTGCCGCTTTTCCATAGTCTCTTTTCATTCCTTTGTTCCTCCTTTAAAATTTTTGTTTATTTTAAAGGTCTTGCCCAGATGCCGTATCCTCTACAGTCTGGTAACAATCCAATATGAACGCTTTGCTCTCGGAATGGCTTTACGCTTTCCTTTCCATACTATCCTTTTTCTCTGTAATCTTCTGAATATGAATTGTCAGGTAAAACATCTCTTCCTCTGTTAACGTATATTGATAGGTTTCCTCCATCATTAGATAAATCATTTTTACACAACCATATGCTTCTCTGCATTCTTCCTTTATAATTTGAAATAGTTTTGTATCTTCTCCATAGTGTAATTCTTTATGTAAAAATCTCTGTGCAAAAAATTTAAGATGTGTCACAAATCTTTGATAATAAAAACTGTCCTCATCAAAATTTTCAATCTGATAATATTGTTTCACTATCCCAAGAATGTTACTTACAATGGAGGAAATTTCATAACTATCGCCCTTGCTTCCCTCCTGCGCATTCACAAAATGCAACGCCAAAAATCCTGCCTCATCTAGTGGAAACTCTGTCTGAAATTTTTGATTGATTTCCTTTAACATTTCCACACCAATCTCATATTCCGTGCGGTAAAGCTGCCGAATATCCACAAGAAGCACATTACTCAACGTAATTCCTTCTCTACACCGCTTCACTGATCCCATTAGATGATCGCTCAGAGACAGATAAATGCTGTCATTTAATTTCAAATCGTATTTTTTCTTAATTTTTTCCACATATTCCTGTACAAAATTCAGATATTCCTCTGGTATCGAAAGCAGATACTCCTGCATCTGTCTGCTTCTGATTTTGTTTTCTGGAACAAAAATTTTTTCGATTTTAGACGGGTCTATTTTTTCTCCCCGTTTCTTCTGAAAAGCTATTCCACATCCCTTGACAATAATTTCTTTTCCCTCTTTATCTCTGGATAATATCAGGTTATTATTCAGAATTTTTGCTATGACCACCTCTTAATTGTCCCCCTTTCCACAATCTGCAACATCCATTATAAATAGTCTGCCATTTTTTAAAATAATAAAAATTATAAATAAAAAAAGACCTTATAGTATTCCCTTACAAAAATACTATAGGTCTTGCCTGACGATAAAGTATATTTCAGTAACAATCCTACGAATTCCTTTTTTAACTGTAGAAATCATAGCAAAATCTTATCTATTTGTCTATTAGAAATATCCGCCAAAATATACTCTTTCTTTTTGTATATTATGTCAAAAGATAGCCGTTTCACCAGCTCCCAAATCCATGATCCAGTGGTCCGCTTCCGGCTCCAAGATTCAGCATGGCACGTAATGCACCGGAAAGATACTCCTTGGCGTTTTGTACAGAAACCTCCAGCGAATACCCTTTGGCAAGATTAGAGGCAATGGCGCTGGAAAGTGTGCAGCCAGTCCCATGCGTATTGGGATTGTTGATCCTTTTTCCCACAAACCACCGTCCTTCTCCTGCCTGCCATAAATAATCATTGGCATCGTTTAACTGGTGGCCGCCTTTTAAAAGAACTGCACAATGATAAGTCTCTCCAATCCGTTCTGCTGCCCGTTCCATATCTTCCGGCGTTTTTATGGAATTTCCGAAAAGGACCTCTGCCTCTGGGATATTGGGGGTTACCACAGAAGCTAACGGGAGAAGTTTTTTCTTTAAAAGCTCCACAGCCTCCTCGCTGATCAGACGTGAACCGCTGGTAGAAACCATCACAGGGTCCACCACAATATTCTCCGCCTGATACTGGATCAGTTTTTCTGCGATCACGGAAATCAGCTCTCCCGAAGAAACCATACCGATTTTTACCGCATCGGGACGGATATCCGTAAAAATACAATCCATCTGCTGTCCCAGAAACTCCGGTGTAACTTCCATAATCCCGGATACTCCCAGGGTATTCTGCGCAGTCAGCGCAGTAATGGCGCTCATTGCATACACGCCGTTTGCAATCATCGTTTTGATATCTGCCTGAATTCCGGCCCCTCCGCTGGAATCACTTCCTGCAATCGTCAGAGCTGTTTTTCTTTTTTTCCCTTTTTCTATTATATATGAAAGTTTTTCACAAAGCCGGGTGGCTGCCTGACACACATCTGCCTGTGCAAATAAGGCACTGATTACTGCCACGCCACTGATTCCTGTTCCCTTCAGCTGATCCATGTTTTCTTCAGAGATTCCTCCAATGGCAACCACAGGAATGGATACTGCCTCACAGATTTCCTTTAAGGTCTCCATGGATAAGCTGGTGACATCCGCCTTGGATGCTGTGGTAAAAACAGCTCCGGCTCCAAGATAATCAGCTCCGTTTTTTTCTGCCTGCACAGCTTCTTCTACGTTGTGAGCCGATACCCCAATGATTTTATCCGGTCCTAAGATTTCTCTGGCCTGCTTCAGTTCCATATCCCCCTGACCAAGATGCACTCCATCTGCATCCATTGCAAGGGCAACGGAAATATTATCATTGATAATGAATGGAATCTTATAAGCATTGCACAGCATTTTTAATTCTCTGGCTTCCTGAAGAAATTCTTCCTCTGGCATCTTCTTTTCTCTCAGCTGTATTATGGTAGCGCCTCCTTTGATCGCGGCCTCTACCTGCTCATACAAGGTTCTGGCTCCCAGCCAGCTTCTGTCAGTCACCCCATACAGCTTCATCATTTCTCTATTGCACTTCATAATCTGCTCCCCTTTCCAGCTCCTCTCCTGTCATCTGTGATACCGCATCAATGATGCGGTTCCGATATGTCGCATTTCCATCTGTCTCTTTCATCCGGGACCATGCAAGCTCTCCTGCTACGCCCATGGTACAGACTGCAGCTGCCACAGCTTCCAGCGGCTCTTTGGGACTGGCTGCAAGAAAGGCAGTAATCAGCGCGGATAACTGACATCCCGTTCCCGTAACTTTGCTCATCTGTGAACATCCATTTCGGATCACGTAACACCTGTCAGCATCTGCTACCAGATCAATGGCTCCGGTTGCTGCCACAATACACTTGGATGTGGCTGCATAGTTCTTTAAGACAGCAATGTTTTCCATCAGATTTTCCCTGGTTATCCCGTCAGATAAAGCGGCATCCACGCCACTGGCATGCCCCTTTCCTTCCATCAACATTTTTAATTCGGAAGCATTCCCCCGAATGGCTGAAAAATGGACTTCCTGGATAAGCCTGGAAGCAGCTTCCTGGCGAAATCGGCTGGCACATATCCCCACCGGGTCCAGCAACACAGGATGTCCTTTCTGATTTGCCATCTTTCCAGCCTTACACATGACAGGAATCCGGTCTTTATGAATGGTTCCCATATTTAGATTCAATCCGTCACATCTGGCTGTAATTTCTTCTACCTCATCTGATTCATCGGACATAATGGGACTGGCTCCGCAGGCAAGAAGCAGGTTCGCCACATCATTGGCAGTAACGTAATTGGTAATATTATGAATCATGGGCCCGGTACTTCGTACCCGTTCCAGATATTCTTTCATTTTAACTCCTTTTTTTGGGGTGCTTCAGGCTTTTCAGGCGGAAAAAATGCAGGTATGCCAAGACAGCATACCTGCATCTTCTATATGCAGATGATCCCTACGTTGGCATTATCCAAATCAGGTTTCCGGGTCAAAGCAATACCAGCTTACTCTCAGCCTGCTTTCTGCAAGCACCCCGCTTTTCATTTTTTGTTGTAAGCAGCTACAAAAAAGCTGTTACGAAAGCTGTTTCGGATCCGTCTGAAGATACAGATCGAAGATTTTCATATTCTTCATGGCAGTCACCAGGAACACAGCAAGAATGGTTCCTCCCAGACTGGAAATAAAGAATGGCATTACAAAGCCAAACACTGCGCTTTCACTTCCCATAAGAAGTGTGGCAACTGGATAGCTTAAAAACCCTCCGATGACAGACGTCCCAAACAATTCTCCCAGATACGCATAGGGGAGATGTTTTCCATATTTGTACAAAAGACCGCAAAGCAGCGCTCCGCACATGGAACCTGGAAACGCAAGCAACGTTCCTGTCCCCATCAGGTTTCTGAGAAGGCTTGTGACAAATGCCATGCTTACCCCGTAAACAGGTCCTAAGAATACACCGCCCAGGATGTTGATAAAGTGCTGAGTCGGAGCACATTTCGATGCACCCACCGGAATAGAAAAGGGGGAGCACACAACACCCACAGCTACCAGGATACCCGCAAGGGCAAGTTTCTTCACATTGACATTTTTCATAAGATCCTCCTGTACTTTCGGTCGATGCTCTCTGGCATCCTCTCACTCCGGAACACGGATTCCCTCGCAAACTATTTTTGTACGCAGTACAGTAAAAACCCGAACGACGCTCCTCGCCCGGAAAAACTTATGTTTCTTTGTCCGGGTATTATTTTATCACAGTTCCTTTTATGGCGCAATGATGTTTTTCTTCTCCTGAATAACCATAATCTGTTTAAAGCTGCGGAAATGGAAGAAACGGCTCTGGCTTCTCCCCATGCTCTCCGATTATTTTTTCCATCCAGATCAGGTTGTACCAACGGCCAAACTTATAACCGCATTTATGAAATTCTCCTACCAGAGTATAACCCATATGTGCATGAAACTCAGCGCTGTTTCTGGTAAGATATTCGTCTTCGATTTCCGGACAGGCAATACATGCATTCAGGTTGGTAATGTGCTGTGCCTTTGAAATTTTTTCAATGGTCTCGTACAGTTTTTTCCCGATTCCACCTTTTCTCGCTGTTTCCTTTAAGTAAATAGATACTTCCACAGACCAGTCACAGGCGGCACGTCCAATAAAGGTACCCGTATAAGCATACCCCAGAATCTCCCCCTTTTTTTCTGCCACCAGATAAGGATATCGTTCCAGCGTATGGGCAATCCTTGCGCGAAATTCTTCTACGGAGGGCACCTCATACTCAAAGGTAACCGCTGTTTTTCTTATATAGGGCGCATAAATCTGCACCAGCGCTTCTGCATCTGCTTCTGTTGCCTTTCGGATACAGAGTCCTGTTTCTTCTTCATAAAATAAATCTGCTTTTTCCATAGTCTTACTCTGTTTTCTTCAAAATTGTAAATAGAAAAATCCAGGCACCAGCCATAGCGATATGGGTCAGACCTGCAATTCCGGAAATTGCTGCATCCATCCCTCTGGAAAGTTCTGTTCCCATGGTCTGCAGCACGCCTCTCCAAAGCATCACAACCATCATAAGAGGCAGAACGATGTTATACAGCTTCACGAAAACAGGAAATCTCTTCTGACTGGTCAAATCGGTAACCTTCGCTATAACCCCCAAAAGAAGAAAGGCAAAGGTTCCCATCACCAGCAAATGCACATGAAGGTACCCAAGGGTAGTTTCCCCGGTATATCCCCAATATTTGGTAAATTCTCTGTAAAAAACTCCTCCAGCCATAGCTGCCAGAAAATAGGCAAAAGCAATGTTCCATAATTTTTTCATGTTGTACTTCCTCCTGGAAATTTATTTATTGTTTTTCATGCTCCAGTAACCAATCAGGACGGTCCATACGTATGCGCATGTCTTTGGGATCATCAGCATTCCAATTGCAGGAATCTGGTCTGCAAATAAAACGACGGGAATGTAAAATCCAAAGCTCAATACAATTGTCAGCCACATAAAGCGAAATGGTTTATCCTTTGTTTCCTTTGCGCTTTTGTAAAACAGAACAATAATCACCAGTCCCAAAAGAGCAAATGGAATATTTCTGTAAATTCCCCAGCTTAACGGCGCGTTTGCACTAAGCCACTGATTTTGCGGAAACAGACAGAGAAGAATACGAAGTCCTGCCAGTACATAAACCACAGTGGTAATCTGCTTCTGGCCCTGAATCTCATAACGAAGTCTCCACACATAATACAATAAAATATAAAAAACAGTCATGGTAATCGAGGTAATAAATTTCCCCGCACCAAGCGCAGTCGTGTAATTCTCCAGACCTGTGGTACAAAGAGCCACCGCCCTTGGCACTAAATGAAAGGCATCGCCAGCGCCCAGCGTCACTGCCATGATTCCAAACAGCTGATACTGTTTTCTCCCTTCACTTTTTCGGATCATAAGAATTCCCAATGTGATCACCGTGATTAAATACACCGCATCAAAAGCGGTTTCCATAATTGCCTGCATATTTTTTCCTCCTGCTTATTTTTCTCAACTGCGATAAATGCTCTGTTCTACCAAAACCAGTAATGGTTCACAGGTTTCTTTCTTTTCCAAAAGAAGCGACAAAAGCAAGGTAAATACATAGTCTATAAAAGTTTCCTTCGTAAGCGCTCCCTGAAAGCATTCTTTGTGCACTCGGGGATCTCTGTTAAGATTGTCCAGCAGCTTCTCTTTCAGATGCACCAATGACTGTTCCATCAGCTTCCGTCCCCTGCTCCGGTCTCCGGATGCAAAGATCATGGAATGCACATTAAAAAACTCCGGATATCGATCACTGCTCTGTCTGATCGATGTAAACAACCATTGCAGACACTGGGGAAAACTCTCAAATTCCTCCACCGCTCCATTCATATGAAAGATATCCATCCATACGCTTTCGATGGTGGCCAGCATCAGTTCTGATTTCGATGGAAAATAATTATAGACAGAACCCAGGGCAATGTTACATCTGGAAGCTACCAGCCGCATATTGACTGCAGACAGCCCCTGACTGGAAACAATTTCCCTGCTGGCTTTCAGTATTTCTTCTTTCGATGTCACTGCTTTATTCATTCTCATCCCTCCAACTTGAACATTGTTCATTTTAGCATCTTCCCTTTTCTCTGTCAAGACAAAAAGAAATCGGAACACCTTTGTATCCAATTCCAAAAGTGTTCCGATTTCCTTACTTGCTACCATTTTTCTTAAAGCCCATGGGATTTTTTATGCTTCCTGCTTAGGAGGATATTCTTCGATTGCGGGCTGATAGGAAACAATATTTCTCATCATGCCAGAGTCTGCTACAATACATTCTCCAGTTACCCCATCTGCCATACGGGTACACATTCCATAAATTACCATGGCTACGCTGTCCGCAGTAGGAACGCTGTCCATTTTACAAACCATCAGTTCTTTTCCAAGTTCCATCTGTTTCTCCGGAGGAAGGGTACGTACCGGACCATTGGTCAGTCCTCCCGGTGTCTTCATTCCTCCAGGAGCCACAGAGTTTACCATAATTCCATATCGTTTCAATTCTTTGGCAATCTCATAAGTCATAGAGATCACACCGCCCTTGGAAGCCGCATAATGGGCATAGCCTCCAAATACCGGCTGAGGCAGATATGCCACATTTGAGGAGACCAGTACAATTTTCCCTTTTACTTCGTGTTCTACCATGTATTTACTTACATGTTTCGCGCATCGATAAGCACCTGCCAGATTGATATTGATGGTTCTCATAAACTCTTCTTCCGGAAGGTCATAAATATGTGCAAAGCTCCAGGAACCACCGGAGGTAACCAGAATATCTACGGAACCATATGTGTCTGCTGTAAATGCGACCAGCTGCTCCACCTCTTTTTCACTACAAAGGTCAGCCTGGCAAAAACTGATGTTTTTATATCCAGCCCCTTCCAATAACTGAATTGCCTTTTCCCCCTTTTCCTTGGTGGACCCGGAAATCACTACATTGGCGCCACCCTGAAGAAGTCTCTGGGCCGTACAAAACCCAAGTCCGGAGGTTCCACCGGTGACAATTGCTGTTTTTCCCTTTACATACAGCATATCTTCCAATGATGCTGTTTCTGTAAGATAACCATTCATTATGACATCTGCCATTGCTTTTGGATCAAAATTCATATTGGAGCTCCTTTCTCAGATAAACTTTGGCGCACAGATTACTGCCTCATGTCCGTGAAGTAAGATTTTGTCTCCTGGCTTCAAAATACCTTTTTTACAGATGATTGTGCCAATATTTTTTTCCTGTACATAACTGTAGGTAATTTTCATAACACGTCCAATTTCTTCCCCGTCTACCAGTACCTTTTCCCCTTCATTTCCCATGTTTCTGCCTTTGATATGGATGTCTGCTTCTTCCACCGTAAAGCCCACTACTTCCCGTTCTGCTTCTGTATCCCGGATAACGGAAAGAGCTTCTTTACCCACAAAATCCTTTTCCCAGTTTATTCCGCCTTCCAGTCCCACTTCAAAAGGATTGGTATGGCGTAAATCTCTCATATAATAAAAGCCTGCTTCACAGGGCAGTGTCCATGCCATAACCTGAAATTCGGTTACTTCTTTTCCTCCCAGTTTTTCTCCCAGTTCACGCAGCTTTTTTTCCTGTGCCGGCGCTTCTGCCTTTGGATAATAAATCTCAAAGCCTAATTTTTCTCCAGTATAGCCTGCACGATTGATATATACAGGAATGCCATCGATTTCATTTTTTCTCATTTCAAAGAATTTCTGATCATCCACCGGAGTCTTTACAAGTTCATTCACCATTTCCAGAGATTTCGGTCCCTGAACTGCATACATTTCCCATTCTCCGGTAATGTCCTTCCATTCCACATCCCACTCCCCTTTTTGGGAAGCAAACCAGTTTTTCATCTCTACACGGAATAAGGTTGAAATCCAGAAGGTTTCTTCCTCCATACGGAAAACCACTACATCATCTATAATTTCGCCCCTGTCATCCAGCATCGTAGTATAACGTTCTCTTCCAACAGAAAGCTTTCCAATGTCCTTCGGGAAAATCCACTCCAGAAAAGCAACACTGTCTTTTCCTGATACCTCGATCAGCTGATGGGTCCAAAGATACCAGCCTACCGTATTCCTGACAGCCATATGCTCTCCACGCTTCATATCATCATATTTATAAACATTTTTATACATCACAGGATATGGATATTTCATAGTATGCGCCCCTTTCCACTTTTTACTGTTTTTTAACAGAACTTATCAATTTTTTTCGCAATCTTAATACGAAGTTTTCCTTCTGGAGAATCCTCTTCCCAAAGAGACCACTGTGGATTCACCAGACTCTTTGTCATTCCATACCAGAACCAGAGATAGGCATTTACCATTTTAGGCATATTATTGGCCAGTACCCCACGGTCGATCACATAAACGCATTCTTCTCCGTTAAAGGCTTCCACTTCATACTGTGCATGAAGACTCTGAAGGAACATTTCCAGATATCCCCCCATCAAACGTCCATCATCCTTACTGATACTATGGGGTACTCCCATCCATACCCTCAGTCCTTCTTTTGCAAAATCATCCAGGAATGTGGCCTTTCCTGCTGCTTCGCAGACACAGTGAATTGCATAATCCACCTGTTCATCTGTCAGTTTGCCTTCACGAATCAGGTCATCCAGCGTAGGAAGAATATAAGTTGCTCCATAAGACATGGTCACCATAGGATAGGCATTATGCCAGTCTTTTTCCATATTGGTGCCATTGGAAAAGAGATAATCACAATCCTCCCGGAACATCATAGACTCATCGATGCAGTCTTCTTCTTTTGTAAATTTAATCTGGTCCTCTGTTGCTACCGGTCCGAAGCACTCCCACTGTTCATGCTCTGGCATGGGGAATTTTTTCCGGCACTCTGCAACAATACGACAATGTCTGTCTCCGGCACCTTTCGCTTCTACCATGTGATATTCAATATGAGGTCCTTCTGGCCGGAGTTTGGAAGCGCAGTCTGCACATGCCTGCAGAGACTGTGTGGTGGAACGGCAAAGTTCTGTTCCTACCAGATCCCAATAACAGATATCCAGTTCCTTTTCTGCCCGATAAGTTCCAAAGTCATTCACGCGTCCACACATCAGAAGATCTTCGTCTCCTGCATCTCCAATCAGGCCGCCCACAAAATTTCCTCTCATAAAAGGATGCATGTGAAGCTGGTCCGCATTCATTTCTGTGTAGCCTGGAATCATTTCATACACATATTTCAAGCGGTTGTAAGCATTGGTGCACATGGCCTTGCTCCGCTCCACATAATCCGGTACCAGCATACGAAAAGCCTGCATGATTGATGCGCTCACCACATTGGTATAGCGCTGAACATAATGCGCTGCATCATGATAAGAAATCATTTTGTCCCATGGAGACTTTACCGGATAAAATCCAGTCCCAACCTCTTTTGGCAGACGTTCATCAATTTTTTTGCTCATATCCCATTTCTCCTTTCAAATTCTCATCTCACCGTGAAAATTTTTTATTGTTTTCGCTGAATATATTGTATCAAATCAGGCAAAAAACAGGCAGACTGCACAAATGCAAATTTTTTTCCTGGATTTTCTCTTTTTTAGTCTCTCCAAGTCATGCCATGCAAAAGAGCATTTTTGATTTCAAAAAAAACAAGGCACAAAATAGTGCCTCTTCTACATTAAAAGAATACAAAATGTATCTTTTCTCCATTTTTATCTGGCAATTTATCAAAAATTCCTCTATAATAAAGATAATCTGTAATGAAAAGTGCACAAAATGTTGCCTGAAAGAGCAAAAAAGTATCCATCATATCTCTTACCAAAAGGAGGAAATTGCTTAGATGAAGCTGAATCTTGATATCATTCAGACCTATTTATATTCCCATCATACAACCAAACGATACGGGCTCAGCGAACGTCTGCTGAACTGTCCCCGTCCTCTTTTATATACCAAAGGGCTTCCTTTTGAGGAAGGCGCGCTTTATATTGCACAGTCCGAATCCCTTCCCAAAACGCCACCTGACTTTTCCTGCGCTGTGATCGCCATTGGTACACATCTTCCTCAGGAATGGATTCTTGGGAATACCCAGCTCCTCGTAGTCAATCATACCGATCAGATTTTTACAGTCTTTAATGAAGTCAGTACCCTATACAACCATTTTGATCAATGGGACGCCCATATCCGGGATGAGCTGGAAAAAGAACTTGATTTTAATCTGTGCGAGATTTTAAAAGCAGGAGCAAAGCTTCTAAAAAAGAATATCAGTGTGGTGGATCATACCTTGCAGAATATTTTTTATCTGGTCTATTCACAGAATTCCGACGGCTCCTCTGATATCCTTGTCCAGGAAGATTCGCAGCCCTTTTCTGTAGAATACAGCGAAAAAGTAAAAGAGGTATGTAATCTGGAGCGTATGATCACTCAGCCCTATCTTACTGCCATTTCTCTGAATAAAAACTGTTACTGCAACAATCAGTTTCTGGAAGGACAGTTTACCGGGTGTATTTCTGTAAATGAAGGAGACACCCTTTTTTCGGAAGGGGACTATCCCTTAATGGATTACTTCTTTTCTATATTTCGCAAGGCTTATGTAAAATATATCCGCACTCACGGAAAAACGGATTCTTTGAATATTTCCGGGTTAAAGAAGCTTCTTGAGCATATTCCTTTAAATGATTCCGAAAAAGAATGTTTTTCCCTGAATCCGGGAGAATATTGGGTTTGTTTTAAGCTGAAGGAACAAAGAACACAGAAATATCTTCCAAACGAATATATGTGCGCAAATATCAATGCTATTTTTCCGCAAAAAGCCTATGCCACTCTCCAGAACAGGGAACTGATTGGTCTTTTAAAGATACAGGTACAGGAGGAGCAGCCTGAAGGAATCCTTCCTTCTTTTGAAGAATTTGTTCAGCGCATGGGATATTTGGGAGGTATCAGCAATCCTTTTATAAATCTCAACCGTTTCCATGACTTTTTACTCCAGGCAAGCTATGCGGCAGAAAGAAAAAACACCGACTCCCAACCGCTTCGCTATTTTTATACCTGCGCACTGCAATATCTTCTGTTCACCTGCTCCCGGGAAATGGATACACATTCTCTCCTTCCCGGAGGACTTCTTTCCTTGCAGCAGCACGATTACCAAAAACATACCGAATATGTTCAGACTCTTTCCACATATCTTCAAAAAGAACGGAGTCTCACAAAGACGGCGGATGCTCTGTTTATCCACAGAAGCAGCCTTCTGAAACGTCTGGATAAGATACAGCGCATCATCAAGGATGATTTAAATGATGCAGAAATACGACTTTATTACCAGATTTGCCTTGCACTGTTACAGTCAACAGAGCAAATTTAAAAAAGCCAGGACATCTCGTTTTACCGATGATGTTCTGGCTATCTTTTTTCATGATCTACATATCTTACTTCTGTGTGTCTGCTGGAAATACAATGCCCAGCTGTCTTCGTACCTCATCCATGACTTTCATTTCCAGAGCAGAATTTTCCAGGTATTCATGATCGTACTTTTCCTCTCGGATCAAATGAAGAAACTCTTCCAATTCATAATTCATATTATTTTCCTTTTCAGGAACCTTCAGCTTCTCCTTCTGCCCATTTCTGTAAAAAATCCTGATATCACAGGGATTATGAAGAGGCTCAAACACCAGGCTTGCATTTTCTCCCTGAATCTGGCTTGGCACATAAGAATCTGTAATCTTGGAATAAAGAAGTTCTGCCTGCATTCCATCATATTCCAGTACAATGGTTCCCGCTCCATCAATTCCATTTGACAGACGAACGGCGCTGCTGCTGATCTGATTGGGCATTCCAAACAACATCACTGCCGGATGCACACAGTAAACGCCAATATCCATGAGAGCTCCATTAGACAGTTCCGGACGAAAGGCATTCTCGATGATTCCCTTTTTGAAATTGTCATATCTGCTGGAGTACTGACAATACTGAAAAGATGCTCTCCGAATGGTGCCAAGTTCTGGAAGATGCTCCCTGATTGCAGCAAATCCCGGAGAATATACATTTCGCATTGCTTCCAAAAGAACTCGCTTCTGTTCCACAGCTGTATTTCTCATAGCTGTAAATTCTTTCAGATTGGATGCTATGGGCTTTTCACATAATACATGCTTTCCACTCTTTAACAGTTCTATTGCCTGAGATGCATGACAGCAGTTGGGGCTTGCAATGTACACAGCATGGATTTGGGGACATGCGGCAAGTTCCCTGAGACTGTCAAAATATAGTTCTGCCCCATGTTTTTTTCCATATGCTTCTGCCCGTTCCATGGTTCTGGAATACACACCCTTCAGGCAAAACTCTTCTACTTCTGCGGCGGCAGCTAAGAATCGATCCGTAATCTTGTTGGTTCCGATTACTGCAAAATTAATTTTCATATATGATACCCCCATTTCTTAAGATCTCAAGTTCTCTTTTTCATACAGTGAATGATCCGTTTCTGCTATATTCGTTATGCCAGTTTATCCAGATCTTCTAACCCATAGAAGGGGGCAAAGTCCTCGGTATCACAACAGAGAAATCCGCCTGTTTCCTTCAGAAGCTCTGCCAGAATTTTTTTTGCCATCTCCTGATCCTGTTCTTCATAGCTCACCTGATAGACGGTTTTGATCCCATGATGTTTCAAAAACTCCAGATCAGCGGGATCCTCAAAGCTTTCCATGGAATCCTGAAAAATAAGGGAATCACTGACAAGAACCACTTCCATCAGGTTTAATTCTCTCCAGATTTCCACCATTTCCTCATCCACGCAGTGAATATAACCGGAAAGGCGTTTTACCTCCACCTCCTCTGGAATCATATAGTAATATTCCAGAAATTTTTTTGCTTTTTTTATTTCCTGCTTTACAGGCTTTTTGTTTTTCTTTTTTTTCATAATATCCCTTTCTTTTGTGGATTATCTGCTATCTGACTTCTATTGTAGCATCAAAAAGAAAAACTGTTAAGCCTAAAAAACTGCAAGCTATTTTTCACTATTTCTGTTATAATCGTATCATCTATTCCAAAAGGGGGATTTTGTATGAATCGATTTGACTTTCCTAAGATTGACCTGCACCTTCATCTGGATGGCTCTCTGTCCTATGAATGTTTTCAGGAACTGGCCAGGGAAAATGAACTGGCTCTGACCGAACAAGAAATTCAGGAGGCTGTAACAGTAAGCCCGGGATGTACCAGTCTTGTGGAATATCTGAAATGTTTTGACCTGCCCACCCGCCTGTTGCAGACAGAACGGGCTCTCACACTTGCCGCCTATGATCTGATCCGTCAACTGGAAAAGCAGGGCCTTTGTTATGCAGAAATCCGGTTTGCTCCCCAGCTGCATACAGCCGGTTCCCTCACCCAACAGCAGGCTGTGGAAGCGGTTTTGCATGGAGTACAGCTTGCAAAAGAAGCAAACTTCCATATTCAGATTGGAATTCTTCTCTGCATGATGGTCACCGGTCCTTTTAAAGCCAATGAGGAAACTGCCCAACTGGCTGTGGCTTATCAAAAAAAGGGTGTGGCGGGGCTGGATCTGGCCGGCGCAGAAGGAGCCGTTCCTCTATCCAATTTTGAACCGCTGTTCCACCTTGCTTATCAGAGTTCTCTGCCCTTTACCATCCATGCCGGAGAATGCGGCGACTACGAAAATATCAACAAAGCCGTTTCCTTCGGCGCACGAAGAATTGGTCACGGATGTGCTGCCAGATTTTCCGAAGACTGCATGAACCTGTTACAAAAAGAACAGATTGCACTGGAAATGTGTCCTACCAGCAATCTGCAGACCAAAGCGGTTCCTTCCCTGTCCCAGCATCCCATCCGTCAGTTTTTTGACCGTGGTATTCTGGTAACGGTGAACACTGATAACATGACCGTTTCCCATACTTCTCTGGAGACTGAATATCAGCTGCTCCAGAACCAGTTCCACTTCACGGAGGAAGAACTTCGACGCATGAATGAGAATGCGGCGAAAGCTGCCTTTACGCCCATAGTCCTTTAACAAATCAAATGCTCAGATGAGAACTGTTCTCTGTTCCACATCTGAGCATTTTCTTTTCCTATTGCGCGGCATTCGCGCTGATTAGTTCCACAAGAACACCCATAAGATCCTTATCCAGATCCATGGTCAGCAATTCCGAAAGAATTACAGAAACAGGTTTTTCCCTCTGAATCAATGTAAATAGCTTATCCTTTAAGGTAAATTCTATTTCTGCCTGATCAAGAAAAGAAAAACATCTTTCTATTTCATCATTCTCTGTTTTTCGGAATGATGCATCTATTGATACTTCTATTTTTTTGTTTGTATTTATCCTGGGAATCTCCACTACCACAGCGTTTTTCTGCTTGTTGTAGAAACTCTGCACTTCCATTCTCTGTCCATCTGCTTTTACGACCACCGCTTCCGCCGGACATTCAAACCCTGTCATTTCTATTTTATAGCTACGCAGCTTTGGAAGGAGTGACTGTTTTCCTTCTGGTGGATAAATGGTAAATACGCCTTTATCATCCTCGTGATATTCCATTCGTGTCTTACAGCATACCCCTTGCTCATATTCACAGGAAATATTATCGTCTTCATAAAGTGTAAATGCTCCATCTTTCCCTGCATAAACATAAATATGAAAAGACTCCGGATTTGTTCCGGCCTGTTCTGCCTGGATCTCATCTGTAAAGGGAAGAATGCTGCCTGCGGGAACAAGCACTGGAATCGTTTCTATATCCCGATACATATCTATCATTCTTCCTCCACGGTATACCATACCTGTATGTTTCTCATACCAGAGCCCCTGGGGAAGCCACACTCTGATCTTAGCCACATTCAGATTTTTGATCCTTGGTGTGGTAATCGGCGCAATCATTAAGGAGGTACCAAAGAAATACTGATTTTTCACTTCATAAGCTTCCTCATTTTCCGGCCAGTCATAATACATCGGTGAGACCAAAGGCATATTTTCCTTATAGCTTCTATAATTCATCGTGTAAAGATACGGCAGCATTCTATGACGTTCCCGAAGCATATGCCCCATAACTTCTTCTGTCTCTTTCTTATAGCGCCAGGGTTCCTTTCCATTAAATTCACTGCAGGAACTGTGCAGTCTCATAATAGGGGAATAGATACCAAGCTGTACCCAACGAGCCACCATTTCATCATTTTTATAGCCCAGCATATGCCCGCCAATATCGTGGCTCCACCAGCCATATCCTATATTTGATGCAGTCAGGGTAAAATATGGCTGAAAATCCAGAGATTCCCAGGTAGAAATCGTATCCCCTGAAAATCCCACGGGGTACCTGTGACTGCCGGGACCTGCATATCTGGAAAAGGTCAACGGTCTTTTTCCATCTCTTCCGTTGTCGAGAAAATGAAAATGATTGAAAATCCACAGAGGGTCCAGACCTTCCATCCTGGTCCATGTTCCCTGCTGCCAGTCAATCCACCAGAAATCAACGCCTTCTTTCTCTCTGGGATGATGAAGATATTCAAAATATGCTTCCAAAAACTTCTGATCTACCGGATCGCACACAACAGGATCTTCTTTTTCATAATCTACGCCAAGGGCTTTTGCAATCTCCTCATACATCTCTTCATGAGCGCGAACGCCATCTGCGGGATGTACATTTAAAGTAACCTTCATTCCTCGCTCATGAAGTTTCTGCAAAAATCGAGACGGATCTGGAAACAATTCTCTGTTCCACGTATAGCCAGTCCACCCGCTCCCGTACTTGGGATCAATCTCCACCAGATGCCAGTCCATATCAATAACGGCAACAGTAAAGGGAAGTTTTTCTCTGGAAAAGCGATCCATAAGCTTAAGATAACTCTCTTCACTGTATCTGTAAAATCTGCTCCACCAGTTTCCAAGAGCAAACCGTGGCAACATGGGAGTTTTTCCACATAACCGGTAAAAATCATTCAAAGCCTTCCTGTAGTTATGCCCATATCCCCAGAAATAGAAATCCTGGATTCCCTTCCGTCTCGGTTCTATCCATCCATCTTCCTTTAATATCTGAGAGCCACTGTCATCCAGAATTGAGATGCCATTTCTGGAGATCACTCCCCTTCCCAACGGTACGGCACCGTTTGCTCCATCAAGAGTGCGGGCTGTACCTCCAAGATCTGTGATTTCTTCTCCATAATGCCAGCAGCTCTGGCATGCGGTAAAATCTTTCTTTAACTGTATGCAGAGACCATTGGGGGAAAATTCTTTTTCATCATATTTCAGATAAAGTCCCGGTGTATGTATCTCAATTCCATCTGCTCCACGTATCTCACGAAATTCTGTCTCCGGAAAATTCCGGTTTATCACCACCTGAGTGGCCCGGTCTTCAAAACAGCCATCCAGGCTGTACTCCAGGCGAATCAGGCATTCTGTAAGAATGGTAATTCTGTATTTGTCTCCAACAACCATATTTTTTTGTTTTGCACATGGTGATGTCTTCATTCGGTATCTTTTCTCCATGTTTGTCTGCTCCATTTTCTTTTTTATTCTTTTACACTTCCCACAACAATACCTGTAATCAGGTACTTCTGCAACTTTTTTTCATATAGTAGATTCATGCCTCACCAACAGTAATAAGATCTCCCTTCTGGAAGGTTTCTTTGCTCCTCTCTCTTAGAAAATCATGAAACTTTGATCCATTGCATGTAATCTTCTTATCTGGCTCTTTTGCAATCTGATCAATTACATCCAGTCAGCAGATAATGCCATTCAAATCTCCAATTCCGTCTCCGTTGCTGTCCTGAAAACTTTTGGGGTATATCTGATACACAACTGCCTTTTTCCACCAGTTAAAATCTTTCTTCTCACTCATAACTGTACTCCTTTCCAACTGTATTCTCTCTCTATCATAACAAACTATGAAAAATAAATATACAAAAAGATTTTACTATTTGTACAAATTTATACCACTGAGTTTCTTCTGATGCCAGTGTACAAAGGGAACAACAACCGTACCGCAATGTTTGTTCTCGGCATTGTAATCGTAAGCGCTTAAATTTCAGCCGTTGATAGAAAAATATCCGGCTACTTTTCAGTAACCGGAATACCTTGACAATTCACATATGATTTATGATTGATTTGAGTTTTTTGCTCGACGCTCTATCTCAATTTTTACCTTTTCATTCCATGGAGCAAGTTGATCTAATTCATTGTCACTCATACTA
>CALCDJ010000017.1 GCA_937900135.1 uncultured Blautia sp. | reverse complement strand
GTATTGTATGCCATCCTCATTTATTTTTATAGGCACTCAGTTATTGAGCACTTACTTTAAAAACAGAACTAAATTGACAGTTAAAACTATTATTTTCTATATCTGCCAAACACGGATTACCCATATTTTTCCAAGGTCCATGAATTAAATTTGCCATACCAATTTGTGTAGGATTTGGTTCATATCCTGTCGTTCCAGACGTAAACATATAATACGCGCCTTGTCTTTTAAAAAACGCAGGGGCTTCTCTAGCAAATGGGGGGCCTATATACGGAAAATGTGATGAATAATATCCCGTTACATCCAAATAATCTTCAGTTAAATCAGCGATGACTATTTCTGTATGCACTCTATCTGTAATAAAGTAACCCTTTCCATCACTCGGAGAAATATATAAATCAAAATCTCCCGTTTCCATCCCTAAAGGACGTATTGTTTTTATTAAACGAAACTGTTTTCGTATATCTTCAGAAATCGCAATTCCCATACACTGTTTTCTCCAGTCTGTTGGGTTTTCATCTGTTCCAGCAAATTTAACCCACATAACAAACTGTTTTGTCATACTATTATACACAATATGAGGTCTATCCATGATCCTTTTAGGATGCATCGGATTTTTTAAGTCGTCAGACGGGGGGAGAATAATTCCCTCATATTTCCAATTATACAAGTCTTTTGAAGAGTACAAATTCACTCCATAATGCCATATTCCTTTTTCCAAATCCGTATATGCTTTATTCTCCCCATACCAGTAGTATGTTCCTTCATGATATAATATGGAACCTCCATGTGCATGTATAGGATTTCCATTTGTATCATTCCATTCTCTTCCAGGTTTAATTTCTGTATACACCTTATAAACTCCCTTCTTAAAATTATTTCTTATTATACTTCAAACCAAGTATACTTATGTTGGGTATCACAGTATCCTTTTTTTATTTTAGAAACCATTAGTTAATAAACTTACTGCATTTAAAATAATCTATGAATTACTTACCTGTACAGATCTCTAACTACTTATCATTCATGATAAAATTTTCACTTGCTTCTGATTTTCACATATGCTATATTAAGGGCAAAAAAGAACAACCGCCTATAAGGGGGTTAGCCTTATAAAAAGAATCATAAGATTACCACCCTGATCACTTGTTCAAAGGGTGGTTTTATTATACAAAAAAAGAAAGGATCTACTACCATGGGACAGAGAATTCTTGTAATTGAAGATGATGCAGATATCAACTCTCTTTTAAAGAGAATTTTGGAAAAAGAAGGATATGAGGTAGCTGCCGCTTTTTCTGGTACAGAAGGGCGTCTTCTTCTTTCCCTTCAGGATTTTGATCTGGTTCTTACAGATCTGATGCTGCCGGGAATCTCCGGGGAAGAACTGCTTGCGGAAATCCGCCGTACAAATCATATGCCGGTTATTGCCCTGTCCGCCAAAGCAGGATTAGAGGATAAAGTACATGTTCTTGAACTTGGCGCAGATGACTATATCACAAAACCCTTTGAAAAGCAGGAACTTCTGGCAAGAATACAGGCGCAGCTTCGCCGGGCAGGTATCTACTGTGCTCCGCAGACAAAAGAAACTGCCCTTACCTGCAAAGAGCTGATTCTTTATCCCGACTACTGCAAAGTTACTCTGCAAGGACAGGAACTGCCGCTCACCACACATGAATTTCAGATCCTTCAGGTTCTCATGTCCAATCCTCAAAAAGTATTTTCCAAGGAAGCGCTCTATCAGGCGGTGTGGAATCAGGAAGCCTTTGTGGAAGATAACTCAGTCAGTGTCCATATCAGTAATCTCCGAAAAAAAATGGCGGCTGTCACCCAGGAAGAATATATCAAAACCGTCTGGGGACTGGGATACAAAATTCTTTAAACTTTCTTTATCTTTTCCAAAGGACTGTTTAGAACTTTTCCTCTATGATAGATTTCAGTACAGGGAACCACCTGAATACCTATCATTTCGTTTCCCTGTCATAGAAAGGAGAAATATTCATGCAGGATTCTATTCTAACCATAAACCACATAACCAAAGTCTACGGGCGTACTCAGGTCCTTCAGGATATTCATATGGAAATTCCCCGGGGAGCTATTTACGGACTTGTGGGCAGCAACGGAGCCGGTAAATCCACACTGATGCGCATCATATCCGGACAGACGGATGCCAGTGAAGGAACCCTTTCCCTTTTCGGAGAAACAGTGGACAATGATCACCCAGAGATTCGTCACCGCATTGGCGCTCTCATTGAGGAGCCTGGTTTTATCCAGTCCATGACTGCTGCCCAGAATCTGGAATATTTTCGCATCCAGTTCGGTGTTCCCGGCAAAGAACGGGTAGATGAGCTCTTGAAACTGGTAGGACTTGACAAGGCAGGAAAGAAAAAATATAAAAACTTTTCCATGGGTATGAAACAAAGACTGGGGCTTGCTCTGGCTCTG
This sequence comes from uncultured Blautia sp., assembly GCA_937900135.1. Taxonomy (GTDB): domain Bacteria; phylum Bacillota; class Clostridia; order Lachnospirales; family Lachnospiraceae; genus Blautia_A. Next base: position 50,365 of record CALCDJ010000017.1, on the reverse strand, counting down.
CTTCATTCCCCGGAATTTCTCATTCTGGATGAACCCATCAATGGCCTTGATCCTGAGGGGATTCTGGAACTGCGTAACCTGTTCCTGGATCTGAACCGCAAGAAAAATATCACGCTCCTGATTTCCAGCCATATTTTATCGGAGCTGGAAAATGTTGCTACCGAATACGGTTTTCTCTCCAACGGAGTTCTGATGGAGCAGATTTCTGCCAGGGAGCTTCAGAAAAAATGCAGCGCTTACATTGATCTGGAAGTCAATGACCCAAAACAGATGTGTACCATTCTGGAAATGGAACTAAATCTCCATGATTATCAGGTACATCCTCAAGGACACATTCATATTTTTCACGCAAACGGCCGGGAAGAAGTGATCACCCGTACGGCCATTCTGAAAGATATTTCTGTGAAATCCATTTCCAACCATTCCGATGCTCTGGAAACTTATTATATGCGTTTAGTAGGAGGGGAAAAAGATGCTTAATTATATAAGAAGTGAATGGTACCTGATTCGTCGCAATCGTTCTTTTCTGGTTTCTGTGGGGTGTATAGCCGGATTGATGCTCCTTCTGCTTATCTTTACCCATTACAGCATTATCACCTTTGGAAATGATGATTCAAAATCCCTTTATCTGGCCTTTCTTTATACCGAAACCAGCTTTTTTGCTCCGATCACCCTGATTCTTGCCGGAAGTCTGGAAAATGAAGAACTTAAGAAACAGCATACCATGAAAGCGTCCGTAGCCTTTGGATTTTCCAGATTAAAAATCTATCTTGGAAAAATGATTTCCCAGATGCTTGCCTGTACTCTGGCCTATATTTTCCTGGCTGTTTTTTATCTTGTCACAGGCATCCTGCTCCTTGGAACACCTGATTCCAATTCTCTGACCCTTTATGTCCGGGCGCTTTTTGGCGCATATCCTCTGTGTCTTGCTTTCTTTGCCATGACATTTTGCTTTTTCCTGAATCTTGGAAGCGGATGGGGCGGCGCCCTGGCATCCCTTGGAGTTACCTATGCCCTTCCTTACATTTTTTTATACCTTGGACAGAAGTTTCCTCCTCTGCAGATTCCGGCAGACTATAATCCCGTCAACATGCTGAAAGCACAGTGGACAGAAACAGGCGCTTATTTCTACTGGGACAGCTCATCCGGAATGGGACTGTGCTACCTCGTAGCTGCCATTTATCTTATTATTTTCACAGCTATTGGATTTTACTGGTTTAGAAAAAGAGAAATCCGTTAATTTTTTAAGGAGGCGTACGATATGTTCCTTGCCATAAGCATTTTTCTTGGAGTTTTTGCACTATTACTTCTTCTGCGGCTCCATGGACTTCACAAAGCTCTGAGACAGCTCACCAACGAACTGAAAGAAATCAATCAGGAGGAACCTATCCACCGCCATTTACAGCTTCCGGTCCCAGATCGGGAGCTGGAACTGTTTGCAGAAGAACTGAACCGCTATCTTTCAGACACATTTGACCGCAGTTTTGCACAAAAAAAACGTGAGCAGGATGTCCGTAGAGAAATTACGAATATCTCTCACGATCTGCGCACGCCCCTCACCAGTATTCTGGGATATCTGGAGCTTTTGAAGGACAGTTCACTCTCCGCGGAGCAAATGGAATATCTGGATATTATCCAGAAACGTTCCCGACACTTAAATACTCTGATTTCCCAGCTCTACGAATATGTGCGTCTGGAAAGCCGGGAATTAAAATTGAAGATGGAGGCTCTGGATCTGCGTCTCCTTCTTCAGGAACACCTTCTGTCCTTTTATCAGGAATTTGAAACAAAGGGAATCCTCCTGACCCCTCATCTTCCAGAGGGAAATGTTTGGGTTTCTTCTGATCGGGATGCTCTCATAAGAATCCTTCACAATCTGACCTCCAATATTTTAAAATATGGCGCTAAAGAAGTTTCCATTTCTCTGACTGTCGATGAAGACAAAGCCATCCTGACTTGCTCCAATCCGGCTCCGAATCTGACTCCGGAAAATGCCGCCCACCTTTTTGATCCCTTTTACACAGCTGATAATGCCCGTACTTCCCAAAAAAGCGGGCTTGGAATGACCGTATCCAAACTTCTTCTGGAACAGATGGGGGGAAGTATGGATGCCCAGCTGAAAGATGGGATTCTCACCATCACCTGCTGCTGGGTACGGATTCCCGCTTCCCCTTACTGAATCTTTCAGCGCTTTTCGCATCGGTGTACAAGAGCAGTACAGCCGCCGAAGCGCAGATTTCATCCCATTATCCATCGCTGCTATGCGAAAAAAATGGGGAGCTGCAAACTTTGCGCTCCCCCCTTCTTCTTAAATAGAAAGTGCGATTTCCATCATCTTATTGAAAGAAGTCTGTCTTGCTTCCGCTGAAATTGCTTCTTCACGGAAAATATGGTCGGAAATAGTCAGGATACCCAGCGCCTGTTTTCCAGCTCTTGCTGCATTCATATACAGAGCTGCACATTCCATTTCTGCGCAAAGCACTCCCATCTTTCTCCAGGATGCAGATGCATCTGGATCATCACTGTAAAATACATCTGAAGAAATAATATTTCCCACATGTACCGGTGTTCCCTGCTCTTTTGCAACTTCTACTGCTTTTGCTACCAGATCGTAGCTTGCAATTGGAGCAAAAGTTCCCGGCAGCTTATACTGGCTGGCATAATTGGAATCTGTGCATGCGCCCATGGCGATTACTACATCCATCACATTTACATCATCCTGCAGCGCTCCCGCAGAACCAATACGGATGATCTTATCCACATCATAGAAATGATACAGTTCATAGCTGTAAATACCCATGGAAGGCGCGCCCATTCCTCCTCCCATAACAGAAACTTCCTGTCCCTTATATGTTCCGGTATAACCGAACATGTTACGGACCGTGTTAAAGCATACGGGATTTTCCAGATAGGTTTCCGCAATATATTTTGCGCGAAGGGGATCTCCCGGCATCAAAACCTTTTTGGCAATTTCTCCTTTTTTGGCAGTGTTGTGTGGTGTTGGAATACTCATAATTTATACCTCCCTTTTTATTTTAAAACATCTTTTAAGAAACTGGTTCCTGCAGTACCTTCTGCATCAAAAATATCCAGAACTGTTGCAGATACATCTGCGAAAGTGCTGCGTGTACCAAGATCTACACCTTCTTTGATCCGATCTCCATAAATCAGCATAGGAACGTATTCTCTGGAGTGGTCGGTACTGGATGTAAATCCAGGATCACAACCATGGTCTGCGGTGATGATCAGGATATCATCCTCTTTCATTTTTTCAATAAATTCTCCCAACTGGCGGTCAAATTCTGTAGCTGCATTTGCATATCCATCCACGTCATTTCTGTGACCATAAAGCATATCAAAATCTACCAGATTTACAAAGCAAAGTCCTGTGAAATCCTGATCCATAATGCTCAGTGTTTTTTCCATGCCATCTGTATTGCTGGTAATGGATGTGGTCTGCTGTACATTTTTTCCTGCAAAAATATCATAAATTTTTCCTACGCCAATGGTATCCAGGCCTTTTTCCACAAGTACGTCCATCATGGTGGTTTTCGGCGGCTCCAATGAGAAATCATGACGATGAGGAGTTCTTGTATAATTTGGATACTCTCCCACAAACGGACGGGCAATGACACGACCTGCCCCATGTTTTCCCTTAAGGATTGCTCTTGCATCCCGACAGTACTGATACAAGGTTTCCAGAGGAACCACATCTTCGTGGGCCGCAATCTGAAATACACTGTCTGCGGAAGTATAAACAATAAGATCTCCCGTTTTTACATGCTCCTGTCCAAATTCACGGATAACTTCTGTTCCGGAATAAGGTTTGTTACAAAGCACACCACGTCCCGTTACCTTTCGGAATGGTTCCAAAACCTCCTCCGGGAAGCCCTCCGGATAAGTTGGAAGAGGTTTCGGAGAAATGACTCCTGCGATTTCCCAGTGACCAATGGTGGTATCTTTTCCCATGGAAGTTTCCTGCATTCTAGCGAAGGATGCCGTGGGATGCTCTACACCAGGCGCACAGTCCACTCCCTGAATATTAAAAAGCCCCATTTTTTTCATATTGGGTGTATCGTATTTTTCTGATTTTACAATAGAAGCCAATGTATTCGCGCCCACATCTCCGAACTTATCTGCATCCGGTTCTGCGCCAATACCATAGCTGTCAAGTACAATAATAAAAACTCTTTTTGCTTTCACTGCGATTCCTCCATTTCTATTATAAAATTAATAAGTAACCTCTGCTTTTCCCTTTCCTCTTCCAAGGAGAGCCTTCTGTAATTCTGTTGCTTCCTGAATCAGGGCTTCTGTATCCATTTTAAGCTTTCCGTCGTATTTCAAAAATTCTCCAGCCACCATGGTATATCTGACATTTTCCCCATTGCTGCTGTAGAGAATACTGGAAATGGGATCATAGAAGGGGAAGGTATCCAGGCGATGCAGATCCCAGACTACCAGGTCTGCAGGCGCTCCTTCTTCCAGTTTTCCCGTTCCAAAGGAGAACGCCTGATGACTTTTCATCATCTGATGCCAGATCTCTTTTGCTCCGAACTTAGAAGAATCCCGATCCTGATACTTTCCAAGAAGCCCGAAGAGTCTTGCCTGTTCCACTGAGTTCAAGGTATTGGAGCTTGCCGCTCCGTCTGTTCCGAATCCATAGTTTAACTGTTTATAATACTGGAAAAATCCCCCCTGACCAGAGGCCAGCTTCATATATGTTTTGGGGCAAAAAGCAAACCAAGTATCGTCTTTTAAGAACTTCAGATCGTCTTCTTCAATCCAGAGTCCATGTCCCACCAGAACCTTACAGTCAAAGCCTCCTGCTTCATGAAGAATACCAAAAGGAGTCATTCCTGTTTCTTTTTTTGCTTTCTCCACCTGCACATCCTCCTCGGATACATGAAGGTGAATGGGAAGCTGAAGTTCTTTTGCCGCATCCACAATTTCTCCCAGAGTTGGAGCAGGGCAGGTATAGTTGGCATGAGGCCCCATATGGAATGCAACCTTATCAGAATCGTTTCTATGCGCTCTGATAAACTCCTTTACCCCTGCCAGACGTTCCTTAAAATCCGGAGTCGCACCAAACAGAGTAGGCGCAAGATCTCCGCGGATTCCGGTATCCTTTACTGCTTTAAGAACCTGTTCCTCTCCGAAATAATGATCTGCAAAAACCGTTACCCCATTGTGAAGCATTTCTGCAATTCCCAGCATAGTTCCAATGTAAACGTCCTCATCTGTCATTTTACTTTCATAAGGCCAGATCATCTCATTAAACCAGGCATCTGCAGTTACATCCTCTGCAATCCCCTTAAAAATATTCATTGCTGCATGGGTATGCAGGTTTGCAAGTCCCGGGGATACATAATAACGACTGCAGTCAATGACCTCTGCCTCTTCTGGTATATGTGAGTCTTCATCTGCTGGAAGGATCTTCCAAATTCTGCCATCCTGTACATAAAGATTGCGGCCTGAAAGACATTCTCCCTTCTCATTCAGAAGGGAAGCATTTTTTAATACTGTTATTTTCCCCATATTTTTTCCTTTCTGTATTGCCAGTAAAATACAACTGTGGTAGCATAACAGGTGTTGCCGGTATTTCACCGGCCATTTCCATTATATCATCAAAAGATAAAGGAGCTGTCATGAAAAAAGTCTTGGTTATTGGTTCTACTGTGGTAGATGTCATTGTTGCTCTTGAAGATCATCTTCCCCGAACAGGCGAAGATGTTCATGTGCGCCGCCAGCATATGTCCCTGGGCGGCTGTGCCTATAACGTATCTGATTCCATCCGCCATTTCCAGGTTCCCTATACCCTGTTTTCCCCTGTGGGAACAGGAATTTACGGACATTTTGTCCGGGAAGAACTGAAAAAACGGGGAATTGTAAGTCCTATCCCCACACCAGACCGGGAAAACGGCTGCTGCTACTGTTTCGTAGAAAGCAGTGGGGAACGTACCTTTATTTCCTACCACGGTGCAGAGTATCTGTTCCAGAAGGAATGGTTTGAAGCTCTGCCTGTAGAAGAAATCGACACTGTCTATATCTGCGGTCTTGAAATTGAAGAAACTACAGGCCCTTTCATTGTGGATTTTCTGGAACAAAACCCACAGCTTAATATCTTTTTTGCTCCCGGTCCAAGACTGACCGTCATAGATCCGGCGCTTTTAAAGAGAATCTACCAGCTCTCTCCGATTCTTCATCTCAACGAAACGGAGGCCCTTGACGTAACCCAGGCGGATACCATATCCCAGGCAGCTGCCTGTCTTTACGAAAAAACAAATAACACCGTTATCATCACCCTGGGAGAAAAAGGCTGCTTTTATTTTGATGGCGCCACCCAGGAAATCATTCCTCCGGTTCCCTGTCACCAGGCAGATACCATCGGCGTCGGTGATTCTCATATCGGCTCTGTCATCGCCTGTCTGAAAAAAGGAGATACCCTCAGAGATGCCATTGCAAAAGCCAACTGTGTTTCCTCTGCAGTTGTTGGCACTTCCTCCGCACTTCTTCCTGATGAAGAATTCCAAAAACTGAAACTTCTGTAATTTTACTTCTATAATTTTAATGATGAAACAGCTTCGAATTCACGAAGCTGTTTCTTTATAGATCTTATTTTCCGCTTAAACGTTCTTTCTTTCTCTTCTGGCTGTAATAATACACACCAAGTCCAATAAGAGTTGTGAGATATGGCACCATTAGAATGATCTCATATGGCATAGTAGCAGTCAGCTGCATAACATTGGCAAGAGCCTGTGCAATACCAAAGAGAAGAGATACCAAAAATCCACCCACAGGTGTATTTCCACCCATACTGGAAGCTGCCAGCGCAATAAATCCACGACCGCCGGACATATCCTTTGTAAACATATTCATATAACCGCCGGACAGGTAGAAGCCGCCCATAGCCGCCAGAATACCACTTAAGATAAGAGCAATATACTGGATTTTTCTGGAACTGATACCTACAGATTCTGCTGCATCCTTATTCTCTCCTACGGCACGAATGGAAAGTCCAAGGGGTGTCTTATAAAGGAAGAGATGCAGAAGGAGAACTGCCAGCAATGCCAGCCAGGTAAGTATGTTCTGGCCGGATAAAACCTCTCCGATAAACGGAATTTTTTCCACCAAAGGAATCACAATATTCGGTGCAGACACACTTCTGACTGAGGAAGATACGCCTCGGTCACCGGAAAATGCTACCAGAAGAAGAACTGTACCGCCTGTTGCAGTCAGATTAATGGCAATCGCTGCCAGAATTTCATCTGTTTTCAGGTTCAGGACAAAGAATGCAAGAACCAGTCCGATCAGTCCTCCAATCGCCATGGTGATCAAAAGTCCCAGCCATGCGCTATGAGTGAGGGAGGAAAAGATAACGCCGAACAAGGCGGAAAACAACATAATTCCTTCCAATGCCATGTTGGTAATACCGGATTTTGCCGCAATTCCAGCTGCCAGTGTGGCAAACAGAATCGGTGTTGCCGCTCTTAAAATCGCACTGAAAAAATCAGGAGATAATATTGCATCCCACATACTTATGCCACCTCCTCTTCTTTAAGTGCTGCCTTTGCCTCTCTGGCAATGATCTTGTGTTTATATTTACTTAAAAACTGTTCTGCTACAACCAACAGAATAATGATACCCTGGGTGATCTGTACGATTTCCAGTGTAACGTCTGTTCTTCTCGCCATAATGGAAGCTCCGGTACGCAGGTATGCCAAAAACAACGCTGCGAATGGGGTATATAAAGGATTCTTTCTGGACAAGGTACAAATAATGATCGCGTCCCATCCATATCCCAGAAGGGAAGTCCAGGTAAATCTGCGGTAGATCGGAGAAAGCATTTCCACACCGCCTCCAAGACCTGCAACAAATCCGCCTACCAACTGTGAGATTAAGATAACCTTCACAATACTGATTCCGGAATATCTGGCAAAGGATTCATTTTCACCGGTAAGACGAAGTTCATATCCCGTCTTTGTACGGTACAGGAAAATATATCCCAGGACTGCGACTGCAATCGCAATAATGATACCAAGGTGTACACGGGTTCCGTCGATCAGTACCGGAAGTTCAGAAGCATCTGACAGATAGTAGGATGCCGCACTGGCTTTCGGGTCACCGATCACATTGTTTAACATATAGTTTCCAAAATACAGTGCCAGATAGTTAATCATCAAGGAAGAAACCATTTCTGATGCTGTTGTAGTGATCTTCATGATTGCCGGAACAGCGGTAAACAGCGCACCTACGATACCTGCGCAGAGAAGCGCCATAAATGGGGATACAAATGTAGATGTCAGCTTGATCGCTACGCAGGATGCAATCAGACCCCCCACATGAAAGGCTCCCTCACCTGCCAGGTTGATCTGGTTCGCTGAAAACATGATACATACACCAGTTCCTGTAAAAATCAGAGGAATCATGGATTCCACCACATTACCCATATTCCGCTTACTGGATAACGGGCCTGTCAGCAAATGCTTGATCGCTTCCACAGGCTGTTCACTTACCATAAAAATAATTCCAAAGGAAATGGCAAGTGCGATCAGTACGGAAAGAATGGTCCGCAATATGTCAAATCTTTTTGCGCTACTCATACATTACACCCTCCAATACATCGTCCCGCTTGATACCCAGCATATGCTGTCCAAGCTCATCTTCTGTTACATGCTCCACATCTGTGAAGAATCCTGAGAATTTTCCTTTATACATAACAGCAAGTCTGTCACTTAAAGAAAAGATCTCAGTCAAGTCTGCGGAAATCAGAATGATGGCGCAGCCTGCATCACGGAATTCCAAAAGTCTCTTACGGATAAAAGCTGCCGCTCCTACGTCAATACCACGGGTTGGCTGGTTGGCAATGATGATATCCGGTTCTGTAGAAAACTCTCTTGCAACAATCACCTTCTGGATATTTCCTCCGGAAAGCATTCCCACATTCTGTTTTCTGGATTTACATTTGACCATATATTCCTTGATCAGCTCGTCACTGCGATTTTCGATCGCTTTTCTTTTCAGCAGAAACTTACCGGAATATTCCGGCGCATGATATTGATTGGAGAACATATTTTCCTGGATAGAAAGATTTTTGGCACATCCGGAACTCATTCGGTCTTCTGGAATGTGAGCCAGTTTCATTTCTCTGATATCTGCGATCGACGCATTTGCAATATCCTTGCCTTTGATCTTGATCTCGCCTTTATATTTTTTGTTCAGACCAGTCAGGGTGTCGATCAGCTCTGTCTGTCCGTTGCCCTCTACTCCTGCGATTCCTAAGATTTCTCCGCCCTTTAAATCAAAGGACAGTCCGTCCACTTTGAGAACGCCCTGAGAATTGTGTACCGTCAGATCTCTTACTCTCAGGAATACATCATTCATCAGTTTCTGTTCGTTTTTGTCAAATTTCAGGGAAACCTCTCGTCCCACCATCAGTTTGGACATTTCTCTTGTGGAAATATCTGCCACTTCATAGGTTCCCATGCTGCGTCCATTTCTCATAATGGTTGCACGGTTACAGATCTGTTTGATCTCATCCAATTTATGAGAAATAAAAATAATGGTATGTCCTTTTTCGCGAAGCTTGATCAGCTGAACAAACAGCTCGTCCGTCTCCTGCGGGGTCAGAACTGCGGTGGGCTCATCCAGGATCAGAATTTCAGCGCCTCTGTATAACGCTTTTAAGATTTCCACCTTCTGTTTGATACCTACTGGAATTTCTTCCACCTTCTGACGCACATCTATATCAAAGTTATATTCCTTTGCAATTCTCTGTGCCGCTTCCACCGCTTTATCCATATCAATAAAAAGCCCTTTTTTCGGCGCCACACCAAGAATAATATTTTCTGCAACTGTAAGGGAAGGAACCAGCATAAAATGCTGATGTACCATTCCAATTCCCTTGCTGATGGCATCCTGCGGCGATTTGATCGTGGTCGCCTGCCCATTCAGCACGATTTCTCCCTGGTCCGGTGACTCAATTCCGAAAAGCACTTTCATCAAGGTACTTTTTCCTGCACCATTCTCTCCCAGCAGAGCATGGATTTCTCCTTTGCGGAGTTCCAAGGATACATCTTCGTTGGCAACCACACCATTTCCATAAATCTTCATGATGTGATTCATCTGTAATACAACCTGATTATCCAAATCTGCTCACCCCATCTCTTTCTGAATATTTTCTGTATCGAGTCTCTTTTTTCATATGTTTATAAAGAAAATTTCAGCCCCCGGCAAAATTCCGGAGGCTGAATCACCAAGAACTTAAAGCCTGTTTTCTGACTTATTTATCCTACTTTTACGGAATCGATCAATGCCTGAATATCATCTTCACTCATTGCATTTTCACCAAGAGCTGTAGGAACTGTGATTTCTCCATTTGTGATCTGTTCTTTCAGTTCTGCAATTTTTGTACGAATGTTTTCCGGAACTACTTCTTCGTAGTGCGCGTCTTCTACAAGTTCCACACCTTCTTCTGCGAATCCTAAGTATTCCAGTGTTCCGTATGGAAGTTCGCCTTCCATGTCCATCTTAATGGCACGTTCCAAAGATTTTCCAACATTCTTCACTGCAGAGGTAGGAATGTTTGCTGCATAATCCGGAAGAAGAGCTGCCTGGTCAGAGTCAACACCGAATGCAAATCTCTTTGCGTCTACAGCCGCTTCGATCTGTCCAAGACCTGCACTTCCTGCTACGTTGAATCCAACGTCTGCGCCGTTCTGATACTGTGTCAGAGCCATATCTTTACCAGCTGCGGAATCATAGAAGTTTCCTACGTAAGCAAGCGCTACCTGGATTTCTTCCTCGATATCCTTCGCACCCTGGATATAACCTACCAGGAAGTCTTTGATAACAGAGTTTTCCATACCTCCAAGGAAACCGATCACCTTATTGGAAGGATCTACTTTATCAAGAGTCTCATCGGTAGTCATCATAGCTGCCATAGCGCCTACCAGATAAGATACTTCGTTCTGTTTGTACATAACGTTATAAACGTTTTCTTCTCCGCCTGCACCATAATCAAACATTTCATCAAAGTAGATGAATTTCTGATCCGGGTAATCGTTTGCAGCATTGGTCAGAGCTTCCAGCATCTGGAAAGTACCACAGATGATGACATCATAAGAACCGTCATCACAGTAGTCGTAAAGTGTTGGCTCCCATTTTGCTTCGTCTGCGGAAGTCGCACCCATCTGCTCTACCTTGAATTCAAATTTGTCTTCTCCCAATTCTTCCTGAAGTGCAGTCAGTCCTGCGTTTGCAGAGTCATAAAAAGACTTGTCACCTAAGGTGCCGTTGAGCAGAAGGGCTGCCTTATAAGGTTCGTCTCCCTCTGCCATAACCGGCACTGCATACACGCCCATGGACAGGACCATAGATGCGGAAAGTGCTGCTGCTAAAAATTTTTTCTTCATGTTTGTTTCCTCCTTTATTTTGCTTTTTCAGCATTTTTTATACTTTGGATAGTTTTTTGAACCAGTTCTTCCATAGACAGTTTCCGGAAGCTGCCTCGCATATAAGTGGCAAGCTCGTCAAATGCCGGATGAACCAGTTCCTTGGGAATCGCCTGGATTCCCTGTTGAATTGCCAGAAGCGGCATGATCATTCCCGCGTTACAATCCACATCGATTCCACACATGGTAATGATATGAAGTGTTTCGGAAAAATCGCCGTTTCCATATATTAATGCGATGATCTCACAGCAGGCATTGGGGTATGCGTGAATCCAGTTATATCTGTGATATTTTTCTTCACAGGCATGGAGCGCATCCTGCCAGCAGTCATACCGGAAACAACAATCGTATGCAAACGAGATCACCGAATAATACTCACTGTCTTTGGGGATCATTTCCATGGCTGCCTTTACCACTTTTTTGATATCTTTATTGACAAAGGCAAGGGAAGTCATCACCCCGTTAAATACTTCTCCCAAAATTCCATTATTGGCATGAGACACTTCTCCATCCATCCAGGAAAGTTTTGCTGCCAGATATGGATTTCCCGGAGCTGCCATTCCACAGATTCCAGCACGCATCTGTGCACCGATCCATTCATTAAACGGATTTCGGTAGGTTCCGCTCTCCGGAGGGAAAATTCCATTTTTGATGTTACGGATTGCCAGTTCTTCTGCTGACCATCCGCAGGGAATCAATCCCACCCAGGATAACCCGATATCCTCTGAAGTCACCTCATATCCCTTCTGGGAAAAGGCGTCCAGAAAAGCCAGTTCAAACGTAATATCATCATTATATGTATTGGGTTCTCTTAAGTACCCTCTCACATCTCCAAAAGCCTTCTCAAGATTGGCATTGGTATAACCTTCCACCATGGTTCCCATGGCTCCTCCAATCAACTGAGACATCCAGGCTGCCTGAATCTGCTCCTTAAACTTCTCAGATGCAGAATCCACAGGGATGGCTTCTGGAAATTTCACCTGCTTTTCATACTCTTCAAAAGAAGAATAGTAATGATAATTCCAATAGGAAGATTCCGTATCTTTTTCTGCATTTGCCAGTTCTCTTCGAAGCAAAGCAGAAATTTTATGAAGTTTCACAAAATCCTGTTCCTTATGAGCTTCAAGTCCTTCCAAAAGGAGCTGATATCCATAATCGCTTACCCGATAACCTCGATTTTCCAGTGCCTGTACTGCAGCTACCATAATTTTTTCCGGAGCACCGGAGCCTGGTACATTGCTTCCCCAGTCTAAATTCAGATTACTGTCATAAAATTCAGATACATCTACATTATCTGTCCAGGTCTGTTCTTCTTCCTTGCGAACCACCGGCCTGGCTTCTGTAAATACTTTTTGGGCGATTTCCCATGCTTTCATGAACTTTTCTCCTTTTGACGATTTGTTTTTGAATTGCAGCAAATTGCCTCTGAATATTCCACTTTTACAAAGACTATTCTATAACATTAAAGGAATAATTGCCATAGTTTTTTGATAAGAAAAAATTTTAAATATTTTTTTGCAAAATATTGCTTTTTTATTTAGGATGTGTCATAGTGTCTTGTATCATTTATATTCGGAGGTATCTGATCATGTATGCATTCTTCACGCTCCTGGCAGGAGCCTTGCAGTCAGCTATGGCCAGCCTGAATGAAATGCTCAACAGCCGGATCGGCATGTTTGGCATGAGCTTTATGGTACACTTCATCGGCGGTGCACTTCTGATTCTTTATATGAAGACCGTCACTCACGAAAAACTGAAATTATCAGGAATGCCCTGGTATTTGTACTCTGCCGGATTTTTTGGAATTTTCCTCGTTGCCAGTTCCAGCTACTGCATCAGCATTCTGGGTGTCTCTTTTATGACATGTATTTCTGTTACAGGTCAGCTGGTGATCTCCGCGGTCATTGACCACTTTGGCTGGTTCGGCGTTCCCCGCACCCCTTTTAATCTGAAACGTGTTCCCTGTTTTCTCCTGATTCTGGCGGGACTGATTATTCTCAATCTGTCCTGACTCTCTGGATTGTTTTTGAAACGGAACACTGCTTTTTTACAGAAAGGAGCTTTTTTATGGCTTTTGTACTGACTCTTGCATTTGTAAACGGATGCGCCACTGTCATTTCCAAAATGATCAACTATCGATGCACCAAATATCTGGGAACGAACAACGGATCTCTTGTCAACTATGTGGTTGCCAGCATCCTGTCTTTTCTCCTGCTTCTTGTCTCCTCAAACTTTTCGCTGGATCTGTATTCCTTTCGCCAGGCGCCCTGGTGGATGTACCTGGGCGGCGCTTTTGGAATCGTAGCATTTATTGTTTCCATGATTACCCTTTCCCGTCTGAAGGTTATGGAATCTACCATTTTACTTCTTGTGGGACAGCTCACTGCCGGAATCCTGTTCGATATCTTTATGTATCAGGATTTCAACCTGAAGAAACTTCTGGGTATTGTCCTTGTGGCTGTGGGAATCATCTGGGATAATAAGATTTCCTCCAAGGATAAGGAAAATTTAAAAACTGCCTGATCAAAACTTTTTCCCCTGTTTTCCTCTTTATGGATGCAGGGGATTTTATCTCAGTTTTTATTTCTATCCTGCTGAATCAGATTTCTCAATGCGCCGATTCCCACACGTACTGCCATGTCAGTATCATGTGCCTGAGGATTGTCCATTCCCCGTTTCGCCCGTTCCTGATTTCCTACAGCCAGGAATGCAGAACCACAGCGAACTCTCAGGTAGCTGGCCACAGTAAACAAAGCAGCGGATTCCATCTCAGAAGCGAGACATCCAAGACGCATCCATGCTTCCCATTTATTCAAAAGTTCATAGCTTACCGGTTTGGTTTCCGGAGAATGCTGTCCATAGAAGGAGTCTTTACATTCCACCACACCTGTGTGGAAGGTTACCTTCTGTTCCTTCGCAGATGCCACCAGTGCATTGACTACATCCAGATTAGCTACTGCCGGAAACTCAATTGGCGCATATTCCTTACTGGTTCCTTCCATTCTTACGGCGCCAGTTGCCACAATGATGTCGCCGCCTTTTACAGAAAGATCCATACCTCCGCAGGTTCCCACTCTTACAAAGGTATCTGCTCCGCATTCTACCAGCTCTTCCATGGCGATAGAAGCAGAAGGACCGCCAATTCCTGTAGATGTTACACTAACCTTTTCTCCATCCAGATATCCGGTATAGGTCACATACTCTCTGTTGTCTGCAATCAGCACCGGATCGTCAAAATACTTTGCAATCGATGCACAACGCTTGGGATCTCCCGGGAGGATTACATATTTTCCCACTTCTCCCGGTGCCACCTGAATGTGATACGCTCTTCCGTCTGTTGAATATACCATTTTCATCCCTCCATTTATCTGTTCTCTTTTTGGTACCATTATTGGTCGCTTGTCAGTTTTTTCAGTTCTGTCTCATTTATGATCCGGATGGTTCTTCCCGTTCTTTTTATGATCCCGGTCTGTTCCCATTCCTTCAGTATTCTGGTCAAATGCCTTGGAGATATTCCGGCATCTCTGGCAAGGGAACCACAGGAAAAAACAAAAGAAGATTTTTTCTCCACTTTTCTCTGCAGCCACAGGCACTTAGCCACTCTGGCACGTCCGCTTTTTAAGATCACCTGGATCTGCTGAGCAGAATCAATATTCATTTTATCGGCCAGTTCACGGGAAAGAAACCTCAAAAAATCCACTTGATACAGAAGCTTCTTTCGCATCAGACTTACGGGAATCTTTAAAACAACCGCCTCTCCCCAGGCTGACATGCTAAGCTGAAAATCCAGCCCCAAAAGGATTTCCATATCTCCGAAAATCCCAAGGGCTTCCTTGAAATTCACCAAAACTTCTTTTCCTTCCAGAGACAGACCATAAAGCCTGCATCTTCCCTCTACCAGAAGATATGCATAGGCTACATCCTGTCCGGCGCGAAACAAAGGTTCTCCGTCCTGATACGTTTTCATTGGCATCTCTTTGATCGGTATTCCCTGAAAGGCTTTTTCCAATCCCCAGAATTTCAAATACTCCTCTGCTGTTTTCATTGCTCTTTCCCTCTGACTGCCTTTCTGTCCTATGTGCCCCAGTATAGTCTCTTTTTCCTTTTATGAATCGGACATATGTCTGATTTTGATTTTTTTTTACTTTTTATCTAGTTTGATCTTTGTATTTTTGTATGATTTCACCAAAAAAATACAGACTTTCCCTCAGGAAAGTCTGCTGCATATTTCTTTTGTCTGTTCTATCGCATCTTCCATAATGGCGGCATGATCCAAGCCTTGAATATCCAGACCATCTGCATAGACATAATGATACTGGTCAATGCCAAAAAACTTACTCAGAGCCTCCATATACGGGCTTCCCTGTTCCATGTCGCCGCCCTCCCACATAGCGCCTCTTGTGGTCAAAAACAGCATCCATGCTCCATGGCAGATCCCGTATAGCCCGTTTTCGTTACAGTCAAAGGTAATCCCCTGTGCGGAAATATTTTCGATATATACCTTCAAAACTGCCGGAACACTCAGATCCCAGAAAGGAGCTGCCACAATGACTCCATCAGCCTCACGAAACTGATTTCCATATCGGAAAAGGGGATGGTCATATTCTCCCGCTGCCAGATGACGATCTCTCTCTTTTAAGGTTTCTGTAGTCCAATATTTCAAATCTTCCTCCATCAGATTCAGGATCTCCCATTTCCAGTCCGGATGCTGTGTCTTCAGTTCTGTCACTGCCACATCCATGAGCTTTCTTGTACGGGATTCCTCCTGTCTTACACATGCGTCGATTACCAGAATTGTTTTCGCCAATGCTCTTTTCTCCCTTCGTAACTCTCTTATAACTGTCTATATTATACTTATTATACTGAATTTTTACAATTCTTTTCTGACAACAGAAACTTATTTCTCAGCTCCTCGTCAGATAAGAAAAAAACTGCCCGGCATCAACTGCCAGACAGTTTTTTCTTATCTGTTAATTTGTAATCCCTTGTTCAGTACCTGATCCAAAACCTTGTACAAAGGCTTAAAAAGCAAAAGACAGATCACGATGTTTCCGATACAATGCGGGATGTCGTAAGCAATTCCGGATACCCAGTAGGCAAAAGCAGAAGAAGGTCCTCCCATAAAAAAATAGGGAATCGCGCACAAAGCGCCAAAACTTATGCCATAAAATCCGGACAGGATACTCCAGAAAAATACGGACGTCTGCTTTCTCAATATCAGAGTCACGATCGACTGCACCGTCCATACATACAGGTAATTCACCCACCAAAGGCCAAATCCATAAAAAATCCCTTCCAGAAATACAAATACATAGATGATCAGAAACACTTTCTTACCCAGAACCAGGGTATATAAAATAAAAAGCAGGGTAACCAGCTCAATATTCGGAAGAAATCCCATGGCAACCTGAGCGGCAAAAACAACGGCTGTCAGGACACCCATGACTACGATTTCCCATGTTTTCCGGTTTTTCAATTAATATCCCTCTTTCAGTGTCAGTTCAAATTTATCTCCGTCCTGAATCGGAGTGGTATCTGCGGATGTGTTGACCTGTTCTCCGCCTTTTGTGATACACCACCACTGCTGCTTGGATTCATCTGCCGTCTCACCGTCTGCGGTCTTGATGAAAAGGCCAAATTCTCCCTTTTCTCCTTCTACCAATTCCACATCCTGCATTACTTCTCCCAGATATTCAGCATCCGTGTCATAAGTAAAAGTGGTCTGGCTTTCATCTCCATGTACTACCGTGATCTCCACTTCTTTCTCCCCTGCTGTAGTTCCCGGCTTAAACTTCATATAAAGAAGTCCGGCTGCTACCACAACCAGAACCAACACCACGGCTGCAATGATCGTACTTTTTTTCTTCATTGTATCCTTTCCTCCATATGTATTTTACTATCATTTTTTTGACAGTTTTTTATCTCTTGTACATCATACTGATTTTTTTGTTCCTTGTCAAACAAAATCAAATGTATGCGTGTTTTGACAATAGTCCCAGGATTTTTCCACCGCTTCTTTCTCAGCGCACTCTATGGTATACGTTTTTTTATTTCCATTTTTTTTCAAAAATTCTGATATTTCTTTTAATGGAAGATTCCCATCTCCTAAAGACAAATGGCTGTCCCGCTCTCCCATATTATCATGAAGATGCACATGCCGGATGTAAGGTTCCAAAGTCTCCATCCAATGAAACAGACCGCTTTTCGAATAACATTTGGCATGTCCCAAGTCCAGACATAACCCAAATGCCTTATGAGAAATTTTTTCCGCAACGTCTTTTAAAGGCACAGGGTCCGGGTCCAACACATTTTCCATTAAGACTTCTATGGAATCGTCCTTATCTTTCAAAAACTCCATATAAAATTCCGCCACCCGGTCTGCCCATCCTATCGTCAGATATACATTGGGCAAAAAACAGGAATGAAATACGATTTTTTCTGCGCCCAGTATCTGTGCTGCTTCATACGCCTGCTCATAACGATACATGGTTACACGGCGGATTCCACTGTCGTATGCCATGGGATTTAGATCCAGAAACGGCCCATGGAGAAGCAGACCCTCGCACTCCATATATTCCAAACGTTTTTGATAATTTTTCATGGTAGCAGAAAACCGATCCAGATTTTCTGCCACAGAAAATTCTATGCTTTCCACACCCATCCCTGTTTTTCTTATAATTTCCCGCATTTCCTCATCGGGTAATAAATGACTGAAATACATTCCGCTCCCTCCCTGCTTCTTTCATCTGTAAACTTTTATCATCTTATAATAACTGACTGCCAGTAAGATGGCAGCTCCTGTCCAGGCACAGATTTCCGCATAAAAAATACCGTCAGATCCAATCAGAAGAGGCAGAAGAAGAGCCACGCCAACTCGCATGATAAATTCCACCACTCCACTTATCATAGGAATCACGGTATTCCCCAATCCATGGATCGCAGAGCGATATACATATAAGAGATACAAGATCCACAGACACACAGCCATAAGAAACAAATATTGATATGCCACATCCAGTACAAGGGCTACCTGCTTTGGTTCTCCGGATATAAATAAAGATAATATTCCCTTTCCGGCAAAAACCATGATCAGCGTCACAGCCAGAGAAGTCAGCACCGCCATCACTGCGCCGCATCTGACTCCCTGCTTGATTCTTTTGATCTGATTGGCTCCAAGATTCTGCCCCACATAAGTGGTGATGGCATACCCATAAGAGATAGCCGCCAATTCCAATACTCCGTATAACTTATTCGTAGCAGTAAAGCCCGCCACAAACAAAAAACCATATCCATTTACCACATACTGTACCACCATTCCTCCTACGGAAATAATGATATTCTGAAAAGCGGTAGGGGCTCCCAAGCGAAGCAGCCTTCCATCCATTCCGGCTTCCCTCTGATAATTTTCTTTAGTAAGATGAAGCAACTCAATCTTCCTTACCACCAGATAACAGTAAAGCGCAGAAAAAGTCTGCGCAATGACTGTTGCGATAGCTGCGCCGGCCACACCCCAGCCAAAACCTGCTACAAACAAAAGATCCAGTCCCACATTGATCCCAGCCGCAAGAATCATTGCCATGAGAGGAGATCTGCTGTTCCCAAGAGCTCTCAGCACAGAAGCCAGACAATTATAGGCTGCAATCGATGGAACGCCACATAAGGCGATCCGTAAATACACAGAAGACAATTCAATAATATCTGATGGCGTATGTAAAAATTTCAGGAGTGGATAAGCGCCAGCCTGGCTCGCCAAAAGTACCAGCACTGCAAGGATCGCTGTGAGCACATAACTTCTGGCTACTGCCTTTTTCAATGAAGTTTCTTTCTGCGCTCCATAAAACTGTGAAACTAATATGGAAAATCCCTGGGTCATTCCCGTGGAAATTCCAAGAACCATCCAAACGATCCATTCCACTGCTCCAAGCGCCGCCAGCGCCTGAACACCTACCACCTGCCCCACAACCATAGTATCTACCATCGTATAAAACTGCTGAAACACACTTCCGATCATCAATGGAATGGCAAACAGCATGATTAATTTCCCCGGCGAATCGGTTGTCATATCCTTTACTTTTCCTGACATAACTCTCTCCTCTTATTCTTGCATCGGCATGCAAAAGGGCAACATGCCTTGTACACCAACGCTAAACATGGAAAAAGCACATCAAGAATGCGTCTGATAAACCATTCTTTTCTGTGCTTTTTCATTATGGTATTCTTTATGGATTATAACATTTTTTCTAAAAAGAGAGCAAGTCCTAACGTTATCATTGTCTCATTAAAATTTCCCTTATATCTTTTTTTCTTTTATTCACCATTCCTGTTTTTTTCCTTTGGAAGGGTGATTATAATTTCTGTTCCCTCTCCCTCCTCGCTTATCAGCTCCAGGGTTCCTTTAAGGAAAGTTACTCCGTGTTTTACAATGGATAATCCAAGTCCTGTTCCTCCAATTTCTTTGGAATGACTTTTATCTACCCTGTAAAACCGTTCAAATACCCGGCTCTGGTCTTCCTTCGGGATACCGATTCCCGTAT
The DNA here is from genome assembly GCA_937900135.1 of uncultured Blautia sp. Taxonomy (GTDB): domain Bacteria; phylum Bacillota; class Clostridia; order Lachnospirales; family Lachnospiraceae; genus Blautia_A. The sequence continues at coordinate 30,381 of CALCDJ010000017.1, read as the reverse complement.
CCTTTACCACAACCTTTACCGTGTCCTGCTCCTCAGAGAGAAGAATATGAACCGTACCGTCTTCTTTATTGTATTTGATGGCATTGTCACACAGATTGTAAAGCACCTCTTCCAGAATGGGGCGAACGGTACAGGCAATGACCCGATTTCCCTGGATATAAAGGTGTACCTTTTTCTGTTCTGCCTGTTCTTTAAGATTTGCAAACACATCTCTGGAAATCCCATAAAGGTCTTCCTTCTGCCATTCGTAAGGAATTTCTCCCTCATCCAGCTGTGAGATCTTAATCACATCTTCCACCAAAGCGATCAGTCGCTGTGCTTCCTTGTAAATTCTCCCTGCAAAGGATGGAATATCCTTGGGTTGTACAAATCCATCCTCCATAATTTCCGCGATACCAGAAATGGAGGTCAGCGGCGTTTTTAATTCATGAGAAACGTTGGCAGAAAATTCTTTTCTCAGATTTTCTCGCTCCACTTTTTCTGTTACATTCAGAAGAAGGAGAACTGCTCCTACGGTTTCCTTTTCCCGATTCACCGGATTGGCAATCAGACGTACCGATTCCCCATCAAGCTTCAGTATGGTATCTCCATGAGTTCCCTCCAGTACCTTCTCAATCACTTTACGGAATTCTTCCTCCCGGTTGAGAGAATATACGCTTTCTCCTGTTTTTGGTTTTTTTATCTTAAACATCCGCCACACACTGGAGTTTCCAGAAAGAATCATGGTATAGGAATCAATGACCAAAAGCCCTTCCTGCATATTTTCTGTGATGATGGCAAATTCCTCCTGCTGCTGTCTTGCAACCTCCAGCTGTTCTTTAATCTGACGATTCTGCTTATGAATCCTGCTCAAAAGAGGCGCTACCTCTTCGTAAGCCTGATTTTCTTCGGGATGTTCCAAATCCAGATCATTTACAGGCTCTACGATCTTTTTGGAGATCTTGGACGCAAAAATCCCGGAAAGTATTATCATCAGAAGGAGTACCCATAAAACAGGCACGATCATCTGATATACCAGCGCGAATACAGAATACTGGGTACTGGAAACACGGAGAATCTTTCCATCCGAAAGTCTCAACGCATAATAAATGGTCTTTTCCGATAATGTAGTGGAGGTACGCTGCGCTTCCCCTGCCCCCTGCTTTGCTGCTTCCACTACTTCCTCTCTCTGGCTATGGTCCTCCATCTGAGAGGCGTTGGCCTCACTGTCGTAAATCACCGTTCCATCTGTATCTATATAGGTCACCCGAGAGCTTTTGGTTCTGATCTTTTCCAGATAAGCCTCTCCCTGGCTTTCCACTCCCGGCACCAGATAATGGACTTCCTTCAGAAGTTCATCTCCGATTTCCTTTCCCATATACCGGTAAAGGATTCCCATCACAAAGGCCAGACCCAGAACAAACACCAGTGAGCAGACCAGCATAATCGATTTAAAAATTTTCTTTGTCACCTTGCTTTGAACCTCCGTTGCTCCTGTTTACATATGATGTTCATTGTTTCTGTGTTCTCCGGTAATGGAATACTCGACCCATTCTGCAATGTTTACTGCATGATCTCCAATTCGTTCAAAATATTTGGCTGTCATGAGAAAATCCAGACCTGCCTTGGCATCCAGATTTTTCTCATAGATTAAAGACGCCAGTTTTTCCTTGATTTCATTAAACTCTTCATCCACCCGGTCATCATCCCCAATGACTTTTCTGCAAAGGCTCAAATCCGCATTTACAAATGCATCAATACTTTCCGTCACCATATGAACGGTATTTTCTGCCATTTCCGTAATATTAATCTCGCCCTTCACATTCTCCAATTCTACATAACGAGACAAATCTGCAATATCCGCCGCCTGATCGCCAATCCGTTCCATATCGGAAATCATCTTCAAAGCTGCAGAAATTTCCCGCAGATCTCTGGCTACCGGATGCTGATGAAGAAGAAGCCGCATACAAAGGGTTTCTATTTCTCTTTCTTTTTCATCAATTTCCCGGTCTGTCTCAAAGACCTGTCGCACAAGAAACTCTCCATGTCCCTGAATGGCGCGCGCAGAAAGGGAAATGGCTTTTTCACAAAGACTGCCCATGGTAATCAGCTGTACATGAAGTTCTTCTAACTGTCTTTCAAAAAAAGTTGTCATATCAGCCAAACCTCCCTGTAATGTAATCTTCTGTACGTTTATCCTTTGGCATGGAAAAGAGCTGGTCGGTATCTCCGAATTCCACCACTTCTCCCAGAAGGAAAAATGCTGTTTTGTCGGAAACACGGGTAGCCTGCTGCATGTTATGGGTAACCATCACAATGGTATAATCCTTCTTCAGTTCCATGGCCAGTTCTTCAATTTTGGAAGTGGAAATGGGATCAAGGGCAGATGTGGGCTCATCCATGAGAAGCACCTCTGGCTGAACCGCAAGAGCTCTGGCGATACAAAGACGCTGCTGCTGTCCTCCCGACATACCAAGGGCGCTTTTTTTGAGACGGTCCTTTACTTCATCCCAGATTGCTGCATCCCGAAGGGACTTTTCCACGATCTCATCTAGCTTTGCCTTGGAACGGATGCCATGGGTTCTCGGCCCATAAGCAATGTTGTCATAAATACTCATAGGAAAGGGATTGGGTTTCTGAAACACCATGCCCACTCTTTTCCGAAGAAGGTTCACATCCATATTTCCATAAATATCTTCTCCATCCAGCTGTACCTTTCCTGTAATCACACAGCCCTCCACCAGGTCATTCATCCGGTTTAAGGATTTTAATAAGGTGGATTTTCCACAGCCGCTGGGACCGATAAATGCGGTAATCTCCCTTTCCGGAATCTGCATATTGATATTTTTTAAAGCGTGGAAGTTCCCATAATGAAGATTCATAGCCTCCACAGAAATTTTTGTATGTTCGCTCATATCTGGTTATCCTTTCGCTATTCGTTTTGCCACCATACCGGACGCAGCGTTGATCAGTAACACAAAAGCAAGAATCACAACTGCCGTTGCCGATGCCTGATTCATATGAAGTCCCTCACTGGAAAGCACATACATATGAAGCGCCAGGGTACGTCCCGAACCCATAAGACTGTCCGGGATTGCCGCCACGGTACCGGCCGTATAAATCAAAGCAGCCGTTTCCCCTACCACACGTCCAATGGCCAGAATTACACCTGCCAGAATCCCCGGAACAGCAGATGGAAGTACAATCGTAAAAATTGTACGAAGCTTCCCTGCGCCCAGACCAAAACTCGCCTCACGGTAGGAATCCGGAACCGATTTTAATGCTTCCTCCGCAGTACGCATAATTAAAGGAAGAATCATAATTACCATGGTACAGGCCCCGGAAAGCAGAGACAGCCCCCACTCCAATGTGGTTACAAAAAACAGCATACCAAACAATCCATACACAATAGACGGAATGCCGGAAAGAGTCTCCGCTGTGATTCGGATTACCCCCACAAGCCTACTTCCTTTTTTTGCATATTCCACCAGATAGATTGCTGCAAAAATTCCAAGAGGAGCGGCAATTACCAGGGAAACAGCTGTCATGATCAAAGTATTGACCAGAGAAGGTACCAGCGATACATTTTCTGAGGTGTAGGTCAGGCTAAAGAGATCTCTGGTCAGATACGGAATCCCCTTTACCACAATATAGCCTACCAGGGAAGCCAGAAGCGCAAAGGTTGCCAAAGCCGCCAGAAGTGTGAACAATGCCAGCACCCCGGAAAACGGATGATTTTTATATGCTTTGATTTTTCTTGTAAAAGAAATCCCTTTCTTTTGTTCCTTGGATGCAGGAATTGCTGCCGTCGTATCAATTTGCATGTTCTGCCCTCCTGTTCAGTAGAGAAAGACTCAGATTAATGATCAAAATAAATACAAACAAAACCACTGCGGTTGCAATCAGCGCTTCTCGGTGAAGTCCTGTGGCATATCCCATTTCTGTTACAATGTTTGCAGTCATGGTACGGACGCCCTTTAACAACCCCTGTGGCATTCTCGGCTGGTTTCCTGCCACCATGATTACTGCCATGGTTTCTCCGATGGCACGACCGATGCCAAGAACCACTCCGGCCAGGATTCCGGATTTCGCTGCGGGAAGGATGACGCGGAAAATACTTCTTTCCTTTGTGGCTCCCAGAGCCAGAGAGCCTTCATAGTAGCTTTCCGGTACGCTTCGGATTGCAGATTCCGTCACCCCTATGATAGTCGGCAGGATCATCATCCCCAGAAGAAGAGAAGCTGCCAGCATACTGGTTCCACTTCCGCCGAAAAGATCACGGATCATGGGTACCAGAACAACCAGTCCAAAAAATCCGTACACAATGGACGGTACACCAGCCATCAGTTCAATTCCGGATTTCAATGGCTTATACAGTTTTTGGGGACAATAACGTGCCATAAACACGGAAGTAAAAATTGCAATGGGGACTCCCACCAGAATCGCTCCCCCTGTTACATAAATACTGGCAACAATCATGGGAAAAATCCCGAATTTCTCATTAGAAGGTCTCCAGATTTCTCCCAGCAAAAATTCCAGAGGTCCTATTTTTCCTATTGCAGGGATTCCGCTGGCAAACAAAAAGATGCAGATTAAAAATACAGCCAGCACAGAAGTACATGCTGCAATCATAAATACAAGCTTCATGCCTTTTTCTTTCAAATGGTTCATGATATCCCTATCCTTTTCTTTATGAAGACTCACTTACGGGAAACCCCGTTATCTGGTATACTCACCACAAGCGGCTTATCAGCTGTGGAATCTTATTCCTGCAGCCTAGCCGCTTGTGCAAGTTCTACTCATTAAGCTTTTCTTTTACGGAATCTTTATTTCTCAAGTGCTTCCCACTCTGTGGTCTCACCGGTAAAGATGGATTTCACCTGCTCACTTGTCAGATCTTCCACATCGTTATCGTTGTTTACGATTACTGCAATACCATCTCTTGCAATTACCTGTGCGGTCAGTCCAAGCTCTGTTTCTTCTTCTTTCAGTTCACGGGATACCATACCGATGTCGCAGATGCCTTCTGCTGTAGAGTTTACACCTGTTGTGGAGTCACTCTGCTGTACTTCGATTGTCACATCTTTGTTTAATGCCTGATAAGCCTCAGATAATTTTTCCATTACCGGTGTTACGGAAGAAGAACCTGCGACCACGATCTTGCCGGAAACATCTCCTGCTTCGTATGCTTTTGCTTCTGCATCCTCTTTAATATAACCGTTGTCTTCTACAATCTGCTGTCCTTCTGCGCTCATGATGTAGTTTACAAAGTCCTGAGCAGTTTCGCTGATTTCTTCTCCTGTTACAATATTGAAAGGACGGGATACTTTGTAAGTATCGTTAGCCACATTTTCTGCGCTTGCTTCCGCACCATCGATCTTCACCGCTTTTACGGTATCATTGAGAGAACCAAGGGAGATATATCCGATCGCATTTTCGTCTCCAGATACGGTAGTCATCATAACAGAAGTGCTGTTTGTTATGCTTGCGTCCATCGTGGTCATATCCACTTTTTCTCCATCCTGCTCTTCCTGAACACCGAACAGTTCGATGAATGCGCCTCTTGTTCCGGAACCATCTTCACGGGATACTACGGTGATTGTTCCGCTTGGCGCTGCGCTTACTGCGGATGCAAAAACGGTGGTTCCAATCATAGCTGCGGTTAAGAATTTTACTACATTTTTCTTCATAATTTTTTTCTCCTCTTTATTTTCATTTTTGTTTCTTGCTTTCTTATTGACAAGTGTCATTATAAAAATGAAAAGTTAAATATAAAATCCTGATTATGTAAAATGTTAGTAAAATCCTTTTCTCTTCAGTTTTCCTTCTGTTCCCCTATGCAGTCTCTAAATTCTCGCGGAGTCATGCCTGTATGCTGCTTAAACATCTTGCTAAAATACCTGGGATTGTCATAACCTGTCATCGCACAGATTTCTATAATTTTGTAATCTGAATGACATAACAGCTCTTCCGCTTTCTCCAGTCTCACTTCTGTTAAATACTCCGAAAAATTTTTCCCCGTTTTTTCTTTAAATAGGCGGCTTAAATAATTAGGATGAAGATAAAACTGTTCTGCAAGCATATTCAGAGTGATATTTTCACTGTAATGTCCCCGGATAAAGATCTGAATCTCCCGAATGGCGCCTTTGCTGATCTGCTGGGTATCTTCCTTTGATAAAAGATCAAGAATCCATCTTAAATAGGAAATCATACAGGAAAGCATATGCTCATTGTCATCAGAGAGAAGAATTTCTCTTAACGTTTTATTTAAACTGGAATGAAGTTCCGGTTCTTTCATATTCAATCCCTTAAGATAACTGTTAAGTTCAATCAGGCAGCGAATACACACCGTCTGGAATTCTGTTTTGGACAGTCCACTTCCCTGCAGCTCAGACAGAGCTTCCATCAGCCAGGATATCATTCCGTTTCTCGTTTCCGGATTAGACAGCCTGCATAAAAGTTCTGCCGTCAGATCCTTCGTTTCCATGCGGTCTTCTGCAAACAAAGCCTCTATATTATGATAGAAAATCACATTTTTCTTACCGCTGGCTCTCTGATAATGAAGAGCCATAGAAGCCTCCTGCCAGGCTTCCTTCAATTTCAGGATTCCTTCCTTGCATTTACTCATTCCACATTCCCATTCCCCTGTACGGCAAAAAAACGGCTCTATCATGGACACAAAATTTTCCAGCTCTTCTTTCGATTCGCAGGGAAGAATGGCAAACAATGAATATGCCTCCGCATTCAGCAGAATTGCTTTTGGAACAAGCGAAAGCACATGGGCACGGAGTTCCTGCATTTTTCCGGAAATTTCCTGTTCCTCCAGAGTTTTATCCCCCAAGGACAAAAAACAGCCATACCATTTTCCCACCACCGGGAAATGATATCTTTCCGGTGTAAACGGCATATAGCCCCTGGCCATGGAGAGTAAAAGACCCTCCACCCTGTCAGAACAGATTCTGGATTCCTTTTCCTGTTGAAGAAATCCTTCCCTGAGCCTTTCCAGCACTTCTTCCACCATTCCAAGATTCACCGGTTTTGTAAGATAATCCACAGCTCCGTATCGGATAGCCTCCTGGGCGTACGAAAAATCACTATGGCCGCTTAAAATCACTGTTTTTATTTCCGGACTGGTTTTATGCATCAGCTTTAAAAGATCCAGGCCTGTTTTTTCCGGCATCTGAATATCCATAAACACTACATCAATATGTAATTGTTCCATCAGCTTTAATGCTTCATCCACACTGTATGCCATTCCTGCCACTTCAAAGCCGTGCTCCTTCCATTTTACAAACTGAGCCAGACCTCTGCATACGATTTCTTCATCATCTACGATCAATACCTGGTAAATCATCTGCTTTGCCTTCCTCCATATCTTTTTTCATATTCTCTGAATAATCACGAAGAGGCAGGACTATCTCCACTATAGAGCCTTTTCCTGCTTTACTTGTAACCTTTATTCCATAATCTTCTCCATAAAAAAGACGAATTCTCTGATTCACATTCACCAGTCCGATTCCTTTTTCTGCCATTTCATCCTTTTTCAGGTTTTCTTTGAGTCTGGATAATTCTTCCTCTTTCATTCCCTTTCCATTATCTTCCACCTGGATGTACAGCTTTTCTTCTCTTGCAAAAGAGTGAATGGAAATCCAGTATCCCTTACTTGCATTTCCAAACGCATGCACCACTGCATTTTCCATAATCGGCTGCAGCATAAACTGTGGAATATAGTATCCGGAAGCATCCACCTCTGTATTCCAGAGCAGCTGGATTTTATCTGAATGCCTAAAATTAATTACATCCATATATGCAGCTGCATGATCAATGCCCTCCTGCAAACGTACCGTATTGCTTCCAGTACGCATTCCCATACGGCAAAGATTACTGAATTTCTCGATCATCTGTGTAACAGCACTTTCCCCTCCAGCCTCATACATAGCCTCCCACCGGATAATATCCAGTGTATTATATAAAAAGTGAGGATTAATCTGCATCAGCATGGCATCCAGCTGAGCATTTTTCCAGCTAAGCTGAATTCTCTGACGTTTGATCTCTGATAAATATACCTGTTCAATCAACTGGTTTGTTTTATCTGCCATTTCATTAAAACGGTCTCCCAAAATTGTGATTTCATCATTTCCGGAATTATCATACCGCACATCCCATTTTCCTTTTCCTGCCTTCTGCATTACCTTTACAAGACTTTGCACAGGATCAGAAATACTGATGGTCACATAATAAGAAATCACAAAACATGCAATTACAATCAGCACAAGAACAAGAATGCAAAGGTTTCTTATTGCATAGGTATCCTCAAGAAGGTAGTCCAGATCTGCTGCATAAGCTGCAAACCATTCTGTTCCTGGTATGCGCTCATAAGCCAACAGCACCGAACGATTCTCAATCTTCTGCCGGACAATTCCTTTTGTATGTTCCATCATCTGTAAAAAGCGCTGTTCATCTGCGGGAAAAGAAGGCGCTTTAATGCTTGGGTGAAACCCAAGAAGCACTCCCTGCTTTCCTATCAAGAATATATTTCCGTCATTATAAGACTGAAAGCCATCTATATCCTCCAGAAAAGTGTTGATATCTATATTAAAAAGAAGCACACCAAGAAAATCTCTGGTATCCGGCTCATATACAGCTGTACAAAGTGTCACAATATTCGCAAAACCATAAACTGTCTGCTCATCCTTGTAGAAGGTATCCGTCTGGGACGGACTGTCAATCCATACGGGATAACCGCCTTTTTTCTGCGGAAGCTGAAAAAAATCGCTTTTATAAAACTCTTCCAGGTTTCGTATGGTTCCACCCCTCCGATATCCATTTGCCTCTACCATATGATACTGCCTTGTGGGACTGACAAACTGAATATTCTTAATGTAGCTTCTATTATTTCCAATTTCATATAGTTTATTTTCCACCACAAAGCTGTTCTTCTCCTGCTTCTCCTGTTCCCCTGGCGAAGCAGGTTCTCCTATGGCCGCATTTTCCTCCAACGCATTCAGAACTACTCTGTCCTCATAAAATCCCACTGCCATTTTTTCATAAGACTGCACCTTGTCTAAAATCTTTAGTTCCACATTCTGCACCAACAGGGAGACATAACGATTCAAACGTAAATTAATCTCATCTGAATATTTATAAAAACTAAAAAAAGTCAGAAAGATGGAAGAAATCATAAGCAAAAGCAAAAATGATAGATTCAGGCGTTTAAAAATTCCCACCTTCCGAAGCTGGCATTTTACTTTATTATTCCAGCATTTTTTTACATTTTTTAAAGAATTGATAATTTTCATGAACTCCTCCATAAACTCTGAATATTCTGTTTTCATTATAGCACGAAAGCAGTTCAAGAAAAAGCAAAAGGGATGCGGACAAAATCCACATCCCTCTTCTAAGGAAAGATTTACTTTTTATTTTCTTCGTTAAACTTTTCAAGTGCTTCTTTTTCACATTGATCCTGTGCTTCTGCAAATTCTTTTTCCGGATCTGCATTGGCATCCGTAAGAATCTTCTGTACTGCACGGTCTACATAAGAACCAAAGGAAGCTTTTCCGTAGAATTCCAGACGTCCTACTGTTTTTACTGCATTCAATACGTCTGTGTACTCTTCTGGGAATTCGTAGAAGTCTGTAACGGTCATATCATCACGAGGAATGATTACAGGGTTTGGAGCACCCTTTGTTGCAAGGTTTTCAAAATAAGAAGAACGATATTCTTTTCCTGTGTAGTAGCTGATGTATTCCCATGCAGCATCTTTTTTCGCTTCATCTGTCTTTGCATTGATTACATAGCAATCACCTGCGATGGCAGTTGTCTGTTCTCCTGATGGTCCTGCCGGCGGAAGGCAAAGTCCGATATCATCTGGATCAATTCCATTCTTGACTGCGTCGGAAACCCAGTCACCTGCAAATGGCATCATTCCAACTTTTCCAAGACCAAAGTTTGTTACAAGATCACCGAATTTCAGGGTAAGGTCGCTCTGAAGAACGCCGGCTGCCTTTAATTCCTGATAATATTTTGCTGCTTCAATAACTGCAGGATCTGTAAAGGTAAGCTCTGCAGTTCCGTCTTCATTTTCTTTTGTCAAGTCGCCGCCTGCCTGCCATACATAATACTGGAAGAACCATTCTGTCCACTCAGCTGCCAGTGTTGCATATCCAGTTACCTGATTGTCCGGATCATTGACCTTCTTGGCAACCTCAAGTGCCTCTTCCCATGTTTTTGGAGGTGCTTCGATTCCTGCCTCTTCAAAGAGAGCTTTGTTGTAACCGAACAGCATTGGGGCTACCTGATTTGGAATACCATAAACGTTTCCATCTTTTGTAAACATATCTACATATTCTTTTGTATAATTTTCCCACTCATCCCAGTTATCTGTATATTTGTTCAGAGGTTCAAGAATTCCAGATGCCATATAAGCATTCATCATAGTAAAGGAACAGTTGACAAGATCCGGCGCTGTTCCAGATGCCACAGCCTGGTAAAATTCATTTCCAGGGTCTCCTTCTTTTACGACCTTATTTAATGTGATCCATGGATGTTCATCCAGGAATTTCTGCTCCATAGAATCATTCCAGTCATCTGCATTACGGCTGGTTACCCAAATAGTAAGTTCTACAGGTTCTTTTTCCGCTTCTTTTTCTTCTCCTGCGTACACAGTGGTCGCCGCACCTGTCATAGTCATGGTCAGACACAAAAGTGCTGCCAGAATTTTTTTCTTCATATCTAGTTCCTCCTTAATCATTTTATCCGGTATGCGCTTACCGGTTTCTCATGTGGTTATTGTAACAGATTTGTTCTGCAAAGAAAATGATGCAAACTTAACCACATTGCGCCTAAAAAAGTCACTTTTCTTAAGGTGTAAAAAAAAGACTGAAAATCCTTAAGATAAATGACCTTAAAGTTATTTTAAAACATTTTAAAATCATCTTCTTATTTTTATACTTAAAGCAGTATAAGAAAGTTTAAAATCAGGAGGTAATATGAGTATGAAAAAAACAGCTCAAAACCCGCCAGCCGGAAAAAAACTCAGCCGTTACCAGTTTAAGAAAAAGGTGACTCCGTGGTGTATTCTTTTCTTCCCTATGGCTTTCACTGTATGGCTGAAATACTATCCTATTTTCAGCGCTTTTTTTATTTCACTATTTAAATATGATCCTATCAACCCTCCGGGAAAGTTTGTTGGCTTTGCAAATTACGCAGATATGTTCCAGATGCAGCACTACTGGGATTCCTGGAAGAATACGTTTATCTTTCTGCTGCTTCAGCTGTGTATGTGCTTTTTTATCCCACTGATCCAGGCACTGTTTTTAAACGAACTGGTAAAGCTTCAGCGATGTCTGACCACACTGTATATTCTTCCCGCTCTGATTCCTACTTCTGTTAATGTTATTATCTGGAAGTGGATTTGGCATCCAGATTACGGTGTTGCCAATCAGATTGTAAAATTCTTTGGCGGAGAGCCCCAGGCATGGCTCAGCGACCCGAATCTTGTGAAGTTCTGCATCATCTTTCCAGGCGTCCTTGGAGGAGGGCTCACGGTACTTTTGTATCTTTCCGCCATTCAGGGTGTCTCCACAGATATTATGGAATCTGCCGCACTGGACGGCTGCACTGGATTTAAAAAGATCATACATATTATTCTTCCCAATATTTCCTTTATGATCTTTATCCAGCTGATTATTTGTGTCATCACAACTATGCAGCTTCTGGATGCACCTTATATGTATGCTTCCGGAGGCCCAAGCGGTGCCTCCACCACACAAGGTATCTTTATCTATAATGCCTTCCACCAGGATCTCAATTATGGAAGAGGCTCTGCCGCATCTGTGGTTCTGCTGATTGTGATTGCCATTATGACCATGATACAGATGCATTTTGAAAAAGCCGAAAATCAATAGGAGGACTAAGCTATATGAAAAAATTAAATCGTAAAAACAAAATTAAATATAGCGGTTCCCAGCGCTGGCTGAAATCCCTGGCCGTAATCCTCTCCCTGCTGTTTGCCGCTTTTATGCTCTACCCCCTTGTTTTTGCTATCTCCAGTGCCATGAAGGACAACGCAAAAATTTATGAAGTACCACCAAAACTCCTTCCCGGACAGGCAAACAGTATTTCTCTCGTTCTTGATTATTCTGGTCTGGATGGTTCAGAAGAAGAATTAAAGGATGTAATGCTTCAGGATTCTATCCTTACCATGTTTGGAATCAACTATAAAATGGCAGATGAATCCATTATGGAAACCCACGTTTATGGAACCCGGGATGGAAAAACCGTTTTTCATTCCAGAGCACATCAGATGAAACTTCAAATGGAACGTGATTACGGTATCTATAAAGGAACTGCCATTAAAGAAAACGTACTTCTTCATGAAGACCGATACATACGTGCCGCAGAGTCTATTGGTTACGAATTTGACCTGAATGGAATTTCTGCTTCTGTTTCAGAAGATCTGGGAACCGCATTTATGGAACCGGTATCTGAACTTCTAAAAGAAAAATATCCGCCAAAAGGAACTCTAGTCAGTGTCGGAAACACAGAAAAGTTTCTTTTAAATCTGGAAAGCTTCCGGTACTATCTGGATATGCCAGCTTACATTTACCCGGAAAATACCCAAATTGCCAAAATGGGCTTTATGACCTTTGTATTTAACAGTATGATTGTCATCGGTTTCGCCATGATCGCTCAGGTAATTCTGTGCTCTGTCTGTGCTTTTGTCATTAGCCGCCAGCTCTCCGAAAGAGCAGGAAAATTTGTTCTTCTCTTTTTTCTTGGCGGTATGATGGTTCCTTTTGCCAGCATTATGCTCCCTCAGCTGATTATGTACCGGCAGATGGGTGCCTATAATAACTATGCAGCGCTTCTGCTTCCTTTCCTGTACCCGTACGGATTTTATGTATATCTGTACAAAGGCTTCTTCGACCAGATTCCAGGAAGCTACTTTGAAGCAGCATCTCTGGATGGAGCCGGCAGTATCTATCTTTATACCAAGATCTGCATGCCTCTGTCCAAACCAATCATTTCTCTCATCGCCCTGCAAACCTTCATTGGAAACTGGAATGATTTCTTCTGGGCATGGCTGGTTACAGAGGATCAGAATCTCTGGACCTTAAACGTTGCACTGTACAATATTTCAAACAATATGGGAACCAAGCAGAATGCCCTTATGGGTCTCGCAGTAGTAACCATTACTCCTGTAATCCTGCTTTCAATTCTGTTTTCGAAACAGTTAAAACAAAGTATTGTAGCATCTGGTGTAAAGGGGTGAAAAAATTATAATGTTATTTCAGGGATGCTTAACTGCCAAAGAAGAATTTCTTTTTCCCGACAGCCCTTGTGGTCCTCTTCCGGATTCCCTCCGGCTCGTCATGGCAAAAAACGGAATGCCAGGATTTCAGCTTATGATTCATACAGACGATGAACAGGTTCGTTTTTCACTGGAATCTCCTGATTTTCTTCCTGAATGGTATGAAATGAAAGAAATTCCTGTAGAATACAACACTGGAGATGGGGTAGAACAGGGAGGTGCCATGGTGCTTGAGAAACCACCTTTGGAAAAGCCATCCTATGCCTGCCATCTTGCCCCATTTTATGTGTATGACTGTCTCTTACAAAAGCCAGACGGACAGATCACTCCCAAAAACGGAACTGCTGCTGCATACATTTGCCTCAGTCCTTCCCATCCGTTAAAGAAAAATACCTACCTTGCCCATCTTCGTGTGAACATGAAAGAAGGTACTTATCAATGTACTCTGATCATCCAAGTATACGATGTGGAGATTCCAATGGACCAGTATCCAGTAACTAACTGGTTTTCCGAAGATGCCATCTGCCGTTTTCACCATTTGCAGAAAGGCACCAAAGCTTATTTTTCCATGGTTCAAAAATACATTCGTGCCATGAGACGCATACACCAGAATATCTTTTTCATCCAGCTTGATAACCGCTGCGTCAAAAAGAGAGAACCTTACACTTTTGATTTCGAATATCTGACTCCCCTCATTGAACTCTTTTTCCAGGAGGGAATGCAGTATATGGAACTTGGAACTCTTTTAAGCAGAGGATTTCTTCCTGACGGAGCACCTGACATGTATACAGACCGTTTTACCTGCTCTATGGCGCCTGAGATACCAGTGGATACTCTGGAAGGTTATTCTGTTACTGTAAACTTTGTGAAGAGCCTGGCTTCCTACCTTTCCAGACACGGCTGGGAACAAAAGGTGCTTTTCCATATCCATGATGAACCGGATATTCATTACCGGGACACCGCCGCACTGGAGTCCAGAAAAAAGCAATATTATCTTGCGGCTTCTATCCTGAGAAAATATCTTCCCGGTGTTAAAATCATAGAAGCTGTGGATTCTGCAGAGTTTCGTGGCGCCATAGATATCTGGGTTCCCGGAACTGCCGGATACGAAAGAAAAAAGGAGGAATTTGACCAGCTGACAGCTCTTGGAGAAACTGTATGGAATTATGTGTGCTGTGGCCCGGAAGGCCAATGGCTGAACCGATTTTTGGATTTCCATCTTTTAAAGGGGCGGCTCTTATTTTGGGGATTTTCTAAAAACAGAATTCAGGGCTTTCTGCACTGGGGTTTTAACCAGTTTCCCGAAAACATGAATCCTTTTGAATGCACCAGCTGTCCCAATAATACCGGCATCGGAACCAGTTTCCCCTGTGGAGATTCCTTTCTTGTCTATCCGGGAGAAAATGGTCCGGAGCTTGGAATGCGTATGGAAGCTCAACGCCGTGGAGCAGAGGATGCAGCTTTGTTCCAGCTCCTTCTGAATAAAAATCCAAAACTGCACGACCAGCTTCTGAATAAAATTTTTACGAATAATTATACCTACCGCAATGACCCTGCTCTTTTGGAAAGTCTGTATGAAACTTTGCTGTCTTCACTGGAATGCTGACACTTTCTTAATCAACTTTACCTCATAAAAAGGGGATGTCACTTTTTTGTGACATCCCCTTTTCCTTTTGCAGCAATCCTATCTTGCAATGGTATAAACTTCTCCTACCTTTGTTTCAAAAGCAATCTTATCTTTTCCCACAACTTCCACTTCTATTTTGTTTCCTTTAGAATCTGTTACATGATATGCAGAAATATTTTTGTATTCACCGGTAAACAGATTTCCATTTCTGGATCTGACAACAAAGGAATCTGCCACTCCTTCGCTCCACTTCATATCAATCTCAAAGTTTCCACGGGCAACGATTCCATTTACATAACCGTTTTTCCACTGCTCTGGAAGAGCCGGTAAAAACTGGATATAGCCAAGCTGGCTCTGAAGCAGCATCTCATTTACTCCTGCTGTATAGCCAAAGTTTCCGTCGATCTGGAAGATCGGGTACTCTTTATAGTTTTCTCCACCGCCGTGAGAAGAAAACAGGTTGGTAAGGAAACCGGAGTTTCCGCCGCCTACCGCAGACTGTACCAACTGGAAAGCTTCTGCTGCATGACCGGTACGCGCCCAGAGATTCAGTTTATGCGCCTTGGACCATCCTGTTGCATCCAGACCACGCTCATTCAGAGAAACCATGGCTGCATCCATAAATTCCGGCGCATCCTTGCTGATCATGTTACATGGATAAAGCGCCATCAAATGGGAAAGGTGACGATGCGGCGGCTGCTGTCCATCGCACTCTGCACCAAGGCTCTGTCTCCACTGTGGAATATCGATTTCCGGCAGTGTTCCCGCCTGTGCTTTCCCAATATGGGTTTCCTCAAACCATTCTTTCACCTGTCCATCTGCTCCCACAAGAACCGGGTTCAGTTTAGACTGTTTTTCTCTCCACTGAGGAATCAAATCCTCATCCACACCAAGAATTTCTGCTGCCTGAATGGTATTTTCAAAATGCTGCCAGATGAACTGCTGGTCATAAGATGCGCCATTGGTCACAGGACCGTTTTCCGGCGAATAGGAAGGTCCGGATACATAACGGTTCTGATACTCACTCCAGTAAAGCGCTTTGTTCCAGAAGTTCGCCACTTCTTTCAGAGACGGATACAGACGTTTCAAAAATTCTTTGTCTTCCGTATAAAGATAGTATTCATAAGAATCCAGAAGCGCCCATGCAGAACCGATGGGATTCCATCCTGCTGCATTGTTCTTCTGTCCCATGGTAACAAACATATACGGGGTACTGAAACATCCCACCAGCCATCCATTCTCTTCTCCGTTTTCGCTCTTGATACCAAAAGCGGCTGCGGCTGCCTCACGGCCTGCCTCTCGGAGTACGTCCAGATAATCCTGGTATGGGAGCAGGCACTCTCCAAGATTACTTGCCATGGTCGGCCAGTAATTCATCTGCACATTGATATTAAAATGGTAATCTCCACCCCATTCAAAATGTTCTTCTCCCCACACACCCTGAAGGTTGGTAGGAAGCGCCCCTTCTCTGGAACCGGCAATGGTCAGGTAACGTCCAAACTGATAACAGATTACCTCCATGGCTCTCTGTTCTTTTTCAGTGGGAAGCTCTCCGCCATTTTTTTCCACCAGATTGCGATATTTTTTGAGAAGTTCATTTGTGGGAATCTGTGGAATTTCTTCCTCAAAACTCAGCTCCATACGGGAGAATAAAGAAGAATGGTCTTTTATATGTGCTTCTTTTAAAGCTTCATAACCTTTTGAGGAAGCAGCTTCTATCCGATTACAGATGGCTTCATGAGGGTCTTCTCCACGGAAAGAAGGAAGTTCCATTTTATAGTCAGTTCCGCAGGCAAGAATCACTGTTACAGTGTCTGCTCCTTTTACCCTGATGGAAGAACCGTCTGTTTCCATTGTTCCTCCTTCTGGAATAACCTTCACCTGGGCCTCTGTTTTCAGTCCATTACTTTTCAGCGTATTTTTCATGGTGAGAAGCGCACCGTTCACTTCATGAACCAACTCTTCTCCCCCGGTACAATCCTCAAGACTTACGATAACGGAAATGCTTCCCTTCCGGTCTGCGCTTAAGCGCGCTGCCAGCACATTGTCCGGATAACTGTTAAAATACTCTCTTGTATAATGCACACCCTTATAATCATAGCTTTCTGTTGCCAGAGCAGTACGAAGATCCAGATCGCGGACATAATTTTCTGCCTGATCTTCTTCCACTTCTTCCATAGCAAGATAAAGATTTGCATAATCCTGAGGGTCTTCATAACCGGTGAGATCACCCATCAGCTTATTCAGCCAGTCCATAGGTTCTCCCTTGGTGTCTGTTCCATATGCCTGATAAGAATCACCAGGAAATCCAAAGACATGCTCCGATTTATCATCCAGTTTTTTACGGATTGCTGTTAAATCTTTGCGGATAGACTCTAAATCTTCTTCTGTCGCAATGGGATTTGTGATTCCATATTTATAATCGGTTCCCTTAGAAGGGCCTCCATTCCATACTGTTTTTTCGTTCAGATGGATCTTGTCTTTTTCTACGCCGCCGAATACCAGCGCGCCCATATATCCGTTTCCAATCGCTAGGGCCTCTGTCTGCCAGTCAGTCGCCGGTTTATCGTACCAAAGCCTGAGAAGATTATCATTTCCGGTTTTGTTCATTTTATTTCCTCCATACGTTTGAGTTTACTATCGTTTATAATACGAAATAAGACCGGGAAAAGCAATAGATTTATGAGTTTTGATTTTTTTATTTCATAATCACCTGATACATCCCATGAATGCGTAATGCATCCAACGGACAAATAATTTCATCCCCCTCTGTATGGAATTCCATTTTTTTGTTTTCCGGATAAACCATCCGAATTTCTTCTACTGATTTTCCAGGAAGCTTCAGCCTTAAGGTTCCCCCTTCTACGGGCACAGTATCTCCCTCTGCCAGAGCTGCCATTCTTGATAACTCATGGAGAATCAACTCTTTTCCCTGGTTTCTCTCATAACAGGTATACTCCAGGATGTTCCTGATATCTGTTTCCAGATAAACAGATGGCTGTATCTGCTGCTGGCAGATTCCAAGGAATAATTTCTTTCCCCACAGTATCTTCTCAGTTTCCATGGCAAAAAATCCAAAACAGAAGTGATACACACATCCCTTTCCTTTTTGATTTCGATATATTGCAGGTATATCTGTTCCTTTTCCCGGAAGAGGATATCCCCAGTTTACCCAGCTGGTATCTGTGAGTTCTGTAGCAGGGTAAGCAAATGTTCCCAGAACCTGACCTCCCCGAGGTAAGGTTTCTACCGTATACTCCCATACCGGCGGTGTGGTAGGCTCGCAGTATTCCCAGATTTTGTCTTCCTTCCGCTCTACATATGCGCTCCATACATTTCGTTTATAGGTCTCGTTCTTTTTTATCAAATGACAGCCGGAAAGCTCCCCAAGTGTAAACTCATCCTGAAGTTTTCCCTCTGCATCGTACATCCCTGTCTCACCGGAAATCAGAAGACAGCCGCCTTCTTCCACATAAGCGTTTAACATTTCTTTCAGTTCTTCCGTTACATAAAAGAGGTTGGGAAGAAGAATCATTTTAAACCTCTTTAATTTTTCCGGAGTGAGCTCCAGTTCCGGCACTACACGCCATGTATATTTGGAATACTCGCACATTTTCATGGCTCCCAAAAGCGCTTTTCTGTGCTGCCCTCCTTCCAGGGCTCTTCCCACAGAACGTGCGACCACAGGATGGGTTACAATCAGAGAATCTGCAATATCACTCTGTATGATTCCAATATCTGCTACAATCTCCCTGTCTTCCAGATATTCTTCGTATTTCTCTACCTGGCGATAAGCCTTACCAATCTTTTTGCTTTCTGTATGATCCAGTGTTCCGTCATAATGCATAGGTTCACTGTACATAAAAACACGACAACCCTGGGCTGCAATTTCTGCCGCAGCCAGTTCATAAATTTCATCTTCCTTATAATTATAAACCTGTGATACGTCTCCCGGACCAAGCTGAGGATATTTGCCACCGGAGGTATCTCTTGCATAAGCTCCGGAAAGCCAGTTCCCAGCCCACGGTTCTGTGAATAAATAATCCAGTTTATCCCGGATTTCTTTGGGATAATGAGCTGAAAAGTTTACTGTAATGGCCAAAGAAGGATCTATTTCCTTTAGTTGCGCTTTAACTTCATCCAGCATATCTTCTGCCTGTTTATCCATAAATTCCACAAGTTCCTTATTGTGAAGAATCATATCCTGTTCCTTATAAGGAAGCTGGTAGCCATAGCGTTCTTCAAATTCTCTCTGACAGGTTTCGCAATAACACAGAGATTTTCCAAAAATATCAATAAACAAGCTGTCTGGATGATATTGAGAAATAATCTCCTTCAGCTGTCCCATGATATAAGCGCGATACCCGGTCTCATAACAGGGGATTCCCCACCTTGCTGTTGCATCTGGTTTTCCATCTCCACATACCAGAGGACTTCCATCTTTTTTTACAGTGCCCCATTCTGGATGTGCTGTGGGTGCGTATTGGTCATATTCAAAACAGTAATAGGCATTAAATTCTATATTATGTTTTCTTAAAATGGGAACCAGCTTTCCAATCCAGTCCTCTTTCAGACCATTATGCATTTTTCCAATTTTGGTATCATAATAACTGTTTCCCCAATGATCCTTACAGTACAACATTAAATGGTTAATATTTGCCTCTTTGAAAAATTGTTCATATTCTTCCGGATTCAAATGTTCCAGAGTAACAATGGGTGCATCCGGGGCATGATTATCAATAAGATATCCCCGATAGGTTTTTTTATATTTTTCTGACATATGTTCCTCCCGTCCGGGATTTCCGTATATCAATGAAAATCCCGATAGATTACTTTTGCCTTAATTCTCTTCTTCTCAGGAAAATTTTCATAATCTCCCTGAATTCTTTTTTCAATCAGAGCACATGCCTCATGCATGATTTCTTCCATAGGCTGGCGTACGGTGGTAATCTTGAAGTCAGCCAATGCTGATAAATCCATATCATCGAAGCTGACAATGGATAACTCCTCCGGAACCTGAATATTCAAATGCTTCGCTGCAACCAACGCGCCAATACTCATATGATAATTGGTTACAAAAAGAGCCGTTGGCCGTTCCTTCAAAGCCCAGATTTTTTTTACGCCTTCATAGCCTGAACGATAGTCATAATCTCCTTCAATCAGATACTCCTGTTCCACAGGAATCCCATAATCTTCCATCACTCTCAAATAACCATTAAGACGTTCTTTGGCGGTGGTCATTCCTTCCGTTCCTTTGATAATGGCTATTTTTTTATGGCCCTTTTTGATCAGGCTTTCCACGATTTCGTAGGAAGAAGTCGCGCAGTCCACTTGAATGATATCATACTTTTCATCGTTATATACATCCTCCAAGATTACCAGAGGAATGCCTGCCTCCTGCGCTGCCTGCAGATAGTTTTCTTCTGTCTTGACCGGTCCTACTACAATTCCATCTACACCTTTTTCCACAAGAAATTCTATGTACTCTTTTGCCAGTTCTGATGAATTCTGGTGACAACAAATGGTTAAAAAACAATTCCGTTTTCTTGTTTCCTGCTCCATACAGGAGACAAGGCGTCCTGAATTTCCGCCCTCCAGAGATGGCAGAAGGAAACCATACGTATAGCTTCTTGAAGTACGAAGTCCCCTTGCAAGGTGATTGGGACTGTATCCCAGACGCATAATCGATTCTTCGATCAGTTTTCGATTTTCCGGACGTACGTTACCTCCATTCATATACTTAGATATTGTGGAAATTGCCAGGTTGGTATCCTTTGCCACATCTTTAATCGTTACTGCCATATTTTTCTCCAATCCTCTTATTTTTATCTTCCATAACTGTTTCTTCCTGAACTACATGAAGTGTTATCTTTATTATACATAAAATCTTTGGAATTGGAGTATTTTTTTAACCTTTTACTGCTCCTGCCAGCATACCTGCCTCCACTTTTTCATGGAAAAACAGATAAATCAGAATCGTAGGAATCATTGCCATAATTACAAACGCAAACTGTGCGCCCAGATCAATGGTATGATTTCCTGTAAAATTAAGCATAGCTCTGGAAACGGTATATTTGGCATTGCTGGTAATCAAAGTGAGAGAAAAGATCAGTTCGCTGTAACCATAAATAAATACAAAGATTGCTTCTGTTGCAATAATTGGTTTACAGATTGGAAGTAAAATCTGAGTCAAAAGTTTAATGTCTCCACATCCATCAATAATTGCAGCTTCGTCCAGTCCTTTGTCAATTCCATTCATAAATCCCGTGTACAGGAAAATTGCCTGAGCCAGATTAAATGTTGTATAAATCAGCAGAAGAAACCAATACTGATCTTTCGCATGCATCGCACTTGCAATATTAGAAATGGGAATCAGAGTACAGTGAACCGGTACCATAACTCCTACCATAAAGAAAATGGTCAATGGTTTTACAAAAAACAGTTTTTTTCTTGACAATACGTAGGATGCCATCATTCCAATCACGGTTACCATAATCGTGGTAGTAATCGCCATAAACAGGGAATTAAACACAGCAGTTAAAGCATTGGCTGTTTCCACAGCATTGGAATAATTGGAAACTCTCCATACTTCAGGAAGGTTAAACAATCCTAAATAAATTTCATTGTTGTTTTTAAATGAAGACATCAGAGTAATTACCAATGGCAAAATTGTGATCACACACCATAAAAATGCCAACGTATATAATACTGTATGTACCGCTTTTCTTTTCATTGTGTTTGTCACCTCCTATGCATAAAGATCGTCTTCCTGACGGAATACACGATTCATAACCAAACTTAAAATAACGCCAAAGGTTAAAAGAATGATGCTATACGCACTGCTTCGTCCAAATAACTTATACTGGAATGCCTGTGTATAAAGCATAATTGCCGGAGTAGAACTGGAATTTACCGGGCCTCCTCTTGTCATCGCCCATACAATATCAAATACCTTCAGACATCCGGTCACTGCAAGAACGGAGAAAATCTTAAATGAGTTCTTACAAAGAGGAAGCGTCACATAACGGATCTTCTGCCAGCTGCTGCATCCATCAATCAAAGCTGCCTCATGCAGTTCCTGAGGAATAGCTACAAGTCCTGCTGCAAAAATCAACATATTGTAACCGGCATACATCCATTCATTTACAAGAACCACGCACCATACGTTTACCGTCGGTGTTGCCAGCCAGTCTATCACATATTTTTCCAGTCCTACCGCTCTTAAAATCTGAGCAACTGCACCCCATTCAGGATTTAAAATATAAGTCCACATGAGAGCAACTGTCGTAGTACCTAAGATCACCGGCATAAAATATGCCGTTTTCATAAATCTGGTAAATTTCAGTTTTGATGTAATCAAAAGTGCCAGGCAAAAAGACAATGGCATCAATACCAGGAAGCTTCCTACAATAAACCAAAAAGAATTCAGCATGGAATCCCAAAAGATCTTACTTCCCAATACTCCTTTGTAGTTATCCAGTCCCACCCATGTCTTGGGCTGTCCGAAAATTCCTTTCCAGGAATGGAAAGACAGAAATGCCGCATCCAATACAGGATAAATAATAAAACATACGATCAATGCCACTGCCGGCAGCAGAAAGCAGATCCCTATCACATAATCTTTCTTTTTTGCTTTCATTTTTCCTCCTAATCAACAGGCAAATTATCTGTTACACAAAAAGGAGGCTGTGCATGCCATGCTCCTTCTATCAACAGCATAGTACATGCACAACCTCCACATTCCTCTGCACAGTTATGATATGAACTGTTTTATTCGTACTGTGCCATAGTTGCGATAATCTCTTCTCCTACCTGTTCCGGCTCATTTCCCATTGCCAGTCCCTGTAATGCTGTCCGTACGGTGTTGATCATATGTGCCTGTGTATCGTAGTTCTGAAGATCGCCTTTTGTTTCTTCAGTATCTTCCATAATAGCCATTACTTCTTTTAAGAGGTAATTGTCCACTTCTGCGTCAGTTCCCATAGCCATGGTGTTCGGATTCACTTCCATGAGTCCTGTACAGAATTCTCTTCCTGTGATGTATTTTAACAATACAACAGAAGCTGCAATCTCTTCTTCACTTGCATTCATCTTAGATACAAAGAAAGAATCATTTCCGCCACCCATATCTACTTTTGCAAATTGTTCATTCACTGCCGGGAATCTTGTCACGCCAAGTTTCTGATCTGCATAAAGCTGAGAGCCAGAGTTTTCGATATTTGTTGCTGCCCAGGAACCATTATAGTGGAATGCTGCCTTTCCTTCCTGGAAGTATGCAGTTTCCTGGTTGGCATCTGTACTTAAAAGATTATCACCAAGATATCCCTTATCTACCATGTCCTTAATTACAGCATAGGTTTCCAGCATTTCTTCTCCATCATAAGCAACTTCTCTGCTGCCCAGTTTCTCTGCGATTTCAGGTCCATATGTTTTCAGAGAAAGTACGGTATGAAGATGACCGAAACGGTAATTGTCTTTCTCACCTACATCAAAAGGCTGTACTCCATTTGCCTTTAAAGTTTCGCAGGCTGCCATAAGCTCATCCCATGTAGTGGGGACTTCAATCTTGTTTTCTTCCAGAATTTCCTTATTATAATACAATACAATCTGGTAGCTGGAGTATGGTACACAATACAGACCTTCATATCCGTAATCTTCAAAATGAGCCGGTTCCCAGCAGGATTCATAGAAATTCTTATACCACTCTTCATCTGCTTCCAGATATGGCTGCAGATTTAACAATGCATCTGCCTCCATATAGTCCAGACATCTGGAACCGCCATATTCCATAAATACATTAGGAATGTCTCCAGAAGCAAAGTCTGTACTCAGCTTATCAATATAGTCTGCCTCTGTAGGAAGGTTCGTCAGTTCTACTTCAATCCCTGTGTCACTGGTAAAAGTTTCCAGTTTCTCTTTAAAGTATTTCTCAGACGCCTGATTTAAGTTTGCGTACAGTTTCAGTTCTGTTCCTTTCAGATCCACATCTGTCAGCGCATAATCGGTATCCGCATACACGGTTGTTGCACCTGCTCCCATAGCACCTACCATAGCCATTGTAAGCAACAGACTTATTGTTCTTTTTTTCATTTTTCATTACTCCTTTCTTCTAGGGGTTTCCGTTCTTTCTTATATACTATTATATATCATACGCGAATCGTTTCGTCAACATATTTTCCTGTTTTTATGTTAATTCTGTTTATTATTCACGATTATTACTCTTTATTTTTATGCTATTTTACTATATGATTGCTATGTGCAAACAAAACGTTTTTCGTTTCTCTTTTTGCCTGTTTTATGATATAATAAAACTCATATTCATCAGATATCCTCTACACACGGAAAGGAGTGCAATGCAATGAAAGCTACCATTACCGATATTGCAAAGGCCACGGGGCTCTCCGTCTCAACTATTTCAAAATATTTAAACAATAAACCTGTTTTACCTGAAAACAAAACAAAAATTGAAGAAGCCATTCGAATACTGGATTTCACACCCAATCGAATGGCTCAAAATTTACGTTCTAAAAATACCCGGACAATCGCTCTGGTTCTTCCGCCTCTGGAGCATTCCCTTTATGGAAAGCTTGTTAATCCCATTGAGAACCAGTTAAAGTCCCTGAATTATCTTTCTTTTGTATGTACCAATACACCGGGAAGCAGTTCTGAACACTCGCTTTTGGAATATCTGTTCAGTAACCACATCACCGGTATCTTGGCTGTTGGAGATTCTCTTAGCGTCTCCGCTTTGCAAAAAATCCAACAAAAACGGATTCCCTGTCTTTGTCTGGATCATTCTCCTGCTTCTTTTTTGGGGGACACTGTTTCTGCTGATCACCAGCAGGATGGAAAATATGTTGCCAATCTGTTTCTTCGTCAGGGACACCGCCGGATCGCTCTTGTGGGAAAAACTCTGGAAAACTACCTGACCGGAATGCGCTACAAGGGCATCCGTGAAGCGTTTGAGACAAATCAGAGTTTTTCGGACTTTCAGCTATCTTTTCATGAAATTTCCACCCTGTCAGAGTCTGGTCTGGTACTGAATCGTCTGATGTCTGCATCAACCCCTCCCAGCGGAATCATCTGTCTGGATCATCTTTCCTCCCTGGGACTTCTTTCTGCAGTGATCAACAGCCGGCTCCATATCCCCGAGCAGCTTTCTCTGTTTTGCTTTGATTATGAACAGCTTTTTGAGGCTCTTGTCCCCCATCTCTCTTCCATGAATGAATCCTACGACGAACTTGGAAGGCAGAGCGCACAAATACTGTTGGATCGCATTGCCAACCCTGGCAAGGCTGCTGAACATCTTTTTATTCCTTCTGTATTTTATGAAGGCAATACGATAAAAGAGGGCTGAAAACCAGCCCTCTTTCCTTTTACTTCTGCAGCTCTTCTCTTACTTCCTTGAAGCATTTTACAATAAAGTCAATATCTTCTTTTGTATGCGCTGCACTTACCTGGGTACGGATTCTTGCTTTTCCTTTCGGTACCACCGGATAGGAAAAAGCTACCACATATACGTTCTTTTCCATCATGCGGCGGGCAAATTCTGCAGCCAGTTTTTCATCGTAAAGCATTACCGGTACACAAGGATGGGTTCCCGGAATCACATCAAAGTCGTTTTCTTTTAACTGTTCTCTATAGTAAGCAGTCACTTCCTCTAAGTGGTCACGAAGAGCTGTACTTTCCTCCAGCATGTCCAGAAGCTCAATGCTTGCACCTGCAATCGCCGGAGCAAGGGTGTTGGAAAACAGATATGGTCTGCTTCTCTGACGAAGAAGATCAATGATTTCTTTTCTTCCGGAAGTGTATCCGCCGGAAGCGCCGCCCAGAGCTTTTCCCAGAGTTCCTGTAATAATATCCACACGGTCTTCTACACCACAATGTTCCGGAGTTCCACGTCCGGTTTTTCCAAGTACGCCTACTGCATGGCTGTCGTCCACCATGACCAGGGCATGGTATTTATCTGCCAAATCACAAACACCCTGTAAATTACAGATAATTCCGTCCATGGAGAATACACCGTCTGTCGCAATCAGCTTCACTCGTGCTCCTGCTGCATCTGCCTCTTTCAGTTTTTCTTCCAGATCTGCCATGTCATTGTTTTTGTAACGGAATCTTTTTGCTTTGCATAAACGAACTCCATCGATAATAGATGCATGGTTCAGCTCATCACTGATTACCGCATCCTGATCGGTCAGGATTGTTTCAAACAAACCGCCGTTTGCATCGAAACAGGAAGAATACAAAATGGTATCATCTGTCTTTAAGAACTGAGACAGTTTCTTTTCCAGTGTTTTATGAATATCCTGTGTTCCGCAGATAAAACGAACAGATGCCAGCCCATATCCTTTTTCGTCGTAGGTTCTTTTTGCTGCATCGATTAATCTCTGATTGTTACCCAGTCCCAGATAGTTGTTTGCACACATATTTAAGACTTCTCTTCCATCTTCAAGAACCACTCTTGCACCTTGCTGAGATACAAAAGGAGCTTCTCCTTTGAACAGTCCTGCTTCTTTGATTCCCTCTACTTCTTTTGCATAAATGCTTAAAATATCATCTTTACGCATGTTCCTTCTCTCCTTTTCTTTTTTACATTCTCATAGGATTCCGCCAGTGTTATTCATTGATCTTTGTCCAGTCAAGGATCACTTTTCCGGACTGTCCGGAAATCATTGCCTCGAATCCTTTTTCATAATCTCTCACATCAAATCTGTGGGTAATGATTCCGGAAACATCCAGTCCTGCCTGGATCATCGTGGACATCTTATACCAGGTATCCCATACCTTTCTTCCGTAAATACCACGAAGATTCAAACCATTAAAAATAACTGTTTCCAAATCCACCACTGCATCGGTTCTCTGTAATCCAAGAAGGGCGATTTTTCCGCCATGTTTCATATTATGGATCATATCAGAAAGACCTGCCTGGTTTCCAGACATTTCAAGACCAATATCGAATCCTTCTGTCATACCAATTTCTTTCATGACATCTTTCAGATTCTCTTTTCTTAAATCAACCGTTCTTGTTGCGCCCAGTTTTTTCGCAAGATCCAGGCGATAGGTGTTCATATCTGTGATCACGGTATGACGTGCTCCTGCAAAATTCGCGATTGCTGCTGCCATGATCCCGATGGGACCAGCTCCTGTGATCAGAACATCCTCTCCCAGCATATCATAAGACAGGGCTGTATGTGTTGCATTTCCAAGAGGATCAAAGATCGCATACATTTCCTCTGGAATATTAGGGTTACACGGCCATACATTGGAAGCCGGGATCACAAGATATTCTGCAAAAGCGCCGTTTCTGTTTACCCCTACGCCCTTGGCATCTCTACAGTTTTCTTTATGACCCTCCAGACAGTTTCTGCATTTTCCGCATACCACATGGCCTTCACCGGAAACCAGGTCGCCTTTTTTAAATCCTTCTACACCTGCTCCCACTTCTACTACTTCGCCTACATACTCATGTCCGGCAGTCAATCCCACCGGAATCGTATGCTGTGCCCAGTCATTCCACTGATAAATATGTACGTCTGTTCCACAGATAGAGGTTTTATGGATTTTGATCTTTACATCGTTAGGCCCTACCTCCGGTACCGGCACACGTTTCATCCATAATCCTGCCTCTGGCTTCTCTTTTACCAATGCCCACATTGTTTTTCCCATAAAATTTTATTCTCCTTTCTCCTGCGTTCCGTTTCTCCCGGAAAATGTCCGTGTATCAAAGACATTTTCCTCTTATCTGTCTTTATAATAACTGGTATTTCTCAAAAACGCAAGTGTTTTTTCCGCGTATCACGAACATTTTTAACAAAAATGTCCGTGTATTAGATACACGGACATTTGTTTCATGTGGGTGGATATTCTGTTTTAATATCGCTTGATCTTTTTGGACGGGGTTTTCTCAAATTCTGTTTCGCGGATCTTCAGACTGTAAATCCTCTTATAAGCAGGCGCTCCCTGGTTGTAAGCGTCAATGACTTCCTGAAGAACTGCCGGAATCTCCGTAATCTCTTTTTTCTTGGCATATTCATAATCCGGGAAAATCTCGGCTTCGATAACACCTTCTTTTTCACGTACCAGGATTTCCTGTACCAGACGATGCTCCCCGATCTTATTTTCGATCTCTTCCGGAGATACATTCTCCCCGTTTTTGGTGATGATCAGATTTTTCTTTCTTCCGGTAAGATAAACAAACCCTTCGTCATCCACATAACCCAGATCTCCTGTTTTCAGCCAGCCATCTTCTGTAAGAGTTTCCTCTGTTTCTTTGGGCATGCGCAGCATCTTTTATAATCAGCCTGATTTTTGGCGATGTACAGTTTTCATAGATTTTTTCACACATCTCACATGGCACAAAGGTATCTCCGTCCCCGTGAATCAGAAGAATCGGTACTTTTGCATTGCGTACTTCCCTGGCAGCATTGCATTCATCCAGACCAAATCCCGCTTTTTTTCGATTCACATAATCTGATATCTGTATCATTGGAAATACAGGCAGGTGATACATAGTATGAAGCACATGGGTAAACACTTCTTTTGGTGAAGTAAATCCACACTCGGAAATAATTCCTTTCACCTGTAACGGCAGTTCCATATTGCTGGTCATCAATACCGTGGAGCCACCCATGGAAATTCCATGAAGAAGAATCTGAACCTGTGGTCCGCATTCCTGAATTACCCACTGAATCCATCCCAGTGCATCATGACGATCCAAACAACCAAAACCAATATAGGTTCCCTCACTTTTTCCATGAGCGCGTTCGTCTACCAGAAGCATCCCATATCCATTTCTCATATAATAATCCGAGAGTCCGATGAAATCATGCATCCCGTCACTGGTATAGCCATGAAAACAGATCACTATTTTCTGAGTATCCGGTCCTGGAAAATATGTAGCGTGAAGTTTCAATCCATCTTTGCTTGTCTGATACACATCTTCGTGATACTGCGCCAGCATATATTTTTTTCGTTCCTGAATAAAATCCATGTGCTGGCTCCAGTCTGTACCTGCCATTTTTATGGTACGCTCTGTTTTTGCCTTGCCTCGCTTCATGGTTCTCTGGTAAAAGTACGCTGCGCCTCCTGTTTCTGAGACTGCCAACAAGCTCAGCAGCGCCACTGCGCCTCCAATCCATCTCTTCATAATTTATTTGCTCCGTTTTTTGCTTTCAAGAATATCCTTCAGCTTCAATGCCTTGTCGAAGTTTCCTTCTACTTTCATTTTCTGTAAAGTGAACGCCATCACCGGGTCCAACTTGTTTTCTGCAATCTTCATAAAGGTTTCTGCCTTAGCTACAAAGATCACATCTCTGTCATAGTATTCATAAGGTTCTACGTAAAGTTTTCCATCTTTTACTTCTACATAGAAGATTCCTTCTGCCTCTCCCACAATATTAAACTGGTAAGCCAGATGCTCCTGAATATCCCTTACATCTGTATCCATAAATTTTGTTTTTATCTCTGAAAAAAACTCCGCATACGTCATTTCTTATTCTCTCCTTCTTTTTCGACCGTCGGTCGATTTGATTTATTTTTAATTTAACACCTTTTCGACCGTCGGTCAATAATACTTTTCCATAATTTTTAAGATGGGTATTCCTTTTTTCTGTCCATTTTTTCCAATTGGAAGTTTTTGTCTTTGTGTGGTATACTAAGTCATACTATCTATCATCAGAGAAAAAAGGATGTGAATTGCCATGCCATCTTCAGAAAAATACAATCGGATTCTGGATGCCCTCCAGAGCTTACTGGATCAAAAAAGTATCCAGAACATTTCTGTAAGCGAGATTGCACAGACTGCCGGTATCGGCAAGGGAAGTATTTATTATTATTTTCCATCCAAGGATTCTATTCTGGAAGCTTTGGTAGAGCGCAGCTACGAAAAACCCCTGGAAACAGCCAAGCAGCTTGCCTCTCAAACCGAAATCTCTCCATTCATCCGAATGGCCATGATTTTTCAAGCCTGCCGCAACTCCAGAAAAGCCTTTCAGAAACAGGATTATCCAGACAAACCAGAGAACGCCCAGGCAGATACCTTTCTTCACCATCAATATTTAAAGCACCTCATCAGTGAACTGAAACCAACCCTCACTCAAATCATTCAGCAGGGCATTGATGCCGGTGATATTTCTTTCGCCTACCCTGCTGCTCTGGCTGAGATTGTACTAATCGTGCTTTCCATTAAACTGGATAACACTTTGGTTCCCTCCACCCATCAGGAAATTGGAGAAACCATCCGCGCTCTGATCGCCCTTCTGGAAAAAGGAACAGATAATCCAGTGGGTTCTTTGAATTTCTTGAGCGCACTGTAAAAGAAATATTTATCGTAAAATTTCCCAAAACACAAAAAGGAATCCAGCGTTTCCATTTATGGAAATCCGGATTCCTCTTTTTTCTTTTTATAAAGTAAGTAGGTAATCATTCGTATATTGACATTTTATAAAAGCCATCTGATACT
>CALCDJ010000016.1 GCA_937900135.1 uncultured Blautia sp. | reverse complement strand
AGATTGTAGCAGAATAAAAAATGAAAAAACAGATACGGATGATTACTTACTTACTATATAAGAAATGTACAAAAAATGCAAGAAGATGAAACTTCCTGCATTTCTTGCTGCAATATTTTATTTCAGTTGAAAAAACTCGTCATTCCAATTATTTCAAATGTCATCCAATAAGTAAGTGCAGAAATTAATCAAAATCATTCTAATATGATACAAGTGATTCTGCAAATTGTACTTAATAATTTTAACGAAACTATTCGACTCTTTCCTCCTATGGCTTCATAATTTGAGATAGTTACTGCGCTATCAGTTAACATTATTAAATCTTTAGCGAGTATATAATATCAGAGACTTGTTTGAAATTAAGCAAATTTATGATAATCTTTTCACTACGCCAAAACATTCTAACATCACTGTATATATTATTATATAATACATTAACCATTCTAACAGAATTACCATGCACAAACCTCATCGTACTTTATTGTTTAATTATTTGTTTTTTACAAAATCTTATAGAAACTCTTAATTGTTCCAAATAAAGGTATCAAAACTGCCATACCAATAATACTCCACGAATACTGTTTCAAAACCAGTACCATTGGAAAAATTATAAAAAAACATGCAACCGTATATACTGGTATTTTGATTTGTAATAACATTCTAAGTTTATAAGGGTTTAGAAATCCATATGGATATAGCTTTACATCCTCTCTAAACATGTTTTGGCAAAAGTCATACGCTGTAAAAACACATATTATAACAGCCAGTATTCCATACCATTCAGGTAGATAAAAAATACTTATACATGTTAGAATAGAAATCATAATACGCAAGAAATATCCCTCTTTATCATAAGATATCCTAGCAATTTCTTTCATCCAATAAAACTGATAACTCTCTTCAAAATAATTTTGACACCATGCTTGCGATTCTTTTTTTTCTTTTCCAAATAATCGTTCAACCTCTGTGTGTATTTCATCGCTTTCTGTATCTGTAAATACATCTCCTGAATATCTTAGATTAAGTTTATATATAACATGATAAAATGGCAACAAAACTTCATAACGAATTTTCCTTATACATATAAAAATAATCGTCCACAATATAAAAATAGTTCCTGATAACCATATATTGTTAAAATATATACTTGTACAAACCAATATTATCATAGCTAATTCTAACTTATAAGATTTCTTTGAACTCCTTACAAATACGTAAATATTTACGGCACAATTTAATAGAGCAAAAATGATAAGTATTCTCTCCCTGAAAAAAAATTAAAAATTATTGTCATAAAACCAACACCATAAAGTTTTACAGCTAATAAAATCTTAAATTCACATCTTGACACTAATTTAAGTTCAATTAACTGATATGAAATGATTGCTTCTTGCGTAGGATTTATTAGTTTTAATCCAAGGTAAACCGTTACAATCCATGGAATGTATGGAATATATTGTTTCAAACCCAAAATATCATCCAAAGAAATCGTGCATAGACAAAATACTATGCTAATGCACATGAGAATTGTCAAAATCTTATGCCTGAAGATTATTTTTTTTACTTTTCGTATTTTATCTTTTGCAAGGATATCCATAATTTTAAACATAACTATCTCCAATCATCTGATTTATTACGTTTCTATCAATTTCCCCTGAAAAAGTTTTAATTCCATCTGCAGTTAAAATTAAATATTCATCACAGAGTTCTGCTAATGATTCAATATCATGACTTGATATGATTAAACATCTTTTTTTCTTTCTTTCTATATTACATATTTGAATAACCTCTTCAATCTGTATTGGATCTAATCCATTAAAAGGCTCATCTAACAAAAGATTTGTTTTTTTTCTTAAAAAAGCCATAACTAACATCATTCTCTGAAGCGTTCCCTTGGATAGTGCAGATGGATAATAATTTATATATTCGTTTAAATGGAGCTTGTTGACATAAAAGTAAATTGTTTCTTTTGCTTCCTCTTTAGTGTAATTTTCCACCTTACACACTAACCAAAAATGCTCTATTACCGTAAGATTATGATAGTAAATTGCTTCATCACTTACATAAACAATATCTCGATTAAGATAGTCTTCTTTACTTAAATCCCCCCTTTCCGTATATATTTTTGCGGTTTCAGGGGAAAGTAAACCACATATGCATTTTAATATAGTCGTTTTTCCAATTCCATTTCTCCCTATCAACCCATATATTTTTCCATTTGTAAAACAATAACTCCAATTATCGACAATCGTTTTACTTCCATATGATTTATGTAAACTTCTAATATCTAACACTTTTGCTGTCTCCTTTGAATTTTCTTACTCACTCCATACGAAGTCGTTCTACAATGCTTTGTTTTTCCAGATTTTTGAAGCACAGGTACGGGATCAATATTGCAAATATCAGCAAGATCGGTGTACAGATCATAAGAGGAAGCAAGGTGAAATGGAAGGTAGTAAAGCCTCCTTCTACCATTGCACGGATGCCCACGCCAACTGCCACAGCACTGATCAGATAAGAAGCGGCCAGGGTAATCCCTGCATAGTACAGTCCTTCATAAACCAACATCCGGCAAAGCTGCCTTTTTGTCATACCAACGCTCTGAATCATGGCAAATTCCCGTCTTCGTGACACAATAGCTGTCACCATGGAATTGATAAAGTTCAATACGCCTACCAGTGCAATGATGATGCTGATGGCATTTCCCATGACTGCGGAAGAACGAGTTTCCCTCTCATACTGCTCTGCCATTGTTTTTCTGGAGGCGACCGGAAGACTGCTGTCTTCATGTTCCGTATAAGCCTCTATCCATTCCTGCATTTCATTTACATGTGCATCATCTACATTCACAAAGAGTCTCCGCAGAGTATTCTCCGGCCATTGCGCCTGAAATGCATCTGTTGGAAGAATAAAATGCATTTCCATGGATGCAGGCGCTCCCATTTCCGATGCTCCGTCATCAATGGGCATGAGAGGATATACCACAGCCATCACCTCATAAGGTTTTCCCGCCAATTCTATGGTGCTTCCCACAGATGGCGCCGGAAGAGAGGGATAAACCTCATCCTGCTCTATGGCTGGTCCCACTGCCAGAACGTAGTTTCCACTGGCAAAAGCTTCTGGATCAAAAGTTCCTTCCATAATATAGGCTTCCTGTGTGACAGCCTCAAGGGGGATACCGTCCATACCAAATATCACAGCGCTCATTTCTCCGGTATCTACTGCTTCGTGAAACTCTTCCGCTCCCGATGGGTCGTAGGTACTCCAGTCTGCAAGCATTTCTTCTGTATAAAAACTCTGGAGATTTTTTGCGGTCTGCTCGTCCATCTTCCAGGTAAACTGTGCGGAATACTGATGGCCTGTGGACTCTACTCCTTCAAAGGATTCTAGGGTTTTCACCAGCGTTTCATTTAAGGTATCGCCTTTCGGATTATAACCGCCAATATAATCTTCACTGGTCACATCCGAAAGTTCGAAATCTGCAATGGTCAGATTTGCCAGATATTTCTCCATATCAAAGGCCGCATTCTTTGCATAAAAGCAGCTTAGAAGTACAAGGCCCAGTGTCAGAGAACATATGACAGTAATCGTTCTCTTCTTATTGCGCCCCAGATTTGCCCAAGCCATGGATGCAAGAGACGTCTGTTCCTTTTTTCTTTTGGATTTTTTGCTTTTTCGATCTGCATCGTTCATCCGAAGGGCTTCCATAGGAGAAACCTTTCCCGCCAGTCTCGCTGGACGCAGACAGGAAACCAGCACAGTAAGCCATGCAAAAACAGCCGAGCCGATAAAAATGACCGGATTTGCCGATACGCGGCTCTCTCCTTCTATAATCCCGGTAAAAGCAGGTACCAATACCATGCCGAGAAGCCATCCCAGAAGCAAACCTGCCGGAATACCGATAAGACACAAAAGGTTGGACTGTCCAAAAATCAGTTTTTTGATCTGTTTTGTGGTCATTCCCAGTGTTTTCAGTTTACCGTAAAACTGTACGTCTGCGGTAACACTGATCTGAAATATATTGTAAATGATCAGATAGCCTGCAAGAAATACCAGAACCATGCCAAGATACATGGGCAGGGTTTCCTGAAGCGCTGTGGCGCCCATCTCCGGGGAATAAGCAAGATTCACATGATATTCCAGATCGGTAAGTCCGGTATCCGAAAGCACCTGCTCCATAGTGTTTTCAATCTTTCGGTCATTGTGCAGAGTCACCTGGGCCATATGCATTCCGAATACATTCCCATCCTTTATACTTTCTGCCCCATTTTCCAACATGGTATCCACATAAGCGTTTGATACCCATGCCATGCTGGCATATACCGATTCATTTCCTTCCCAGAAGCCACTCAGCGTAAAAGTGGAAGAAACCGTTTCTGCTTCCGGATCAGACAGATCCTTTCTCCATTCCAGAGTAACCGTCTCTCCAAGCTTCGGTTCCACACCAAGACGTTTTAAGGTTAAGGTATCCAGTGCTGCCTCATTTTCCTTCTCCGGCAGATGTCCGTTGGTAGGCATACAAAAGGAATGAGAGGCATAACTTTCATCTGCCCAGCGGATTTCTACCTGTTTGCCGGAGAGCGCTTTGTTTTCCGCAAGTCCTAAAACCGTGCTTTCCCCCACTTCTTTGACATCCGGATGGTTTGCCAGCATTTTTGCCTGTTCTGACGTAATGGATTTGAAAGAAACCTGTGCGTCATATCCTGTCTGACGGAAGGTCATCTCCACCAGATTTTCACTCATACTCTGTGCCAGAGTAAATAAGGTGGCAAACATCATCGTAGTCATCAAAATCGCCAGCACCGCCACCAGGTTTCTTCCTTTGTTTTTCTGAAAAAGCCGTTGCTTTAATACACGAACCGGCTCGAATTTTTTTCTGCTTCTTCTCTCTCTGCTCATTTCTTCTGCCCTTCCTGCTTTCTATTCTGCAATCCTTCCATCCTCAATCCGGATAATCCGATCTGCCATCTGTGCGATCTCCGGATTATGGGTAATCATCACAATAGTCTGATGAAATTCCCGACTGGTCATTTTCAAAAGGCCGATCACATCATCACTGGTTTTGCTGTCCAGATTTCCCGTAGGCTCATCTGCCAGAATGATCGAAGGCTTGCTTGCCAGCGCCCGGGCAATGGCCACTCTCTGCTGCTGCCCGCCGGAAAGGTTATTGGGAAGAGAATCCAGTTTCTTTTCCAGCCCCAGAAGCCTGACTACTTCCATGATAAACTTTTTATCCGGTTTTCTTCCGTCCAGCGAGATAGGGAAAATGATATTTTCCCATACGCTTAACACCGGAACCAGATTATAATTCTGGAAAATAAATCCAATCTGTTTTCTCCGGAAAATCGTTGCCTGCTCACTTCCCAACTTGGCAAGATCTGTGTTTCCAATACGGATGCTTCCCTCTGTAGGCGTATCCAGTCCTCCCAGCATATTTAAAAGTGTGGATTTTCCGGAACCTGAAGTTCCGATGATCGCAGTAAATTTTCCACGCTCTATCTCTAAGTCCACGCCGTCCAACGCCCGTACCTGTGTTTCGCCTTTTCCATAATATTTTTTTAAGCCTGTGGCTGTTAAGATTGCTTCCATCAATCTTTCCTCCCTGTATCCTGTCTTTTTTAGGTTGGTTTTACTATAACAGACCAATGTTTCAATCAAGGTACAGGAAAGGTACATTTTTGTAACTTTGGGGAATTGTTCTGAAAAATATTTCTGGCACGGCAGGCTTTCAAAAGCCATATACCGTGCCAGAAATATTTTCTTCTTTATTCATGAATGGTGTAATATTCCAATCCAAAAATACTTTGTTTGGTACAGATCTTTCGGATATCCCCGATGGAAGATCTGCCATAAACACTTCTTGAAACAGAAAAGCGCTCCTCTTCTCCCTTCCAGTTGCCATACAGATAATAATCCAACGTTTTCCCGGCTGTATTTATCTCTTTATCCGTTATGGTTATCGTTTCATGTACTGGTTTTGCAAACGTCAATAGATAATTGACGGGAAAAGTAATTCCAAAAGAAAGTACAAATACAGCGAACACAACGGAAATCTTGCGCCCCAGTCTTTGGGGCGTTTTTGTCTTAGAAGATTTGATAAAATAAGGAATTACAAGCACGATCGTAATACAAAGCGCTATTTTCGTATAAGCAACAAAACTGCATTCATAGACATTCAAATTAGACAAACATAAGATTAACGCAATTCCGGGTCCGACAAATGGAAGTTGAAAGACCAGTCCCTGTACTTTTTTGCTGATTGTATCAAAATACATATAGGGATAAAAGCTAAGATACATGGCATATGCAGCCAAGGGTATCGCGGTCAGAATAAAAAGCTTTATTTTTCCGCCAATCAAAACAGCGGCAAGATTCGAAAATACAAGAATCCATCCGGCTGTTTTGATTTTCTTTTCTGTCTCCGTAATGTCTATTCCTTTTTTTCCTCTCACTGTTTTTTTCATGGTTTTATTCCCCCTGTCTCATCCGCTCTGTCAGGCTTCCTTTCGTGAGAAAATGAAGGCAAAGCAACGGTACCGCCACTGCGAGTATCCCCAACACTGCGGTAAAGAGCCACAACGGCAGGAAGGAACAGGTATAAACCATGCTCCATGATCCCGCGGCTTCTACCACCTTCGGCATCAGGAAACGGTCAAAAAATATGGTCACAGGAATCAGGATTATAAGCATCAAGCCTGCATGGAAGATTCCTTCCAAAATGAGAAGCCTTTGAAGCTGCTCCCGTGTCATACCAAGACTTTCGTATACCGCAAATTCTCCTTTTCGGCTTACGGTTTTGCTCACCAGCATATTGATAAAATTCATCAGCGCGATCCCGGTGAGCACCAGTCCGATCACCAGATCCGGAAGTACCAGATTCAGCCGCGCTACGCGGAAGTTTTCCTGATACTCGCTGCGCCGTACAACACCGACTCCCCGGTTCAGTCCCTGTTCATATTCATCCAGATAAGCTTCAAATTCTTTCTGCTGCCCTTTGTCAATATTCACCGCTAACTGACGGTACGCCTGTCCTGGAAACAACTGATCAAAGGCTTCCATCGGGAGGATGTATACAATGTTAAAGGCGGCTTCCAGACTTTCTGTTCCTCGAAGATAGGTTTCATCGTGCATCACAGAACCCATAACGGTAAACTTCCGCCCCATAAGTTCTACCTCTTCTCCCTCGATTGGTGAGGACAATCCCTCGTGATAAGCTCCGCCAACCATTACAAATTCTCCGGAAGCAAAGGTATTTTCATCAAAACTACCACTGGTAAACGGCGAATATTCCTGTAAATAATCCAGATACACCCCATCCATTCCTATGACCAGGCCGGTATATGTTCCTGTTTCCTCCAGCTTTGCCAGTCCGTCCAGCCATTCGGGAAATGCCTTCTGGGTTTCCCGCAGAGTCTGTGTCTCATCATAGGGCTGGTCATAAAATGCTGTGATCCGTTCAATCAGTTCTTTCGGAGCCTCCATAGGAACTTCATGGCTTTTCAGCGCACTGATCGAGGTGATCTCCGGACGTTTCTTCAGTTCTTCTACGGTTTTCTCTGTAATACCCTGGTTTTTTTCATTATACTGCTGTTGAGAGAGATATGCCGAACCGTCGCATAAACTGTAATCCCAGGGAAACATGGATGAAAGATAGCGATCTTCTTTGACGCTGATATATCGAATCCACACGGAATTTAAAAGAAGTAC
The DNA here is from genome assembly GCA_937900135.1 of uncultured Blautia sp. Classification (GTDB taxonomy): domain Bacteria; phylum Bacillota; class Clostridia; order Lachnospirales; family Lachnospiraceae; genus Blautia_A. The sequence continues at coordinate 1,077 of CALCDJ010000016.1, read as the reverse complement.
CGCTAATAACAAGGATACCACTGACAACAGGGTACGCCAGCGGTTTTTTCCCAGCGTCCGAAACGCAAGCTGTGACAGAGTCATACAGCCATCTGCCTTTTGTTTTCGTTTGGGAAGCCGCGCGTAAACATTGCCTGTCATTTCTGCCGGAGTCTTTCTGGAAAGGCGGAAGGACGGCAAAAGATACGCCAGTAAAACCGTTGCTGCGGTACACAAAAGCGCTGCTGCAAAGGGCTGCCAGGACAGGAAATACAGAGCCGGATTTTCCTCCATTCCAATAATCACGCGCCCGGTGATAAAATAATGGAGTACAAATCCGATCAGCCATCCGGGAACCATTCCCAACAGAGAAACCAACATGCCCTGTTCCATCAGCATTTGCCGGATCTGCCGCGGGGTCATTCCCAGAGATTTCAACTCTGCATAAAACAAATGCTCTCTGTCCGCAGCCACGTGGACAATACTGTAAACCATCAGATATCCGCACAGCACCACCAGAAGAGCTGGCATATAATAGGTCCTTGCCAACTTTTCAGCTATTTCTGTACGAGCGTCCTGATAAGCCAGATTTGTCGTATAGGTACAACCTGACACCCCCTGCTGGGAAAGAAGCCGTTCTGCCTGTTTCTCTAAATTTTTTGGCTGATGCAGGTTTACCCCAAGCGTTACATTCGTAGCGTTTTCTTCATCATAGTCAGGCAGAAGCTTCTTCGCCTCCTCTTTTGTGATCCAGGCGCAGGCTTCCGAAAAATTGGTAGGGCTTGCCCACCATCCGCAGAGGGTAAACGCTGTGGTATGTTCTTCTCCCTTGGGATCTGTCCAGTCAATGGATACCGGACTTCCTATCTTATGAGGTACGCCAAGGGAGTCCATGGTAAACTCATCCAGAGCAATTTCTCCATTTTTCCGTGGCAGCGTTCCCACAGTGGGAACAGATAACACGGTCTTTGCATAGGCGCGGTCTGTCACCGCAAGCTTAATGCTTCTCTGTCCAATTAACGGGTCGGATAACCTTCCGATGTTACTTAAACGAACGGTACTTTTGATATTGCTGTTCCCGGCAAGGGTATCCGCCTG
>CALCDJ010000015.1 GCA_937900135.1 uncultured Blautia sp. | reverse complement strand
CGGTATGCTAGGTGGTGTGAGAGGACGGCGGTTAGTCACCGCCTCCTACTCGATCTGTTTCACATGAACAAGCTATTTCTCTTTGTCTATTGGCGTTATAGCATATACATTTTTAGAAAGCAATATGAGTGAAAAAATTTTTTGTATACAGAATGTATAACAAAATGTATACAGAATGTTATCTCAGATTAAGATATAGAATAAGACTTAGACTTAGTCTTATATAATATATTAATATATAAAATATATTAATATATATGGTCATTTTGAAAAAATCATTGGAACAAATGAGGCTTATGTAGCTGTGTATTTCTTGACAATATGTCAGGTGGGACATATAATAAAGCCAGATAAATGAGAATTTATTATTTTTGAATAGAATGAATCGGAGGTGATATTTGTGGAAAGAATTATTGATGTTGCTCAGTATATTTATGATGAGTACAAACGGCAATCAGGAGAAGCGATTGACGAGATGAAATTGCATAAACTTCTCTACTTTACACAAAGGGAGTGTATTGCTGTCACAAATGAGCCCATGTTTAACGAATCGTTTGAAGGGTGGAAATACGGCCCGGTATCAGGAATAGTGCGAATGTGTTATACAAAAGACGGAATGTATGTGGAAGATGCAAGGGAAATCTCTGTTGAGAACGCTTACATTGTCAAAAACGTGATTTTGCAGTACGGTTCTTTAGCATCTTGGAAATTGAGTCAGATTTCACATAAGGAATCCTCTTGGATTAATTCAAGAAAAGGTATCCCTGAAGGTGCAAACGGGAATGTTGTATTAAAAATTGAGGATATCCGAAAGGATGCAGAAAAAGTAAGACCTTATGATTCTGTGTGGGATATGTACTATGATGAATTTGAGGAGCTGGAGGTAATCTGATGATAGGTACAGTTTGTATTTCAGCTTTTAAGTATTATGATAGTGCAAAACGCAGAATGGCTTTTAAAGGTCGTCCGGTGCTGGTTATCGGTAAGGCAGATGATAGCGATTATGTGGTCCTTCCAATTTCGAGAGTGACAAAGAGAGAAAATCTGGATGCCTATTATGATTATGAGATTAGGCCAGAAACGTATGCAGATTCAGCATTGAAGCTATCGGCGGTGTCTTATGTGAGGACACATAAACAGGCTGTGCTAAACGAAGCAGAGATAACCAAGCAGGTTATGAATCTGAAAGAGGAATTTCCAGAAGATTATAACAAGATTATTGACCTTGTAGAAGAATTTCAAAAAAAATTAATAAATAATGCAAGAGAATAGAACACCGGGGAAAAATCCCCGGTGTTTTAATCTTTTTTTAAGTATAATCTGATTACAGTCTGTTATTGTTTACTTAAGTATGAGTAAGTTTCTTTATCATAATCCCAATTGATGTCTCCATATGTTTCTATAACACATTTGTCTGAATCCATTTTTCCAAAAGTTGCGAACTGTGGAAGAGAAGCAGCCCATTGGATTCCAGTTCCGTCATCACATATAATTGAAAACCAATTATATCCGCTGTCCTTAACGACATTCTGTGTAAATTCAATAAATTGCTCCATTGTAACTGTTTTTAAAATATTTTTAGGGACGGATATATAAGCGTATGTTCCGAGGTTTTTGGAGCCATCTCCACTTTTGGCTGGGGCTGTTGATATTTCGGCAGCCATTAAGGGGGATGTAGAATTACCTGTATTTTTATCAGAGGTTGATTCAGATGCCACTAATTTTCTGCTCAGAGAAGACAGCAATTCTGCATTTATTTCGGTACTTTCGCTTAAATTATTATCTTTTCTATAGTTCGAAATGGCCGTTTGTGTTCCAGTACCTGCAACACCATCAGGAGTTCCGCAGTCATAGCCAAGGGAGTTAAGACTTTCCTGAGCCTTTTTGATTATGGCTTTGTCAGAATATGAGACTGCTTCGAGTTTAGAAAATGTAAATCTCAATACGTCATTCAGTAAATCGTAATCTAAATTATTGCTAGACATCATAAATGTGAAAATATATGCGCCTTGATTAGTGCTTATACAGTATGAGGTGCTGGTTACTTCTGTTGAATTAGAGGTCCAGCGGTATCCGACAGCAACACCTGGATAATTGCCTACAGAAAGTTCTGCCCTAGATGCCTCGGTATAATTTTCGAGACCAGTTGTAAGAGAGCTAAGAACAGCGTTTGCGTAGGAATAGTTTCCAGTAAGATCTATGTCTGTAGGAAGTGGAAAAAACATAGTTGTCAAAACAGTTCCAGTTTTGACGAAATAATTTCTAGTTTCTTTGTCGCCATCAAAAGTGCTTTCACATTTCCAGTGCTCAGGGATGGAGAATTTCATCTCGTTCATATAGTCATCCACTAGAACCCTGTTTTTATACTCTCCAGATACAAGTGTGTATTCGTCAGCAAAAACGGTAGTGCTTGCAAATAGCATACAAACACAGAGTAAAACCGAAAATAAGATGTTTCGCGGTTTTGAAAGGCTGAGAATGTGGTACGTAAATTTGAAAAATGATTTTTCCTTTTTCATAGCATATAGCCTCCTTTTTTTCTTTGATTATATCACATTACAAAGCTAAATTAGCACACAATATAATGAGTTTCGATGTATTGTCCTATAAAAGTAAAAAAGGTGTTGACATCTACGAAGAACGTGTTATTATATAACCATAAACTCATTAAAACGAGTTTTTAAAAGAGGAGAAGCTCACATTTATGGCGAGAGGCAAACGTAAAAAAAAGAATAGGGGGTGTTAGTTGTGTACAGAGTTTCGTTCTCAAAGATTGGATGCAGCTATTCAAGATGCTTCCAGGATAAAGGTGAGCGAGATGGGTTCGCAGATTCCATGAGAAAAGCGGGATACAATGTATATGTATGGGATGATTTGAAAAAATAATATTTTCTCAGGCTAAAGTATTGATTTTTGTAGCTACATAAGTTGTAATGAGTTTACAGTTAAGGAAACACCTTAATGAGTAAGGCAGGCAAGTAGCCAGAAAGGAGAACAGCATGGAAGAAATGAATCAGGCAGAAGTTGCAAGAGAAGAAACAGAACAGAAGATGATCTACAAATTCCTTTTAATGATTAAGGAAAGTGGCTCATTGGAAGAACTGGAAGAAAAAACAAAGGCTCTGCTTAATAAATAAACAGAGCCAAACACAAAAAATCAGGCAGTACTTGCCACCGCCTGTACCCAAATAGAATGTATCACAGTTTGGGGTAAAAGGCAAGAGTCAAGAGGTGATTCAAGTAGAAAAGAAAAAAATGGGTAGACCGTATTCTTCTGGAAGTGAAAAAAGCACAACAAAAAGGGCACGTATGACAGAACAGGATGTTGAGAAGCTGCGATACTGTTGTGAAAAATTAGGGAAAACGGAATCAGAAATAATTCGGTTAGGAATAGAGAAAGTTTATATCGAAGTATTGGAAAAAAGGTAAAAAATAAAAGCAACCGGACACTTTGGCGAGAGACGGTTACTTTTATCCTACACAGAAGTTTCATTCTGATAGATTTATCATATCAGATTGTGAGACTTCTTTCAAGAACCAAAAACTGAAAGGAGCTTATTTTATGGAGAAAATCGAACAAACATTGACAAGCATGGAAGTAGCTGAGATGGTGGAGAAAGAACATAAATATCTCATAAGGGATATCAAAAGATATACACAGCAATTTGAAGGGTGCAAAATTGAGCCCTTCGATTTCTGGGAAGAATCCACGTATAAAGGAGGACAAGGAAAGACTCTTCCGTGTTACCTGGTGACGAAGAAAGGCTGCGAATTTATCGCCCATAAACTGACCGGGGTAAAGGGGACGGCGTTTACCGCTCGGTACATAAACCGTTTTCACGAGATGGAGGACAAGTTGGAATCCAAGGATAACACTTTCAATGATCGGACTTCCAGGGAGGCTCTGGTGGATGAGCTGTTTAATCTGGTTATGAAACAGCAGAGGGATATTGACAAATTAATAAGGACTCAGAACCAGATGCTTGCTGAAAATAAGAAACAGAAAAAGCAAGAACCTGTACTTGTGGAAGCCAAGAAGAATATGTTAAAGATGGATGCCAACGAAAATCCGTTTACACTGGACAAGAAGGTGGCATTCGAAAGATGCAGATCGCTGGCAAGAAAGATGCGATATATTGGAGAACTGAAGGAAATAGACGATGACAGAGCGTGGCATCTGATGTACTGTGCCCTTACCAGTAAGATAGATGTATCCCTGGATTCTTATAAGGATGTATTGAATAGCGAGACTGGAGAGAACTTCGGTACACTGGAAACGATTGCACATTTTAAGTGGATTTATGAAACGGCAGAGAAAATATGCAAAGATACGATTGATAAATACACATTGTTTTAATGGATGAGGGAATAAAATGGCTGCTTTAGAAAAAATTTTTGAAGGTTATTATACTAATAGGATTGACGGCAACAATCCAGATCCGGCGGAGATGCAAATTTTAAACCTGAAAATAATGGAATCATTGGGATATATTGGAGTAAAAGGAAGCCCACAGGAAAATATCATGGAAGATGTAAGTGCATACGGTATGTATGCTGAAAAGGCTGGTTTTATGGCGGGGTTCAAGATGGCGTGGGATTTACTGCATGATATGGAGAATATAAAATAAAATACATAAATTGAAACAAAATGGGGATTACTCAATAAAATGAGTAGTCCCCTAAATTTTTTTCATTTTTTGTAAAAAAAGGTATTGACTTTCCCCATATACGTGGTATATTAAACTCAATAAAACGAGTTACACATAAATAAAACTCAATATAACGAGCAATAACATTGAGACAACACAGGAGGAAACGAAAATGACAAAAGCAGAAAGAGAAGCAAAGAAAGCATATAAGAATGATTTAATTAAACAGGGAATTGACAAAGGATTAGCCGAAGTGATGGCAAAGACATTTATTGAATATCAGATTATCAAACCAGTAGTAAACAGCTACAAATAAAAGAACTGCTGACCTATCGGCGATACGGGGAGAAAGAGGAAAAAATGAAAACATACAAAGTAAGCTATTATCTTGATATTTTTTATCATTCATATCTTATTGACGCTGAAAATGAATATTCTGCTATTGAAATAGCAATGAGAAATATTCTTAATACAAGTAAACCATTGTTACATAGTTTTAAAATCGAAAGATATTTTCAGGAATAGAATTGAGGGAGACTCGATCTGGTTCTATAATACACCCACCCGGAGGGGATGTGCCGGGAGAAAGTGGAAGATATGACAGTATTTGAAATCTTATTAATATTCGCTGCCGGGGCAGCATCAGCAAAACTACATGATATTCGCAAGCATGGTTATAGATAACAGCCGGACACGTTCCGGCACTGTAATGCAGCCGTAGCCGGTTCCAAGCCCGGAAGATGCAGAGGACACAAGAAAATACTCAATGCAGAAGAGCCAAAAGGAGGAGAGATGGAAAGATACGAAAGAAGATCAGGAACATTCGATATTGTGAGATATACCGATACTTGCATCGTGGTAGTAAATAAATCCATTGTGTTTGAAGGTACTTACTCAGAATGCAGAAGGTATATTGAAAGACAAAAATAAACATACAAGGTAGGGGAGTAAGCCCTGCCGGAAAGTGAGGAAGAAATGCAGTTATTAAGAAAAAAGCAGCCGGAAAAAATCAAATGGAGTAGCTGGAGCAATCCATCAGTAGTCGAGCATGGGTACATGCCAATCAAGAAGATGAGTGTTTGCTTGGCAAATTATTATAATGCTGCCAGAAAGGTTCTTACAGCCACAGGGGCAGATCATGTAGTGTACGGCATGAAAATGTATGGCAAGGATGGAAAACTGGCTGCATTGCACTTCTACATGTGGACGATGAAGGATGCGGAGTTCAACCGCATTATGAGAAAAGTCAGAAATGCAGAAGTATATGCTGTACATAAGAATTGAGGGAGACGCATTATGAATGAAGATGCATACTGGGAAAATGTAAGAGAAGAGCTGGAGCTGGAAAGACCAAGACGTAAGCTCTGGGATGATGATTTTCCGAATTATGAAAGAAAATCATTGTATCTGGATGATGAGATTGAGGAAATCGAAATCAAAAAGGGATGTTTCATGACAGAGTTATATGAGGGTGATCTGCTTGATATTGTAGAGGAAATGGAAGGCGTTGAGGCAGATTTAGCTGTATGGGATGAAAATTACCAGTCAATAGATTACATGGTGCGTGTGGCATAGGAGGCGGACAATGAGAAGTAAATACGGAGAAACGTATAGTGAGCAGGTGGCTGTAAAAGGTATAGAGTGCGAATTTTATGATATTCGTATAGATGAGGAAAGCATACCGGAAGGAAAATACTTTTATGAGGTACGACACGATGAAGAGGACTGGGGGCTTCCCTGCCAGATTAAAAAAAGAATATTGACGAATTTTTATGGTACCGTTATTTCTGATGTGGAATTGCCACTTGATAGTGATGGAAGTATGGAACTTGAAGAAGGGGATTTTGAATATTTGTACATTTAGGAGGATTAAATGAAAGATATTATTGAGTTTATCAAGGATGATATGGAAGCTAGAGGTATTACATGCGGATTGCTTTCTAAGAAGTTTGGAACATCAAGACAGAATTTGTGGATGAAACTGAACAAAAATACTCGTCCAAACTTTGAAACAGTGGTGAAAATCCTTAAAGCGTTAGACTACGATATCACTATTGAGAAGGTAAAAGAAGCACAAGTTTCCGAACAGGATCTTACACAGAAGTTTTTTGAGTGCGCTGAGGAGGAGCAAGTAGGATTTGATTGCGTTGAAAAGTTGCTTGCTGCAACAGGACATGTATTAAAAATAAAAACTCATAAAAATGAGCAAAATATAAAAGAAGGTGTTGACAGCTACTAACTACGTGTTAAATTATAACTAGTAACTTATAATAATGAGTTTTGGGAAGGGTGTTTGAAAATGGAGGATAAAAAAGTATAAGGCTTCGGGCGCTACCTGAGAAATAGAACCGAAGCCTAGCAAAAAGGAACCGGGGCCGGATTAACCTGCCACCGCCTCGGTTTTTATACTATCACAAGGGCGGGGGCAAATCAAGAACAGGAGATAAAAGAAAATGAAAAAAAGAGCAGAAAGAATCGCAAAATTAGTTGCAGCAAAAGCTGATAGAGCTCAGGAGGGAATGGAAAATGCGTAAGTACGAATTGAGTATCAGTGCTGACTATGTTCCGGCATGGGGTGTTGTGGAAGCTGTTAGAGAATTTTTTCAAAATGCAGTGGATGAAGAAACAAGAGATGCCAGTAACAAAATGATGTTGAGATATGATGAGGAATCAGAAGTGCTGATAATTGGAAATAAGCACAGTGAGTTGGATATCAAGACATTGCTGTTTGGCAGTACGACAAAGAATGGTCAGGATAAGATGATTGGCCAGCATGGAGAAGGATATAAAATTGCGACCACAGTTCTTTTGAGAGAAGGAAAAGAAGTTGTTTTTTACAATTATTGCCGGAGAGAAATTTGGAGACCAAGGCTTGTAAAATCCAGAAAATATGATGGAATGCTGGTGCCTACATTTTTTGTTGAAACAGCAGCCGTATGGGAAAATGTACCGGAACATAGCCTACTCATCGAGATTAAAGGAATCAATAGAGATGAGTATAAAAAAATCAGAGAATCGAACCTTCATTTGCAGGAGTACGAAAAGAAAGAAACCTGTTACGGGGATATTCTTACAGATAAACAGCATGTAGGGATGATTTTTGTAGGCGGTTTATATATTTGCAGAGAATCGCAATTAGAAGTTGGATTAGATTTTAAACCGAATGTTGTAAGGATTGAACGTGACCGAAGCATGGTAAATAATTTTGATATCAAGTGGTATGCTTCGAAAATGATGGAGGAAAGCAGAGACAGCGAGCTTATTAAAAAGTCGTTGGATTCCTATAGCGGTCATTTCATATATGTAAATAGTGTTCCTGATGATCTTAAAAATGAGATCACAGAAGATTTCATCAACCAGTACGGAGCAAAGGCTGTTCCGGTTTCAAGCCAAGATGATTTGGAGTCCATGAAAAAGAGGGGATATAAGCCGGTTATTGTTTCGGAATCCAAACGAAATGTAATTCTTGAATCTGATTTGTATAAAGACGTAGAGGAAGAAAATAGAAAAATCCGAGAAGCGGAAAGACCTTTGTACGATAGATTCTGTGAATTCATTGAGAGTATCGAAGCGAAGTTGACAGAAGATGAGGTTGTAAAGATGTACGGATTTTTGGATGAAGTAAAAGAGAGTGAGGATGATTAAAGTGGATAGAGTATATTTTGATATCAATGAGAAATTGGCGAAGCAGGCGCATGATATGATGTCCTTCCGGGATTACAGCCACGGAAGGCTTACAGTCGAATATAGGGGGTATGTAGATAAAGCCTATGATCTGGCAGACGAGGCGGCAAAAGAAAGACCTGAAAGTGCAGAAAAGGCTTATAAGTTGGCTGAAAGATATTCAAAGAGGATGGCAGATAATTTGAATGCAAGTAGTCGAATTGGGTGCATGTGTCCTTCAGTGATGGTATGTGGGGCTGGGAATTTTCCAGTAAGAAAAAAAGAAAAACAGAATGCTGCCGCTGATAAAAATTATAAAGAGTTTCAGGAGATACAGAAGCTGCTCGATAAGATTAGGGGCATTATCAATGGGAAGGATATTATCTTGTCTGGTGAAGCCGATGCAATCCAGAGACTTGAATCGAAATTGGGAATGATGAAAGCTGAACAAGAAAAGATGAAGGCTGCCAATAAAGCAATCAGGTTGAATGATGAAGCCAAGGGAAATCAAAAGCTGAAAGAGATGGGTTATACAGATGAACAGATCATTGAGCTTAGAAAACCTGATTTTTGCGGAAGAATAGGCTTTGCTGATTATGTATTGAAGAATAATAATGCAAATATTCATCGTGTAGAACATCGCTTACAGATGTTAAAAGCTTCCAAGGAGCAAGGAGATACAGAGTATGACAATAAGTATTTCAAAGTGGTAGAAAACACGGAAATCATGCGGTTGCAGTTGATGTTTAACGAGAAGCCGGATGCAGATACAAGGCTGATTCTTAAAAGAAATGGCTTCAGATGGTCGCCTAAGAATGGAAGTTGGCAAAGACAGTTAACACAAAATGCAAAAGATGCATTGAAATCAGTGATTGAAGAAATGGAGGAAAGATAATGGCAGTAAAGGGAAAGCCCATTTATACGACAACACGAAAAGCGTATAAGGCTGTAAAGAATTTAGACCATAGAGAATTTGATGAGTTCTGTTCAAGAATATATACGAATGGATACCGGGACGGGAAATATTCAGTAAAAGGCGTGGATATTGTGCAAATACTTGAAGTGATAAGCCAAGTGAAAGGTATTGGGCCAGCGCTTCAAGAAAGAATCAAAGAGGCAGTATACGAAAAATTTGAAAAAGGAAAGGATGGAGGAGCATGTTGACAGTATATAAACCTAACGAAAATATGTGCAAGGAGCTTCATAAAAAGCTGAACATGAATTTGGGACCGACAAAGCTAGTGAAACCTACACTTTTTCTCTTGGCTGATACAGATGATTTACAGGCACAGGTAAATCGAATGGAAAGTGAAATCTATCATTTGAAACGCATGGAAGCAAAAAGAAGATGGATGAGGGGGAGAAAAAGATAGGGAGATCAGATATGGAAGGTCAAATAAATCTTTTCGAATATATGGCTGAAATCCAGGAAGAAAAAGCTGCACCACATATTATCACCAAAACGATTCTTTCAGTCGGGGATTTGGTTGGAAGGGTCGTACTTGGAGAATGTAGGATAGCAAGAATTACTGAAGTAGAAGGGTTGCCTAATTATCCGTTCTACAGAACAGATTCGTATGGATGTTACACCGTAGAAGAAGGGCTTGACAGTATAGATGAGCTGAAACGGAAGGCAGAGGAGGAACGAGGGAAATATAAAACCATTATTCCAGTAGGCCTAACTGATAGAATTACGGTTTGCTACAAGCCAAGAAAATGCGATGGTAGAGTGCTCTGGGCGCAGATAGGGGTACTGGATAATATGCTTTTCTGGAAGGAAGATGTGACATATCAGTTTCTTGTGCCATATGATAGCGAAAAGAAACTTAGAAAGGCATATAAGGAACGCAAAGAGAGGATTCTTGATAAAAGGTGCTGCGGCGATTTTGACATTGTAGATCAGGAGCATGAAATGAGAAGGCTGTATTGGTCAAAGCATGGATTTTATGCGGATGCAGAATATGTGCTACATAATAATTAAAATACCGGAGGGATGTTTATGAAATGTATTAGATGTTGTAAGGATTGTTCCAGCCGGTATTCAGCCTGTCATGATACTTGCGAAAAATATAAGAAGGAAAAAGAAGAGTATCAGGAAGATAAGGAAATGCGATACAAAGAAGCCCGCAAGAGGGAACAGTACGATGAATTTAGGGCAGAACAGATCAGAAAGGCACAGAAACATCGGAGGAAGAAATAATGAGCGTTGTGAGTAAAGATATGCAGGGATTGATTATTGATTGCTTTGCAGGTGGCGGCGGAGCTTCAGTAGGGATAGAGATGGCGCTTGGAAGACCAGTTGATATTGCGATTAACCACGATCCGGAAGCTATTCGGATGCATAAAGTAAATCACCCGGATACAATTCACCTGACAGAAGATATTTTTAAGGTGGATTTACAAAAATATGTTAAAGGAAGAAAAGTGTCTTTAATGTGGGCTAGTCCGGATTGTACGAGTCATTCTAAAGCAAAAGGAGGACAACCGAGAAAGAAAGGGTTGCGTATCCTTCCGTGGGCTGTATATAAACACGCAAAGCAAATTCTCCCAGAAGTAATAATTATGGAGAATGTAGAAGAAATACAGCAATGGGGGCCTTTAGATGAAAAGGGGCATCCGATTAAAGAACGTCAAGGTGAAGATTATAAAAAATTCATTACAGCAATGAAAAGCCTTGGTTATACGTTTGACAGCCGAGAATTGGTAGCAGCTAATTATGGCGCACCAACAACAAGAAAACGCTGGTATGCAATATTCCGAAGAGATGGAAAAGCTATTGTCTGGCCAAAGCAAACACATTTTAAAGATTCTGAGCCCAAGTGGAAGCAGTGCGGAGATTTCATAGACTGGTCTGATTTGGGAAAATCCATATTTGACAGACCAAAACCGCTTGCAGAAGCTACACAAAAGCGGATTGCAAATGGAATTAGGAAATATATTCTGGAAAATCCAGAACCGTATATTGTTAAGAATGATGATGCGCTTGCATTTTTAATTCAGTACCACGGTGAGCAAAAAGCTGGGGAATCAAGAGGGCAATTGCTTTCCGAACCTATAAAAACTATTGATACAAGTAACAGATATGGTCTAGTAACAGCGTTTATTACGAAATACTATAAAACTGGTATTGGACAAGGTTGCGATGAACCATTACATACCATAACAACATCTCCTGGACACTTTGGTTTAGTATCTGCTTTTCTGATTAAGTACTACGGTACTGGATGTGGTCAGGAATTAACAGAACCACTTGCAACAATTACAACAAAAGATAGATTCGGACTTGTAAACGTAATTATAGATATTGCAGGAGAAAAATATATCATCAAAGATATTTTTTTGCGAATGTTAAAACCAGAGGAACTGAAACTGATGCAGGGATTTCCAAGAGATTACATCATTGATCGGGATATAGAATGGAAAAAATACCCTATAAAAGAACAGGTTGCAAGAATCGGAAACAGCGTTGTACCGGTTATGGCTGAAGCACTGGTGAAAGCAAATTGTCCATATCTTAAAGTCGGAAACAGAATGCCGAATCTTATTATTGTTGACAATGAAAATCAACTTAAGTTCGCGTGATAAATGGAGGAGGAAAGAAATGAGATACACAGAATACCATAACGGAGTAGCAGTAATCAAAGACAAGAATTTGCTGAAAGAGGCTATGCAGAAATTGGCAAAGATCGAGGATGAAGAAGAACGGAAACGCGCAAAGCCTCCGTTGGGAGTTATGCCAAAACAGATTCACAATCTTATCAGAACGAGAGATCTTGCGGCGGCCATTGAGCGTTATTTGATAGCTCAAAAGCAAGTTCCAGAAGAATGGATTAATGAATATAACCACTTAATCAATGAGTTAAATTGAGTTTTATTGAGTTAAACTCGAGTTTTAACACAGGCTACCGGGTTGCGGCTCGGTAGCGGAAACTTAGTCATAGATAGTCATAGAATTAGTCGTAGAAAGGTGAATAAAGATGATTGAGAAATCCTTAGAATACTTTAAAAATCGTCTCAATAAAACCCTGAGCGATAAGCGCCGGGAAGCGTACCAGGATGCGGTGAGAGCGCTGGAAAAGCAGGTGGCGAAGAAACCTATAGAACGTCATTACGAAGAAGAAGGAGAAGAATCATGCAAGGAATGATTGGGATGAGTAAAAAAGATTTGATTGAATTTATCAATGACAATTTTGCTGACTGTTACGAAAATGATACGATTGCAACATTTTTTTATTGCAGTGACAGCTATGACAAACCACAGCAACAGTGCATTTTATTTCACAAGGAAATCGAAAATATTGTATAAGGAGTGAGAAGATGCTTATTAGAACACAAGATAAGATGAGTATTTGCAATCTTAAAAAAATGGAAGGAATCTCAATTTTAAAAGGAGCTGATGAGAAGCAATTTTTCCTGACAATGCGCTTTTCGCCCGAAAGAAAAGATAATTGTTGTATTGGTGAATATTCAACTGAAGAACGAGCCATTAAGGTTCTGGAGGAGATTTGCGCAAACTATCAATATCTTAAAGTTGGGGCATCTGTAGGATTATATGGAGTGGCAGAACCGCAGTATGTTTTCCAGATGCCGGAGGTGTGAGGCGGAAAAATGAGCGTATATATCTTACTCATATCAATCACATGCTTAATACTCGGCATATTACGAATGATTTTGTGTTAAAACGGATAGGCATGAATGATTTGGAAAGTTTCGAGGAATGTAAGAAAATGGCAATCGAAGAATGGAACAGGAGGGCTGAAGAATGAGCAAAGGATATATCTTGGTAAATGTGCCGAAGAAATGTAGCCAATGTAATTTTTGGTTCGCGAAAGCCACGGAACCGGTAGAGTATAGATGCATGGCAAAACAAAGAAAGCTTAAAAATTTAACTAAAAAGCCAGACTGGTGTCCGATACGAGAGCTGCCTGCAAAAATGGAAGTATGCGGAAGATATCCGCAACCAGGGGAGCCCATACCGTCATACCGAATAGGTTGGAATAAATGTATTGAGCAGATGGAGGTGGAAGGATGAAGCACACAAAAGGAAACAGCCCAAAGTGCTATGAATGTGGATTTTATACAGAGGAAGAAGACATAAGAACTAAGAAAACGACAGGATATTGCACATGTAAAAATTATTTGCGTCTTGGAATTAACGGAAAAATAATAAACAATCCACCAGATCGTAAGAAGACCAATTGGTACAACTGCTGTAAATTTTGGGAAGATGCGGAAAGCGGATATACGAAATTTGAGGTTTTAACCGGGTACAGAGAGCCATATGATGGGACAAAGATTCCAGAACTGTTGGAGGTGGAAGAATAAAAATGGCAATATGCAGAGAAGTGACAACAGATGTTTACTGTGATGTATGCGGAGAAAATATATTGAGCTGGAGTAGTAGAGTTGGAGTAAGTAAAGCTTGGGCGGCATACTACGCAAGGCAAGAAGGATGCACGACAGGAAAAAAGATTGTCTGTAAGCGATGCCGTATAAATAAACGCATGGAAAAATGCAGTTTACGAAAGAAGTATGGTGTTACAGATGGGAATGACGCATGTTCTGGTATTCCAGACAAATTTAATGACGAACTTATAGAAAAGTGTAGACAATGTATTGCGTATTATTTATTCGATTGGAACAAAGAGAAAGGACGGTTAAAAAAATGAACGCATTAGAGAAGATTTTGGAAGAGATTGAAGAAAAAATAAAGCTTGCAGAAAAAGTAATGGTAAAACCGCCATGCGATAAATTAGATGAGATTGCCAATGATACAGCAGAAGCATTTATCGAAGCATACAAGGAATGCAAAGAAATCATCCGTTCTCACATGGACGATGTAGAGAATGATGGTTGGATTCCGGTAAGTGAGAGGCTTCCAGAAAAAGCGGGTACATACATAGTATCTGCAAAAGACGGAAAACGAGAAATTGTGACATTTGTAAAATGGCAGAATAGATTTAAAAAATGGGATTTAAGTGGCGCAAGGGCATATTGGAAAATAAATGCATGGAAGCCACTTCCAGAACCATACAAAGGAGAGTGATTCGAACGGGAGATATAAAGCTATTAGTAAGGATAATTTCTGTAGCGATAACCGTAGCTGCATATTTGCTTCTTTGGATGGAAGCACACTTTATACAGACAGACCCTGTTTTCAGGAGAGGGAAAAGCGAGTTAATCATTATATTGGCGAGTGTTTTCGATTCATTCAATATTTTAATGTTGTTTTTTCTAGGAGCGGCATTGATTATATGGTCATGGAGTTAGGAGGATATTATGAACAAAGTTATTTTGATGGGACGTTTAACAAGAGATGTAGAAATCAGATATACTGCCGGAGAAAATTCTATGGCAATCGCCAGATTTACTCTGGCAGTAGACAGAAAATATAAAAGGGACGGAGAGGCAACGGCAGATTTTATAAACTGTGTATCGTTTGGAAAGACAGCAGAATTTGCTGATAAGTATTTCCGACAGGGATTGAAGATCGCAGTGACAGGACGCATCCAGACAGGAAGCTATACCAACCGGGATGGACAGAAGGTCTATACAACAGAGGTTGTAGTGGAGGAACAGGAATTCGCAGAGAGCAAATCGTCCAGTGAAGCAAGAGGAAATACTGGTGGAAACACAAACAACTCTGGTGGATGGAGTAGTAATCAATATAGAAATTCAGGAGGAAATCAGCAGAATTCTTTTGCAGATCAGGATGGATTTATGAGAGCGCCAGATAATGATGATCTACCGTTCCACTAAATAGAAAGAAAACCCAACAAATGTTAGATTTTGATTACAATTCGCAAACATTGGGGATGCCATGTTCATGGAATAGAAGCAAAATATTACACCTGTAACATTTTAAATGGAATATAAATTAAGACAACCAGAGAGTAGTAAAACTCCATGATCGATTTAACGACAGACTGCCTTTCCTGGCATTCGACAAATAATCAAGGATGACGTATAATATATTTAACAAGACAGCCGGAAGGTGAGTGTACTCCACTCACTCTGGCGGAAATAAAGAACTAAGAAATAGCCGTTTACTTTCTCAGGGTAGGACGGCTATTTCTTATGTTTTGTGTAAGATTCAAAATAACTGCGAGTAATAAAGCAATGCTTATGATTTTATGGAGCAGGAATCCAGGAACTTCGCTCCTGAATCTTTTGGAGAATCCGATCCGCCTCTTCTCCCTGGGCAGGTGTAGGCTGATAATTGTTGTATCCATAGTCAGAAGAAATGGAGCAGGGAATGAGATTGGTCACATTGTCTCCTTTGACGCCATTTTCATCGATGGTAAAGGTCTGCTGGAAAATCATAGTATCCATATCGCTGGGATAGGAATTTCCTCCAAAGCAGAAATTGCCAAGGCTGTATACAATGTTTTTGCCCTTATAGGTTTCGATTCCCTGCAAAACATGAGGATGATGGCCGCAGACCAGGTCAGCGCCTTCGTCAATAGCCAGACGTCCCAGAGACATCTGATTGCTGTCAGGCACCGTTTCTTTTTCATTGCCCCAGTGGAAGATCACAATGACTAATTGGGCTCCTTCTTTTTTGACTTTGGCAATGTTATCCTTTACCTGCTGGGTGCGTTCCAGATGATCCTTCAATTCATAGATACCCACCAGTCCTACTTTGATGCCCTGGATTTCCATAACGGCTGTTTCCTCATAACCGAAGTGAACGATTTTTTCCTGATCCAGAGCCGCAAGTGTGTCTGCGTAGCTTTGGTCGCCATAGTCATGACTGTGATTGTTGGCCATGTTGACGGCTTCCACAGAACCGCTGGACAAAATGCCGGCAAAAGAAGGAGGCGCCTTAAATGCAAAGGTTTTTTCTTCTCTGGTATCCAGTTCAGTGAGAGTGCCTTCCATATTTGCAATGGTCAGATCGTCTTTGGAAAAGATGTCCTTGACATTTTGAAGAAAATAATCTTTTCCATAGCTGTCGAAATAGGCATTTAAGCTGGTGCTGAAATCAAAGCTTTCGTCTGTTCCCAGGGTGCAGTCACCCACAACACTTACCGTGAGGGAAATGGGTTCTTTCACGGTATCGGCTTCTTTTTTGTCTTCTTTGTCAGAAACGGCTGTCTGTGTATCCGCTTCTTTTGGAGCCGGTTGAGTGGAGGGCGTTCTGTGTGAACAGGAACGGACTGCAAAGATCACAAGAAGCAACAGCAAAAGAGGAAGCAGGATACCGCAGATCAGAAGAAATCTCTTACGTTTTTGCTGATAATAGCGGGATTTTTGATAAATACTTTTCTTTTTTCTTTGGTTTTTTTTCGCCATTTGGTTCTCCTTCGTTTATAAATTCCTATAAAAAAGTATAGAGAGTTTTCACAATTTCGTCAATATCTAAGTCTTTTCACCATGTTTTATTTTTGTTATAATGAATAAGATTTTACAAAGGAAAAGAGAGGAATATCTATGTTATATATCGGAAACCATGCCAGTTCATCCAAAGGGTATGCGGCGATGGGACGTCAGATGATAAAAAATGGCGGAAATACCTTTGCCTTTTTTACCAGAAATCCAAGAGGCGGCCGCGCCAAAGAAATAGACCCCAAGGATGTGGAGAATTACTTAACACTGGCCCGGGATCATCAGTTTGGAAAAATCGTGGCCCATGCTCCCTATACTATGAACGCCTGTGCTGCGAAGGAAAATCTCCGTGATTTTGCCAGAGAGATCATGGCCGATGATCTGAGAAGAATGGAATATACACCGGGAAATTACTATAATTTTCACCCAGGCAGTCACGTAGGTCAGGGAAGTGAAACCGGAATCCAGAAGATCGCGGAAATTCTCAACCAGGTTCTTACCCCTGAGCAGTCTACCACAGTGCTTCTGGAAACCATGGCAGGTAAGGGCTCTGAGGTGGGCGCAACCTTTGAGGAACTGCGTTCGATCATGGATCTGACAAATCATAAGGAAAAATTGGGTATTTGTCTGGATACCTGTCACGTATGGGATGGAGGCTACGATATTGTTCACGATCTGGATGGTGTGTTGAAGGAATTTGACCAGGTCATTGGTCTGGAACACCTAAAGGCGATCCATCTCAATGACAGTATGAATGGACTGGGCAGCCGTAAGGATCGGCATGCCAGAATTGGAGAAGGAGAAATCGGTCTGGAGGCACTGGTACGTGTAATCTGTCACCCGGATCTTTCCGGAATTCCCTTTATTTTGGAAACTCCCAATGATGATGAAGGGTGGACAAGAGAAATTTCTATTTTAAGAGAAAAGTTTGAAGAACAGATAAAGGAGGAAAAACAGTGAAAACACTGATTTTTAATGGTTCTCCCAGGAAAAAAGGAGAGACCAAAAAGCTGATCCAGGAATTAAGTCAGGAGTTAGGCGGAGAAATCAAGGTAGTAGATGCCTATACCGCCAATATTCGTCCTTGTGTGGACTGTCGCTGGTGTTTTACCAGGGAGGGGTGTGCAGTAAAAGACGAAATGCAGGAAGTTTTTTCTTATATTCAGGAGTGTGACCATATTGTGATCGCTTCTCCCATTTATTTTGAGGAACTGACAGGAATGCTGCTGGCAATCCTGAGTCGTCTTCAGACCTACTTCAGCGCCAGATATTTGCGGAAAGAAGATCCGGTTCCCAAGAAAAAAACAGGAGCCATCCTTCTTACTGCGGGAAGCATTGGTCCAAGAGAAAAGGCAGAGAGTACAGCTTCCATGCTTTTGGAACAGATGGGATGCAAGAGTCTGGGAACCGTGTATGTGAATCGAACCGATCAGGTTCCGGTGGAACAGAGGGAGGATATTCTGGAAGAAATCCGTACACTGGCACAGAAACTGAAGGAAAATCTGTAAGAAGCGGATTTGACAGAAAGCCAGGAAGAAGCGTATGGAAAGGCAGCAGAAAAGGAGAATTGTGTTTATGAAAAAAAGATATTTACTGCTGGCAATGGCAGGAGTTCTGGCTCTTTCCATGGGCATGACAGCCTGTAAGGAAAAAGAGCCTACCATTGAGGATAAGGAAATTTTTGAAGAAGAACTGCAGCCCTTAGAGGAAGGGGAACTGGAGGATATGGAAAATGTAAACCAGGGAGATGAAGAAATGTCTGTTCTGGATGAAGAGGAACTGGAGGCTTTGGGAGAAATCCAGGAAGATTCCAAGGAAGAGGAAAATACCAAAAATCAGCTGGATGAGGATGGCATTTACACCGAAAAGCAGGATGTGGCAGTGTATCTTCATACGTATGGACACCTTCCTTCAAACTATATCACCTTGCAGGAGGCTAAGGATCTGGGTTATCGTGAGTCAGAGGATAATCTGGGAGAAATCGCAAAGGATAAGGCAATCGGGGGAGATGTGTATGAAAATACAGACGGCATGTTCCCAAAAGAGGAAGGACGTACTTATCGTCAGTGTGATGTGAACGTCAAAGATGGAAAAAGGGGAGAGGAACGTTTAATTTATTCCAATGACGGGCTGATCTTCTATTCCGGAGATTTATTTGAAACTTATGAACAGGTATATTAAAACATATGAATCAGAATTATAAAAGAACATTATATGCAAGTTATCTTGGATATGTGACTCAGGCGATTATCAATAATCTGGCGCCTCTTCTCTTTGTCACATTTCAGAAAGAATATCAGATTACCGTTGGCCAGATCGGTTTTCTGGTTACGTACAATTTTGTGGTCCAGATGGTGATCGATATTCTGGCGGCTCGGTATGTGGAGAAGATTGGCTACAAACGTGCGATTTTGCTGGCTCATATTTGCTGTGCGGCAGGACTGGTGGGATTATCGGTTCTGCCGGAACTGCTGTTCAGCCCATATGTGGGACTCCTGGCAGCAATCACGGTATATGCTGTGGGTGGCGGGCTGATTGAGGTACTGGTCAGCCCCATTGTCCAGGCGCTTCCTTTGGATGAGAAATCTGCAGCTATGAGCCTTTTGCACTCCTTTTACTGCTGGGGGCACGTATTGGTGGTGCTTCTTTCTACGGCATTTTTTGCAGTTGTCGGAATTCAGAACTGGAAGCTTCTCACCTGTCTTTGGGCGGTGGTGCCCCTTTTGAATGTATTTCTTTATGCAGGCGCTCCAATACATGTACTGGTGGAGGAGGGGGAGGCGCTTTCTATTCGTAAGCTGTTCCGTCTGAAGCTGTTCTGGCTGTTTTTTGTGATGATGATCTGCTCGGGAGCAGCAGAACAGGCGATGAGTCAGTGGGCTTCTTATTTTGCAGAGAAGGGGCTTCTGGTAAGTAAGACCATGGGAGACCTTCTTGGTCCATGTATGTTTGCAGTACTTATGGGGATTTCCAGAACCTTTTATGGGATGAAAGGAGAGCAGATCCCCCTGAAAAAATTTATTTCCTACAGCAGTCTTTTATGTGTGGGAAGTTATCTTCTGGCTGTGTTTGCCCCTGTACCATTGCTGTCACTGGCGGGCTGCGCTCTTTGTGGTTTGTCTGTGGGAATTATGTGGCCAGGAGTGTTTAGTCTTGCTGCAGAAGGCTGTCCCCAGGGCGGTACGGCAATGTTTGCCCTTCTGGCGCTGGCAGGAGATATTGGCTGTGGAAGCGGTCCTTCTGTGGTGGGAGGAATTTCCGGAATGTTTGGCGGCCAATTAAAAATCGGACTCCTGGCGGCTGTTCTCTTTCCTGCAGTCTTGCTCCTTGCAGTGAGAAAGCTTACCAGAAGCCCGAAAAAGGGTTCTTCTGTTTGTTAAAAAATTAAGAAAGCACTTCGTTTACCAATTCTTTGCCATCCATAAATGCTTTTGCATTGTCCAGAGTTGTCTCTGCAATGTTGGTCAAAGCCTCTTCCGTCAGGAAACCCTGATGGGAGGTCATGGTCACATTGGGGAAAGAGAGAACTCTCTGGATGGTAGAAGTCTGCAAAATTCGTTCTGACATATCTTCATAGACAAAATCAGTCTCTTCTTCATAAACATCCAGTCCTACAGCGAAAAACTTATGGTCGCGGATTCCGGCAATCAGATCTTCAGTTTTGATCAGTCCTCCGCGGGAAGTATTGACCAGTATCACGCCATCCTTCATTTTGGCAATGGACTTCTCATTGATCAAATGATGAGTTTCCTCTGTGAGAGGGCAGTGAAGGCTGATCAGATCGCTGGTAGCAAGAAGTTCATCCAGGGATACATATTCCAGAAAATCCAGGTTTTTGTTGGGATACATATCATATGCAATGACACGCATGCCAAAGCCTTTGCAGATACGGGCCATAGCCTGGCCGATTTTTCCGGTTCCAATGATTCCGGCTGTTTTCTGGTAAAGATTTACGCCCATCAAACCGCTGAGGGCAAAGTTGTTTTCCCGGCATTTGATATAGGCTTTGTGTGTGTGCCGGTTAGCTGTCAGCACCAGCGCCATGGCGTGTTCAGCCACAGCCTCCGGAGAATAGCCTGGGACACGAAGTACCTTAATTCCATATTTCTGAGCTGTTTTCAGATCCACATTGTTGTATCCGGCGCAGCGCATAAGGATCAGTCGAACACCCTGACGATGGAGTTCTTCAATAACAGCCCCCTTTAAGTCGGCATTTACGAAAGCACAGATGGCATCGTAACCCTTGGCCAGGAGCGCTGTTTCTGTGTGAATATTTTCTTCCAAAAATTTAATTTCAATTCCCGGATATTGGGGAAGCAGTTTCTGAAAGAACTGTTCATCATAATTTTTCGTACCATAAAATAAAATTCTCATCTATAAATTCCCCTTTCTTAGTCCAGTTTTCTTTTGCTTATGTTATACCATATGGTTAAGTTTCCCATCAATAGTAAAAATATACAAAAATAAAAAAAGAAAGGAAAGAATAAGAGGATTTATTTTCCAAGGCGGTAAAGATCCTCGTAAAAATCAGGATAGGAAATTTTGACACAGTCTCCACCCTGAATGGAAAGGAGGCCGTCACAAATCGTTCCGGCTACGGCGAAGGACATGGCAATTCGATGATCCAGATAAGAATCAATCACTGTTCCATGAAGGGGTGCGCCGCCGCGAATGATCATACCGTCGGGAGTTCCTTCTACATCAGCGCCCATTCGACGCAGATTATCTACCATTACAGTGATTCGGTCAGACTCTTTTACCCGAAGTTCCTGGGCGTCTCGAATGACGGTAGTACCATCTGCAAAGGCTGCCATAACAGCCAGGATAGGGATTTCATCAATCAGAGTAGGAATCAGAGCTCCTTCAATGGTGGTTCCATGAAGGCTGCTGCTGCGAATCAGAAGATCAGCGGTAGGTTCTCCCTGAGAATTTACATTCAAAAGTGTGATGTTTCCGCCCATGGCTTTACATACCTGGAGCATTCCGTCTCTGGTGGGATTGATTCCCACATTTTTCAGCAGAATTTCACTGTTGGGGGTGAGAAGACCAGCCGCGATAAAATAGGCAGCAGAGGAGATATCTCCTGGAACAGAAATTTCCCGGGCCGTCAGTTGTGGTTCTGGTGTTATGGAAGCGGTGTTTCCTTCACAGCGCACATCAGCGCCCAAATATTGAAGCATCAGTTCTGTATGATTCCTGGAAAGAACCGGTTCCGTTACGCTGGTTTGACCATCTGCATAGAGACCAGCCAGCAGGACACAGGATTTTACCTGTGCGGAGGCAACTGGAGACTGGTAATGGATGCCGTGAAGCTGGGTTCCTTCTATATTAAGGGGAACGCAGCCGTTCTCATTTATGCTGTGGATGGAAGCGCCCATCATGGAAAGAGGAGTCATGATCCGCTTCATAGGACGGGACTGTAAAGATGCGTCTCCGGTAAGCGTGGAGGCAAAGGGTTGTCCGGCAAGGATACCGGAAATCAGTCGTGTAGTGGTGCCGCTGTTGCCGGCATCCAGGATATCCTGGGGGGCAGAAAGGCCATGGAGTCCTTTGCCGTGAACCAGAACTTCCTGTGAAGTGCGGGTGATGTCAATCCCCATACGCTGAAAGCAGGAGATGGTGGAGAGGCAGTCAGCCCCTTGAAGGAAATGGGTGATCTTGGTGGTGCCGTGAGCCAGAGAACTGAACATGACCGCCCGGTGGGAGATGGATTTATCTCCTGGGACGGTGAGTTCTCCGTGAAGGCTTGCCTGTTTTTTGATTTCTGTCATATCATTTTGTCCTATCGTTCATATACAGTATAGTTACGTTTTTGGAGAAGCGCCTTTCCACGAATCAAAGCCTCTTCTTCATAAAATTCAATTTTCAGTACACCCTGTTCAAATTCCCGGTTATGGATGATGCCAATATTCTTAATGCTGATGTTATCCATGGCAAGGATTGTGGCGATGGTGGCAATACCGCCGGCTTCATCTGCAATATCCAGATAAAGGACATGAGTTTTTGTAAGAAGGCCGCTGGTTGTTACATCGATGGAATCCCGATAATCTCTGGAACTTGAAAAAAACTGGTAGAGCTTTTCGGCTTCCTTATTGTCCACAAAATACCGGATCTGGATCAGAAGACGGATATAGTCATCCAGAACATTGGAAATATTTTCCTGATTTTCCAGACAGATCTGCTGCCACATAACAGGAGAGGAGGAGGCGATTCTGGTGATATCACGAAATCCTCCTGCAGCAACGGTCTTCATATATTCGGCATCGTTGTCTAACATACTGATCAGGTTCACAAGTGCAGAGGCAATGATGTGAGGAAGGTGGCTCACACCTGCTGTAATAAAATCATGTTCCTCTGCGGTTAAGACCATGGGAATCGCGCCCAGGGAAGCGATGAGAGAAGAAAAATCTGAAAGCTGATCCAGTTCTACTTCGCCGCCTGGCGTAAGAATATAATAGGCATTTTCCAAAAGCCGGTCACCTGCATGGGCGAAGCCGGATTTTTCAGAACCAGCCATGGGATGACCGCCAATGAAGTGACGATCCAGACCAAGTTCTACTGCTTTTTTGTGTATTTCTCCCTTGACACTGCCTACATCTGTAAGAATGGTGTGGGGAGACAGAGAAGCGCTTAAATGTTCCATATAATGAATGTTTATTTCCACCGGAGCGCAAAGAAACAGGTAATCGCAGGTAAAAAAGCGAGAATCCATTTCTTCACACGGCAGATCGATGAGATGGCTGGCAAATGCTGCCGAAAGTGTTTCCGGATCTTTGTCATAAGCCAAAATCCGGTAATCCGGGTGAACTCTGCGGATGGCCTTGGCGATGGAGCCGCCGATCAGACCCAGTCCAATAAAACCAATGGTTTTCATGATTGCTGTGCATCCTTTCCAGTTACAAAATTCTTCCTCAATTATAGTAAAAGTCTCTTTATATTGTAAGAGAAACAGGGGAAAAAGTCAATTATCGGTGAAAATGACAGGGGGAAAGCAAAAAACTTAGAAAAAAAGTTGTTAAAATTATATAAAATACTTGAAATTTTATTGGTTATTTAGTAAAATATGGACATATTAGACAAACAGGGAGGTATTACATATGGACGTTTTTAGAACTGACCGAATTAGAAATGTAGTCCTATTAGGTCATGGTGGCGCTGGCAAAACAACACTGGCAGAGGCGATGGCCTATTTGGCAGGTATGACAAGCCGTCTTGGCAGAGTTGAGGATGGCAATACAGTCAGCGATTATGACAAAGAAGAAATTAAGAGACACTTTTCCATCTCTACCACACTGGTTCCCGTTCCGTGGGATAAGATGAAGATCAATGTCCTTGACACTCCCGGATATTTCGATTTCGTAGGTGAAGTTGAAGAAGCCGTAAGCGCAGCAGATGCAGCGATTATCGTGGTTTCCGGTAAAGCGGGCGTTCAGGTTGGAACACAGAAGGCATGGAATTTGTGTGAAAAATATAAACTTCCTCGCATGATTTTTGTGACAGATATGGATATGGACGATGTCAGCTATCGTAAAGTTGTTGAAGAACTTACAGAACTGTACGGCAAGAAGATTGCACCCCTTCATTTCCCAATTCGTGAAGATGGAAAATTCGTGGGCTATGTAAACGTAGTGAAACAGGCCGGAAGAAAGTACATCGACAAGGGTAAGAAGGAAGAATGCGATATTCCGGAATATCTGAATGAATATCTGGAGAAATACCATGATATCTTAATGGAATCTGTAGCAGAAACCAGTGAAGAGTTTATGGATCGTTATTTTGAAGGAGATGAATTCTCTGTAACAGAAGTATCAGCTGCACTGGCTATGAACGTACAGGAAGCAAGCATTGTTCCGGTATGTATGGGATCTCCGGTGAACCTTCGCGGTGTATCCAACCTTCTGGATGATATCTGCGGCTACTTCCCAAGCCCGGATAAACGTGCATGCAATGGTATTTCACAGAAGACCAATGAAATTTTTGAAGCTAATTATGACTTCGCCAAAGCGAAATCCGCATATGTATGGAAGACCATCGTGGATCCATTCCTTGGTAAATATTCTCTCATCAAGGTATGCTCCGGTGTAATTAAGGGCGATGATACCCTTCTTAACGTAGAGAAAGGGGAAGAAGAACGTCTTAATAAGCTGTATGTTCTGGAAGGTTCCAAACCTATTGAAGTTACTGAACTTCATGCAGGTGATATCGGTGCCATTGCCAAGTTAAACAGCGTACAGACAGGAGACAGTCTGGCTACTAAGGCGAATCCCATCCTTTATGCAAAAGCAGTTCTTTCCACTCCTTATACCTATAAGAGATATAAAGCAGTGAAGAAAGGTGACGAGGATAAGATTTCTCAGGCACTTTCCAAGATGATGAGCGAAGATAAGACACTTCGTGTGGTAAACGATTCCGCGAACCACCAGACTCTCCTTTACGGAATGGGCGACCAGCATCTGGATATTGTTGTAAATAAATTAAAAGAACGCTATAAAGTAGATATCGAACTTTCCAAACCGAAGGTTCCATTCCGTGAGACCATCCGGAAGACCTCCGATGTGGAAGGCAAGCATAAGAAACAGTCCGGTGGACATGGACAGTATGGTCATGTAAAGATGCGTTTTGAACCGTCTGGAGATCTGGAGGGTACTTATGAATTTGCACAGGAAGTTGTAGGCGGAGCTGTTCCGAAGAACTATTTCCCGGCAGTGGAAAAAGGACTTCAGGAATGCGTACAGAAAGGACCTCTGGCTGCATATCCGGTTGTAGGTGTGAAGGCAACCTTATATGATGGTTCCTACCATCCGGTAGACTCTTCTGAAATGGCATTTAAGATGGCTACCATTCTTGCATTTAAGAAGGGCTTTATGGAAGCATCTCCGGTTCTTCTGGAGCCAATTGTTTCCATGAAGGTAACTGTTCCGGATAAATATACCGGTGATGCGATGGGTGATCTGAATAAACGTCGTGGCCGTGTACTTGGTATGAATCCAGATCATGATGGAAATACCGTTATTGAAGCAGATGTGCCAATGCTGGAAATCTATGGATATTCCACAGACCTGCGTTCCATGACCGGCGGAAGCGGAGACTTCTCCTATACGTTCGCTCGCTACGAACAGGCTCCTAATGATATTCAGACCAAAGAAATCGAAGCAAGAGCCAATAAGTTAGATGATGGCGATAAATAAATAACATTAATTCAGAATAAGAACAGAGGAAATCGGGTATTCCTGTATGGAAAACGATTCCTCTGTTTTTTGTTTTTCATTGGTAAAAAATCCTTTTAAATTGGTGAAAAATATTGAAGTATTAAAATAAATACAGGAAAACACCTTGTGTTTGTAAATTAGTACAATATATTCCTTGACGGAAAGACAACCATACTATATATTGTAAGAGCGGAAAAAATAGAAATGAATATAGATCAAGGAGGAACTTTATGAGACAGGAATGGACTTCATTTCATGAAGGCATCTGGGAGAAAGAAATCAATGTGAGGGACTTTATCCAGAAAAACTACACCCCATATGAGGGAGATGAAGCTTTTCTGGAGGGACCAACTGAGGCAACGAAAGAGTTATGGTCTCAGGTTATGGAACTTACAGAAGAGGAACGCAAAAAAGGTGGTGTCCTTGATATGGATACCAAGATTATTTCTACAATTACTTCTCATGGACCTGGATATTTGAATAAAGAGAAAGAAAAAATTGTAGGTTTTCAGACAGATAAGCCATTTAAACGTTCTCTTCAGCCTTACGGCGGAATCCGAATGGCAGTGAAAGCCTGCGAAGACAATGGATATCATGTAGATCCTCAGATCGTGGATTTCTTTACCAAACATAGAAAGACACATAATGACGGTGTATTTGATGCATATACCCCGGAAATGCGTGCATGCCGTTCCAGCCATATCATTACCGGTCTTCCGGATGCTTATGGACGGGGACGTATCATCGGTGATTACCGCCGTGTAGCCCTTTATGGTGTAGACCGTCTGATTGAGGACAAACAGAAACAGAAGGATACCACCAGAACCATCATGTACTCTGATGTAACAAGAGAACGTGAGGAATTATCTGAACAGATCAAAGCTTTAAAAGAATTAAAAGAACTGGGTCAGATTTACGGATATGATATTTCCAGACCGGCAGCCAATGTACAGGAAGCAATCCAGTGGCTCTACTTCGGTTATCTTGCAGCAATCAAAGAGCAGAACGGTGCAGCAATGTCTCTTGGAAGAACCTCCACATTCCTGGACATCTATGCAGAGCGTGACCTGAAAAACGGTACTTTTACAGAACAGGAAATTCAGGAATTTGTGGATCACTTCATTATGAAACTGCGTCTTGTAAAATTTGCAAGAACACCGGAATACAATGCGCTGTTTTCCGGAGATCCTACCTGGGTAACGGAATCCATTGGAGGTATGGGAATTGACGGACGTTCCATGGTAACCAAAATGTCTTATCGTTACCTGCATACCCTTTCCAATCTGGGTACTGCTCCGGAACCAAACCTGACAGTTCTCTGGTCCACCAGACTGCCACAGAACTTTAAACGTTTCTGTGCAAAAACATCCATTATGTCTTCTTCCATCCAGTATGAGAACGATGACCTGATGCGAGTAACACATGGCGATGATTATGCCATTGCATGCTGTGTTTCTTCCATGCGTGTTGGTAAAGAGATGCAGTTCTTCGGAGCACGTGCAAACCTGGCAAAATGTCTCCTTTATGCCATCAATGGCGGTGTAGACGAAGTAACCAAGAAGCAGGTTGGTCCCAAATACCGTCCGATCACTTCTGAATATCTGGATTATGATGAAGTAATGGAAAAATTCAATGATATGATGAAATGGCTGGCTTGTGTTTATGTAAATACATTAAATGTCATTCATTATATGCATGATAAATACTGCTACGAGCGCGTGCAGATGGCCCTTCATGATAAGAAGGTAACCCGTTGGTTTGCAACTGGTATTGCAGGTCTTTCCGTTGTAGCGGACTCCTTATCTGCAATCAAATATGCAAAGGTAAAAACAATCCGTGATGAGAACGGCATTGTTGTAGACTACGAAGTAGAAGGCGATTTCCCGAAATACGGAAATGATGATGACCGCGCAGATGATATTGCTTATGATATCGTTCATGAGTTTATGCACTACATCAAAGGAAACCACACTTATCGCGGTGGTATCCCCACAACTTCCATCCTGACCATTACTTCAAATGTTGTATATGGTAAGGCAACTGGTTCCACACCAGACGGAAGAAAAGCAGGTCAGCCGTTTGCACCAGGTGCAAACCCCATGCATCACAGAGACAGCCATGGTGCCATTGCTTCCTTAAGCTCTGTATCCAAGCTGCCATTTAAAGATGCACAGGATGGAATTTCCAATACCTTCTCTATCATTCCAGGAGCGCTGGGCAAGGATGATGCCATTCTCTTTGACGATATCGGATTTGAACTGACTCCGGACTGCGCCTGCTGCGAACCTAACATGGAAGATGACAGAGAAAACGACTGATCAGAACCTATCAAATATCAAATAAAAAACAGGAGGACAACCTTATGAATATTAGTGATGCACAGATCGATAACTTAGTAAATCTGTTGGATGGTTATGCAGAAAAAGGCGGCCATCACTTAAATGTAAATGTATTTACCAAAGATACCCTTCTGGATGCACAGGCTCATCCGGAAAAATATCCCCAGCTGACAGTCCGTGTATCCGGATACGCAGTAAACTTTAATAAGCTGACAAAGGAACAGCAGGATGAAGTAATTTCCAGAACCTTCCATGAGGGAATGTAAATTTTATGAACGATGAATTTCAGAACTTAACAGGGCGAATTCATTCCACAGAGAGCTTCGGGACCGTAGATGGTCCCGGAGTTCGTTTTGTTATATTCTTTCAGGGCTGTCCCATGAGATGTCAGTATTGCCATAATCCTGATACCTGGAATCCAGGGGGTGGAAAGGAAATGACAGCAGAGGAACTGATTCGCGAATACAAAAGAAACGAAACCTTTTATAAAGGGGGAGGAATTACAGCTACAGGGGGAGAACCCTTAATGCAGCTGGAATTTCTGACAGAACTGTTCCAAAAGGCAAAGGAACAGGGAATCCATACCTGTCTGGACACTTCCGGAATTATGTATGGGGATAATCTGGCAGAAAAATATCAGGCCTTATTTCAGGTGACAGATCTGGTACTTCTGGATATAAAGCATAGTACAGAAGAAGGACATTTCCTTCTTACCGGACAGCATCAGGAACGGATTCTTGCTTTTGTCCATGCGCTGGAAAAATCCCAGGTACCCATGATTGTTCGCCATGTGGTAGTCCCTGGAATCACAGATGGAGAGGAACATCTGACTGCCCTTGGTCATCTGATTGGCAGGTTTCGGAATCTGAAAGGACTTGAGGTTCTTCCTTACCATACCATGGGAAGGGTTAAATATGAAAAGCTGGGAATTCCTTATCCCCTGGAAGGTGTGGAGAATATGGAACCTTCCAAAGGAAAGGAATGCAGAAGTGTCATCCTAAGAGCTATTCAGGAAGAACGAGGCAAACTGGCAGCTGCAGTCAGAGAAAAAATGCAGACGAATGAGTAAGAAAAATGAGTAAAATGAATTGGAAAAAAGCAGCAATATCTGCTGCACTGGCAATGTCCCTGCTGGTGTTGGAAATGCCGGCAGGAGAAGTCTATGGAGCTGAGATAACAGCTTTTGAGGGGGAAACAACGACAGAACAAGAGCAGATGTCTGATCTGGAAATATTTGCTCAGCCAGAGGTTACTCCCACACCTGCGCTCACTCCCACACCTGAGGTGACGCCAACACCAGTTCCTCAGGGAAAACTGAAGATATCAGAAGATAGTATGGATTTTGGAAAAGCTTACCTTCATTATGAGAATCCGCCGTCCAGAACCATAAAAGTGGAAAATACGGGAAATGCCCCAATCACTTTGGAGTATGAGAAAAACGAGCAGCTAAACTTTACTCCATTTACCAAAACTACTCTGTGGCCGGGGGACACAGCTGAGATTACAGTAAATCCGGTAACCGGGCTGGCTCCTGGAACCTATTACTGGACCACAGAGTTTCGAGGGATAAGTAATGGACAGGTGGTGGATACCAGAAATCTGTACACAGGATTTTGGGTATACGGGAATTATTTTGCAGGTTTTACAGAACCGGAAAAGGAGATTCTTTGTCGCCATGGCGTTAAAAAAACGCCAAAAGGACTCCGTCTTCCAGATACCTGGACCGCTTCTTTTGGAGATGGAGATCAGGCAATCCTGAAAAAGGTACCGGTGGTATGGAACCTGGATTTCTGCACCTATCTTCCAGAGCTGGAGACTGCTCAGAGCTTTCAGGTAGAAGGGACTCTGGAAATTCCCCCAGAGCAGAATACAAAAAACCTCAGCACCAAAGTTACGGCAAAGGTACAGGTCATGGCATATGCGCCTCTGGCAGCTCCGGTAATCAAAACAGGAGAGGGAAAGGGAAATCATCTCATAGCAGAGCTTTCCGGTCCCATTGATGATGCAGACGGATATGACTATGTGCTGGTAAAAAAGGCAGAGGATCTGGAAACAGAGACTTTTGTCAGACATGTGACAACAACAGGAACAAAAGCTGAGATGGAGTATGTCCCAAAAGGAGAGTATCTTCTTTTTGTAAGAGCCTATCAGAAGAAAGAAAAAACAAAGACAGCATATAGCCCCTGGTCAGAAGGAAAGGCAGTTGCCGTAGGAGTGGAAACTCCCAGAACACCTGCTGTAAGGAAGGCAGAAGTAAAAAAATGTGATGTGAAGCTTTCATTGAAAACAGTGTCCAAAGCGGATGGCTATGAAGCTGTACTGGCCAGAAAGGTAACAAAGGGAGTACCATCTGGAATTATTCAGAAAAAAAACGTTTCAAAGGCTGGAACAAAGACGGTATTGTTTACCGGACTGAAAAAAGGAACTGTGTATCCGGTGATACGAAGCTATCTGACACAGAATGGAACGAAGGTTTACAGCTCCTGGTCAGCAGGGCAGAAGCTTGTAATTCAAAAAACAACAGTATCCGTAGCTCCCACAGTGACGAAATGCACTTTGTCAAGAGGAACCCTCAAAGCAGATATCAGGCTTCCCAAAGGGACAGATGGAGCAGACTGGGTACTGGCAGAGGATTATTATACCTATAGAAAGCAGCAGAAACGTTATTATCAGCCCATCGATTATGTTCAGATACAAAAAATCAAAACAGGAAGCAGCATTACCTTTCAGAATTTAAAACCAGGTACTTATTATCTGTTTGGACATGCCTATGTAAAAGGGTTTCAGAAAAATATGACAGACTGGTCAACGGGAAGGAAGATTGTGGTGAAGTAACGCTTCTGTAAATTAAGGCTTGACAAAAGAACAGGGAATAGGTAGAATTACTAATAGCTGATTTTGCAGAAAAGACGCAGAAGAGGAGTAGTAGGATTCGATTTGCCTTCAGAGACCTGCCGGCTGGTGTGAGGCAGGGGAGATCAGTTTCTGAACTCGCCTTGGAGTTGCCAGAGTGAAAAGCTCTGCTGTTTGGGTAAACACAGAGAAGATAGCTTTGGACGGGAAATCCCGTTACAGATTCAATGAGTGCATCGGATGATTTCATCCGGTGAATTAGAGTGGTACCACGGAATTTAGCCCTTCGTCTCTAAAATACAGAGAAGAAGGGCTTTTTTATATGAAGGAGGAACAGATATGTCAGCACCATACAATCATAAAGTGATTGAACAGAAATGGCATAAAATCTGGGATGACAATCAGGCATTTGCCGCATCCGAGGATTACAGCAAGCCAAAATATTATGCACTGGTAGAATTTCCATATCCATCCGGTCAGGGACTTCACGTAGGTCATCCAAGACCGTATACTGCACTGGATATTGTGGCAAGAAAAAGAAGAATGCAGGGGTATAACGTTCTTTATCCAATGGGATGGGACGCATTCGGACTGCCTACCGAAAACTATGCCATCAAGAACAAGATCCATCCAAAGATCGTTACTGCCAACAATGTGGCCAGATTTAAAGATCAGTTAAGAGCTCTTGGATATTCCTTTGACTGGGATCGTGAGATCAATACCACAGATCCGGAATATTACAAATGGACCCAGTGGATCTTCCTGAAACTCTTCAAAGCCGGATTGGCATATAAGAGTGAAATGCCGATCAACTGGTGTACTTCCTGTAAGGTTGGTCTTGCCAACGAAGAAGTGGTAAACGGTGTTTGTGAGCGCTGTGGTTCTCCGGTTGTTCGTAAGGTAAAGAGCCAGTGGATGCTGAAGATTACAGAATATGCTGATAAACTTCTGGAAGGTTTAAATGACGTTGATTATATTGAACGAGTAAAGGTATCTCAGAAAAACTGGATCGGAAAGAGCCAGGGCGCAGAGGTTGACTTTGCCATTGCCGGAAAAGAAGAAAAACTGACTGTTTATACAACCAGACCGGATACTTTATTTGGCGCTACTTATATGGTAGTATCTCCAGAGCATCCGATGCTGGAAACCTATAAAGATGAAATCAAAAATATGGATGCCATCCGTGAGTATCAGGAGCAGGCTGCCAGAAAATCTGATTTTGAGCGTTCTGAGCTTGCAAAAGAGAAAACAGGTGTGGAAATCGATGGAATTCGTGCAGTAAATCCTGTCAATGGAAAAGAAATCCCGATCTGGGTTTCTGATTATGTACTTATGAGCTATGGAACTGGTGCTATTATGGCAGTACCGGCTCACGATACCCGTGACTGGGAATTTGCAACTAAATTCCACCTGCCCATTATCGAAGTGGTAGCTGGCGGAGAAGACGTTCAGAAAGAAGCATTTACCGATGTTGCCACCGGCAAGCTGGTAAATTCCGGTTTCCTGGATGGGCTGGAAGTTGCAGAAGCGAAGAAAAAAATCATCGAATGGCTGGAAGAGAAGAAGCTGGGAACTGGAAAGACAAACTTCAAGCTGAGAGACTGGGTATTCTCCCGTCAGCGTTACTGGGGTGAGCCGATCCCCATCGTTCACTGTGACAAATGTGGCTATGTAGCTCTTCCAGAAAGCGAGCTTCCACTGGAACTTCCAGATGTAGAAAGCTATATGCCTACCGATAACGGAGAGTCTCCACTGGCTGCTATGACAGACTGGGTAAATACCACCTGTCCTTGCTGTGGCGGTCCAGCGAAGAGAGAAACAGATACCATGCCTCAGTGGGCAGGGTCTTCCTGGTACTTCCTTCGTTATACCGATCCTCACAACAAAGAAGCGCTGGCAAGTCCGGAAGCTTTGAAATACTGGCTGCCTGTAGACTGGTACAACGGCGGTATGGAGCATACCACCCTTCACCTTCTTTACTCCAGATTCTGGCATAAATTCCTGTATGACAATCAGGTTGTGCCATGTCCGGAACCATACCAGAAACGTACTTCTCACGGTATGATCCTGGGTGAAAACGGGGAAAAGATGTCCAAATCCCGTGGCAACGTAGTCAATCCAGATGACATTGTGAATGATTACGGCGCAGATACCCTTCGTACTTATGAGATGTTTATTGGTGCCTTTGACCTGAGCGCTTCCTGGTCAGAAAACGGTGTAAAAGGCTGTCGTCGTTTCCTGGAACGTGTATGGAAACTGCAGGATATTCTGGTAGACGGAGACACTTACAGCCAAGATTTTGAGACAAAAATGCATCAGACCATCAAGAAAGTAAGTAATGATTTTGAAAACCTGAAATACAATACAGCCATTGCTGCTTTGATGTCTCTGCTCAATGATTTTGCAAAGAAAGGAAGCATTACCCGTAAGGAATACGAAACCTTCCTGCTCCTTTTAAACCCGGTTGCACCGCACATTACAGAGGAACTGTGGAGCATCTGTGGATACGAAGGCTTTGTGTACGAACATCCATGGCCAGAATATGAAGAAGCCAAGACTGTAGAAAATACCATTGAGATCGCGGTACAGATCAACGGAAAAACAAGAGGCGTTGTGGCCCTTCCTGTGGATGTGGACAAAGAAACAGCCCTTGCAAAAGCAAAAGAAGTAGTAGCAGACAAGCTCACAGGAACCATTATCAAAGAGATTTATGTTCCAAAAAAAATCATTAATATCGTTCAGAAATAATTTGAGAAGAAATTCTCAAAACAGAATATATGCTTATGGAACTGCTAATGTTCCATAAGAGAGTGCTTGGAAATATTGAAAAGTTCGCTTAAAATCAAGGGTTACGGACATTTTTCTTCAAAGAAAAGGTATCATAGAATACCGCAAAATATCGTAACAGATTTTTAAAATGGAGTAAATTTGGAGTAAAGGTTGAAAGAAAATGGAGTAAATATTTCAAGAAGACATGAAAGGAATGACGCAGATAGTAGAGATATTGTCTGCGTTATTTTTTGTGATTATAATGGTATAAATATTATGAGAAATAAACAAATTAGAAGTCGAGAGGCAAATATGAAAGAATATACTTATGTTACTTTAAGACAAAAACCTGAATTAAAAGAAGAAGCAGCCACATGGTTTCATGATAAATGGGAAGTGCCACGAGAAGCCTATCTTGAATGTATGGAAGCCTATCTTAATCATGAAACAGAATATGGTTGGTATCTTTGCTTAGATAAAGAACGGATTGTAGGTGGTCTTGGAGTAATCGAAAATGATTTTCATGACAGGAAAGACCTTACGCCAAATGTATGTGCAGTATATACAGACAAGGAATATCGTTGTCAAGGAATTGCAGGACAATTACTTTATATTGTTGTGAAAGATATGAAGTCCAAAGGAATTACTCCTATCTATTTGATTACAGACCACACAAGTTTTTATGAAAGATATGGTTGGGAATTTTTGTGTATGGTTCAAGGGGACAATGAGCCTGATATGACAAGAATGTATATCCATAGATAAATTCAAGCTTATCTATTCGGAAAAACCCGAAAATACATTTTTTTGCAACAATGTCCTTGTTTGTGTTCATGTCTGGAACAATGGCTCTGATTGATACGTTAGTTGGCCGATTTCTTCATGAGATAACGAAGGAGTATCAATCGATCTTTGGCAGTATATACGGATATGAAAATTTGTTTGCAAACTGGATTTGGCTGTTTTTCCTGTATCTGTTGATTTTAAGTCTGTTTTATCTGAGCGTTTTGGTGATCAATAAGGTGGGAAATACGGCGGCCATTTATCTTAGTATTGTCCTTGGAGGAGTGATTCTGCTTTTGGTGGCTTTGTTCCGGTTTGTGTTATCCGATAAGAACGTTTTCAATATACTTGAACTTTGTTCGAAACTTATGGGATTTATGGCAGATGGAACGGTTAATTTTCTATTCCCGGCGCTCACCTTATTTGTCCTTGGCGGTATTTTGGGAGTAGGAGCATATGTACTCCTTGGTCGTACAGAACTTAAATAAAACGGAAAGGAATGCTGCAAAAATAAGGGACACAGAAGTGCCCCCTTATTTTTTGCGCAGAATTTCCTTAGGCGGTTCAATTTCATTTGCCAGAGTGTGTTCCGTCAGTTCAGAGAGAAGTTTTAACTTCTGGTTGATCAGTGGACGCATACAGTTGGGAACATGTTCCTGATGGGCGCGGTGAATGGCTACACATTCTTTACAGTTGCCGTGATATCTGCAGGCTTTCTGGCAGGGACAATGATCCTTTTCTGCATATTCCTGACGAAACTGGGAAGCAAATTCCTCCTGAAGACGAAGACCTTCCGGACGGTTTCCCTTATGAAATTCCTTCATCGCAGCAATTTCCAGTTCATTTCCTTCGATTTTCATAATGGTTTCCTCTCTTCTTTTGTGAATATTGATAAAAGAATATAATTACAGTATACGTTTTTGGCAGAGAAAAAACAAGAAAAATAAGAGGGAGAAACCAGGATTACAGATTTACTTCCGGCAAAAAATCCCTTATACTGAAAGGACGAAGAATATAAGAGGGAGATTACCAATGAAGGATTTTACCATACGAATAGCAGTGAGAGAGGATCTTTTGGAGATTCTTGAGATTTATGAAACAGCCCGTACATTTATGCGCCAGACAGGCAATGAGACACAGTGGGGAGATCATTATCCGCCTCAGGATCTGGTGGAAGAAGACATGGAAAAGGGACAGTT
The DNA here is from genome assembly GCA_937900135.1 of uncultured Blautia sp. Lineage (GTDB taxonomy): Bacteria > Bacillota > Clostridia > Lachnospirales > Lachnospiraceae > Blautia_A. The sequence continues at coordinate 2,192 of CALCDJ010000015.1, read as the reverse complement.
ATATGTGGCTGAGCAGGATGGCATACTTCAAGGGGTTTTTATGTTTGTGATTGGAGAAGACCAAACATATGCCCATATCGAAGAGGGCGCGTGGCTGTCCGGGGAGAAATACGGGGTGATTCACCGTGTGGCAAGCGCGGGAAAAGCCCATGGCCTGATCCCGGCAGTGTTAAGCTTCTGTGAGGAGAAGATCGGACATCTTCGGATCGATACCCATGAGAAGAATCAGATCATGCAGCATATTCTTCAGAAAAACGGGTTTCAGAAATGCGGCATCATATACACAGATAATGGAACTCCAAGACTTGCGTTTGAAAAGCTATAAGCCCCAAAAAGGAGCTGTGGATGAATCCACAACTCCTTTTGTAATATGCAGAAATTTATAATATTTTCGTGGTCCATTTGCTGCAGTCCCAGACTTCAGATACCACATCCTGATAAAATTCCGGTTCGTGACAGATAAGAAGAATACTTCCCCGGTATTCCTTCAGGGCAGCTTTTAGGGCTTCTTTGGCATCCACATCCAGGTGGTTGGTAGGCTCGTCCAGAAGCAGTACATTGGTTTCTTTGTTTACCAGTTTGCAGAGGCGTACCTTGGCCTGTTCCCCGCCGCTTAACACACGTACCTGGCTTTCAATGTGCTTGGTGGTAAGACCGCATTTGGCAAGCGCAGACCGTACTTCGTACTGCGTATAAGAAGGAAATTCAGCCCAGATTTCGTCAATGCAGGTGGTCTTGTTATCTCCTTTTACTTCCTGTTCAAAGTAACCGATCTGAAGATTTTCCCCTAACTCGCGGGTTCCTTTTAAGGCTGGGATCAGACCAAGAATACTCTTTAAAAGTGTGGTTTTTCCAATTCCGTTGGCGCCTACCAGGGCAATTTTGTGTCCTCGTTCCATGGCAAGAGTAAGGGGTTTGGAAAGGGGTTCGTCATAGCCGATGACCAGATCTTTTGTTTCAAAAATATACTTTCCGGGAGTGCGTCCCTGTTTAAAATGAAACTCTGGTTTTGGTTTTTCGGCGGCCAGTTCGATAATATCCATTTTATCCAGTTTTTTCTGACGGGACATGGCCATGTTTCGGGTGGAAACACGGGCTTTGTTTCTTGCAACAAAGTCTTTTAGTTCGCTGATTTCCTGCTGCTGACGACGGTATGCCGCTTCCAGCTGCGCTTTTTTTACCGCATAAACTTCCTGGAAATGATCGTAATCCCCTACGTAACGGTTTAATTCCTGATCCTCCATGTGGTAAATCAGATTTACCACCTCATTTAAAAATGGAATGTCATGGGAAATCAGAATAAAGGCGTTTTCGTAATCCAGAAGATAGCGTTTCAGCCATGCAATATGTTCTTCATCCAGATAGTTGGTAGGCTCGTCCAGAAGGAGGATATCCGGTTTTTCCAGAAGCAGCTTGCCAAGGAGTACCTTGGTTCTCTGACCTCCGCTTAAGTCTGTAACATCACGTTCCAGACCAATATCCAGAAGACCAAGCGCGCGGGCAACTTCCTCTACCTTGGCATCGATGATGTAAAAATCATGCATGGTGAGAGTATCCTGAATGGTACCCAGTTCCTCCATCAGTTCCATCATTTCTTCTTCCGAAGCGCTTCCCAGATAGTCACAGATCTCATTCATTTTTTCTTCCATTTCAAAAAGATAGGAAAAGGCAGATTTCAATACATCCCGGATGGTCATTCCCTGAGAGAGAACAGTATGCTGATCCAGATAACCCACACGGACATTTTTGGACCATTCCACCTTGCCTTCATCAGGCATCAGCTTGCCGGTGACAATGTTCATAAATGTGGATTTTCCTTCGCCGTTGGCACCCACAAGGCCAATATGTTCGCCTTTTAAAAGACGGAAAGAAACATCATTAAAAATAGCCCGGTCTCCAAAACCGTGGGTCAGATGTTCGACATTTAATATACTCATTTAGTAAGCTCCTTTATTGATAATGCTTATGTACCATTTTACAATAAGATCCTGTGTTTGGCAAACGCTTTTCTTTTTAGACACCGATGCAGAGAAGGCAAGGGAGGTTTGTGATTCCAAAGAGCAGGGAGTTTCTGTTCATGGACACGGCAGGAGGAACGTGTTATGATATTTGTTGAAAAACAAAGACATGAGGGAGGAAGTTTGAAACAAAGAGGTAGTGGATAGAGAATAAATTTGAGCATCACAATTAAG
>CALCDJ010000014.1 GCA_937900135.1 uncultured Blautia sp. | reverse complement strand
ATGTTCCGCACAAGTAATATAAAAAATTGACATTTACCATATGAAAAGTTAAAATTAAAAATAGTTAAAAAAGAAATGTTTTAGGAAAGAATTTTGAGAGTATGTGAAGGAAACAGGTTTTATCATACTTCAAATGAATGAGCAGAGGATTTTATGATAACAGAAAAGAGAGAGAAACAGATTTTGCGGCTATCGTTTTTTTTAGGGCTTTTGTTTGCCGCAGTGGAGTATATTTTTTCTATATACAGTCACTCTCAGTCCGCATTGACGGATGCTGTATACGATGCATCGGAGCTGGTATTTATTGCGCTTCTTTTGTTTTTGACGCCATTATTTCATAAGCCGGTATCGGAGAAGCATCCTTATGGATATTTCCAGGTGGAATCGATTTTTGTAATTATTAAAGGTGTTATGATGCTGTCTGTAACCATGGGCGTATCTGCAGAGGTACTGGATTCTGCTTTGTCAGGAGGTAATCCGGTTGATACGGCGCAGGTTTCTCTGTTTCAGTTTTGTCTTGGCGCTGCCAGTGTTTTGATTTTTCTGGTGATGAAAAGGATGAACCGCAGTTTGTCGTCGCCAACCATACAGGCAGAGCTTTTGGGATGGAAGCTGGATATTGCTTATAGTATGGGAATGTCTCTTGCATTTTTGCATCCCGGTATCTGGAAAGGACGCCGCTTGGATTTATTTCTCCGTATTTTGACCAGCTGGTGGCAGTATTTGTTATGGTATGTATGCTTCCAGAAAGTATCAAGGTTTTGTGGGGAGCAATGAAGGATGTTTTTCTGTTTTCCCCGGAACAGGAATTTACCGATGATGTGAAGGCCATCTGCACCCCGATCATGGAGAAGTATGGTTTTGAACCGGTCTTTTTTGATATTACAAAAACAGGACGTCATGTGTGGGTGGCAGTTTATTTTCATATTGAAGAGGAGAGTCTGAATGTGGAGATCTTATCTTCTGCATTGACTTACGTAAACAAGGAAATCAGGGAAAGATTTCAGGAAGCGACTTGTGAGCTGATTCTGGTTCCGAACACACAGCAGCAGCCTGAAGGAGATGAGAAAGGAAAAAGAGATGAATATACAGATTTTTGGAACAAAGAAGTGCAATGACACAAAGAAGGCAGAGCGTTTTTTTAAAGAGAGAGGAATCCGGTATCAGTTTATTGATATGAAGGAAAAGGGCATGAGTAAGGGAGAATTTCTTTCTGTTGCCCAGGAAAATGGCGGGCTGGAAAATATGATTCAGTGGGAGGGAAAGGATCATGATACCCTTGCGCTGATTCGGTACCTTGCTGATGAGGATAAGCTGGAAAAAGTTTTGGAAAATCCGCAGGTGATAAAAACTCCTGTTGTCAGAAACGGAAAGAAATCAACGCTGGGATACCAGCCGGATGTGTGGAAAACCTGGGATTAAAAGGGGGAAAAGAAAGATGAAATTGTATGCAGCCTGCATGATGTGCCTGTTGTCTGCGCAGGAAAGAAAGCTGCGGGAGTACAGGGATGAGGATAAAAAAGCAAGGTATATGAAGGAACTGATGCGTTTGACTGCGGAGAGCAAGGACGATGCCTGCGCGCCCTGGCTGGCGGCCAGAATTGGAGAGATCTATGAAAAATACTTTGGCGCTCCGGAGGATTACGGCCCCATAAAGGAGTCCTATAATCGTCTCGTTATGGATATGGAGTCGGAGATTGAGGGAAAAATCAGGAGTGCAGAAGATCCTCTTTACACCGCTATGAGGTATGCAAGAATCGGAAATTATATTGATTTTTCTGCAGTCAGTGATGTAAGACCGGAGGAATTTTTATCCCTTCTGGATCGGGAGAAGGATTCGATTGATGAGGAGGAGTACAGGCATTTTATCAGGGAACTGGAAGGGGCAGAATGCCTTGTTTATCTTCTGGATAATTGTGGAGAGATTGTGCTGGACAAGCTGGTTATTCGCATACTTAAGGAGCAGTATCCTCAGCTGAAGATAACGGCTATTGTCCGTGGGGCCCAGGTGATCAACGATGCTACAGTAGAGGATGCGGTATTTACGGGTCTTACCGGGGAAGCAGAGGTAATCGGAAATGGAGATAATGCAGCAGGAACCATTTTATCACGGATTTCCCCGGAAGCATCAGCTGCCATTGAATCAGCCGATGTGATTCTTTCCAAAGGCCAGGGGAATTTTGAAGCGCTTCATGGATGTGGGCTTAATATTTATTATCTTTTCCTGTGCAAATGTGACTGGTTTATGAAAAAGTTCCAGGCAGATCGGTATCAGGGGATGTTTGTAAATGAGCGGCGGGTTCATGTGTGGAATGAGAATTGAGGCAGGATGGGCGCTCTGATGTTGCATTATCTTTTCTCTTCTTGCCACAATAAAAGACCCCCTATGATTGATTATTTTATCATAGCAGACCTTTAAAATCTTTATTTGATAAAAGCGATACCGATGCTGTTCTTGCAGAAATGTTTTTTCCTTCTGCAAA
>CALCDJ010000013.1 GCA_937900135.1 uncultured Blautia sp. | reverse complement strand
AGAAGCTGACTGCCAAATTCTACTTTTGAATCAATGTGTTTTGCTCATCTCTAATTTTTTTATTTTTATTTTCTTCTTCCTTTTCCTTCCGTATATATTGTACCTTTTTCTTCACTATTACACAATATGTGGCAAAAAAAGTGGCAAATTATTTTAAGTAAAATTTCATAATTTCACATTTTCTGTCTCATATCTTACCTATTTTCTCCATTGACGTCGGAACCGCCCTCGATTATAATGAAAACATCCTTACAGGGTTTCCCTGTATCCTACGGCGATTCTGCCGACAGATCCCTGATTTACAACAGACAACATCATACGCAAAAATGGAAATTCGGATTGCAGGTCTGGCTGTTCTTTTGTATAATATTAGTACAAAATGTTCTGGTTTCGCTATGTTCTCCTTTTTTCCATTGGAAAAGGAGGTATTATGCAGGAACCAAATATTTTCTCTAACAACTTTTTTAAAGACAAAACCCGAATGGCTGATTTTCTAAACGGATACATTTATCAGGGTAATCCCATTGTTCTTCCGGAACATATCCTGGAAATTGACCCGGTTATCACAACCCTTTGGAAAAAAGGCAGCATTCTCCAGGCACATGTCAATGTTCTGGATCTGGCGCGGAAAATCTCCACTGAGTTCCATGCGATTTTTATTGGTATTCAGAACCAGACCGATATCCACTATGCCATGCCAGTACGGATCATGAGTACCGATGCGGCCGGCTATTACGGCCAGTGGAAAGCAATCCAAAAAGAAAACCGGAAGACTCACATACCCAAAAGTTCCGGCGAATTCCTTTCCGGTTTCTCTCAAGCTGACACACTCCTTCCCATTGTCACGATTGTTCTTTACTACGGACAAAAACCCTGGGATGGAGCAGTTACCTTAAAGGAAATGCTGAATCTTTCCGGCTGTCCAGAACCTTTGCAGAAGATGATTGCAGATTATCCCATCAACCTCTTTGAGATTCGGAATTATCCTCATCTGGATCGTTTCCAAACAGATCTCCAGGTTGTATTTGGTTTTCTGCAAAATACCAATGATAAAACACAACTGGTACAGTACGTTCACAAACACAAAGACGCCTTCTCTCACATGAAGGAAGACGCCTATGACCTGCTCTGTGCCATGTCCAATACAAAAGAATTAAAAATACTGAACGAACAAACAGAATCACAGGGAGGTGAATGTGATATGTGTAAGGCCATTGATGATCTGATCAAAGACAGCAAAGCAGAGGGATATGCCAAAGGTATTTCTCAGGGATATGAAAGTGCAGCAAGTAAAATCAGCGCCTTAAACCAGGCATTGATGCGAGATCAGAGACAGGAAGAGCTTTTCCAGTCTTTCTCTGACCTGAAGCTTCAGAGGAAACTGCTGGAGGAATACCACTTAGCTTAACATCAGAATCACAAAGGACAGGCAAATTTGCCTGTCCTAAAATACCACGAATTTACATTTTCCCTACATTTCTATTCGAGTCCCTGTACATACTTGCAGAGCATTTATCTCTGTCGCAGATCATGCTCCCGCTGAGATAATGTTTGTATCATATCCTCCACAAGCGCTACCGCCTCTTCTGGCGAAAAGAAATATGCATCATCTAAGTTCGCCACATAATCTTCCAATATCGTCAACAGCCCCTGCTCTTTGATCCTTAACTCCACATTTTCGTCATAAATGTTGGCAAATAATAAATAACCCAGATCTCCATTGACACAAAGATGAAAATTCTCTGGAATCCCTCCTTTTGCCATAACCGGATAATTCTTATTAACAATACGATAATGCCAGCTTTGGCAGTAAGGAATCAAGGCGCGCAGCATTTTTATCCGATCTTCCACAGAAAACGGATGATAAAAAACATCGGGGATTTCCTTTAATTTTCCTGTGTCCCTAAAGTTCTCCAGTCCCTGCTGTGTAAAATAGATATATGTATTTTCCCCTTCCATCAGCTCTTTCGTATTGGCAAACATTTCGTTGATCATTTGGATCAGAAGTTCCACACAGGGAAGCTCCGGCCTTAAAACATGACTGAGGATCTCTTCTGTAATAAAAGGGGTAAGGCAAGATTCCGGCTGCAGCATATAACATTTTTTATCCTTTTGCAAAACACTTTCCAGCGCCTTGGTATTTTCCGGAACAAATTTTACTGCCTGAAACAACTCTGTCCCTTTTTCCTTATAGGAAGAAAACAGTTCCCAAAACATGGAAACCACCTCTGGATTCCCATACAAAACTCCCGTCTGATAATCGGAAGTACAGGCGATCGCACATTTTGAAGTCAGAATCAGACAGGATATCCCTGTAAAATTAAAAGAACGGGATGCAATATCTCCATAAAAGTAACAGGGATGATAATCCAGATCCGCTACAAACAATGGAAACATTGTTTTTAAGTATTCCAAACCATACAATTCATTTTTCTCATTCATCTGTCCTTCTCGACTGATACAGAAAAGATGATCGATCCGAAGAGAATTCACAGGCTTCAAACTGGAAAGAAGATCGAACAAAAAACCATAATCCGGCTGCAGCAAAAGCGCGATCTTTCCATTCTCCTGCCAGGATTCCTCCAAAAGTACCCGATAAAGAGCGTGGTTCACTTCCACCTGAGAACTCAGAGCAGTACAAAACCGCTTTTCCATAGCCAGATTCATGTGGAAATCTTCGGGATTCTTCGGCTTCAAAGTCTGCAATCCCGGGAGTGGATTTGGAAAATTTATGATAAAATGCTCTACACTTTTCCGTCGATAGTATGTTTCCTTTCCCACCTCTGAAATGAAATACGCCTCCTGAAATTTCTTATATTCTGATGGCGTCAGATGTAAAAATTCTGTGATTTTCTGAAAAATTTCTGCAGATGGAAGGTCTCCTTTTCCCCGTATATAATCATACATATCTGTACTTTTCACGCCGCAATATTTACAAAGAGATTCTATATTTACCGCCTTCTCTGCATTCCATTTCGCAAATTGCTCTGAAAATATTGACATTAAAAATCCTGTTCCTTTTCCTCACATTTTAGTTTTTTTATCTCGTTTTCCACCAGCGCCGTCGTTTCCTCTTCAGACAGAAAATACTTATCCTCCAGGTTTTCCAGATAATCCTGAAAAGCTTCCAATATACTCTGCTCCCGGATGATCAGCCTTACGTTTTCCCCGGATATATTCGTAAAAAGGAAATATCCCAAATTGCCGTTGACGCAAAGATGGAAATTTACCGGTATCTCACCGTGGGTAAGATGATTATGGATATTCAGAATTCGGTAAACGCCTTTCTGGCAGTATGGAAGCATTGCCTCCATAATCTTTACCCGATTTTCCGGAGAAAAGGGCTCATAAAATACATCTGGAATTTCCTTTACTTTTCCTGTATTCACAAAATGTTCCAGACCTTTTTTGGTAAAAGAGATACGGGTATCCGAAACGTCCAGAACCTCCCTTGGCCTGGAAAACAGTTCCAAAATCAACGGTATCATGTTCTCATGATCCGGCAGTTTCGGACTTAAAACATTCCTCAAAATTTCTTCTGTAATAAAAGGCGTCAGACAGGGTTCCGGCTGAAGTACATAGCAGGGCGATTCTGTAGTAATCACCTCTTGAAAAATCTGATCATTCCCCGGAATCATTTTTACAACTTCAAACAGCTTTTGACAATGATCCTGATAAGAGGCAAACAAATTCCAAAACATGGAAATCACATCTGAACTCTCATATAAAATTCCCATCTGATAATCTGACGTACAGGTAATTGCATATTCTGATGTCAAGATCAGACACGGCATCCCATTTAAATTATAAAAATGAGAATTGATATCGTCATAGAAATAATAGGGCTGGTAATCCAGATTTCCCACATACATCGGAAGCAGCATTTTCAGGTATTCCAGACTGTACAGCTCATTTTCTTCATTCCTCTGCCCGGTACTGCTCATACATAAAATATGTCTGATTTCCAAAGTTTTTATTGGTTTCAGACTGGCTAGAAGATCGAACAGAAATCCATAGTCTGCCGGAAGAAAAAGCGCTATTTTTCCCTCTTCCTTCAATGCCTCTTCCAGAAGGATCTGATGCAGATACTGATTCAATTCCACCTGTGTGGATATCGCAGCATTTTGTATCTTCCTTTTCTTTCCTGCCAAGATATCTGTTTTTTCCGTTTCTCCAGATTTTGACGCTTCAAACAAAGGATCAGGAAAATTCTTAATAAAATTTTCCACACTCTTTCTGCGATAGTACACATCCTCCCCTGTTTTTGTAATGAAATACGCTTCTTTTAACTTCTCGTATTCGATGGGTGTAAGATGAAAAAATCCCGCAATTTTATTTACCAGTTCCATAGATGACGGTACGTTTCTCTTTCCGTTCATATATTGATACATCGTAGAGCGGTCTACCCCACAATACTTGCCTAATGACGCCACCTTCTCCTTTCGTTCTTCAACCAGATGAGACAGGTGTTCTGAAAATACTGACATGTCAACGCTCCCTCCTACCTCAAGCTCATATGTAAACGTTAATAAGCCCGCCCGGTAAACACAGCTACACTTCTTGGCTTCATAATAAATTCTTTTTCAATCCGGATTTCTTCTCCCTCCGGATAACAGTAACGCCCCTGTCCATCTCCATAGGTATTGACACACAAATACCAGCTTCCTCGTCGATGGAGATCCGGCAATGTGATCCTGACATCTTCCCAATACGTATTAACGGAAACATAAATCAGATCGTCCCTGCCTTTTTTCCGGTCATATCCTGCAAAACTGACCGAAAATACCCTGGCATCTCTTGGAATGGTCATATCCGCTGCATCTGTATTATGGGTATGAATAGGATCCATTCCACATACTGCATCAGGAAGTCTCCGGCTGATCACCGGATGCTGATAACGAAAATGGATCATAAATTTGAAAAACTCAAACAATTCCCTGTTTTTCTCCAGGAAACTCCAATCCAGCCAGGAAAGTTCGTTGTCCTGACAATACACATTGTTGTTTCCATACTGTGTATTTCCAAATTCATCCCCGGCCAAAAACATAGGCGTCCCTCTGCTGCACATCAAAACCGTACAGGCATTTCGGATCATCCGATAGCGAAGGGAAAGTACCTCCGGATCGTTTGTTTCCCCTTCTGCGCCACAGTTCCAGCTTCGGTTATCATTGGCTCCATCCGTATTGTTCCATCCATTTGCTTCGTTATGTTTTTCGTTATAGGAATACAGATCATACATCGTAAACCCGTCATGGCAGGTAAAAAAATTCACACAAGAATTATATCCCTGATAACTTCCACGATATTCCTGATCCGTGCCCCCATACAGATCCCCGGAGCCGGATATACTCCAGGCGGCATCCCATGCCTGCCAGTTTTCTCCCTTGAGAAATCCCCGCAAAGCATCCCGGTACCTGCCGTTCCATTCTGCCCAGTGACCTCCTGCCGGAAAACTTCCCACCTGATACAGTCCGCCGGCGTCCCAGGCTTCGGCGATCAGTTTCACATTACTCAAAAGAGGATCTGAGGCTAATAACTGTAACAAAGGCGGGTTGTTCATGGGAGAACCATCTTCATTTCGTCCCAGAATACTGGCAAGATCAAACCGGAATCCATCCACCCGGTAGTTTACTGTCCAATACCTGAGACACTCCCGGATCATTTCCCTTACAATGGGATGATTACAGTTCAATGTATTGCCGCAACCGCTGAAATTGTAATAGTTTCCGTCGGGGGTCAGCATATAATAAACCTTATTATCCAGACCTTTAAAGCAGAAAGAAGGGCCCAGTTCATTTCCTTCTGCAGTATGATTAAATACCACGTCCAGGATCACTTCGATCCCATTTTCATGCAGCGCTTTGATCAGTTTTTTTAGTTCTGTCCCTTCCCGATTATATTCATCAAAAGACGCATAGCTGGAGTTCGGGGCAAAAAATCCCACCGTATTATAGCCCCAATATTCAAACAACTGTTTTCCATCTACCACTCTGGAATTCATGGTTTCATCAAATTCAAAAATAGGCATTAATTCCACAGCGGTAATCCCAAGTTCTTTCAGATAAGGAATTTTTTCCATTAATCCGTCAAAGGTTCCTCTATGCGCTACTCCAGAAGAAGGATGCTGGGTAAACCCACGGACATGAAGCTCATAAATCACAAGATCACTCAAGTCTTTCGAGGACTGGGGCATTTCTCCCCAGTCAAACATGTCCTGCACCACTCTGGCATGGTAACTGCCGATTTTTCTCTCGCCCCAGATCCTCTGTCCCGCCACTGCCCTTGCATAAGGATCAAGAATGATATTTCTTTTATCAAAAAGCAGTCCCTTCTCTGGTGCATAAGGTCCATTGATCCGATATGCATATTCGAATTCTTTAATATCCAGACCGAATACGATCATCGAATACACATCGCCGATTTTGTACTCCTCTGGAAAAGGAAGAACCGCATAAGGCTCCTCTTCTCCTCTGTGAAACAACAAAAGTTCACAAGAGGTTCCATAATGGGTATGAAGAGTAAAATTCACACCACTTTGCAGAGCCAGCGCTCCGTTCACATCAAACATCCCGGGACGTACCGGAAATCCTGCGATCTCTGCCATGGGACTTACCTCCAGGGGATATTCTGTTACAAATTTCTGATTATATAATTTCATGGTGTCCTTTCCTCCCTGTCTCCTCTTTTCTCTTTCGTATCTTCTCTGCCACAGTAGGATATCTGCGGATATCTGTGTGTGGAATTGCCTGCGCCGCCACCATCATTTGGAGAAAATCACCCACAGCTCCGAATTGAATATAAACCATTTTTTCCAGGATTTCTTCCAGTTCTTCCAGGATTTCTCTGTGTAAAAGCAGTTTCTGCGCGCCTTCCAGGGAAGAATTTCCCGCGCTGATCAGCCGATCCCTGTCCATATCCGGATACAAGCCAATGGTAATGGCGGATTCTTTGGAAACATGTTTGCCAAAAGCTCCTGCCACATAAAATCTTCCAATCTCTTCCATCGGGATTCCTGACTCCCGGAACACATATTCCACCATAGTGGAAGCCGCTGCTTTTGTTTTAAGAAATTCATCGATGTCTTCCTGATAGAAATAAAGTCCAGGCGCATATTCCACACAGGACATCCCTTCCTTTTCCTGGATCAGAGGACTTTTTTCCACCACAAATTTCCCACGAATATCGATCCAGCCACTGAGAAATAGTTCTGCCAGCAAATCTACGATTCCTGAACCGCAGATTCCTTTTGCTTCTGTTTCTCCGATCACATGGCAGATACATTTCCCCTCTTGGATCTTTACCTGGTCTACGGCGCCTTCTGACGCGCGCATTCCCGTGTGTACCACGCCGCCCTCTAACGCCGGTCCTGCTGCTCCTGCCCCGCAGATCAAAAACTCCTGATTTCCAATGACCAGTTCTCCATTGGTCCCTATATCAAAGAATACACCGATCTCCTCACTTTTATACAGTTCTGTGGCTGCCATCCCACTGATGATATCCCCGCCCAGATAATTAGATTTTCCAGGAAAACAATATACATAGCCTTTTATGGGAATATCCAGATCTTTTGCCCTTAAAAAACCGGGAGCATCTGCATGTACCGCATAGGGGGTGGAAAATACACAGAACGCATCCAGACCAAGCAAAAAGTGTATCATCGTCGTATTGCCTGAAATTACCATCTGAATACACGCATCCTCGGGACAGATGCCTGTTTTTTCTTTTATTTCTTTCATATTGTCACATATGGAGGCAACTGCTGCAGCACGAAGTTCCTCTAACGCCTGAATCTTGTCTTTGGCATAAAAAATCCTGGTCAGGATATCCGTTCCAAAAGCAATCTGTTTGTTATAACAACTGACTTCTTCCTTTTCCTCTCCGGTCACACAATCCACCAGGCGAGTCACCACCGTGGTACTTCCCAGGTCCACAGCAAGGCCATAGTGCCTGTTTTCTGTATTTCCCGGCTCTATCTCTACAATCATCCACTGCTTCCCATCCCAGGCCAATGAAGCGGTGAGTTTCCATTCTGCCTGTTCACACAGAGGATATAGTTTTCTCATAACGTCCAGGGTCATTTCACAGTCTGTCCCCTGTTCCTTTAATGCATCCAGGATTCGTTTCTGTCCGGAACGATTGTCTTCTTCTGTAGGTTCTGTAAGTTCCAGGTATATTTTTTTACTGATTCCTTCCATATAGGCCCTCCTGTGATTCCTCCGCTTTTCTTTTATATCAATCTCTTATTGTTTTCTTTTCTCCAATAAATTATAATAAGGTTATTCCCTTATATTTTAACAGAAAAGGAGCGTATAAGCTATGAAATTTATATATCCGGCAGTATTCCGAAAAACAGAAGAAGGAACTTATACAGGTTTTTTCCCGGATCTGGAGTGTTGCTATGCCAAAGGCGACACTTTGGATGAAGCTATTGACAATGCCAATGAGGCGGCTTATAACTGGATTTCTCTGGAACTGGAAGAAGATGGAGATCTTCCCCGTATTTCCGATGAAAGTGATATGAAACTGAAAGAAGGAGATATTGTAAGAAATATTTCTGTAAATATCCGTTTTTATGAAGGCTGGGACGAATAAACCCTCCGATGCTACAATGAGCCTGTGAAAAAACAGAAATTGTTTTTCCACAGGCTCATTTTTCTTTACCAATCTGTATTACCAGATTTTTGATTCTACCGCTGCCCGTTCAATGGGAAGGCCCTTCAAATAGCGTTCCATAAATAACTGGAAACCTTCTACCCCTTTGGGATCTGGATTCAGAGTGCTTCCTGCATTTCCTGCAAATACCTTTTCATCCAGAAAATGTTCCAGAGTCTCGTCTGTCTCCTTATTAACCAGATAAGATGCCAGAAGGGCAATTCCCCAGGCGCCGCCTTCTCCTGCAGTTTCCATAACAGAAACAGGAGCATTTACCGCATCTGCAAGAATCTGCTGTCCCACACCTTTTGTCTTAAATAATCCGCCATGGCCAAGAAGTCTGTCCACTTTTACATTTTCCTGATCAAACAACAGATTTAATCCCACGCGCATAGCGCCAAGACAGGTATACAGATTTGTTCTCATAAAGTTTGCCAGTGTAAATTTACTTTCCGGAGAACGAACAAACAAGGGCCGGCCTTCTTCAAATCCTGTCACATGTTCCCCTGAGAAATAACAGTAGGAAAGAAGTCCGCCGCAATCCTCGTCCCCTTCCAAAGCCTTACGATACAGTGTACCAAAGAGCTGATTCATATCCACTTCCATACCCATAGCTTCTGCGAACTCTTTAAATACATTTACCCATGCATTCAGATCAGAGGTACAGTTATTGGAATGAGCCATAGCTACCAGATCTCCCGCAGGTGTTGTCACCAGGTCAATTTCTTTATATGGTTTGGAAAGCTCATGTTCCAGAACGATCATGGCAAATACTGAAGTACCGGCTGAAACATTTCCTGTACGCACTGCCACACTGTTGGTTGCTACCATACCCGTTCCTGCATCGCCTTCCGGCGGACACATAGGAATACCTGCTTTCAGTTTTCCGGTCACATCCAGAAGTTTCGCACCTTCCTCGGTGAGACAGCCTGCATCTTCTCCTGCCACCAGAACCTTTGGCATAATATCACGGAATTTCCATCCAAATCCGTAAGGCGCCACCAATTCATCGAATTGATCAACCATCTTCTGATTATAATCTTTTGTTTCTGTATCAATAGGGAACATTCCTGCTGCATCACCAATACCCAGAACACGATTTCCTGTAAGCTTCCAGTGTACATAGGCCTCCAGAGTGGTAATATAATCTATGTCTTTTACATGCTCCTCTTTGTTTAAAATTGCCTGATACAGATGTGCCACGCTCCATCTCTGAGGAATATTGTACTGGAACAATTCCATCAGCTTCTCACTGGCTTCTGCCGTAATGTTATTTCTCCAGGTGCGGAATGGAACCAGAAGCTCTCCTTCTTTGTTAAAAGGCATATACCCATGCATCATGGCACTGATTCCCAATGCGCCCACAGATTCCAGCTCCACTTCGTATTTCGTATGTACATCCTTCACAAGATCCTGATAACAGTCCTGCAGCCCCGTCCAGATATCTTCAAGGCTGTATGTCCAGATCCCATTTTCATAACGGTTTTCCCATTCGTGACTTCCTGATGCGATTGGCTCATTTTTTTCGTTTACCAGAACCGCCTTGATTCTGGTGGAGCCAAACTCAATGCCCAATGCAGTCTGATTATTCAGAATTGCATTTCTTATTTCCTTTACACCCATAATAAACCTCCCAATTTCCTATATTTTCACTTTTATTATAAACTGCTTCCAGGCAAACATCAACAGTACAGTACAGAATGGCTCTACACTTTTATTCCAAACTTTTCGGTGAATCCTGACTCCACTCTTTCACCAAAATCCCATGAACCGTCATCCGTATCTTTTCATCCAGGCTGGAATTGCAGGTAACCAAAGTAACCATAGGTGCTTCTGCATCCAGAGATACTTCCGTTTTGTACAGAGAATTCCCGGAAAGTGTTTTCAACTGTTCCTGGTATGCCTTACTTCCCAATTCATATCCGTATTGAAATCCAGGACTTAAGGCTGCTGCCTGCTGAACGGAAAAAATCCGGTAATTCAACAGCTTTTCAGGAGTGTAGACGTAAAATTCCGGGCATTCCTCCCAAAATTCCTTCTCTTCATATCGGTTCAGATTGGCAAACATCATATTTCCTTCCATATTGTGTCCATACAAAAAACAATGGGATTCCTGGAAATCTTTTTTGTGTACCGAACCAAGAAAAATCGTGCCAAAGGCATCCTTTTCTCTGGAAAAAGAATGATGGAGATAATAAGTATCATCGGTTCCCTGTACCACCGGATATGAAATATCTGCTCCTGGAACTTCAATCCAGGCAACAATTTCCGGATTCATCTTCCGAAGCGCTTTCCAGGAAATCCCAAAGGAAGAATCTATGGTTTCTTTTTTGGGAAGTCTGGCCTTCTGGTTTCCTGCCCCATCTCTTTTTCGAGACGATTCCTGTGTCACGACAGGGGCATCTTGTTTTTTAATGGAAGACACCGGTTCTTCTTCCAGGCCAACTTCACGAATTGCCCCATAGCGTGCTGCTGCCTGCTGATTTTCCAGATAACTTTTCACATAAAAACTTCCGCAGTAAAACAAAAGCCCTGCCGCAGCTGTCAGTATCCCTATTGCCAGACTTCTCGTTTTTTTCAAAAAATCAATCCTCCTTTTTTCCTTTCTGAGTCGATTTCCGATACAACCAGATACCAGCTCCTAAAAGGATGAATCCCAAAATTCCTACCCGCGCCATCATAGCAAAAGGTCGCTCATCACCTGTCTTGGCGCTTCCTGCATAGGAACCGCTCTGTGTAGTTCCATAGGGATAGCTTCCCAAACCATATCCTCCATTTCCAGAAGACGGATAGTTGGAATTGCCCAAAGAACCGCCCGAAGGATTCCGATCTGGAGCACGACTGATATTCGGACAGTTTCCAGTCGTTGGCATTGGCGCTTTTGTTGGAATTCTGGTTGGCGCCGATGTTGGCTTCCCGGAAGGAACCGGAGATGGTTCTCCTGTCGGTGTCGGGGAAGGTCCTTTGGAAGGTTCCGGTGTCGGAGTCGGCGTATGCTCTGTCACCTCCACTTCATGCTCATCCTTTACCCAAAGTGTACCGATAAAATGTACCGTTGCATTTGTATTGAAAAATCTTTTTGATTTCCAGGTCTCTTCTGTAACATCTTCCTTATCAGCGATCGCTGAACGCACCTGTGCAACATTTACCACACAGGTATCCTTCTCTGCCTGTTCTCGCACAACAGAAAAAGAAACTGCTGCTTCTTTTTCCGCTGGAAGTTCTTCGATAAAGAAACAAACATAAGGTTTTCCATCCAGTTCCAGGATCTCTCCATTTCCCTCTGTGATTTTCTGGAACGAAGTGTGTTGAGGAATGGCATCCTTGATCATAAGATTTTTTCTGGTTTCTTTGGCATTATTTTTTATCCGGATTGTATAAGTAATCACTTCATTCTCTTTAACCACAGAACCAGAAGGCGGATCTGCTGTTTTTAATGCAGTTAATCCGTCACCTACCATAACCGGTTCCGGCTCCTTCTCCGGTTCCGGTTTCAGATTATCTGAAGTTCCCATGGCAATATTTAAAACTTCTCCCTCTTTTATGGTTTCCGAAAACTTCACATCATAGGTAACCGTAAGAAATTCCTGATATCCCAGATCCATTCCTGTATGAATCGTATAGCCAAAATCCACTGCTTCAATTTCCGGTTTATCCAACTGTACCCCATTTTTATCTGAAATCTTTACACTGTCCTTTAGCAAAATTCCCTGGGAACCGGAAAGAACATCCTTGAGAAGCACATTTCTGGCTACTGCATCCTTTTCTGTCTGGGTAAGTTTTACCTTATAATGCCCGATTTCTCCTGGTTTATATACCTCCTTGTCAGAGGTTTTCTCAATTTTCAGAAGAGGACGGATATCCCCCACAAGTACCTCCAGTTCTGTAATCTCTTCCGGAGTATTTTCTCCTTTTGCTTTTGCCATATTCACAACAGCGGTATGATCCAGCTGCGGACTTTCAAACAAAACTCTGTAGAAAATTTCCAGTTTATCTGTATCATCCAGCGACGTACCTGTTACAATACGGAAGCCATTTTTTCCTACTTCCATGGATTCCGGAGTAAATGGAAGGCTGTTTTTCCTGAGTAGAACACTTCCCTCCTCAATTACTGCCCCGTTCTGATTCAACTGATCCTCTACTACAACATTTTCTGCCGTTACATCTTCACGAAGCTGTCGAATGGTCAGTTTATAGTAACCGGTTTCTCCCACAAAATATTCCTTCTGATCAGATTCTTTTACAATATCCAGAACCGGACTGTGAATTTCCACCGTTTCTTCATCTGTAGACGGATAGCCCTCCGGGCTTGTTACCTCAGCTGTATTATGTACTGTCTGCCCTGCCAGATTTTCGTCTATAATCGCTGCCTGGTATTCCACAATCATCTGCGATTCTGTGGAAGCATTCAATGGATTATACAGAACCTGTTCAAAGACGCCTCCCTGATCCATATCAAAAATAGAATATCCCTTTGCTTTTACAAGATTTCTTCCGGTATGTACCTGGAAGGTATTATCCGCATTTGCTTCCACCTGAGCAGGCTCTACCATGTTTCCTTTTTCGTCCAGCAGGACAATGGAATCCTTCAAAAGTCGAACACCTGGCGTCTCGATAATATCGCTGATCCGTACGTTTCGCGCTACACATCCGATTTGTTCCTGAGTCACCAGAATCTGATAGGTAGCAATATCTCCATATTTATAAGTAGGTTTATCTGCCTTCTTTTCTATCTTTAATACGGGCGTGTTGACCCATATTTTTGAAGTATCCTTCACTTCTGCTCCGTTTTCAGCAGAAGCTTTGGCTGTGTTGATAATTTCCCAGCCATTGATACTTTCCTGTACCGTACAGAGAAAACGAACAGTTACCGGAGTCTGATATGGTAAGTCTGAAATCAGCAGTTTCCAGCCGGTTCCTTCTCGTACCAGCTGCCATTCTACTGGTTTTTCTACCACTTCATTGTAGTTTTCCGGGTCCAGCTGATTTCCTGCATCATCGGTTCCTGCCACAGGATTCAAGATCACGGCCGGAATTCCTGTAACTCCAATTGCCTCTTCCCCAGGATCCAAAGCCAGACCTTCTGGCAGAGATACGTCACTGATCACCAGATTTCTGGCAATAGAACCTTTCTGAAGGTTGTTTACCACTACCTGATACTCCACCTGTTCTCCTACCCGGAATTCATTGGCTTCCCGTCCATCTTCCAGGGAAAGATAATGGTTCTGAACAGTCTTTTCAATGGATAACGCTGCTGTATTCACATAGATTTCTGCATCATCCACCTGTGTCTGTGCATTTTCTGCCTGTACCATTGCCCTATTAATGCTTTCCATTCCATTAACTGCTTCAGTTACTGTACATAAGAACTGTACAAGAACTGGCGTGTGTGCCGGAAGATCAGAAATATTCAGTCTCCAGCCCGTTCCTTCCGGAAGAAATTCATACGATACCGGCTTATTTTCTGTTTCCTGACAAAGTTCTGGATTCAGCTGACTGGATGGATCAGGAGTTCCCGCTACAGGGTTCAGAATACTTTCCGGTATTCCGGAAACTGTCACAGCTTCCGGGCCTGATAAAGCCAGCCCCTCTGGCATGGATGTATCCCAAATAGTAACATTTCTGGCAATGGTTCCATCTGTCTGATTTTCTACCAGTACCTGATACTGTACCTGCTCTCCCACCTGCCATTCATAATGATCCGCGGTCTTTTCTATATAGAAGCCCCCGGTATTTACATAAGCCTCTGCCTCATCAGAAACCAGCGGCGCATTTTCTGCCTGAGCAGATGCAAGATTTACATTTTCCTTTCCGTTACATGCTTCTGTGGCCGTACAGTGAAACAAAACTGTTACCGGATGGCTATAAGGCAAGTAGGAACAATAAAAATTCCACCCGGTTTCATCTGCTTCCAAGGAAGTTTCCACTGGACGTATTTCTGTAGCCTGTCCGGTCTTCTTATCCGGCACCGGATATTCCACCTGAGAAGGTGCGTTCAAAATCTCAACCGACGCCCCACCACCAGAAAGAACCAGTCCCGCCGGAAGCCCCATATCAGAAATCTGCACATTTCTTCCAACTGTTCCCGGTGTGGTATTCGTTACTACTACACGATAAGATACTTCCTCTCCCAGACGCCATTCATACTTGTCTGCCAGTTTATCCACCTGAAGTGCAGGCGTATTCGTCCATACCTCTGTCAGATCTTTTTCTTCCCTGGGTTCTCCTGTTTCCGGATCAAAAAAGTTATCTGCTGTTGCTGTAGAAGTATTTATATGCTCCTGTCCATTAGAAGCTTCTGTTGCTTTGCAGCGGAAAAACACCTGAATACTTTCGTCATACTGCAGAAGCGGACACTGTACCCGCCATCCATTTTCCCCTTCCTTTGAGATGATACAATGCTCCACCCCAGGAGCAGCTTCTACATGGTACTGTCCGTCGATCAATGCCAGCCCCGGTGGAATCGTAAGGTCTGTAACCACTGTATTTACCGCCCACGCATGAGGCTTCTTTTGTGTCACCTTCACGGTATACTCTACCTCATCACCAACCTGCCACTCATATCTGGAAGCAGTCTTTTCCACAACAAGCTCAGGAATTACATATCCTTGTACCCAAACTGTATCTGTAATTTTTGTTTCTCCCTTTCCATTCATTCTTACATAACTCATCTGCGCTGTATTAGGTACCTGGAAAGTATAATTGTCCTCCAGAAGATAATCAGAAACATCTGCACCTTCCTTCCTGTGTACCCGGAAGAAGAAAGTATAAACACGGTTATTAGTAAATTCTTCTTTGTTCAGATATTCCGGTTTTGCGCTGCAGGTAACTGTCTGCCCCTTGATCTCAATGTCAAATTGTCCCGTCACTTCATCTCCCAGTTCATTTTTTACAACCACCTTGGATGTTCCATCAATGGCAAGACAATCCTTTAAGGTATCCTGTACCACAAAAGCATTCAGATGGTTAGGGGTCAGTTCTGCCTGCACCATATACTGAAATTCCTCATACTCCCGGATTACATAAGGCTGTTCTTTTGGGGCCGCTGTTCCTTCCTCAAAAGAAGCCCCTATGGGACCAACCCGTTTCTCCGGCTCTTTTCTGATTTCTACATCCCCAAGACAGTACGAAGTAAAATCAAAATAGGCATGTCCTCTTACCAGCTTTCCCCCATCATACTCCGGACAAAAACTGTTTCCATCTTCGTCTACATAACGATTTCTGATCACGCTTCCCCATTTCGCCTGAGAACCTTGTTTTTCAATTCCTTTCCTGCGTTCCTCATCCCATCGATCCAAACGACCCTGATGATGAAATCGAAAACGGATCTGATCCGTATCATAAAGGAAATTCAGCCAGCCCCTCTTATCTCCGCTTGTCAGAGAATCATCACCGGCTGTTACCTTGGTTCCCTCTACCTTTAAGAAACGGTTCCCTCTTAAAATATAGGCATGATCCAGATTGCTGTCTGGAGGAATACTTGCTCCCTGCCCCGCATCCAGATCTCTCAAAGTACCATGCCCGCTGATGGTCAGCGGTTCCTCTGTATTGTGCTTAAAAAACTGGAAATGTACCGTTGTTGTTCCAATGCAATAGGTGCGCATCCCAATTTCATTTAAAGAAAACGCAACTGTGGGATATCCCATTCCACCAGGCCAGGCAAAACCTTCCCCGGTATCTTCCAATCCATCTTTCCAGATATGGTACTTCTTGTAAGGAGTCAGCAAGTCATAACGAGGCTCTGCCTGTTCTACCCCTGTTACTGTTACCTGGAAATCCACAATGTTTCCCTCACCGTCTTTTCCCACGTTATAATAACGAATTCCAGCACTGTCAGGCACATAACTGTCCGTCATACGATTCGTGGCCGCATAAATTCCGTTACGTCCATGGTTGGTAAACGCTTCCTGATCCCGGTTATCGCATCCAAAAGGAACTGCCTTGGTGACTCCCTTCTGGAACTTCATGTTAAAGCGGTATTTGTAATCTACCAGATTGTTTTCATCCCATTCTTCAATGGCCTGTACATCTGCCCTTGCTTCCTTCAAAGGAACAACAGGCAAAACTGTCTGCAAAGTGAGCAATACCGCCAAAGCTGCTGCCCCTGCTCTCTCCTTCCATCTCTTTTTCGGTTTCATATCCTTTCTCCTTTCATAAAATGAATACACTGGTATCTGACAGCCCCTTTTCAGATACGAATCCCTGCCTGTTTTGCTTATTTCGACAGGTTCCTGTAAAAACAGGAATTAATGAATGAAAGAGAATGTAAAAACAGAATCATGTTCCATAATAAAAAAATTTGAATTGAATAAAAGGGAAAATATAAAAGAGAGGTTTATGAATTTATTTAGAAAAAAGAAAAAAGATGAGAAATCATGAGATTCTCCATACCTGCTGCTCTCTGCCGGAAATTTTAAATACTTCTGGCAGCTCAGAGGAGCAGCAAGTCCGGAAAAGAGGTTTCTTACCGCCTGTTTTTATAGAATTTCGAGATCAGATATAAGATCAGACTGATAAAAATCAGAACAGGAAGGATTGTCCCCAGTATAAATACCAGAAGAAAGATTATAAGAGCTGCAATTGCAATCACAATAACCTTACCGTACCAGGTGGTTAAATCCAGATGAAAGCCATGTATTCTTGAAGAAGAATGATCTGTATAAGGGTTCTCCTCATACTGTGAAACGTTCTCCCCTTCCTGATAAAACATATCTTCTGCTCCTGTGTCTGTATCCAGAAGTGTCTTCGCAATCAATCTGGGATCTCCCAGTTGGGAAAGGATTTCTTCTTCACTGTGTCCGGATGCCATCTGTCCATTGATATACTCCTGATAATAACGAAGGTGTGCAGCGATCTGTTCTTCCTGCATCTGACCAGAAAGCTGGCTTCTTAATATTTCAAGAAATTCGGCTCTGTCCATATTATTTCTCCATGTTCCGTGATCTGGTTACTTGGTTCTTTTTATTTTAACATACTTATCTCAGATAGCAACTATTCCAATCATGAAATTTTCATAAAATTTCATTGACCCAACTACTCTGAAATGAATTTAACGTGGATGTACAAGGGGCAATACCGTCCATAAAGGACAAAAGTTTTTAATTGTTCCGGAAAATTTGACAAATTCTTGACAAACTAGAAAAAAGATGCTAGAATCAACTTGTCAATTAAAAAAGCCTTTGATTACTGACGGAAAAAGTGGAAAAAACCACAAGGAAATCAAAGAGCTGTTTACGCCGACCGTCTGGGCAGTATTTGAGGTTATCAAATACTGCCCTTTTTTATTATATTTTCAAGGGATGGAAACCCGAAAAGGGTTCTAAATAAAAGGAGGTATTTTTACTATGGGATTCAAATCAGACATCGAAATCGCTCAGGAATG
>CALCDJ010000012.1 GCA_937900135.1 uncultured Blautia sp. | reverse complement strand
GCACTTGACTTTTAATCAAGTTGTCCGGGGTTCGAATCCCCGATGCTTCATTTTATCAGGCGGAAACCTTACATGCGAGGCTTCCGCTGATTTTTTGTTTGTCAGGAAGGCTATATTCTGTATACTCTGTCCTGATAAACAAAAAAATGCTCCGCGAGGAGGCAGCCAGACGCATGGAAACGAAATATTTGCGGATGTGGCGGAATTGGCAGACGCGCCAGATTTAGGTTCTGGTGTCTACGACGTGCAGGTTCAAGTCCTGTCATCCGCAGTTTTACGAAAGAGCCCTTACAGCGTAGGGGTTTTTTTCTTTATCAGGAAAGCAGAGGCTTCTGTAAGGAGTTTGATTGAAAACAGGAAATTTTTGTGGTAAGATGTCGATACAAACCTGACAGATCCTGAAGTCGGCGGCAGAACAGTTTCGCTTCTTACAGGATATGTGATGAGAGAACAATCGGAACGGGAGTCTAAGCTCCTGGTTATAAAAGAAGCAGGACAGAAGGAGGAACAGCCGTGGAGGTTCAGGAATTTCAGAAAAAATTAAGTGAGATCAGCGCAATTGCAGCTAAGAATGACAAAACACTTACCGGAGAACAGGTGAGAGATTTTTTTGCAGGGATGGATCTGGACAAGGGACAGCTTCTTAAAATACTGCAATATCTGAAACTTCAGGGAATCTCCATTGAAGGACTGGATCTGGATACACAGAAGGAGGAAGAAAAGGCAGCGGAGAAGGAAGAGAGGGAAATCATTCCCTTAACTCCAGAGGAAGAGGCTTATTTGAAGGCGTATCTGGGAAGTTTAAAGCCATATGAGGAAGATCCCAAGGAAGAGGAGCGCCTTTTTGAATCTCTGATGGGAGGCAGTGAGGAAGCAAGACGGGAACTCACAGAGCGTTATTTGCCCGTGGTAGCTTCGATGGCTGTGGAATGGAACTGTGAGGAGATCCTTTTGGCAGATTTGATTCAAGAGGGTAATTTGGGCCTTCTCACCGGTCTTATGAAGGCAGAAGGAAGAAAAGAAGCTGACGGGCGGTGGCTGCGCAGCGAAATCCTTCGGGGAATCCAGGGAGCAATTCGTGAGCAGACAGACAGAAAACTCAGCGACGACTGTCTGGTAGCAAAGGTGCAGAATCTGGAATCTGCAATCCGGGAGCTGACAGAGGACGAGGAAGATGGAGAAAACAAGTTCAGCCTTGGAGAGCTGGCTGTTATTTTGGATATGGATGTGGAGGAAATCCGGGATGTGCTTCGCCTTACCGGAGATGATCAGTAATCAATAAGAAAAAACCGGCAGAAAAGGAAGAGGAAATCAATCCTGATCCTTCTGCCGGTTTTTTATTGACTAGAAATTTATCAGAAAGGCATCAGCCGTTATACAACTGATAATATTTTCCTTTCTGGGCCAGAAGTTCTTCATGGGTACCGCGTTCAATGATCCGTCCCTGTTCCAGAACCATGATACAGTCGCTGTTTTGAACAGTAGAAAGACGATGTGCGATTACAAAGGTGGTTCTTCCGTGCATCAGCTTGTCCATACCGTCCTGTACCAGCTTTTCTGTTCGGGTATCGATGGAACTGGTAGCCTCGTCCAGAATGAGGACAGGAGGGTCTGCAACCGCTGCGCGGGCAATGGACAGAAGCTGGCGCTGTCCCTGGCTTAAATTGGAACCATTGCCATGGAGCATGGTTTGATAGCCTTCAGGAAGACGGCGGATAAATCCGTCGGCATTGGCAAGTTTTGCTGCTGCAATCACTTCCTCATCAGTGGCATCCAGCTTACCGTAACGGATGTTGTCCATAACAGTGGCAGTAAACAGGTTGGTATCCTGAAGTACAATTCCCATGGAACGGCGCAGATCGTCTTTTTTGATTTTATTGACGTTGATGCCGTCATAGCGGATTTTACCGTCCTGGATATCATAGAAGCGGTTAAGCAGGTTGGTAATGGTGGTTTTTCCTGCGCCGGTAGAGCCTACAAAGGCAATTTTCTGACCGGGAGTTGCATACATTTTTACGTCATGAAGGACAATTTTATCCGGATTGTATCCGAAATCTACACCATCCAGAACCATATCTCCCTTTAATTCCACATAATCGGTGGTATTGGTTGCCTGATGGAAATGCTTCCATGCCCAACGGCCTGTTCTTTTTGGGGATTCCACAAGCTGGCCGTCTTTTTCGGTTACATTGACCAGGGTGACATAACCGTTGTCTGTTTCCGGCTGTTCATCCAGAAGCTCAAAAATACGACGGGCGCCGGCCAGAGCCATGACAATGCTGTTAAACTGTTGACTGACCTGGTTGATAGGCATATTGAAGCTTTTGTTAAAGGTCAGGAAACTTGCCAGTCCTCCTAAAGTAAAACCGCCGAAGCCGTTGATGGCCAGAACTCCGCCGAAGATGGCGCAGAGTACGTAGCTGACATTGCCCAGCTGCGCTACGGCAGGCATCAGAATATTGGCGAATTTGTTGGCGTTGTCAGCGCTTTCAAAAAGCTGATCGTTAAGCTCGTTGAATTTTTCCATGCTTTCTTCTTCATGGCAGAAAACCTTTACCACCTTCTGTCCTTCCATCATTTCCTCGATATAGCCGTTGATCTTACCAAGATTGGTCTGCTGAGCCAGGAAAAAGCGGCCGCTCAGACCAGCCAGACGACGGCTGACGGTGAGCATGAAGCCTACCATTAAGAGGGTCAGGACAGTCAGAGGGATGTTCAGGATGATCATGCTGACCAGAACGCTTATGATGGTAATCACACTGGAAAGCATCTGGGGAAAGCTCTGGCTGATCATCTGGCGGAGTGTATCAATGTCGTTGGTATATATGGACATGATGTCTCCATGAGGATGGGTATCAAAATATTTTACCGGAAGTGTTTCCATGGTGGCGAACATATCGTTTCTCAGGTTGCGTAAAGTGCCCTGACAAACGTAGATCATAATGCGGTTGTAGGTGTAGGTGGCAATGACGCCAATGGCATAAAAGCAGGCAACTTTGCCGATGGCCATGGTCAGAGGACCAAAATCCGGTGCGTCTGTGTGGAGCAGCGGAAGTATGTACTGATCTATCAGTGTTTTGGTAAACATGGTTCCCTGTACATTGGCAAGAACACTGATAAAAATACAGAGGACTACAACTATAATGGCAACACTGTAAGATTTCATAATGTAACGAAGCAGGCGCCCCAGAAGTTTTCCTGGATTTTCTACTCCGTTTACCGGGTTTTTGTTCTGTTTTTTCATGCTTCGTCACCTCCTGTACCTGCCTGGTCAAAGTCACCGCCGCCCTTGGTCTGGGAGTTATAGACCTCTTGATAAATGGGGTTGTTTTCCAGAAGTTCCTGGTGTGTTCCAAAGGCGTTGACCTGTCCATTATCCATAACAATGATGCGGTCAGCGTTTTGGATACTGGAAATTCGCTGAGCGATGATCAGCTTGGTGGTATCCGGGATTTCCCGGGCAAAGGCTTTTCGGATGCGTGCGTCAGTGGCTGTATCCACAGCACTTGTGGAGTCATCCAGAATCAGAATCTTAGGTTTCTTCAAAAGGGCGCGGGCGATGCAAAGCCTCTGCTTCTGACCGCCGGAAACGTTGGTGCCGCCCTGTTCAATATAAGTGTTGTATTTTTGGGGCATACGCTCAATAAAATCGTCTGCGCAGGCAAGAACAC
Organism: uncultured Blautia sp.; assembly: GCA_937900135.1. GTDB lineage: Bacteria > Bacillota > Clostridia > Lachnospirales > Lachnospiraceae > Blautia_A. The sequence goes on along the minus strand of CALCDJ010000012.1, from coordinate 19,024 downwards.
ATGCATGACGGCATTCTTCTTCTGTGGCGTCTTTGTTTCCCCAACGCAGATTTTCCAGAATGGTTCCGCTGAACAGAACGTTTTTCTGGAGAACCACAGCAACCTGGTTACGGAGGGAGTCCATATGGTAATCACGAACATCAATCCCCCCTACTTTAACAGATCCGGAGGTAACATCATACAATCGGCTGATGAGGCTGATCAGGCTGGATTTGGCGCTTCCGGTACCGCCGATGATTCCAATGGTTTCACCTGAACGGATGGAAAGATGTACATCTTTTAACACAGGTTCTTTGCTGTCTTTTTTGTAGCTGAAATCCACATGGTCAAAGACAATGCTTCCATCCGGAACTTCTGTGACTGGGTTTTCCGGATCAGACAGACTGCTCTTTTCATTTAATACCTCACAGATACGTTCTGCGCTGGCGGTACTCATGGTGATCATAACAAAGACCATGGAAAGCATCATCAGGCTCATAAGAATGTTCATACAATAAGCCAGAAGACTCATAAGCTCTCCAGTGGTAAGAGAGCCTCCTACGATCATTTTGGCTCCGATCCAGCTGATTCCAAGGATGCAGGCGTAAACGGTGAACTGCATCAGCGGCATATTTAAAACCACCAGTTTTTCGGCTTTGACAAACATTTCATAAACCTTATTGCAGGCTTTCTGGAATTTGGTGGTTTCATGTGATTCCCGCACATAGGCTTTTACCACGCGAATAGCAGAGATGTTTTCCTGGACACTGGCATTTAAGTCGTCGTATTTGCGGAAGACTTCCTGGAAATATTTGGTTGCATGACTCAGGATATAGAATAAAGCAAGTCCGAGAAAAAGAACAGCAATCAGGTAAATGCTGGCCAGTCTGGCATTAACCAGAAAAGCCATGGTCATGGCGCAGAGCAGGCTGGCCGGGGCACGGGTGCACATACGCAGAATCATCTGATATGCGTTCTGCAGGTTGGTGACATCGGTGGTCAGTCTGGTGATCAAGCCGGCTGTGCTGTATTTGTCAATGTTGGAAAAGGAAAAGGTCTGGATGTTTTCATACATGGACTTCCGAAGGTTGCGGGCAAAACCTGTGGAGGCTCTGGCTCCATATTTTCCGCCCATGACGCCGGTAAAAAGTCCAAGAAGTGCCAGAAGTGCCATCAGCGCACCCATACGGTAAATGTGACTGATGTTTCCGGCTTCCACACCGTTGTCAATAATCGAGGCCATAACCAGGGGAATCAGAGTTTCCATAAGAACCTCGAGGATCATATAGATCGGAGTGAGGATGGAATCTTTTTTAAATTCCCTGACCTGACCGAGAAGTGTTTTGATCATGAAAAAGCTCCTTTCTGTGATGTAATCCTGGCAGTCAAAAATGGCTGCCTGTAAGCCTTAACGGTTTTCCATGTTGTTCTGCATCTGATACAATACCTGGAAAAAAATATCCAGGTCCTTCGGGTTAATCTGCTGTTTCAGACGCTCTTCCAGAAGCTGTAGCTTTTGAATCACATGCAGCTGGTGACTGATTCCCTTCTGAGTCAGGATCAGACGTTTCAGACGGGCATCGGAGGCCACCGGTTCCCGAGTCAGAAGATCGTTCTTCTCCATAATTTTAAGAATTCCGGTAGCAGTGGACCGGGCAATGTGAAACTGAGCTTCAATGTCTTTTTGGAAGATATTTTCATTTGCGTGCTCATAGAGATATCCGATAATCCAGGTCTGCATTTTTGTCAGACCGTCAGATTCAAAGAGTGCAGTAATCTGACGTCCGATCATATTATCCAGGGTATGGATCTGATATCCTACGATATTTTTGTTTTCCATGGGTACTCCTTTTGGGCAAAAAGGATACATTCCTCTTTGCAGGGCGATAAGTTAAATGTTCGGAAACCGAACTGTTAGGCTGCGAACTATATTATAAAGAACTCTTTTTTTTCTGTCAACTGAAAAATTTTCTATTCATTGACAGAGGTGGGTAACCGCGTTATAGTATTGAACACTACAATGGATAAAGGTGGGAAAAATATGAAAGTATTTGTGAAAAAACACTGGAAACTGCTGCTGGTTCTGTCCGTGGTGCTGTATCTTGTAATTGGTATGCTTGCTCCTTTTGCAGTACAGAAATCCGTAGATCAGGCCGCACATCCTTTTCATAAGGAAGACTTTTATGCAGAGGAAGGGGAAGCGCCTTCTGCAGATCGTGCTCATGTGGTGGAAGACAACACAGAGGCTCTTGCCCTTCGTATTCGTATGGCAGAAGAGGCGAAGGAGCGAATTGTGATTTCCACCTTTGATTTCCGGGAGGACAAAAGCACCTGGGATTACGCGGCTGCTCTCTACCAGGCAGCAGAGCGGGGGGTGAAGGTACAGATTATGGTGGATGGCATCAGCGGTCTGATCCGTATGGAGGGGAATGAATTTTTTTATGCTCTTTCCAGTCATCCCAACATTGAAATCCGGATTTACAATTTTCCGAAGCCGTGGAAGCCATGGACGTTTCATGGAAGAATGCATGATAAATACGTGATCTGTGATGATAAATCCCTGCTTCTGGGAGGAAGGAATACATTTTCCTATTTTCTGGGAAATTATCACACCAACAGCAGAAGCTATGACAGGGAAGTGCTGATTTATAATACAGAGTATGAAAAAGGAGCCGAAGAAAGTGTGATCGCTCAGGTGGAAGGATATTTCCACGAAATCTGGGATGGTCCGCATATGACGGTGTTCCATGATAAGAAGAGTCTGGCAGAGAAGAAAAAAGTCAAGGAACGGATTCAGAAGCTGGAGGGCAGATATGAGGGCTTGAAAGAAAAATATCCGGAAAGCTTTGGAGATTATTCCTTTGAGGAACATACGGTAGAAATTCAAAAGGCAACCCTGATCAGAGGAGAGACAGGAATCCTGGGGAAACAGCCGCTGGTTTTTGATACCCTGCAGCATTTAATGGCAGGAGCCGAAAAGAAGGTGGTGCTTCATACGCCGTATGCTGTTCTGGATCGTCAGATGAGGGATGGAATTCAGGAAGTGGCAGAGAAAGTGGAAGATTTTTCCATGATTCTGAATGCAGTGGAATGCGGAGATAATGTAGTGGCTTCCAGTGATTATCTGATCAATAAAAAGAAAATACTGGAAACCGGGGTGGAGGTGTATGAATTCTGCGGAGAAGATTCTTCCCATGGTAAATCGGTACTCATCGATGATGATATGGCGCTGATTGGTTCCTATAACCTGGATATGAGAAGTACCTATATGGATACAGAACTGATGCTGGCTGTCCATGGAGAAGCATTTGCCCAGGAACTGAAGGGCCATATGGACGTCTTCCAGAAACAGAGCAGAAGAGTGGTCGATCAGGATACCTATGAAACTCCAGAAGGGGTAAAGGTAAAGGAACTTCCGTTTCTGAAGAAGATGATCTTCCGTGTCCTTGGTCCTGTTCTTCAGCCGGTGAGATATCTGGCTTAGTCCCTTGGGGCCAAAAGCAATGTCGTTGAAAACCCAGGGCGGATATGCTACCATAGAAGGAAACAAAGGAGGAAGTTGTCATGAAAATTCGAGAGTCGGCAGAAGATTATCTGGAGGCGATTCTGATCCTTTCCCGTGGAGGGCGGGAAGTGCGTTCTGTGGATATCGCTGCCAGATTATCCGTTTCCAAACCCAGCGTAAGTCATGCGATGAAACTTTTGCGGGAAGATGGTTATATTGCCATGGACCGGTATGGAACAATTACCCTTCTGGAAAAAGGGGAAACCATTGCCAGACAGATTTATGAGAGGCATACCATTCTTTCCAGAATGCTGATGGGACTTGGGGTTCCGGAGAAAACGGCAAAAGAGGATGCATGCAAGGTAGAACATGCGTTGAGTCAGGAGAGCTTTGACCGGATTAAAGAGCATTTTTTGCAGAGCGGTGGAAATGTGGAACTGGACACATAAAAATATGATGTGAGGAGAAGGAATATGGATAAATTCAGAGATATGGTATACGAAAGGCCGGAACTTGCCCAAATAAAAGCGCAGATCCGGGTATTGGGGGAACAACTGAAAGGGGCTTCTGATCCAGAGGGGGCAAAGGCAGCTTTTCAGGGGTTCCTGGATGAGACGAGAAAAGCTGAAACCATGGAAACTCTGGCATATATCCGAAACACGCTGGATATGACCGATGAGTTCTATGAAGAAGAAATGGAATATTTTCACAGAGAAGATCCGGGACTGGAACTGGAAAAAGAAGGATTTGTTCAGATCCTTCTGGCCTCCCCTTATCTGGAACAGCTGAAGGAGGTCTATGGAGATTTTTATTTTACCCGCCTTGCCAATGTGAGCCGTCTTGTCAGTGAGAAAAATGTGGAGCTTTTGGTGAAAGAGAGCAGTCTGGTGCAGAAATATGCCAAATGTTCTGCAACAGCATCCACAGAATTTGAAGGGGAAAGTCTGAATTTTTATGGTCTCCTGAAAAAAATGCAGGATACCAATCGGGAGATGCGCCGCAGAGCTCTGGAAGCCTGGGCAGATCTTTATCAGTCTATTGCGCCGCAGTTGGATGAGATTTATTCAGAACTGGTGCAGGTACGCTGCAGGATGGCGGAAAACCTGGGCTTTTCAGATTATGTAGATATGGCTTATTTAAAAAATGAGCGATATACCTATGGACGGAAAGAAGTGAGCCGGTTCAGGGATGCCATTGTGAAGCATGTGGTTCCCCTTTGTCAGAGATTATTTGAGGAACAGAGACAGCGCCTGGGTGTGGAAGAGCTACATTATTATGATGAGGCTCTTGTATTTCCGGAGGGAAATGTGTATCCCCAGGGAACGCCGGAGGAAATGCTGGATCAGGCCCAGAAGATGTATGAGGAGATGTCTTTGGAGACTGGTGAATTTTTCTCCTTTATGAGAGCGCATGAATTGTTTGATCTGGAAACAAGACCGGGAAAACAGCCGGGAGGTTATTGTACCTTCCTGGATACGGAGAAAGCGCCGTTTATCTTTTCTAATTTTAACGGAACCAGCGCAGATGTGGATGTGCTTACCCACGAAGCAGGACATGCCTTTGAGGCATATGTGGCATCCAGACAGGATTATCTGGTGGAACAGTCGTTCTCCAGCTCAGAGATCAATGAGATTCATTCCATGACCATGGAGTTTTTCGCGTATCCCTGGATGGGACTGTTTTTCGGAGAAGAAAAAGAAAAGTATATTTATGCACATCTTTCCGACTGTCTCCAGGTGATTCCTTATATGGCATGTGTGGATGAATTTCAGCAGAGAGTGTACGAGGAACGTCTGACAGATGCAGAGGCGCGTTACGCTCTGTGGCATGAACTGGAGCAGAAGTATTTACCATGGAGATCCTATGGCGGACATGCATTCTTGGAAAAGGGTGGTTTCTGGATGCAGAAGCAGCACATTTTTATGTATCCCTTCTATTACATTGATTATGCGCTGGCGCAGATGGGAGCTTTTGAGTATCTGATCCGTATGGAAGAGAACCGGGAAGAAGCGTGGAAGGATTATTACCGTCTGTGCTGCGCAGGAGGAAGTCAGGGATATTTTGAACTCTTAAAAATCGGTAATCTGAGCAATCCCTTCCAGGAGGAAACTGTAGAAAGAATCATGAAACAACTGGAAGAGAAATTCTTTGCCTGAGCAAAGCTCTTTCCATAGAAAAAAAACAGCCTGATTTCAGGCTGCTTTTTTTTGTGGAAGCTGCGCCAGCAAAATAGCGGCAAACATAATTACACATCCTATGATTTCTCTGGGAGTAAGGCTCTGGCCAAGGATAAACCAGCCTGCAAGAACGGAAATACAGGACTCCAGGCTTAAAATCAGAGAAGCTACGGTAGGGTTCATCCCCTTTTGGCCAATGACCTGCAGGGTATAACCAACGCCGCAGGACAGGATGCCGGCATACAGAACGGGAACCCAGGCATCCAAAAGAGAAGAGATGCTGGGATTTTCCAGCAGGAGAGCCGGAATACCAGACAGGATACCGGCGGTAAGGAACTGGACACAGGATAGTTTTACACCGTCTGTCATAGGAGAAAAATGGTCAATGACAAGAATATGGACGGAAAACAAAACAGCGCAGATCAGCACCAGAAAATCTCCCTTTCCAATGGAAAATCCGTCTTTGATGCAAAGGAGGTACAGACCGGTCACAGCCATAGCTACTGCAGCCCAAATGAAGGGGCTGCATTTCTTTTTGAGAAAAAGTCCCAGTACAGGAACGATTACAATATAGCAGGCTGTAATAAAACCGGCTTTTCCTACGGTGGTGTATTTGATCCCGAACTGCTGGAAATTACTTGCCAGGCAGAGACAGATTCCACAGCAGATTCCCCCGGTGAGAAGTACCTTTTGGCTTTTTTTCTTCTGTTCTGGTGTCTGGTGTTCCTGGGGGGATTTTCGTTCCGTAAACCAGATCAGAGGAAGAAGTACAAGAGCGCCCATGAGGAAACGGGCGGTATTGAAGGTGAAGGCTCCGATAAAATCCATGCTTACACTCTGCGCTACAAAAGCAACACCCCAGATTGCGGCGGTCAGGAGAAGAAGCAGTGAATTTTTCAGAGGAACTTGTTTTTTCATAGAAAAATTCTCCTTTGTTGATAATATTTTATAATTATACAATAAAGGAACAAAATATTCAACAGCATGAAAAAAGGAACCGGTACATATCCGTACCGGTTCCAGGGAGTATATGAAAAAAGATTCCTAGATGGCTGATGAAAAATATAAGTGGTATTCTTTAAAAGATTACAGGAAAATGTATTTCAAAATAAAGAGTACAGCCAGTACATACATCAGAACACTGATCTTCTTTTCTTTGGCTTTTCCTGAAAGAAGGTTAATCACTACATAGGAAATGGTTCCCATAGCAATACCTTCGGAAATGCTGTACAGGAAAGGCATAGCAATGATTGCGATAAAGCATGGAATTGCTTCTGTGTAATCGCTGAAGTCGATTTTGGTGATGGAGGTCAGCATCAGGAAACCGACAACGATCAGAGCTGGTGCAGTTGCAAAGGATGGAATTGCCAAAAAGATTGGTGACAGGAATAAGGACAGACCGAAAAGAATGGCTGCGACAACTGCGGTCAAACCGGTACGTCCTCCTTCTGCAACACCGGAAGCACTTTCTACGAAAGTGGTTACGGTAGAAGTACCACATACAGCACCTACAGAAGTACCAACTGCGTCAGAGAGCAAAGCGCCTTTGATTCTTGGAAGTTTTCCATCTTTGTCAAGCATATCGGCCTTGGAAGCTACACCGATGAGGGTTCCAAGGGTATCAAACATATCTACAAACAAGAATGCAAACATGATGACTACGAAATCCAGTGAAAATACAACGGAGAAGTCCATCTTCATAAAGGTTGGAGCCATGCTGGGGATGGAGATTCCATTGGAGAAATCAGGAAGAAGGCTGAAGAAGCCAGTTTCCGGGTTGGGAACATAAATGCCAAGGAACTGGCAGATGATTCCCAGAAGCCAGGTAATCAGAATTCCCCAGAGGATTCCGCCTTTTACATTCTTAACCAGCATTACTGCGGTGATCAGAAGACCGATCAGGGCCAGAAGTACGGTGATTCCTTCTGTACTGAAGGTGCCGTTTTTCAGGGAGCCTTTGAAAGAAAAGACGCCAACTAAGGTTGCATCATTGTTTACGGTGATCTTTGCATTCTGCAGACCGATAAAAGCAATAAACAGACCGATTCCAACGGAAACTGCATGTTTCAGGTTCATTGGAATGGCATTGAAAATCGCCTCACGTACATTGGTAAGAGAAAGAAGGATAAAGATCATACCTTCTACAAATACGGCTGCCAGTGCTTGCTGCCAGCTATATCCCATACCGAGGACAACGGTGTATGCAAAATACGCGTTCAGACCCATGCCGGGAGCCAGAACGAAGGGATAATTGGATAAAAGCGCCATGAGACAGGTTGCAATAAAGGATGCAAGGGCTGTCGCAGTAAATACCGCGCCGCGATCCATACCGGAGGCTTCCAGTATGTTGGGATTTACTGCCAGAATGTAGGCCATGGTCATAAAGGTGGTAATACCGGCAATGACTTCGGTTTTTACATCCGTATGGTTTTCCTTAAGGTGAAACAGTTTGTCAAGATTCATAATTCTTCCCCCTTTTTGCAGCACATTGTGCTAAAAGATTTTTGTTCCGGAAACATATTTTCCGATGATGTTGCGGTCATCTGAGAGATAGACCAGCCGTTCCAGACGCTGCTTGGATGTGAACGTCTGAGGATATGGGAGATTGGTGTCGTCAAGGATCACGGCATCAAACTCGTAGCCTTCCAAAAAGCTTCCTACCTTGCCGAAGAAAGAACCGCCTCCAGCTGTACCCATATAAAAGACCTCTTCCAGAGTCAGCGGTTTCAGTGAATCATCCACAAGACGCCAGAGAAGCTTGGAAGTTTGAATAGAATCCGCCATTGCCCGCAATGGAGAAATGGAAAAGCCGCCTGCAATATCAGTACCCAGGCCGACATGAAGTCCCTCATCCAGATAGCGGCGAATAGGCGCAATACCGGAAGAAAGGTTGGTATTGGACTGGGAACAGTGCGCAATGTATACACCACGCTCCTTGATCAGTGCAATTTCCTCTTCGGGACAGTGTACACAGTGAGCCATGATGGTGGGACAGCCTTCTCCGCCAAAGAGTCCGAACTGGTCGTAAGCCTCCCCATAAAAATGGGTATTGGGACAAAGCTCTTTTACCCAGGCAATCTCACCTAAGTTCTCAGAAAGATGGGATTGTACAGGTAAATGATAATTCTTCTGAATTTCTCCAAGACGTCTCATAAGGTCATCTGTACAGGAGGGTGTGAACCGGGGCGTCAGAATTGGTTTGACATTCTGATACTTATGGGCCACTCTCTCAATCCAGGAAATGGTAGCCTGGGCAGAGGCTTCTGCGCTTTCCTCCTGAAGGGTGGGCGGACCGTTCCGGTCCATGTTGACCTTGCCTATGTATGCCTGAACTCCTGTCTGTTCCACCAGATCCATCAAAAGCTCTGTGGCTTCTGGATGAAGGGTGGCAAAGATAGAAGCGCGGGTGGTAGCGCTTTTCTTTAAGTCTTCCGCAAAAATAGAATAGGAAGCGCGGGCATAATCCAGATCTGCAAATTTGGATTCCTCTGGAAATGTGATGTGATCCAGCCAGTCCAGAAGTTCCATATCCATTCCTACGCTTCGGAAGCTGTACTGAGGAGCATGAAGATGCAGGTCTGTAATTCCTGGAATGATCAGAGCATTTCCCACATCTCTCACGGAAAGTCCCTGATATTTTTCCGGAAGTTCTTTAAAAACGCCGACACAAAGCCCATCCTCACAGACAAGATAGCTGTCTTCACTGATCAGGAGCCGATCCTTGGTCTCACTGTAGCAGATCGTGCCTTTCAGTACGAAATTTTTTGATGTCATATGGTTCACCTTCCTTTCTTCGGGACAAAGGCATTTCTTACAAAACAAAAAACTACCCCTAATATGCCAAAAGTCCCTAAAAATGTGCACAAATAGAATGGGAAATAATATCTGGCACATAAGAGCACTTATAGACAACTATTACGGTAGTTGGTAGAGACGTCCAACCGATTATGGACTTATATAAGCTATGTGTAAAACGGTATTCATATTACAAACATAATTATAGATTAAGACAATTTTTCTGTCAATTGATTTGTAAAAAAATGAAATCACCAAATTGTAAAAAAAACAAGAAGAAATTCGTATAAAATGTACAAAAAATAATTTTTGACAAAAAATATTTTTTTGTACAAAAAAGTTTGCATGGAAAAGAATAATATTGTATACTTTGCTGTATAATAAAAATATTTAAGGAGGATTCATCATGAAAAATGACGGGAATGTAAGTATGAGCAACATCTATCGTTTGGATGGAAGAGTTCCGGTCGGCAGAGCAATTCCTTTTGGTCTGCAGCATGTACTGGCCATGTTTGTGGCTAACCTGACGCCGATTACAATTATTGGCGCGGCATCAGGACTGGAGAATGCAGAGCTTGCGATTCTGCTTCAGAATGCCATGTTTGTGGCTGGAATCGCAACGTTGATCCAGTTGTATCCGGTCTGGAAGGTGGGCTCCAGACTGCCTATCGTAATGGGAGTCAGTTTTACCTTTGTTACCATTTTAAGTTATGTCGGCAGTACCTACGGGTATGAAACCATGGTGGGCGCCGTATTGGTAGGCGGTCTGTTTGAAGGCTGTCTGGGACTTCTGGCAAAATACTGGCGAAAGATCATAACACCTGTGGTAGCAGCTTCCGTGGTAACAGCCATTGGTTACTCTTTGTTTACTGTAGGAACAAGATCTTTCGGCGGCGGTTATAACGAAGATTTCGGTTCTGCCCAGAACCTGCTTCTTGGTGCCATTACGCTGATAACCTGCTTGCTGTTTAACATTCTGGCCAAAGGCTACTGGAAACAGCTTTCTGTGCTGGCAGGTTTGATCGTGGGATACATAGTGGCAATCTTTATGGGAAAGGTGGATTTTTCCAGCATTATGTCCGGTGGATTCATCTCACTGCCGCATCTGCTTCCTTATGCTCCTAAATTTAACATTGGCGCGATTATTTCCGTCGCCATTATCTTCCTGGTATCTGCTGCAGAAACCATTGGAGATACCACAGCTATGGTAGCCGGAGGATTAAACAGAGAAATTACCACAAAAGAAATTTCCGGTTCTCTTGCATGTGACGGTTTTGCAAGTTCCGTATCTTCTCTGTTCGGATGTCCGCCGGTTACTTCCTTCAGTCAGAACGTAGGTCTGGTTAATATGACAAAGGTTGTAAACCGTTTCACCATTATGACAGGCGCTGTGTGCATGATTCTGGCAGGCTTGCTTCCACCGGTGGGAAATTTCTTTGCAAGTCTTCCTGACGCTGTTCTGGGCGGATGTACAATTATGATGTTTGGTACCATCATGGTCAGCGGAATCCAGATGGTGGCAAAGGCAGGATTTAATCAGAGAAATATCACAATCGTAGCCCTGTCTCTTGCAGTTGGAATCGGATTTACCAGCGCCAGCGAGGCGGATATCTGGAGAATTTTCCCGCAGGTAGTACAGGACGTATTTTCTGCAAACTGTGTAGCAGTTGTATTTGTTGTTTCCATTATCTTAAGTCTGGTACTTCCCAAGGATATGGATATTAAAAAAGTAGAAGACTGATCCAAAGAAAAATCACTGGCAAAATCCGGAATTTCATGTTAGAATGTCCTACATTATAAGAATGCGGCAAAATATCGCAGCATGCTTAGGGAGGAAACCTGGTGGAAATAAAAATAAGTAAAGAAACTATGAAAAAAGCCATGTGCCTGATCACCTTTGCGGTTCTTTTATATGTAGGAGTACGCAATATGGATGTTGTACTGAAATACTTGGGACTGATCTGGGGATTGCTGTTTCCGTTTATTCTGGGAGCAGCCATTGCCTTTGCGCTGAATGTGCCCATGAAATTTCTGGAACATCATCTCTTTGAAAAGGCGGAAAAAAGGGGAAACCGATTTGCCAGAAAGCTGGGGCGTCCCATCAGCCTGGTTCTGTCTATCCTGTTTGTGGCAGCAGTGATCCTTTTGGTGGTGCTGGTGGTGGCTCCGGAATTAGGCTCTACGTTTGTCAGCGTGGTACGAAGAATTGAATGGAGTATCCCTCACTTTCAGAGATGGCTGGCAGAGACGTTTCAGAGTGACAGCCCCATTGTAGAATGGGCAAATTCCATTGACTTTCAGCCTCAGGAAATGATCAATTCCGCGCTTGGGATCTTAAAGAGTGGTGTGGACAACATTTTATCGTCTACGATTACCGTTACGATGGGGATTTTAAGCACAGCAATGAATGTGGGAATTGGATTTATCTTTGCCTGCTATGTATTGCTGCAGAAGGAACGTCTGATCTTTCAGGTGAAGAAGGCGTTTTATGCGCTGTTTCCCAAGAATGCAGTGGAATACTGTGTCCATGTGTTTACACTGGCAAATAAAACCTTTGCGAACTTTATTACCGGACAGTGTATCGAGGCGGTAATCCTTGGAAGCATGTTCTTTGTTACCATGACGCTTTTCCAATTTCCATATGCATTGTTGGTGGGCGTGTTGATTTCTTTTACAGCGCTGATCCCGGTGTTTGGTGGATTTATCGGGTGCTGGGTGGGATTTTTCCTGATCCTTATGGTCAGCCCCATGAAAGCGCTGATGTTCCTGGCGCTGTTCCTTATCCTGCAGCAGATTGAAGGAAATCTGATCTATCCTCATGTGGTAGGAAATTCCGTAGGACTGCCTTCTATCTGGGTGCTGGTAGCAGTAACCGTGGGTGGAAGTCTGATGGGTATTGTGGGTATGCTGATCTTTATCCCGCTTCTTTCTGTGATCTATGCGTTGTTCCGGGAATGGGCCAATGCGCAGCTGAAGAAAAAGCAGATTACCGTGTTGCCCCGTGAGACGTATCAGGAAACAGAAAAGCCGGAAAAAAGAAAGAAAAAACCTGCAGCCAAATAAGTCGGGAGCAGGTTTTTGAGAGGTCAGTTTTGGTTGCGATAATAGAAGACAGCCAGTTGGGTGCGGTCCCGAAGACCAAGCTTATCTAAAAGAATACTTAAATAGTTGCGGACAGTCCCTTCGCTCAAGAAGAGGGTGTCCGCAATTTCTCTGTTATTGAGCCCTTTGGCCACTAATTCCATGATTTCCCCTTCTCTTGTATTTAAGTGATATTTTTCCGGAGAAAAGACAGGTCTGGAAGACATAAGATCTGGAATCCGGCTGACGATTTCGTTGCCGAATACATTCTGTCCGCTCATTACCGCATGGAGGGCAGGAATGAGCGCCTCAATCTCCTGTTTGATCAGATAGCCTTTCGCGCCTATGCGAAGGGCTTTTATAATGTATTCATTGTCGGAGAAGGTGGTAAGAAAAAGAATTCTGGCATCCGGATATTTGGAAAGGATCTGCTCTCCGGCAGAAAGACCGCTCATGCCTTTCATCTGGATATCCATGAGAAGAATGTCCGGAAGAAAGGTATCGTACAGGGTGAGCGCTTCTTCCCCGCTGGTGCCTGTGGCAGATACGGAAATGTGAGGATCAGCCTGCAAAATGGTTTTCAGAGACAGGCAGACCAGGTAGTCGTCATCAATCAAAATTACGTTCATGGAAATACTCCTTTCTGTTAGGATCGTTTTTGTTTTGGAATAGAAATAAAAATGTGAAATCCATTCTGAAAATCTGTATGGAAAATGCCGTGGAATGCAAGCACCCGTTCCTCCATTCCAGAAAGTCCAATACCTTCGGCGGATGAAAAAGAAGGGGAAACAGAACCATTGTCCCGGATCAGGAGCTGATACATGGAAGGATGTTCCAGAATGGAGATCCAGGCGTGGGTGGCATTGCTGTGACGGGCAATATTGGAAAGGGCTTCTTTGATAATGGCCATTACCGCATAATTCATTTCCCCGGGGAGAGGGTGGGTGTCAAAGGTGAGAGAAACTGGACAAAAGGAAAAATTCTCAATGATCTTCTCAATCTGCTGTTTCAGATCCACAGATTCCTGATGGAGATTGTGAACACTGTTCCGCACATTGTCCATGGCATCTGTGAGCGTGGCTTTGACTGCCTGGAGAGATTCTGTTAGTTCCGGATTGTTTCGGTGTACCACGAGAAGGGCGCTGACCTGTAAAATAGAGCGGGTCAGCAGATGTCCTACGTTATCATGGATTTCTCTGGCGATCCGGTTTCGTTCTTTTAAGGTGGCAAGCTCTACTTCGTAGTCCTGGTTTTTCATAAGTTCCAGATTCTTTTGCTGCAGAAGCAAGGCGGCTTCTCTGGAATCGTCCTGTGTCTGCCGATAGTTTTGTAGGAGGATTTCATGCTGAGCCTGTGATACGGATAAAAAGAAGGCCAGGCCGCAGAGAACGATACAAAAGAAAAAACTGGAAAATTCCAGCACGGCGGTACAGCGGAAAAAAGGAAGAAGCCATAAAAATCTCAGGATATGTTCTTTCTGCCGGGGGCTGTCATAAACGGCCAAAGGAAGAAAAGGAAGCATGGGTTTCCAGAAAAAAAGGGCCGCACAAAAGAGAAGATAAAAAACAGGCATCGAATTTTTTTCCTGATAGTTGCACAGAAAGCTCAAACTGACAGACAGGAGCATGGCCAGGATAAAAAGAGGCTCTGCTGTCTGGCGCAGAAGAGGGGAGAGGATCAAAAGTAAAAGAAAAAATTTATGGTAAATGGCAGACATGGCATCCATCCTTTCTTTTGTAATTGCTGTCTCTGGTGTCAGGGTACAAAGAGGCAATACGCCCCTTGTACATCAACGCTATCATACCACGAAAAGAAGAACAGAATCCAGAGCGTTCTTTTTTTCTGAAAAAGATGTGACATTTGTCATAAAGAAAGGTGACAGTACACACTGGGGAAAGAAGAAAGGAACTGCTATACTGTCTGCATGGAAAGAAAAAGGAGGAACTTTTTATGATAGAGGTAAAAAATCTGGTGAAGCGCTATGGGGAAGTCCTGGCGCTGGATCATTTTAATCTGGAGGTAGAGGATGGAGAAATCTTTGGACTATTAGGCCCTAATGGTTCAGGAAAAACTACAGCCATCAACTGTATGCTTTCTCTGTTGAAATATGACAAAGGAGAGATTCGTCTTTTCGGCAGGCCTATGACGCCGGAGCAGTATGAGAGTAAGGCGGAAATCGGCGTGGTATTTCAGGATGTGGCAGTTTATTACGAACTGACTGTGGAGGAAAACATTGATTTTTTCTGCGGACTGTACGTGGCAGACAAAAAGAGAAGAAAAGAACTGGTGCAGGAAGCGCTTGTTTTTGCCGGTTTGACAGAATATCGGAAATTTCTTCCCAAAAAACTTTCCGGAGGGCTTTTGCGTCGATTGAACATTGCCTGTGGAATTGCTCACAAGCCGAGACTGATCTTTATGGATGAGCCTACCGTGGCAGTGGACCCTCAGAGCCGCAGCAATATTCTGGAGGGAATCCGTCAGTTGAACCGTCAGGGGGCTACCATTATTTATACCTCTCATTATATGGAAGAGGTGGAACAGCTTTGCACCAGGATCATGATCATGGACAAGGGACGCGCCATTGCCTGTGGCACAAGAGAAGAATTGAAAGCCATGATCAAAAAACAGACGCCAGGAAAAGAAAGAGAAGAATGTTTCCATGGGGAACTGACATTGAATGATGTTTTTCTGGAGTTGACCGGGCGTCAGTTGCGTGATTAAAGGAGGCGGACCATGTTTGGAAATATTTACAGGAAATATTTGCTTCGCCACATAAGGGATAAAGAAATGGTGATCTGGACGCTGCTGTTTCCCATTGTGCTGGCTACGATGTTTTCACTTGCGTTTTCATCGCTGGATCAGGGAGATCAGATTTCTTCGATCCCAGTGGCAATGGTGGAGACTGGGGATTCTGAGGAGGAACCATATCTGAAAGAAATGCTGAAGGCTTTGTCTGAAGGGGAAGACGCCATTCTGAGCATTCAATATGAAGAGCAGAAAGAAGCGGAAACACTGTTGGAAGAAGGCAAGATAGAAGGATGGATCGTAAGCGAGGACGGCAAACTTTCTCTTGTGGTAAAAAATAAGGGACTGTCCCAGACGATTTTAAAAAACATTTTGGATCGTTATCTTCAGACACGTTTTCTGGTACAGGAACTGATGGAGAAAAATCCGGAGTTTTTGAGGGAAAAAGGCTCAGAACTGTTTCTGGAATTGGGAGAGGCAGAAAGCTATACAGAGGAACTAAGGCTTACCAGTCAGAAACCACAGGAGAAACTGATCTATTTCTATGCGCTTCTTGGGATGACTTGTTTATATGGCGGGTTTTACGGACTTTGGACGGTGGTGCTGCTGCAAGCAAATCTATCTGCCCAGGGAGCCAGAACAGCTGTGGCTCCGGTAAAACGAAGCACGTTCTTTTCCGCAGCTTTTTTGGCGTCTTTTACGGTTCAGATGGTATGCATTTTGGTTTTCCTTGCATATCTTGCCTTTGTTTTGCACATTGATTTTGGAAGTAAGCTGTTTCTGGTTGTTTTTCTCTGCTTCGTGGGAAGCGTGGTGGGAGTAGCTTTGGGAGCGGTGCTGGCGCTTCCTTCCCGATTTAAGATGAACGCAAAGATCGGTGTTCTGGTATGTGTTTCTCTGATCAGCAGCGCGCTTGCGGGAATGATGTATGGGGGGCTGAAATACCAGGTGGAAAGACATGCGCCGTTCCTGGCGAAGATTAATCCGGCCGCAAGGATCGCAGATGGATTTTATTGTCTCTATTATTATGACAGTACCCTTCCTTATTGGAAAAATGTGGGAGCGTTGTGTCTGACAGCAATCTTATTCTTGGGAATCTGTGTGGTTTGTATGAGGAGAAAACAATATGAGAGTATTTAATACCTGCATCAAAATTATGAAACGAAACAAAAGTACATTCCTGATCTATGGAGTTGTTTTTTTACTCCTGCTTTTGTTGGGAGGCGTATTTTATGAGGATGAGGCTAATGTGGATTTTACGGAAGAAAAACCCACTTATGCCTGGTTCAACAGAGACAAAGAAACAGAACTGACCCAGGGGCTTCATGAGTTTTTGAAAGAAAAAGGTACCGAAGTGCCCCTTGAGGATTCCAGAGAAGCCTGGATGGATGCGGGATTTTACCGGGCGGTGGATGGAATCATTCAGATTCCGGAAGGGTTTGAAGAACAGTTTCAGAAGGGAGAGGCGGGAACGTTACAAATCTGGAGCCGTCCCCTTTCTGCTTCCGGTTATTATCTGGAATCCCTTGTGTCTCAATATTTAAGTATGGTCCATTTTGCCCGGAGCGCAGGGAGAGAAGCAGATCTGGACGCCATTGCTGCATCGGTACAAGAAGCGATGAAAGAAGAAGCAGGTGTGAAACTGATGCAGTATAAAGATACAAAAGCAGTTCCGGAAGAAGTCCGGCAGTATCTTCGTTTTCTGCCTTACGTGCTGTTATGTATGTGTATTTCCTGCGTAAGTGTGGTGTTTATGAGTTTTCAGCGGCCAACGATCCGCATGAGGAATCTCTGCGCGCCCATTCGTCCGACCAGATTTGCCGTGGAAAAATTTTTATATGTATTTGTAACCGGAATCAGTTTCTGGGCGGGAATGAATCTCTTGGGATTTTTGATCTTTTGGAAAAAATGGTCTGAAATTCCAGGAAGGCAGATCGGACTTTTGATGCTCAATGGATGGATGCAGATGCTGGTGGTGATCGCAGTCTCTCTGTTGTGCAGCGCGTTGATCCGGAACGAGAGCGCCCAAAGCTTTGTAACGAATGTGGTTTCTCTGGGCATGTGTTTTTTCGGGGGTGTGTTTGTCTCCCTGGAATTGATGGGGGAAGGGATGCGTAAAGCGGCAAGATTTCTTCCAGTATACTGGTACGTGGAAAATCTGGAACAGATCTGCAGCCTCACGGGATTTCAACGAATCCATCTGAAGCCCATCCTGGAATCCTGTCTGATTCAGGCCGGGTTTGCCGTGGCATTTTTCTGTATCTATCTGGTGATAAACAAATATCAGCAGAGAGAAGAGGAGGATTTTGGTGTGATCCGTACAGAGGTAGAACGATAAAAACAAAACCATGGCGGCTTTTCTTGGGAGAAGCCGCCATGGTTTTGTTATATATTTTTGAAAAAGAGATCACAAATGAAATACTTGAAAATGTCAAAATGATTATTTGTTTTTTAATGCCTCGGCCATCTTCATTGCGCGAACCTTTAACGGAAGGCCGAACAGGGTAATGAAACCGTCTGCATCATGGTGATCGTACAGATCTCCGGTAGTAAAGGAAGCCAGGGATTCACTGTACAGGCTGTATGGAGAGGTGGTGCCGGCTTTGATGATATTGCCTTTGTAAAGCTTGAATTTTACTTCACCTGTCACATACTGCTGAGTGGAGGTAACAAATGCCTGGATAGCCTCGCGGAGAGGTGTGAACCATTTGCCTTCATATACAATCTGAGCAAACTGGCTTCCCAGTTTTTTCTTGGTTTCCATTGTATCGCGATCCAGGATCAATTCTTCTAACTGGTCATGCGCTTCCATGAGGATGGTTCCGCCAGGGGTTTCGTATACGCCGCGGGATTTCATACCAACCACACGGTTTTCTACAATATCAATAATACCGATGCCGTTTTCGCCGCCAAGCTTATTCAGTTCGGTGATGATCTCGGAAACTTTCATGGCTTTGCCGTTTAAGGTTTTTGGAACACCGGCTTCAAAAGTAATGGAAACTTCTGTCTCCTGGTCTGGCGCTTTCTGAGGTGTGACTCCAAGAACCAGAAGATCGTCATAATTTGGCGCCTGAGAAGGATCTTCCAGTTCCAGACCCTCATGGCTGATATGCCATAAGTTCCGGTCACGGCTATAACTGTGACTCATATCAAAAGGAAGATTGATGCCGTGTGCCTGACAGAAGGCAATCTCGTCTTCACGGGACTGCATGGTCCATACGTCTGTCATACGCCATGGAGCGATGATCTTCAGATCAGGAGCGAGAGCCTTGATACCAAGTTCAAAACGGATCTGGTCATTTCCTTTTCCGGTTGCTCCGTGACAGATCGCAGATGCGCCTTCTTTCCGCGCGATTTCCACCAGTTTTTTTGCAATACCGGGACGAGCCATGGAGGTTCCCAGAAGATACTTATGTTCGTATACAGCGCCTGCCTGTACACATGGCATAATATAGTCCTCGCAGAATTCATCTACGATGTTTTCGATATATAATTTGGAGGCACCAGAAAGTTTGGCTCTTTCATCCAGTCCTTCCAGTTCGTTTCCCTGTCCGCAGTCTACGCAGCAGCAGATTACTTCATAATCAAAATTTTCTTTTAACCACGGAATCAGTGCAGTGGTATCCAGTCCGCCGGAATAAGCTAAAACAACTTTTTCTTTCATAATCATTTCCTCCTGTACATATAAAATAATCTCTCGGAATCTTTAACCCCCTAAAATCAAGGCTTTCAGATTCCTTTT
>CALCDJ010000011.1 GCA_937900135.1 uncultured Blautia sp. | reverse complement strand
TGAATATTTCGCGCTATGAGAGCCATCGATACGCTTTTGAGATCCACCAGTACACACAAGTGATCCACCCTTGATCAGTTCATGCAATAGATCCGTCCCGATGCTGAAATGCCAGGTTTTTACTTCAGCTTTTCTTTTGTAGAATCTTTATTGGAGAAATAGTCTCCGATTCTACGAAAGGAGGCCGAAAACATGGCCAAAAAGATTAATGTGAAGCTGATACTGGAGCTTCGCAGTGCCGGGATGGGGCGGAATGCAATCGCCACTAGCAGGCACATTTCCAAGAATTCTGTCGGTGATGTGTTCCACATCGCTGACAGGATGGGCATATCCTATGAGGACATCGCACAGATGGATGAGGATGCGGTTTACCGCAAGTTTTATCCGGACAAGTTTGCCCTGGAAAACCTGTATGACAAGCCAGATTACGAGTATGTCCACCAGGAACTGAAACGTACTGGGGTGACGCTGAAGCTCCTTTGGCAGGAATACCAGGACAAATGCAGGGCATCTGGCAACATTCCCATGGGATATACGAAATACTGCCAGGGCTACAGCGAATACACGATTATAAACAAGCTTACGAGCCACTTGGAGCATAAGCCCGGCGCTGCCGTGGAGGTAGATTGGTCAGGGCCTTCCATGGCCTATGTCGACACTTCCACAGGGGAGATCGTAACCGTATACCTGTTTGTAGGAACCCTGCCCTACAGCCAGTACTCCTATGTGGAACCCTGCCGGGACATGAAGATGGACAGCTTTATCCGCGCCCACATCCATATGTATGAATTTTTCGGCGGGGTAGCAACGCGCCTTGTCTGCGATAACCTGAAGACGGGCGTTGTGTCCCATCCCAAAGAAGGGGAGGTCGTCCTGACTGTGGATTATGAAGCCATGGGCAGCCACTACCAGACAGCCATCATGCCGGCAAGTATCCGTAAACCCAAACAGAAAGCTTCCGTGGAAGGCACAGTGGGGAAGATTGCAACAGCGATCATCGCACGGCTAAGAAATGAGGCTTTTTACAGCTTTGAGGATCTGAAAGCTGCCGTTGCAAAAAAGCTCTACGGATTCAACCACGAGAGTTTCCAGAAACGTGAAGGGAGCCGCTACGACTCTTACCTGGATGAGAAGCCGTTCCTGCATCCACTGCCGTCTGTCCCTTATGAGATCGCCACGTGGGTCTATGGAAGAAAGGTAAACATTGACTACCATGTCGTCTTTGAGTATAACCGGTACTCTTGTCCTTACCAGTACGCCAGGAAGAGTGTTGACTTGAAGGTTACGGATAGCACCGTGGAGATCTACAGCGGTTCTGCCCGCATAGCCACGCATAATCGCTTCCCGTCTGGTCGGAGGAACCAGTATTCTACCCATCCGGAAGATATGCCGGATAAGTTCAAGTTTTCCCCATGGGATGATATCCGGATCAAAAACTGGGCAAGATCCATCGGCGATTATACAGCACAGGCGATTGACCGTATCTTTGAGGGGGTTCCCATAAAAGAACAGGGCTATAACCCTGCGCTGGCTGTCCTGAGACTGAGCAACAAATACTCCGAAGCACGCCTGGAAGCTGCCTGTGAGTTTGCCATCACCAGCGGGATTAAAAAGCCCCGTTACCACCATCTTAATTCGATCCTTGCATCCAATCAAGACAAGATTTACGTAGAGCGCAAAAAAGCAGATGCAAAGGAACATTCCCAGATGGGATACCTGAGGGGGAGCAGTTATTACGGAGGTGACAATGATGATCAATGAAGAGACCAGGCGCAAGCTGCGTGAAATTAATCTGGGTGAGGCAATCACGGGGCTGGAGGTACAGCAGGCGGATCCTGCGACAATAGCTCTGCCCTTCGACGAAAGGATGCAGCGGCTGGTGGATTACATCTACCAGGAGAAATATAACGGGAAGATACAGCGGCTGATCAAGTCAGCGAAACTTCGTTTTCCGCAGGCAAACCGGCAGGGAGTTATCTACGCCAACCGCGGATTAAACAGGGAACTCATTGAGAACCTGTTCAGCGGCCAGTACATCGATTTGCATCAGAGTGTCATCCTCCAGGGATTTACCGGTTCAGGGAAGACCTACTTAGCCTGTGCCCTGGGAAAAGAAGCCTGCCTGAACCATGTCAGGGTACGGTATGTCAGACTGCCTGACCTGTTAATGGAGTATGGGGACTCCACCATAGTTGCCGGGAATCAAAGGAAGCTGCTTGAACGCTACAGCCGGATACCTCTCCTGATACTGGATGAGTGGCTTGTGTCCGACATATCAGATGCGGAACTCCACTTCCTGTTTGAGCTTATGGAGAGGCGTTCTGATACAACCTCTACCATCTTCTGTACGCAATATCGTAAAGATGACTGGGTGAAACGTCTGGGCGAAGGAGTTCGGGCAGAAGCGATTGTAGATCGCTACGCATACACTGCTTTCTGGATTGAGACCGGCAGCACTAATATGCGGGAATACTGTGCTAAGCATAAAATGTAAAAACATATCGGCGGATCCCAAAAGCGTATTGCTGGGTCTGAGAGAAAAATCAATGGGTCTGAGCAAAGCTCAGACCCGGATCCCTTGGCGCGAAATAATCAG
>CALCDJ010000010.1 GCA_937900135.1 uncultured Blautia sp. | reverse complement strand
ATGATATATAGAGCGTATCGACAAAGTACGACACCTTTCAGCTTATCAAAAAAAGTCCGACCACCGCCGGGGATATTTTTCCCCTTGAATATGAACTGTCAAATCATCTAAATTCTTTTTATAATTCCTTTGCGCCTGTCTGTATTTTGCAGATAGGTGCATTTTGTTTCTCTCTAAAATTTTTTCAAAAAATTTTCAATTCGGTTGGCATATTTTCGTCGAGCGGAACTGAGGGGCACGAAAGGGGAAGTCATCACCCGCTTTCGCGGTTGCGAAAGTCCAGCTAATAAATGTCAATAGTGAAATGAAAAAAATTTGATTTATTTTTCTGACTAAAAAAGGGTACACTACCCCCTTGGTGAAAATATCATTTTTCAAAAAGATATTAGTTCGTTGGATTAACAGTATTTTATGCAGCCATGTCGCATTTAGCAGCATTGTATTGTTTGATATGTTCCTGTGGAGTAATGATTTCAAAAGGTTTGTTATCTCTAAGTATGGCAAATATTATGTTGCATACTTTGTGTGAGACAGCTCCCATTGCTACAAGCTTTGCTTTTGATTTACATTTCTCCAGATAGTAATCGCGGAGTACGGGATTTTTAGCCTCTCCGGTACGAGATACACTGATGCTTTGCAAGGTCAATGTGTGAAGCTAAAAATCGGTATTAACCGACAGTCCCTTTTTTATCTTTATATTTTTTCATAGTAGCAGACATCCACTGCAAAAATTACTGCGCCTCCTACTTCGATTTCCTTCTTGGTTCCTGCATACCAGGCTGGAAGGTAATTGCTTCCAGGGCCGGCAGAATAGTTGACACAGGGTACGTCAAACTCAACCTTATGGCGTTTTCCGCAAACCCGCTCAATGATCTTCGTTACCTCCTTGAGATTTTCATCTTCCGTACAGACCATTAATGTGGTGTTTCCTCTTTTTAAGAATCCACCGGTTGTGGAAAGCTTTGTCACCGTGTATCCGGATTTGTTTAATGCCTCGATTACTGCGTCTTCATCATCTTTGTTCACAATTCCATAAATCAGTTTCATGCTTGTATCCTCCTTATTTTTTAGAACACCATCTGTACCAGAATCATATACATCAACGTTTCTCCTGCCAAACCTTCCTTCTTTTTTACCAGGCATTAACTTTTCCTGGTTACTTCTGTACTTCAGGAAAGTCAACTGATTCTATTATCATACTACAGATATGACAAAAATGCCAGAAAATCCTGAGGATTTTCACAAATCCATTTTCCCCATTCCGTTTCCCCTGGTTCTCCGTTGTTTTTTCTATGAAAAACTGCTATAATCAAACAAAATATATGACAAACAACAGGAGGATTTTTTTATGTCTGAAGTCATTGAAAAGTTTTTACGATATGTTGCCATCGATACAGAATCCATGGATGATCAGAAACAGGTTCCCAGCACTGAGAAGCAGAGAACTCTGGCTAAGCTCCTTGCAGATGAACTGATTGAAATGGGTGCATCCAACGTCCGCATTTCTCCAAACAGCTATGTTTATGCAGACATTCCCGCTACCACAGAAAAGAAGGTGCCGTCCCTTGGCTTTATCTCCCATATGGATACTGCTCCCTCTTTTTCCGGAAAAGATGTGAAGCCGCAGATCATTTCCAATTATCAGGGGGATGACATCTGTCTGAACCAGACTCTTGGTATCTCCATGGGACCTGGACAATTCCCGGATTTATTGAAATATGTGGGAAAAACCCTGATTACCACAGACGGTACCACACTTCTGGGCGCAGATGATAAGGCCGGCGTGGCAGAGATTATGACCATGGCCCAGTATTTTCTGTCTCATCCGGAACTTCCCCACGGTGAAATTCATATTGGCTTTACTCCAGATGAAGAAGTGGGACGAGGCGCTGACTTTTTTAATGTAAAAGGCTTTGGCGCAGATCTGGCTTACACCGTAGATGGTGGGGAACTGGGAGAACTGGAATACGAAAACTTCAATGCAGCAGGCGCCAAGGTACACATTCATGGCACCAATATCCATCCTGGCACAGCCAAACATAGGATGAAAAATTCCCTGCTCATTGCCCATGAATTTCACAGTCTGCTTCCTGTTTCTGACAATCCAATGTACACTGAAGGGTATGAGGGATTTTTCCACCTGGATGGAATGAGCGGAGATGTGGAGCATACGGAAATGGTATATATCATCCGGGATCATGACATGAAAAAATTCCAGCACAAAAAGGAACTGATGCAGGCCGCTGCAGATTTCATCAACAAAAAATATGGTTCCGGCACCTTGGTTCTGGATATGACAGACTCTTATTATAATATGAAAGAAAAAATCCTCCCACACATGGAGTTGATCAATCTGGCCAAGGAAACCATGACAGAACTTGGCATTGAACCAAAAGTAACCCCCATCCGTGGAGGTACTGATGGAGCAAGGCTTTCCTTTATGGGACTTCCATGCCCCAATCTCTGTACCGGCGGTCATAACTTCCATGGAAAATATGAATTCATCTGCGCTGAATCCATGGAAAAAGTAACTGAGCTTCTTATTCATCTGGTACAGAAGTTTGCTCAGCTCAACTAACAGCCATCCTTCCAATCCCCTGAAGAACTTCTCTTATTCTTCAGGGGATTTTTTTCTGCTCTCGAAATAGATAAAACGCTCTATGGCATCCAGAATATCAGCGAAATCCTCTCTTGGAGCAAGTTCCAGATATCTGGTAAGCAGTTGAGTTTCCTGCTCTTTATATCTTCCGTAAAAAATATCATACAGATTATGTCCCCGCATATGGATTCGTATCTCCTCCATATGCTGTTTTACCTCTTCTGTGGTTTCCAGATTTTTTCCTAATACCTGCTGAAGATTTTTCCCGCTTTTGATTCTGTGAAGATACTCCTTCCATTTTTCCAGGAAAATTTCATAAAACTCTTCTTCAGAATCAAGAATTCCCAACTGCACCATAACCTTGGGATTGAGAAAATAATTTTCAAAGGAATAATATTTCAGGATCAGCACATTTTTGGGCAAAACTCTTGGCAAACGATCCACATCTTCCAGGTTCCGATCTTCATAGTATTTACAAAGCTGACGTTTCAGCATCTCGCTGTCCTTTCCATCACCGTCCCGGATCATCAGAAAATGGTCCTTCAGATAGATCTGATTCATATATTTCAGATTTGCATACGTCTTAATGTTGGTACAGCTGTTGGTGGTAATGATGGCCACTCTCTGGAGATTTCCCTGGTGATCATACATTTCACTATAGTATTTTTTCAGCAAAAGAGGAAGCCTGGATTTGTCCTGCTTGCCTTCTACAATAAAAACAAAATTAACATTCATCAGATCCCCGGCTGAATACCCCAGATCATCCAGCACCGCACTGATATCTGTCTTCTCACAGACTCTGGAATATCCATCCTCTCCCTGATACATCTGACGGATCTGGCGGCTGTTAAAATCTGACAAGAGATCCGGAGAATGGGTGGAAAAAATCACCTGAGACCATTTTGAAAGACGATAAAGGATATCCCCGGACTCCTTCTGAAGTTTGGGATGGAGAAAAATTTCCGGATTTTCCATAAGGATCAGGGAAGGTTCTCCTTTTCTTGTTTCTTTACAGGTTTCCAGCAAAGACAAAAGATAGATACTTCTCATTCCTTTTCCCATACACTCAATAGGTTTATAGCGTTTCTGCTTTTGATCGTATATCTCAGCTGTTACGGAAAGCATTTTTTCTATATCCCGGTTCATGGAATAAAAAATCTGTTCTTTTCCACCGTTTTTTCTGAAATTCTCATTTACCCTGGTGGAAAATGTATCCAGATTCAGGCGATACAGCTTATAATCCAAAAGCTTGGCAGTCTCAAAAGCATTCAGCTCTTCTGTTTTTTTCTGATTCAGAAGCCCAATGCAGGAAAAACAATGGTTGCACTTTTTTGCCTGGTCAAACAGACAGCAATCTGAACGCATCTGTTTCAGGAGTTCATCCTCCTGAAGCATCAGAATGTTTTCCTGGAGGAAATCCAGATTTCTCTGTGCATCAATGTAATATACCTTGGGAAACACCATGGGAATATAACGATTGTTTTTGTGAACCCCATCACTATAACGGATTTTTCCATCCCGATTCGCCACAAATTCAAAGGTAAGAAGTCCCTCTTTATAGGACGGCAGCTTTTTCAGAAAATCCTGATACCAGGCCCTGTAATTCCGATAAGGGCTGATGATTCGCCTCTTCTGCATCTCCTTCAGGTCTTCCCCGGAAACCTTCAACGCCACCTGAATCTCAATATTGGGATAATCTTCCATAAAATCATCCATCTGAATCTGATAATCTCCACTGACTGCCCGGATTGCATCCAGAACTGCTGTTTTTCCTGTATTATTTTTGCCCACGAGAATCAATGCATTTTCAATGTTTGAAAGGTGTATTTCTTTCAGAGATTTAAAATTCCGTATCTGTAAATCCAAAATCTGCATTCCCCTTCCCCCTTTCTCGTTTTCAAAAAATTCTATTTGTTTTCTCTTTATTATCTGTATTTTCTTTTATTTACTATAGCAGAAAATGTCTGTACTCACAACCACAAGCCTGAGAAAATCCCTGTATTTTTTCCTTATCACACAGGAGGGCTGCCGCTGGTCTGGATGTTCTCTGGGAAGAACCCATGTCTCCCGCAAATCCTCTGCTTTCCATCAAAAACAGCCGAAAACTTTTGATCACTCCCCATATTGTCTGGGCAAGTGTGGAAGCCTGCACCCATCTCATGGACATTATTCTTAAACAGATAAAAAACTGGCAGAAAAAAAACAGTTTCTATGAAAAAAGGGAGTCTGTGATTTTTTGATCACAGGCTCCTTTTTTTCTACAAATATTCTCTAATTTCTTCCACCAGCTTCTTTTCCTGACTGATAAGTTTTTTTGCGATATCTTTTGTTTTTTCATCTGCTGCCTGATATTGATTCAGATACTGGTTCAAGGATTTGATCCCCACATTGCACCCATCTGTAAGCAGCTCTGCTATTGTGGAATCTGATTCATTAAATACCAGTTTCACATTTGTTTTTATCCAGGACATTCCCTTTGCCACAGGCGTAGGTTCTTTCCCCTTATCATGATATTTTTCCAAAAGTCCCTGAATTTCTTCTTTTAATTTTTCATGCTTATTCCGGCAATCCATCAGCGCCTTTCGAAAGGGCTCGTGATCCACATATTCCAGTGTGTCATCAATGCCGGCAATTCCCATTTTTATCCCCGCATCACATTCCCGCAACAATTTAATTGTATCTGACTCAATCATGATCTGGTTTTACTCCTTTTCCTGTTTCTTGATTCAGACCTATTATGTGCGGATTTTAAGTTTTTATTCTTCTTTTGCAATGCGAATGACTGCTTTTACAATATCTGCCTTATTATTTACGCTGTAGTCCATTGCCTTCTGAACCTCATCCAGGGTAAAGATGTCTGTCACGATTCCCTTTAAATTTACCTTTCCGGAAGCAACTGCATCAATTGCCATGGGATAAATATGGCGATAACGGAATACTGTTTTAAAGGTCAGCTCTTTATCAAGAGCCAGGCTCATGGGAAGTGTCATTTCTCCGCTCTTACTATATCCTACCAGAACAATGGTAGCGCCTTTTTTTGTCATATGGATGGTCTGGACTGTGGTAATCTGTGTACCTGCTGTTTCGATCGCAAGATCACAGCCCTTTCCCTGGGTCAGTCTTTTCACTTCTTCAACCACATCTGCCTTCGTTCCATTGATTACGCCATCTGCTCCAAGTTCCATTGCCTTCTCCAGGCGTTTCTCCATAATATCTACCACATAAACCCTGGAAACGCCCATCGCCTTCAACGCCATCATAGAAACCAGTCCAATGCATCCGGCGCCCATAACCACCGCTGTCTGGCCTGCCCTTGCACCGCCCTGCATCGCTGCGTGAAAGCCCACAGCCAGCGGCTCGATCAGCGCGCCTTCCATGGTACTCACATTCTCAGGCAGTTTAAAACACAAATCTGACTCATGGGCAACATACTCCTGAAAAACACCATCTACCGGAGGTGTGGCAAAAAATACCACATCCGGGCAAAGATTATATCGTCCTGTTTTACAAAATTCGCAATGTCCACAGGTTTTTCCCGGTTCCAGCGCCACCCGGTCGCCAACCTTAAGATGTTTCACATTTTTTCCCACCTCTACGACAGTGCCTCCCGGCTCATGTCCAAGAACAAATGGAGGCTCCACCACATAATCTCCGATTGCACCAGTTTCATAGTAATGGAGATCACTTCCACAGATTCCCACATATTCCAGTTTCACCAGAACCTCATCTTCCTTTGGTGTGGGAATCTCACGCTCTTCAAAACCCATTTTTCCGATTCCAAGCATGACCGCTGTTTTCATTTTTCCTTCCATTTTTGTTCCTCCTCGCATTTTGTGGCATGTATCATTCTTTCTTTCGTACTTAATTAAATAGTTTTATTATGTTTTTATTTTATCTTTTTCTTTTTACTTTGTCAAGAATAACTTGCACTTCTTGGTGAACCGTCCACAACAGCAAGCTCTGGTTCCATCTCTGTTCTTGTTACCAGGTGAAGATTTGGCCTTTGGATTTTGTTATATGATGACGATCACTTATCAGACAATTGGAGATTTCCAATATGGTTTATTCCTCTCTCTGATCCTCCAGGGTCTGTTTTATATTCCCTTTATTCCGATTCTTCCCAAGTTTTTCAACGTGTCTGAAATCTACTTTTCACAGCCGGCAGCTGATTATGGATGATTTCCTATACGACCATTGACAAAGCAAGACTGGTCATGATACCCTTTTTTTATCGACCAGAAAAAGCTTCACACTAAAAAAATCAGGAGGTCTTACCATGAACGATTTAATCGCAAAATTAGAAGATTACATGAAAAAATTTCAGCAATATCAGACCATTGAAAATCTCCTTTACTGGGATCTGGCAACCATGACTCCAGAAAAAGGAGGGGAATCAAAAGCCTCTGCCATTGGATACTTTTCCACAGAGGCTTTTCGTCTTTCCACTTCTAAGGAATACGGAACTCTTTTAAAACGTAAGCGCTTAAATCTTGGGTAGCTTTACTGTCTACGTTTTTGAACTCATAATG
>CALCDJ010000009.1 GCA_937900135.1 uncultured Blautia sp. | reverse complement strand
TGGTGCTTTAGGAGAAGTCATTTATGTTTAAATTACATTTTGCGGAAACTCAAGACTGGAGAAGTGCGAATGTCCCATTTGCTGCAATAAAAAATCCAGATAAAATTATCGGTGGGAAAGATGTAGTGGAAATATATTAGAGATCTCAGGAATTTCTCTTAAACAGGATAAATAGAGATATTCCTACAATTTGGAGGTTTTTCTGAGTAAGAAAATATATTAAAATGGGTATATAGAAGAACAAAAGGAGGCGGATCATATGGCAAAATTGGAACGGGAATTAAATAGTGATTTCAACTATTTGCTCAATCGTATCGAGCAGGGAATCATGAATGGAAGTTCAACAGCATCTCTTGAAGATTCCAGTGATTTCATAGATGCCAATGCCAGGTGCAGTGTACGTGTGTTTGAAAGATACAGTGCCCTAGGAGGCAATCGTGTAAGCTTAAATGTTACATTATTTCAAAGTGAAAATGGTCCAGTGAAAATTTCGGCAATTACATCCGGTGGAAGCCAGGCTATGGTGTTTAAAATTAATACGTTTGGAGAATCAGCATTTCTTGATTGTTTAAGAGAGATTTTGGATTAATAAAAAAAGGAGATCCAGTTTTTGTAAGACTGAGTCTCCTTTTTTACTTATGAGGTTTTAACAATTAGTTTCTTTTCCGGAGTTGAGAGTGATTAAAAACTCGTACTTTTCACATTACTCCAAGCAGAATAATAATTTGTTTTGTTTACTGTTTTATAGGTACGTACACGAACGTAACATTTGCCGCGGAAATTAGGAGAAACCTTCTTGGAAAGAATTTTTCGGCTGCTTACTTTGATGGTTTTTACACCCATGCCGATCACTTTTTTTTCCAGAGAGGTGCATCCTCCGCAGAAGGTACTATACTTTCCAGTATAAAGTTTGGTTACTTTCTCCGGAATGCAGAGCCAAAATACGAATACAAAAATGTACTCTATTTTGATATGGACAGAGTAAATGATCCAACTGTGATTGATGTGTGGTCTATGAAACTTTCTATAAAGTCAACAAAAAGACTTTGGAGTAACGTTACTTTTGTACAGGGATATAAACAGTATATGATCGTTACTCCGAAGAAGCTCTTTACTCTTTTCACATGACAGAAACAGGAGTATACTAAAAGAAGCATATGCGAGAAGGAAGGGAAGGGTTGTATGAATAAGAAAAATTATCTCAAGAGTGTAATGGCAGTTGTTTTGCTGGCACTGATCTGTATGACTGGCAGAAGTGTTCAGGCTGCAGAAACATCAGAACCTCATCTGTCGTTCAAAGTAAGTTCTGATACCTTTGCCGAATCGATTTCTGGCAAATGGAAGATGGATAAGAAGGGAAAACGATATCTCTATGAGGATCAAACATATCCGAAAAATGTATGGTTGAAAATCAATAACGGATATTACTATTTTAATAAAGAAGGATACGTTCGCACCGGTAAGGTAAAATATAAGGGAGCAACTTATTATCTTTCTGTCCGGTCAGAGAATAAAGGAAAACTTCTCACCGGACGTCAGAAAATCAGTGGAAAGATTTATTATTTTTCTCCAAAGACTGGGCAGATGGTTACCGGATGGACGAAGATTGGCAAATATAAGTATTATTTCGCTCCAAAAACAGGCACTCTTGTAACAAATAGGTGGATTGGAAAACGCTATGTCTATGCAAATGGAAGGATGGCGGTAAATTGTTGGGTTGGCAGAGAATATGTGGATAAAAACGGAAATATTGTAAAGGGAAAAAAACGTCCGAAAAAGTCAGCGAATAAGAAGGCTCGGCTTATCATACTGGGCGACTGCCGGACAGAAGCTATGCAGTCTTTAGGAATTGGAAACGCTATTTATATTGGAAAAGTTTCCATGGGATATAACTGGCTGGCATCCACTGCGGGACCGAGGCTGGAGCGTTATCTTTCCATGTATCCAGAGTCTACTGTCGTATTTAATTTTGGATTGAATGATTACCAGTATCAGAAAAATCAATACCTTCAATACTACAAAAGATTCATTGCAAAACATCCGAAGCTGGACATGTATATTATGTCCATTAATCCTGTAACCGGAGTAGGCGCTTACAATGTTTGCAATGCTACGATCAAGCCTTTCAATGATGCTATGAAGAAGGCATTTCCGGAGCAGTACCTGGACTGTTATTCTTATCTTCTGAAAGCGGGATATTATGCAAGGGACGGACAGCACTATGATAAGCAGACATATAAAAAGATTTATAATTATATTGTAGAGACAGTGGGATGGTAATTCGAGAAGAAATACAGGGTATGTGACACCGAAAAAATAAGGAAAAGAGGTATAAATTATGAGAACAATCAAAGCAGAACCATTAACAAAAGAAGCGTTTGCACCTTTCGGGACATTCTATTCCATGACAGAACCGGAAGGCTATTCCCTGAACGGTGAAATCCATCGCTTTTTCCCGGACAGAATTGCAGAAACATATACCACTCGCGTGGGATTTTCTCCAATTCTGGTAAAAAAACCTGAAGAAATGAAAATTACACAGGTGGAATATCATACAACCACTTCGGAAGCAATCCTTCCCCTGAATGATGATATGATCCTTCATGTGGCGCCGGCATCAGGAGGGACACCAGTACCGGAGTACACAAAAGCGTTTCTTGTACCGAAAGGAACCCTGGTAAAGATTTCCACAGCAATCTGGCATCTGGCGCCGCTTCCGGTGCATGAAGCAGAACTGCAGGCAATGATCATTTTGCCGGAATGCACTTATGCGAATGATTGTACCGTAGTAGATCTCAAGGAAGAAGAACAGTTTGTGATCGAACTGTAAGAAAATGAAAAAGTTGTTATGGAAGAAAACCTGCCGCGAATCTTAGCGGCAGGTTTTTGCAATTCAGGGTCTTGGTCTTTCCATTGCCGCAGAATTGCATCTTCACTTCATTACGGTCGGCGCATAACTGACATCCACTGGATGTCCTGCACCCTCGCGGAGCGTTGTTTTTTGATTGTAAAAGTCAGAAAAAAAAGATATAATAGTGGCAGCAAAAAGGGGAAAAGAGGAGAACATAAATGAGTTATTGTTTTGAAGGAAGAATTCGTTACAGTGAAATTGGAGAAAATGGATGTTTGACTCTTCCGGGAATTTTGAATTACTTTCAGGATTGCTGTACCTTCCATTCAGAAGCTGCACATCAGGGAATGGAAAGTTTAAAGCAAAGGCAGCGCGTGTGGGTACTTTCTTCCTGGCAGGTAGTGCTCCATCGATATCCAAAGTTTGGAGAAAAGGTAAAGGTAACCACGTTCCCGTATGAGTTTCGAGGATTTCTTGGATACCGTAATTTTATTATGGAGACAGAGGAAGGGGAACGTCTTGCCTGGGCAAATTCCATCTGGACTTATCTTGATCTGAAAACAGGGATTCCCCGACGTTTGGCGGAAGAGGACACGCGGGGATATGAGCCGGAAGAAAAGTTGGATATGGAATATGCGCCAAGGAAAATCCAAATTTCCGCACCTCTTTTGGAACAGGAGCGCTTTCAGGTACAGAAACATCATTTAGATACCAATCATCATGTGAATAATTGTCAGTATATCCAAATGGCTTCGGATTTTCTTCCGGAGGATTTTGTGATTCATCAAATGAGAGCGGAATATAAAAAATCAGCTATGCTCCACAATACGGTGGTTCCATGTGTGGCAAAGGAACCGGATAAGATTCTGGTTTCCTTAAATGATGAACAGAACCAGCCATATGCGGTGGTTGAGTTTACACAAAAAGGAGAAGAGTAAAGATGCTGGAAAAATTAAAAGAAGAAGTATATAAAGCCAATATGGATCTGCCGAAATATGGGCTGGTCACCTTTACCTGGGGAAATGTCAGCGGGATCGACAGAGAAAAGGGAGTATTTGTTATCAAGCCAAGCGGGGTAGAGTATGACAGTCTGACCCCTGAGGATATGGTGGTAGTAGATTTGCAGGGAAACAAGGTGGAAGGAAAATACAATCCATCCTCTGATACGGCTACGCATGTGGAGCTTTACAATGCATTTCCCAATATTGGCGGAATCGTTCATACCCATTCTTCCTGGGCAACCAGCTGGGCACAGGCGGGACGCGGGATTCCCTGTTATGGAACCACCCATGCGGACTATATTTACGGAGAAGTTCCCTGTGTGCGGAATCTGACCAAGGAAGAGATTGATCAGGCTTATGAGAAGAATACAGGTATAGTGATTGCAGAATACTTTAAAGATAGAGATTATGAGGCAGTACCTGCGGTACTTTGCAAAAATCATGGCCCGTTTGCCTGGGGGAAGGATGCCCATGAAGCAGTACACAATGCAGTTGTGCTGGAAGAGGTTGCCAAGATGGCAGCCCGCTGCGAGCAGATTTGTCCACAGGTAAAACCGGCGCCCCAGGAATTGCAGGATAAGCATTATTTCAGAAAACATGGGGCAAACGCATACTACGGACAGGGAAAATAATAGTTACAGAACAAATAATCTCTCGGAATCCTGAGTGATTATGGTCAGCATAGCTGACAATGGACATT
>CALCDJ010000008.1 GCA_937900135.1 uncultured Blautia sp. | reverse complement strand
GACCCTCTGCTTGTAAGGCAGATGCTCTCCCAGCTGAGCTAAGACCCCATATATATGTGCGTATCCATGATACGACAAGATCTTATGCAGTAAACGAAAGCTTATTCTTCATCTTCTGCGCTAACCATCAGCATCGAAATGCTGTTCGGTTAAGTAGCGAGAGGGGGATTTGAACCCTCGACACTACGGGTATGAACCGTATGCTCTAGCCAACTGAGCTATCTCGCCATATTTTTCTTAGATATGGGGCCTATAGGGCTCGAACCTATGACCCTCTGCTTGTAAGGCAGATGCTCTCCCAGCTGAGCTAAGACCCCATATATGCCCCGGAGATGTGTTCCTCTCCGTAACTTGCTTTGCTATTATACTATCATTTGACAGGAAATGTCAACACCTTTTTTGTTTTTTTTGAAAAAATTTTTGAAAAAGTTTTGAAAACTATGAAAATCCAAGAAATAAGCGTAAGGAGAAGGCTCCTTTCTCACCTGGAGCTTCCCCTTCACACTTCTCAACCTGGAAATATTCCTTTTTTCTTACGGTCTTTCCTTCAGTACTCCTTCCCGATAGGCATATACCAGTTCTTTCAGATCTTGAATTTTAGCCTCCAATTCTTTTCCCAGATCAGTATCCTCCACCATCACTCTCTGTTTCATTTTTTCTACAATGGAAACAAAGGGGGTATTCTCCTGGTCCGGATGAAATGGCTTATGTTCCGCAAGCGCTAAATGGGTAGATGTGGATATCAGCGTATAACCGGCGATTCCTGTACGAGCCTGATAGGCCTTAGACAATCCCCCATCAATGATATATAACTTTCCATTTGCCTTTAATGGTTTCTCTCCATCCTTAATCTTCACAGGAACATGTCCGTTGATAATATGAGAACGTTCTGCAGGCAATCCAAATTCTGCCAGAATCTTATTACAATACTCTTCTTTCTGGCTTAACTGATAATAGGGATTCAGATGTTCCTTAGAAAGCTCTTTATCCTCCAAAAAATAATGTTCAAAAGTAGTCATTTTATCTTTTCCAAACACAGGTGATTTTGCGCCGCACCAGAGATACCACATAAAATCTCTGGCATCCTCCTTTTCTTCATGTCCCTCTGGAAGAAAATAAGCATTCTGTACCTTCCGATCAATATGATCCATCAGTTTTTTTCCAGTCAGAAGTTCTCCCTTATACATCATTCCCTCAAAGGTTCCATCCTTTTTCATAGGAATACATCCGTGATAAAGAAGATTGGAGTTACAGCACAGATACATTCCCCCATTGGAATACAAAAACTTAATATGCTTATGAAGAAGTTCGCTGTGTTCAAAGGACATATGTAAGGTATGAAGAAGTTCTTCCTCCTCTGGAGTTAATTTTAAAGGATCAGAAGGATCAATGGTGGGGAACATCTGATCCAGCATTGGGTAAATTTTTCCGCCAATTTCAACAGTTCCCTCCTGGTAATTTACCTTTTCCAGAAGAAGCCGCTCTTCCATCTTGTATTCCGGATGACGTTTGATAATCTGGCCTTCTACTTTAAACTGGATCACAGCAATGGCTTTGTGCATTTTTGCCGCAAGTCCAGGATCCACTGCATCATAGATATTCTGATCCAGAATATGGGGCATAAAACGTGTACAGGGGTCTTTCTGGTACACTCTGGCTGCAAACATGGACAAAGGACGCAGATTAATACCATAACCGTCTTCCAGAACATCAAATCCATTGTAGCTTATGGCAATCCTTAGTACATTGCAGATACAGGCCAGATTTCCTGTTGCAGCCCCCATCCAGGAGATATCATGATTTCCCCACTGAATATCCACATCATGAAAACGCATCAGTTCATTCATGATCTTATCCGCTCTTGGGCCTCTGTCAAAGATATCTCCAATGATATGCAGACTGTCAATGGTTAAATTCTGGATCAGTTCACACAGCGCAATGATAAATTTCTCCGCCATATCAATATCAATAATAGAATACACAATCTGGCTATAATATACCTTTTTATTTTCATCGGTGTAATCCACGTGAAGAAGTTCATCGATGATATAGGCAAATTCCTTTGGCATTTTCTTACGCACCTTGGATCTGGTATATTTGGAAGATACCTCCTTGCAGATTTGTACCAGACGATAGATTGTTACCTTCCGCCAGTCATCGCTGACCCGTCCTTCATTCTCCAGTTTTTTCAGAATGCGCTCCGGATAATAAATCAGATTCGCCAGCTCTATCTGCTCTTCCTCTGGAATAATATGTCCAAAAGTTGTTTTGATTTTTTCCCGGATCACACCAGACGAACTTTTTAATAAATGAATGAATGCTTCGTGTTCTCCATGCAAATCACTGAAAAAATACTCTGTCCCTTTTGGAAGCCCACGGATAGCTGTCAGATTGATGATCTCACTGGACGCAGATTTAATACTTGGGTATTCCCTTGCCAATAGCTTTAAATAATCAAGATTCCTCATATGCTCCTCCCTGGTTTGTTTTTCTCATTCTATTTTACCTCTGTTGCAATCATAACGCAAACCATTCTCCTGCTTTTCTGTCTATTATTCTCCCAAAACTTTATCAGGGCAAAAAGCCACTTATGCTCTTTGCCCTGACTGGTAAATAATTTATTCTTTTAGGGTCTGACTTTATTTAAAGTAAGCCACACCAGATTCAAAAATCTTAATATCCTGTTCGCCATAGATGTTCATAGCCACACCATCGTCTCTACGTTCGCTGTGAGCCATCTTTCCAAGTACACGTCCATCTGGGCTTGTGATACCTTCGATGTTGTAGTAGGAACCATTTACGTTCCACTCTTCATCCTGACAAAGCTCGCCATTAAGGTCTACATACTGTGTTGCAATCTGACCATTGGCAATGAGTCTGCCAATCCACTCTTCGTTTGCCACAAAACGTCCCTCTCCGTGGGATGCCGGGTTACAATATACCCCGCCAAGCTCTGCCTGAGCCAGCCATGGAGATTTGTTGCTGACCACCTTCGTATAAACCATCTTGGAAATATGACGTCCAATGGTATTGTAGGTCAGTGTTGGAGAATCTTCTTTCTGTCCGCAGATTTCTCCATATGGAACCAGACCAAGCTTAATCAGAGCCTGGAAACCATTACAGATACCCAGGGCCAGACCATCTCTTTCATTTAACAGCTTCATAACTGCTTCTTTAATCTTTGCATTCTGGAAAGCAGTTGCAAAGAATTTTGCAGAGCCATCTGGTTCATCCCCTGCAGAGAATCCGCCTGGGAACATGATCATCTGCGCCTGGTTAATGGACTTTTCAAAGATTTCCACAGAATCGCGGATATCTTCTGCTGTCAGGTTCTTAAATACCTTTACATCAACCTCTGCACCTGCACGTTCAAATGCACGGGTACTGTCATATTCGCAGTTGGTTCCAGGGAATACCGGGATGAATACCCGCGGTTTTGCCACTTTATTCTTACATACATAAATATTTTTTGTAGAGTACAGGCCTTTATCGTAAGTTGCTTCCGGATCTTCCGGTTTTGCAAAATATACACCTACGGAATTTTTCTTTTCTCCGGATTCTGTTTTAAATACTTTTTCCAGAGTTTCTTTCCATGCATGGCAAGCTTCATCCAGGGTAATTTCTGTATTTCCATAAGAGAATTTGCCATCTGCTGTAACTTCACCAATTACGGTATAGGTAATGGAAAGTTCTCCCACCTTGTCAGATGGAACTTCCAGAACCAGATCTCCAAAGCCTGGTGCAAAGAAATCTCTTGGATCAAGATTATGCTCAATTTTCACGCCCATAGCGTTACCAAAAGCCATTTTACTTACAGCTGCTGCAAGTCCGTGACGATCCAGCGCATAAGCAGAAAGTACACGACCAGCCTGCATATCTCCATGGAGTTTTTCGTACTGATCCATAAGAGCCGGATAATCTGGAAGATCATACGAATCCTTCGGCGCTCTTAGCCATACCAGTTTGCTTCCTGCTTTTTTCAGTTCCGGAGTGATCACATCCTGTAATTTTGCCACATCCACGGCAAAGGAAACCAGTGTCGGGGGTACATCAATCTCGTTAAAGGTACCGGACATACTGTCTTTTCCACCGATGGAAGGAAGACCGAAACCGATCTGCGCCTCATATGCACCGAGAAGTGCTGCAAAAGGCTGGCTCCATCTCTTAGGATCTTCTGTCATACGACGGAAGTATTCCTGGAAGGTGAAACGAATCTTCTTGTAATCTCCACCTGCTGCCACAATTCTTGCCACAGACTCTGTCACCGCATAAGCAGCTCCGTGATAGGGGCTCCAGGAAGACAGATAGGGATCAAAACCATAACTCATCATGGTTACTGTGTTTGTTTTTCCATTTAAGACAGGAACCTTGGCAACCATTGCCTGAGTTTCTGTCAACTGATATTTTCCGCCATGAGGCATAAGAACGCTTCCGGCGCCAATGGAACCGTCGAACATTTCCACAAGGCCCTTCTGGGAGCATACGTTTAAATCAGCCAGAGTTTCCAGCCATTTCACTTTGACATCGGTAACTTCCGGGCGTTCTGCAAACAGATTGCCTTCTTTATTGGGAATTTCTACTTCTACAGTTGTTTCCTGATGAGCACCATTGGTATCCAGGAAGGCTCTGGAAATGTTTACAATTTCTTTTCCTCTCCAAACCAGTACCAGACGAGGATCTTCTGTTACCACTGCAACCGGAATTGCCTCCAGGTTTTCTTCATTGGCAAATCCAAGGAATTTATCCACATCTTTGGGGTCTACCACAACTGCCATACGTTCCTGGGATTCAGAGATTGCAATCTCTGTTCCATCCAGACCTGCGTATTTTTTCGGAACCTTGTCCAGATCCACACGAAGACCTGCTGCCAGCTCACCGATGGCAACAGACACACCGCCAGCGCCGAAGTCGTTACATTTCTTAATGATGCAGCTCACTTCTTCTCTGCGGAACATACGCTGAATTTTACGTTCTGTAGGCGCATTTCCTTTCTGTACTTCTGCGCCGCATACTTCAATGGATGCCTCTGTATGCACTTTGGAGGAGCCGGTAGCGCCGCCGATACCGTCACGACCGGTACGTCCGCCAAGAAGGATGATAATATCTCCCGGATCAGAATTTTCACGGATTACGGCACGTCTTGGAGCTGCGCCTAATACGGCACCGATTTCCATACGTTTTGCCACATAATTGGGATGATATACTTCTTTTACGTAACCGGTAGCCAGACCAATCTGGTTACCATAGGAGCTGTAGCCGTGCGCTGCGCCGCGAACCAGTTTCTTCTGAGGCAGTTTTCCCTTAAGCGTTTCCTGTACAGAAACAGTAGGATCTGCTGCGCCAGTCACACGCATTGCCTGATATACATAGGTACGTCCGGAAAGCGGATCACGGATAGCGCCGCCAAGACAGGTGGCTGCACCGCCGAAAGGCTCAATTTCTGTGGGATGGTTGTGTGTTTCATTTTTAAAGTTGATCAGCCATTCTTCTTCTTTTCCATCTACGTCCACAGGAACCACAATACTGCAGGCATTGATCTCATCGGATTCTTCCTGATCCTCTAATTTACCTTCTGCTTTTAATTTCTTCATAGCAGTAAGAGCCAGATCCATCAGGCAGACGAATTTGTCATCTCTTCCTTTATAAAGGACCTCTCTGTCTGCAAGATACTTCTTATAAGTAGCAACGATAGGCTCTTTGTAATCTCCCTCGTCAAACTTCACGTCCGTAAGTTCTGTGGAGAAGGTGGTGTGACGGCAGTGATCAGACCAATACGTATCCAGTACACGAATCTCTGTCATGGATGGGTCACGTTTTTCTTCTCCCTTAAAATACTTCTGAATATGAAGGAAATCCTTAAATGTCATGGCAAGATTTAAAGAATCGTATAATTCTTTTAATTCTGCCTCTGGCATTTCCTGGAAACCATCAAAAATCTTTACATCTTCTGGATCCTCAAACACAGTTACCAGTGTTTCCGGTTTCTCCATTCCTGTTTCTCTGGAATCCACCGGGTTAATGCAGTGGTTTTTGATTGCAGCAAACTCTTCCTCAGAAATCTCACCTTCCACCACATAGGTAGTCGCGGAACGAATGATGGGCTTTGCTTCTTCATTTAAGAACTGTACGCACTGCACTGCAGAGTCTGCTCTCTGGTCAAACTGTCCTGGAAGGTACTCTACAGAAAATACATGAGCGCCTTCTGAAAGTTTATATGTTTCTAAATATAAATCATCTACCGGAGGCTCGGAAAATACGGTTTTGCATGCTTTTTCAAATACCTCATCGGAAATATTTTCTACATCGTAGCGGATCAGCACATGTACTGCTGTTACTGTTTTAATTCCAAGATAGCTGCTGATCTCGTGCTTTAATTCCTTTGCCTGCACAGCAAATTCTGGTTTCTTTTCTACGTAAACACGTCTTACGTTACTCATTGGAAACTCCTTTCTCCCTGTATGTCTGGATGTGTGAGTATCATGGATTTCTGACAGGAAACCGCTGTCTCTCCAGCGTAAACCTGTCTCTTGCAAATCCTCTGTCTTTATAGTATCATAAGAATCATCATTAGTAAAATTAATATATCTTATAGTTTTTATTAGTTTTAATAATAAAAGGAGCCAATTATGGATATCAATCTGGAGTTATACAAAGTATTTTATTATGTGGCCACAAGTTTAAGCTTTTCCGAGGCCTCCAGGAAACTCTATATCTCTCAGTCTGCTGTCAGCCAGTCTGTCAAAACCCTGGAAAAAAAATTGAATCATACCCTTTTTATCCGCAGTACCAAAAAGGTCTTTCTCACCCCAGAGGGAGAAACCCTGCTTCAGCATGTGGAACCAGCTATGCGAATGCTCAGTGAAGGGGAATCCCTTCTCCTTCAGGAAAATTCTCTCATGGGACAGCTTCGCATCGGCGCCAGCGATACCATCTGCCGCTATTTTCTCATTGATGCCTTAAGCCGGTTTCATCAAGATCATCCAGATGTGCGGATCAAGGTTATCAACAGTACCTCTGTGGGCTGCGTGGAACTTCTGGAAAGCGGGCAGGCCGATCTGATCGTTTCCAATTATCCCAATTCTCACCTTGGTCCACACACACAGATTACACCGGTGAAAGAATTTCAGGATGTATTTGTTGCCAATCCCGGATTTTTTCCAAAAATTCCTTCCCCTGTTTCTATGAAAGAACTTTTAGGCTACCCTTTACTTATGCTTGCCCCCAACAGTACTACCAGTGAATATCTCCATCAGTTTTTTGCTTCCCAGGGACTGAAGCTGCTTCCTGAGGTTGAATTAAACAGCAATGACCTTCTTGTTGATCTGGCAAGGATCGGACTTGGCATTGCCTGTGTCCCGGACTATATGCTGAAACAAAAAGGAGACCTTATACAGGTAATGCTGGAGAATCCCCTTCCGAAACGGCAGCTTGTTCTGGTCCGCCACGATACGCT
Organism: uncultured Blautia sp.; assembly: GCA_937900135.1. Classification (GTDB taxonomy): domain Bacteria; phylum Bacillota; class Clostridia; order Lachnospirales; family Lachnospiraceae; genus Blautia_A. The sequence continues at coordinate 12,579 of CALCDJ010000008.1, read as the reverse complement.
GCCTTTGACTCAGGCAGCAGAACGTTTTTCCGAATATTTTTAAAGAAAATAACAAAAAAGTCCTGACAGAAGACCTCTTGTTCTCCTGTCAGGACTTTTTTATAACTGACGCAAATCCCTTCCTTACTGGGGCATTACTGCGTCTGCAGCCTCTACATATACATTTTCCACTTCGTGGAAGGCTCCCTGATCTGCTTTCTGTGCAAAGGAAGCATCGATCGGCATTTTTCCAAGTACCGGAACCTTCAGTTCTGCAGCAATCTCATCAATATGGCTCTCACCAAATACCTTGATTTCCTTGCCGCAATCCGGACATTTCACATAGCTGTAGTTTTCTACGATTCCCAGTACCGGAACCTTCATCATATCTGCCATGTTGTATGCTTTTTTAACGATCATTCTTACCAGATCCTGAGGAGAGGTAACAATCACCACGCCATCCAGCGGCAGAGACTGGAATGCAGTCAACGGAACATCACCGGTTCCAGGAGGCATATCCACAAACAGATAATCTACATCGCCCCAGATTACATCTGTCCAGAACTGTTTCACCATGTTTGCAAGGATCGGTCCTCTCCAGATTACCGGAGTCTCTTCTGTAGGAAGAAGAAGGTTGACAGACATAACCTTGATTCCGTTTTCGGTTTCCATTGGGTAGATTCCATTGTCATCTGCAGTTGCAGCGCCTTTTAACCCATACATTTTAGGAATGGAAGGACCAGTGATATCCGCATCCATGATTCCTACCTTGTAACCCTTTGCTGCCATTCTGTTTGCCAGAGATGCAGTCACGAAGGATTTTCCAACGCCGCCCTTTCCACTGACTACACCAATGACATGTTTTACTTCTGAAAATACATTCATTGTTTCCTGTAAGCTCTTGGGATCGTTCTTATGCTCACAACCCTCACAGCTTGATTTTGTACATGTTGTACTGTTGCATTCTTTTGCCATGACTCTTCTCCTTTTCTTTCTGTTATTTCATAAAACGGTCAATCGCTTTTTCCAGCTCTTTCAGGGCTTCCTTGTCTCCATGCTCCACGGCATCTACAATACAGTGTTCAATATGATCCTGAAGAATGATTTTTCCTGTATTATTGATCGCAGACTTCACTGCAGAAAGCTGAATCAGGACTTCACTGCAGTCTCTTCCGCTTTCCACCATGCGTTTGATGGATTCCATATGGCCGATTGCCCGGGAAAGACGATTTAAAACCGCCTTTGTGTGGGTATGGCTGTGGGTATGTCCATGCTCTCCATGGGTATGTTCAATTACTGTGCCATCCTCCAGAATATGCACATGCGGTTCATGTATTTCACTCATGCTATACTCCTTCCCGTAATGTTCGCCACTGACCCTTTCAGATCAGTATCAAATCTATTTCCGTTCTTTTCATACTTTTTCTGCCTGTGCATTGGCATACCTGTTATTATACCACAATTCCTAAAACTCTGTAAAGGAGCAGCGCTGTTTTATGTCTGAAGTTGTAATATCAAATACAATTGTTCCATCATTTAAAACTGTTTTTTCGTAAGATACTTCTTTTCCTTTGAATTTTTCCTGAATGTATGCTTCCGGATCTTCCAGTTCCAGTTCCTCCACAAATACATCTCTCATCTGATTGCGGGGACATTTATTAAAAATCTCCCAAATCACTTCATATTCTTTCATCTTCTTTTAACCTTTCTCTCCTTACAGGCTCTGTTTTTTCTTATTATAAATATTTTGTACTTTTTTGTCAAAAATAATTGCACTTCCTATCATTATATCGTATGATAATAAGCAATACATCATATTTGAAATGATAAAGGAGAGAACCATGAAGCTTTTAAAAGATCGCATCCTAAAAGACGGCACAATCAAACCGGGAAATATTTTAAAAGTAGACTGTTTTTTGAATCATCAAATGGACATTACTCTCATCAATGAAATCGGTAAAGAGTTTAAAGCCCGTTTTGCTGACTGCCCCATCACAAAAATTCTGACCATAGAGGCATCCGGTATTGGAATTGCCTGTATTGCAGCACAGTATTTCCACGTGCCTGTTGTATTTGCCAAGAAAACCCAGAGTCTGAATCTGGACGGTGAGATGTATACCACCAAAGTAGAATCCTTCACCCACAAGAAGGTTTATGATGTTATCCTTTCTAAGAAATTCCTTGGACCGGACGATCACGTACTTTTAATTGATGACTTTCTGGCCAACGGCTGCGCCTTGTTGGGCCTGATCGACATTGTTAAAAAATCCGGCGCAACTCTGGAAGGCGCTGGAATCGTCATTGAGAAAGGATTCCAGCATGGAGGAGAAGAGATCCGTAAGATGGGCATTCGCCTGGAATCTCTGGCAATCATTGATTCCATGACGGACGACTCTCTTACTTTCCGGGAATAAGCCTGTTAGCCTTACTCCCAATGCAAAAAAACACGCTCCCTGCCAACTGGCAATGGTGCGTGTTTTTTGTTTGTTTAAATGGATGCTGAAATGGCACTCTCCGTTGGAGTAGGAGTTGGCTGCTCGTTTGTCTCTTCCGGAGTTGGCGTTATCTCTTCCTCACCAGGGGTAGGCGTAGGAATTTCTTCCGGTTTTACCTGTTCTTCTGTATAATACCCGTTATCAATCAGGATTTCGTAATTATCTTTGTCAATCATCTGCACATCGCAGGTATATGTTCCAATAATTTTCTTTCCATTATCGTACTGTTCATAATCTTTGACTTCCGGATCTTCTCCCTTCAAAAGCGCAACGACCATATCCACGCACTTTTCTGCCAGAACCCGGCGATCCATAAAAATACTGCAGGTCTGTTTTCCTTCCGCTACGGCTTTGACTGCTTCTATTTCACAGCCCACGCCTGTAATCAAAGGCCACTCTTCACTTCCAGGAAGGATTTCTTTTTCTGTCAATGCCTCCTGAGTTCCCAGCGCTGCATCATCAAAGGCACAAATTACCATGTCCAGCTTTTTGTCCTGATAAAACTCATCCAAAATTTCACTCAGGTTATTTTTCGCAGTTTCTCTGCTCCAACGCAAAATTCCTGTATCTTCAAAAGTTGTTTTCTGAGATTGGCAGATCAGAGTTCCGTCTTCCAGATAAGGAGACAGTACCTCCATCACTCCATTATACAGGAACAAGGATGCCGTATCGTCTGGAGACCCCATAAGGAACTCCACAGAATAAGAAAGCTTCTCTTCTCTTGCTTTTTCCAGATCTTTTTCTTTCACAACAGCATTGCCCAGCATCTGACCGATTTCCCTGGTGTCAAAGGTCGTATAATACTTTACCCCATCGCTGTCCATGATCAATTCATCATAAGAAAAAACAGGGATTCCGGCTTCTTTTGCCAAGGTCAGAGACTCGCTCAGTCCATATCGGTCTGTTGGAAGGATAATCAGCGCATTCACCTGTTTCTCTACCATCTGCTGCACCTGATCCGCCTGTATGGAAGCGTCTCCATCGGCATACAGCACTTCCGCCTGATATCCTTCTTCTAACAGCGCTTCTGTCAGATGCTTCCCGTCCTGGGCATATTCCTCCACTGACTCATCTGGAAGCAGGATTCCCACATTTCCCAGATATTCCTGTGTTTTTTCTCCGGTTTCTTCTTCTGATTCTTCTTCCGAATTCTCCTGTTTTTTTGTCTCTTCTTCAGCCTTCTGGATTGCTTCCTCTGTCTCCGCGTCTTCTCCGTTACCTTCTTTTTCTGTTTCTGCACTTTCGCTTGCTGCTTCTGTTGCCTCATTGTTTCCACATCCGGAAAAAATTGCAGCAGAAATCATAATTCCCACCAGAATACCTGCGTTTTTTTTCTTCATAGTCTGACCCTTTCTTTCTTCGAAATTTCCTATGTAACAAGAAGAAAAGGTGCCGAAAGCATACCTGCTTCTGGCACCTCAGAGTGTGCTTATCCTTCACACTTCCCCACTGAATTCCACTGGATTATTCAGCTAGTACGAACTCGTCTTTTCCAACTCCACAGATCGGGCATACCCAATCTTCCGGAATATCTTCAAATGCAGTTCCTGGTTCAATTCCGCTGTCCGGATCTCCTACTGCTGGATCGTATTCATAGCCACATGGCTCGCAAATATATTTTTTCATGATTAGTGTTCTCCTTTCGTTTATTTCAAATCATACCGTTATTATACAATCAGGTAAAACTGAATGCAAGCATTTTTTCCCTCAATTCTTTACAAAGCGTTGGTAAATATAAGCATTCGCTTCTTTTTCCTCCTGGTCCTCCAAAGGAGCCAGGGTAATTGACTTTTTGTATTTTCTTTCTAAAGCCCGTGTAATCAGCTCATCTGCCAGCTGGGGATTTTTCGGCAGGAGCGGACCGTGAAGATACGTACCTATTACATTTTTGTAAATAACGCCTTCTTCACCGGAAACTCCGTCATTTCCAGCTCCGTAGAGAACTTTTCCTAAAGGCTTGTTTCCATTAATATGTGTGCGACCTCCATGGTTCTCAAAGCCCACAACTGGCATATCAAACAGTTCACTCTTCAGCACAATATTTCCAATGAGCCGATTTTCTCCCTGTTCTGTATAAAGATCCACCAGTTTCAGACCTTCTATAGTTCCTTTTTCTGTCTTATAATAATTTCCCAGAAGCTGAAAACCGCCACAGATGGCAATGACCACCCCATTATCTTCCACATATGCCTGAAAATCCTTTTGGATTTCCTTCAGCTTTTCACAGACCAGCATCTGTTCCCGGTCTGAGCCTCCTCCCAGAAGCACAATATCCAATCCGGAAAAATCAATGGGAGCATCCAGTTCAAAGGCTGCCACTTCTGCCTCAATTCCTCTCCAGATACAGCGCTGCTTCAGGCACTGAATATTTCCCCGGTCTCCATATAGATTCAGAAGATCCGGATATAAATGTCCTATGGTCAGTTTCATTCCTTTTCTCCCTCCAGCTTCTTCAGTATATTTCTGGTGCTAAACAAAGCCGTGTAATTTACCAGCAGATACAGATTTCCCACTCCATCCTCCACGCGTTTACGAATGGCCTGTTCCACGTTTTCTTCCAGCTGGGATTCAATTCCCACATATTTCAGTCTGAGGCGCATATCCTGGCACCGGATTCCACTTACTGTAATAGATTGAACGCTTTCATCTCTTAACTGATCAAAATCCACATCCCAAAGCCAGGAAATATCAATTCCATCCTGCGCATTGTCATTGATGGCAATAAGAATATCCTTGGGGGTTCCATCCTGCATAACTGCAGCAATGTTCTGATTGAAGCCAGCAGGATTTTTTGCCAGATTCAAAACAATTCCTGTTCCTTTGATACGGAATTGTTCCATTCTTCCATTTTCCGGATTAAAACGATTCAGCATATCCTGAAAATGTTCTCCGGAAAAACCAGCCATACGCACACCAGCATAGGCAGCCAGAATGTTGTATACATTATAGAACCCTTTATAATTCGCTACAATACGGCGGTTTTCTACAGTGAAAGCAAGCTGTTCGCCTACCTGTACCTCTTCTCCGTCAAAGCGCAGTTCCGGTCTTTGGAATCCACATCCCGGGCACCTGTAATCTCCCAGCTGACTATAGTGATAAAAACTGTACTCCAGCTTTGTACCACATTTCTTACAGAAGCGACCCTCCCGTATCTCATTGGTTTCATTATGAAGTACCGGCCGGCCAATTCCATATGCCACATATGGATTTCCACTATCCATCGCAAGGTAAGCAGAAAGTGCATCATCCCCATTGACAAGAATTTCCATATTTGGTTCACTTCTCATCATTTCTTCCAGAATTTTCATAGTCAGGTCAATTTCACCGTATCGATCCAACTGATCCCGGAACAGATTGGTAAGCACCATATAATCTGGATGAATGGCTGGAAATATATATCTGGTGGATGCCTCATCTGCCTCTATACAAGCATAATCTGCATCCATATGTCCATTCCATTTCGCAGCCAGGACAAAGGCGGATACTACCCCATTCAGCATATTGGAGCCCGTATGATTGCAGACCACTTTTTTTCCTTCTGCCTCCAGGGCAGCGCATAGCATATTGTTGGTTGTGGTCTTTCCATTGGTTCCACAGACCACAAAGATTTTTTCTCGTATTTCACTGGAAAGCTCCTCCAGAATATGAGGGTCCAGTTTCAGTGCAATCTTTCCTGCCCAGGTAACTCCCTGTCGTCCCAGTTTTTTACAGATAAATCCAGCCGCCTTGGCGCTCCAGATCGCAGCAATTTTTCTTAGCTTCATGTTTCTCACCCTTTACACTTTTCTTCCAGTTTCCCTTACGGAACCTTGTCTGTTTTCATTTGTCTGTTTCCAGTATATCCATCCTGGCTGAACTTCACTCCAGGTCTTCTTTTTCTTTTCTCAGATCTTCTCTCAGAATGCTGTCTGTACAGATGCCAGCTGCCCCTGCCTGGAGATAATTCTCCGCTTCTGCAACTTCATTCACCGTATAAACATAAACAAAAATCTCTCTCCTGGAAAAAATCTGCTGAATTTCTTCTGTCCAGTATTCCCGATACACCGTCACTGCAGGAATTCCCTTTTCCTTGCAAAAATCTGCAATGTGTTCCAGTTCCTCCAGGGAATACTCCTGCCAGAGAGAATAAATGTAGGAAGGAAATTGATACAACAATGCGGTTCCGGGAAACATAGCTTCATTATATATTTCCGGAATCAGCTGGTCCAGCACTTCTCTGGCATCTGCCTCTTTGGCAATCTCCATATATTCCACATAATCTTCAATGGTCTTCTGATAATTCCGAATGGAATACTGTTTGGAATCCAAAAGAACAAAGGCATCTGGATATTGTTTCAAAAGCAGGAATAAGTCCTTTAATGTCATGGTTTCGTATGTACCGTACAAAGGTCTGGAAAGGAAATCGGCCTCTGAAAGAATATTTTTCCCTTTTGTTTCCCATTGTCCCATGGATTGATTCCAGCTATGCCGGCATACCCACACACCATCTGAGGTTTTCACCAGATCCACCTCAAAAAGACGGACTCCTTTTTCATAGTATTTGACAAATCCCTCCGGAGAATTCAAATATGTTTTTCCATCCACCTCACCTAAGGCATGTGCAATGGTTACGTAATTTTCCCAGGAAAATACAGGCGTCTTCACCTGTTCTTCTGAAACTGGCTGTTTCTCTTCCAGCATGGCCAGATGACTTCCTCCTGTCAGGATTCCTGCAAGAAACAATAGTTCTGCAAAAAATAATGCATGCCGTATTTTTCTGCCTTTTTTTGTTGTCTTGTATTCCTGTTTCCTGTATTTCATATCGCTTCTCTCATTTCGCCACAGATATGTTTTCTGTCTCTGGTTTTTTCTCGCAGTCCATGAACATTTTACAAGTTTACACGGATTTTGTCAATTTATGAATCCTGGAAACCAGGGGTCTGTTCCATTTTCTGTCTCTAAAAAGAATTTTTTATATAGATAAAGAAGGGATATTTACGTGATGTAAATATCCCTTCTGATTAAGCTTTAGAAAGTCTGTTTTATACTAACTCGATTAATACTTCCATAGCAGCATCGCCCTTACGTGGTCCGATTTTGATGATTCTTGTGTAACCACCGTTACGTCCAACATATTTCGGAGCGATTTCTTCAAACATTTTCTTAACCATATCTACGTCTTTGGTGTTTTTCTTCTTGCCAGCGCCCTTTGCAGGAACTTCTTTCACTGGGTAGAATACTTTCATCATCTGACGACGAGCGTGAAGTCTGGAAGCGGAATCTTTTGTGATTTCTTTCTGAACTTCATCGTATACAGTTTTCTTCTTTCCGTCAACAACTTCTTTTACTCTCTTGCCTTCTGCATCTTTACGAGCAACTTTAGCAGTTACAGTAACAGTTTCAAAGTTGTCTTTTTCGCGAACTGCCATAGCGATCAGTCCTTCAGCGATTTTACGGATTTCTTTTGCTTTTGCTTCAGTGGTAACGATTTTTCCGTTGTATAACAGATTTGTTACCTGGTTTCTTAATAAAGCTTTTCTCTGGTCAGAGGTTCTGCTTAATTTTCTGTATTTTGCCATTTTATTTTCCTCCATCTGTGGGACAACAGAACACGCTTGTTCGGTCTTACTGTCCTGCTGCTTAGCAAATCCCCACTATTCTATTGTTGCAAGGAATCAGGTTTTTCCTTATTCCTCAGTTGGCTGTAACTGTAAGCCCAGCTCTTTCAGCTTCGCAAGAACTTCTTCCAGGGATTTACGACCAAGGTTACGAACCTTCATCATATCCTCAGAAGTTTTGTTGGTCAGTTCTTCTACGGTATTAATACCAGCTCTCTTCAAGCAGTTGTAGGAACGAACAGAGAGTTCAAGTTCATCAATGCTCATTTCCAGAACTTTTTCTTTTTCATTGTCTTCTTTCTCGATCATGACCTCAGCGGTCTTCGCATTCTCAGAAAGATCAATGAACAGGCTTAAATGCTCGCTTAATACTTTTGCTGCAAGGCTGACAGCCTCATCTGGATTTAAAGTACCATTGGTATAAACATCCAGTGTCAATTTATCGAAATCGGTCACCTGTCCAACACGTGTATTCTCTACGATCATGTTGACTCTGTCTACCGGTGTATAGATTGCATCTACCGCGATCATGCCAATTGGCATATCGTCTGTTTTGCCTTTATCGGCACTGATATATCCGCGACCCTTTGTAATGGTTAATTCCATAGCAAGTCTGCAGTCTTTTCCACCGTTGAGGGTAGCAATTACCTGATCCGGATTCATGATCTCAATATCCTGATCTACCTGGATATCAGCAGCGGTTACAACACCTTTGCCCTCACACTCAATGTATGCGGTCTTAGGCTCATTGTCACTGCTGTTATTCTTAATAGCAAGGCTTTTCAGGTTCATGATGATCTCAGTTACATCTTCCTTTACTCCAGGAATAGAACTGAATTCATGAAGTACACCATCGATCTTTACCTGGCTTACTGCAGCTCCCGGAAGGGAAGACAGCATAATTCTTCTTAAAGAATTGCCAAGGGTGGTTCCGTATCCTCTTTCCAGAGGCTCAACAACAAATCTTCCAAATTTTTTGTCTTCGGATATCTCGGTAATTTCGATTTTTGGTTTATTAAAATCAAACACTATTTAGGTTCCCTCCTTCTGGGTTCATCAACGTTTGAGGGTATGAATGCTTATTTTATTATTTGGAGTACAACTCGACGATCAGCATCTCGTCAACTGGTACATCAATTGCAGCTCTGTTTGGAAGTTCTTTTACAGTTCCGCTTAATGCTTCCTGGTTTACATCCAGCCATTCTGGAACCAGTCTGCCGCCAGTTACTTCCAGGATACCTTTGTATCTTTCAGAACCTTTGCATTTTTCTTTAATCTCAACAGTGTCACCAGCTTTTACAAGGTAGGACGGAATGTTTACACATTTGCCGTTTACCAGTACATGCTTGTGATCAACGATCTGACGAGCTTCTCTTCTTGTTCTTGCAAATCCCATACGGAAAATTACGTTGTCAAGTCTGCTCTCCAGCATGGTCATCAGGTTTTCACCAGTCTGTCCAGGCATTCTGTCAGCTTTTTTGTAGTAGTTACGGAAAGGTTTCTCCAGTACTCCGTAGATGAATTTTGCTTTCTGTTTTTCTCTTAACTGTAAACCGTACTCAGAAAGTTTTCTGTTTGCACGTTTTAACTGTCTTGTGGACTTTTTATCAATTCCTAAATACATTGGATCCAGGCCAAGGGATCTGCATCTTTTCAGAACAGGCACTCTATTTACTGCCATCTTATGCTACCTCCTAAATTAGACTCTTCTGCGTTTTGGTGGACGACATCCGTTATGTGGAACTGGTGTTACGTCGCGGATGCTGGTTACTTCAAGACCACATGCCTGAAGGGCACGGATTGCAGCTTCACGGCCAGATCCTGGTCCTTTAACCATAACGTCTACTGTTTTTAATCCATGTACTAAAGCAGCTTTTGTTGCAGTCTCTGCTGCCATCTGTGCTGCGTAAGGAGTAGATTTCCTTGAACCTCTAAATCCCAGACCACCTGCACTTGCCCAAGAAAGAGCATTTCCTTCGCTGTCAGTCAATGTAACGATTGTGTTATTGAAAGAAGACTGGATATGTGCCTGTCCGTGTTCAACGTTTTTCTTGACACGACGTTTTGTCGTAACTTTTTTAGTTGTTTTTGCCATTTTAAAACTAACCTACACTTTCCTTTTTCTCAAAATTTATTGTTAAAATTATTTCTTCTTATTAGCTACTGTTCTCTTCGGACCTTTACGTGTTCTTGCATTGGTCTTAGTCTTCTGACCACGAACCGGAAGTCCTTTACGATGACGGATACCTCTGTAGCATCCGATTTCCTGCAGTCTCTTAATGTTCAGAGCGATTTCTCTACGAAGATCACCTTCTACCATCATTGTTCCATCAATGACAGCGCTGATTTTCTTTACTTCTTCGTCAGTCAGGTCTCTGACACGTGTGTCAGGATTTACACCAGCCTGCTCCAGAATTTTAGTTGCACTTGGTCTACCAATTCCATAAATATAGGTAAGACCGATTTCTACACGTTTTTCTCTTGGTAAGTCTACACCAGCTATACGAGCCATGTACTGTTTCCTCCATTTTCTTCCTGAAAGTTCACGCTTCGGGTATCACTTGTATTTTACAAGGTGAAATGGGATACCTCGGATACGTTTCTTTCTTTTTCTAGTTTCCTAATTGGGGTGCCTCGGTATAACACCCAGCCGCTTTTGGCGAAAGCAGCCTTTCCGAATTGTTGCCTCTCGGTATTAGGCAATACATGCTTTTTTCAAACAAAACAGATGAACAACCCTTCCGGGTGTTGCATTCTGCAGCCGCACGTTTTTCACAAACAACAATACAATGTTGTTAATCAACCCTGACGCTGTTTGTGCTTTGGATTTTCACAGATTACTCTGATAGATCCTTTTCTTTTAATGATCTTGCACTTTTCGCAGATCGGCTTTACAGATGATCTTACTTTCACTGGAAATCCTCCTTCCGTAGATTAAGTATTAGTCTGCAGTATGGACGCACTTATCCAAAGGATTCGCGCGTTCGCATTATAGTGTAGCACTATAGGTGGGAGAATGCAAGTGTTTTTTTCTTTTTTTTAAGAAAATTTATGTGTGACTCTGAAATCAGATAAACCGCCTGGGAATGATTCTATAAAAACTGCTGGAATTGTTTATAAATAACCTGATTTCTTCTCAAATAGACAATGCTCTCGGTAGAATTGTTTATAGAACGCCTTATTGCCATCATAATACACACTTTTCCCCAAAAATTGTTTAGAAATGGCATGATTGGCTTTTATACAAACAAAATCACAAAAAATTTGTTTAGAAATAGCACAATTTATCCTTCTACAAACAATGCAGCATAAAGTTTGTTTGGAAATCCCCTGATTTACAATCCTACAAGCACACAATCTGTCAGACACGCATTCTTGATGTTAGAATATTCAAATTCAAATGAGAGGATCGTCTTTCTAACCGGTCACGCTGCCAAAGAGTTGTTTCCGTAAGTTTTCTGCTTTTTTTCGTCATAGCACGAAAGTAAGTTTCCATTTTACCATGATTGTTCATCAAATTCACAATGTAGATATTTCCGTGAATTCATGCGTAAAAGAAAACTATAGCTCCTACAGATCACCTCATAGTGCGGGTATTTTTTCCAATCCAAGTGATTTCTTTGTCTCCTTTTAGAATGAGTCCTGGTTCTCCACAAACGCCCTTTGAATCATTAGAGTCATTTGTATCATGAAATCGTTTATATTCCTCTACGGCTTGAGAGCTGCTAATGATACTTTCCGTTTCACCCTCAGATCCAAGTTCATGCAAACTATTTTCAGCCGTTTCAGTTCACCTGTTCCAAAACCTTCTTGTCTTTCTTCTTCTGAATTTCCTCTTTGAATTTTTCCTGTACCTTTGTCAGCTTTTCTTTTATATAAAGTACTTCCACGGTTGAGCAGAAAATACTATAATAAGTATGATCAGCCCAAAAGTTATCAAAAATGAGAACCCTACATTCTTTTCTATCAGAGGTGAATGCAATGGCTGCATTTCGGCTTGTTCTTCTTCCTTTTCCTCAGGAAGCTTCTCCCCTTCCCTCCAGTCCTCCAGGTATAATTTTTGATACAGTTCTTCCATAGATTGAATTCTATCCTCTTGATGTACCTCTAGACCTTGTAAAATTGCAGACTCTATTTTTTCAGGACAAGAAATTTCGAAATCTGAGATTTTTTTCAGTGAATCACGAAATACACGTTCTATGGAATCCGGTGGGATTTCACCTGTAATACAGCGGTACATGGTTGCACAAAGTCCATAAACATCTGTCCATGGTCCCTGTTTTCCATGGGAATGATATTGTTCTTCCGGTGCATACCCGGGTTTCAGCATCACAGACATGCTTTTTTCTCCGGACGTCAAAAACTCTCTTGCCCCACCAAAATCCAGAAGTTTTACCACCCCCTGACTGGTAATCATGATATTCTGAGGGCTGATATCTCTGTGGATCAGATTCATGCTGTTATCGGGCACACTATAACAAACTGATCTTCCACTTTTCAGGCAAAAT
>CALCDJ010000007.1 GCA_937900135.1 uncultured Blautia sp. | reverse complement strand
GGGCGGATTTGGGACTTGCACCCTTAAGAAACGTGCGCCGCCAGGCGCACCACAGGAAAGAAACCCCGGCATTATGCCGGGGTTTCTTCTTGTAGGAATCTTTATAATCACCCAAAATGGATTATTTCACAACTACCTTCTTTGCATTGGACCATGGGCTGAAGACTTTCTTTCCATCTTCAGAAGTACGGTTGTATGCATGAAGTCCTACATAGTAGGTTCCTTTTGGAACTTTTGTAAAGGTTGCAGTTACAGTGTTTCCGTTGTATACTTTCTTAACCTGTTTTCCGTAATCTACCGGACGCATTTCGCCATTGACTTTCTTCAGGGATTTTCCAAGAACAAGGTCATAGCCTGTTGCGTTTGCAGATTTGGTATAAGTTACTTTTACTGTATTTTTGGATATTTTTACGCTTGTTACAGATGGCTGATCCGGTGTGATGGAAGTTACGGAGAATGGACGAGCTTCAGAATATGCACTGAACACTTTCTTTCCATTTACTTTCTTCCATGCATGGCAGTGTGCGTAGTAAATTCCCTGCTGTAAGTACTGGAATGTAGTATCTGTTGCCAATACGTTCTTGTTTACCAGTCTGTTCTTGTCAGATGACTGACCATTAGTAGAGATTACATAGTCATATCCTGTTGCACCGTCACACTCACCTTCAAGGATTACAGTTGCTTTATTGCCAACAACTTTTACGTCTTTGATTACTGGAGCTTCTACAAAGGTGTCTTCCTTTGTAACATCGACAGTTTTTGTTCCTGTGTAGTTTTTGTTATCTGTAGTTGCAGTAACAGTTGCTTTTCCGTCTTTGATTTCAGAAGTGTATTCTGTGGATGGAACAACAACGTTTCCGTTTCTTACCGTCACAGTCTTGCCATCGGATGTAACAGATGCATTTGCAAGATCAAATTTGTCGATACCGAATGTCAGATATTTGCCATCAACAGTTGTGCTAACTTCTACACCGTTGTATCCATTGATACCTTTTACAGTAAGACGAATATTAGCCTCTGTAGTAGCATTGATTGCTTTGTCAGCATCGTAAACTAACTTATAGTCAACGCCTTCTGCCAAAGTAGATCCGTTTGCAACAACAGTTACGTTTGGTTTTACAACAAGTCCACTTGCATAAACACCATTTTTAACAGTAACATCTTTTGCTGCAAATTTGTTTCCTTTGATTTTAAAGGTCTTGATTGTATTTTTAATAATATTATCAATTACAGTACCGTCATCAGCAGTCACAGATTCACTTCCGGTATAGTTACCTTTACCAACTACACATACATAACCAGTACCAGCTGCTACGTTATCAATATATTTGATTTCGTAGTCTTTGCCTTCAACCAGTTTTCCGTAGCTTGCATCTGCTGTAAATTTAGTTTTTGCAAATGTAACAGGTCTTCCGCTATAGAAGTAATCTGGAATTGTTCCAATCAATGATCCATTATCATCATACAGTTTTAATTCACCTGTTGTAATTTCTTTACCTTTGATTTCGAAAGTAGCTTCTTTTGTTCCTTCAAAGTCTTTCGCTCCGGTAGTTGTTGGAATCAGAGTCAGTTTACCAGCTGTCTTACCAGCATCGACATTCTCACCCCATTTTACTTTGAAGTATTTTTTAACATTAACCCCATTTAATGTTGCTGTATAGTCTAAGCCTGTACGTTTGCCATCCCATGCAGTGCCGTCATATTTAATTTCACCGCCATTGTAAGAAACTTCTACTTTAACGTCTTTGGCAGCAGCCTTTGTGATGGTGAAGTTTTTCTCAACAGTAGAACCTTCACGATATCCGCTATCTGCTAATGCAATAACGATCACAGTTGCAGTACCGGCATGTACACCATCTTTTACTCTTACTTCATAGTGTTTACCTTCTTTGAGAATAGTATCACCATCTTTTACAGTGATAACTGGCTTGATAACTTCACCTGTAAAAGTGTAAGAATCTTTTTCTAATTCGATAGTTGCGCCAGCAATTGTTTTGTCTACAATCGGAACTAACAGAGTGACAGTTTTCTTTGTAGCATCTGCACTTACCTTTACGCCATTTGGAAGTGTAGTTTCATTTAATGCAGTTACTGCAAAGTTTTTGTTTTTCACAGTTGCAACTACTTTTACCTGGTTTCCGGTTGCGTTATCATCAACATATTCATCTAAACCAGCACCATTTTTATCAACGAAGCTATACTCGCAGGTATAGTCTGTTCCATCTGCTAAATCAAAGGAAGCAGCTGGTGTTGCACCATTTTTGGCTTTGATTGCTAAGCCAATAGCAGATTTGTATTCTTCTGCTTTTGTATAAGATGGGTTAATCTCTACACCTTTTACAGCATCTTTTACAGCTGTTGTAACAGTTGTTGTTTTGCTATCCCCTGTAGCTGTAACATTTGCAGGTTTGATTGCAAAGTAAACAGTTGTGAAGCATCCCTCGTAAGAAGATCCAGCCTTACCTGTTACAGTAATGCTTGCAATATCAGTTACAGATGTAGATGCATTGATATTATTATCGTATGTAATATCAAAAATAGATAAATCCTGTTTATTATTTTTTCCGTCATTGAAATAATAACCTAACTGTTCGTTAGTAAAGGTTACTTCTTTTCCGGTGTATTCCTGTTTTACTCCTGTCAATGCAGCAGAAGCAGATGTATAAGTTTTTACTTTCTCTGTTCCTACAAAGTTTGCCTCGTCACTGAAAGCACTTGTAGATACAATCAAATCTGCAAAAACAGTACCATTTACTTCTTTCTGGTTGCTTACAGCAGAAATTTTAATTGCATTTTCATATTTTTTAGGAGCAATGTAGTCTTTTGCAGAACCAACTAATTCGATGGTAACTTTGCCATCCAACTGAGCTGGGGTAACAAGGCGTCCATCTGCTCCAGTAAGTACCAGCTTATTCTTTAAGTCATTCATGAAATCTGTATGGCTATTTTGAATGTAGTTGGAAGAGAAAGACTTTGTTACTTTTGCAGTTCCTTTGCTCAGATCACGTGCAACAATTTTTACAGTGGCTTCACTTGTAAATGTTGGATCATTTGTTAAGTTAAAGTTTCCAGTTTTGTTTAATGCATCCTTGTCAAGTGTAACAGATACTGTTTTATCACCTAACTCTGTTGCATTTACGGCTACTGATTTCACAGGAAGAACTGTTTCAGTTCCTTTAATTTTTACAGTTACTCTGTCTTTGGATAAAGGAGCGTCAGAAAGATTAACATATTCTACATCTGCTTTATCTGTGATAGTGATATCCGTTTTAAACCATTCACTAGTAACGGTACTGTCCGTTGCTTTGACAATTTCATAGCTACCTTTTACACTTCCGGCATAACCGGTTTTCTCTGCAATTTCTGATTTTAAAATACCTTCTACGTAAACAGTTCCCACGTTTGGTCCTTTTGGAGCATTGAAATTCCAATCAAAGTCGTTTACTGTAAAAATAGCATCATTTGCAGTTTCTGTAAAGCTAACAGGTGTTTTTTTGATTTCATCTGGATCTCCTGTGTAAGCAAAGCCCTGTTTACTTCCAAAGTCAAGATCTTTTACAACAGTAGCAATATCTTTAGCCTGAACAGTTCCTAAGTCGATAACAGCTACAGTTACATCTGCTTTATCTTTTTCATAAAAACGTACACTTAATTTGGAACCAATGCTTGAAATTTTGTTAAACTGATCTGGAAGATTAGTTGTTAAAAGATCTGCTGCATCGTTAGACCAACCGGTAATGTCAATTCCATCCAACTGCCATACGTAGTACAGAGTTCCTTTCGCAACAGGATTTCCTTTTTCATCCTTGATTACACCCTCTGTAAATGGAGATTTTGTTCTTCCCCAGTCAAAATCTGTATCATATTTTACATCTGCAAAACTGTATTTGCTTTCGTTTGCCTGAAGAGCAACTGGTTCCTGTACTTCTTCCTCAACAACTGGAGCTTCTGCTTCAGCGCTAAAGGTATCTACAGCTTCTTCCACAACCGGAGCTTCTACTACTGCATCTGTTCCATCTGTGAACTCTGCAGCCCAAACCGGAACATTAGAAGTAGCCAGCATTGCTGCGACGAGAGAAATGCTCAGCGCTTTTTTCGCCATGCCCTTCTTTGTGTTTTTAAGTTTCGTCATGTTATAGTTCCCCTTTCCTTAATATAACTATTTCTTTTTTGGGTAAAGATTCCTAGACATAATCTGTCCGTTATGGATAATATAGTGCTTTTCCCCCGGTTTGTCAAGTGAATTGCTTAAAAATTTTACAATTTTCTTAACGGCAAAATGTACCAATTTCCGGTGTTTTTACTCTCAACCACTATATTTTGTTTCTATTTGTTACAGACTTTCTTCTCCTGATACATCATCTAGTGTATTGTCTTTTTCAATCCTCGCCGGAGGTATTTATCTTAGTCGGGAATGAAACACTTGTCATAAGTCATTTGTTATCTACTCTCTCACAAAACAAGAAACACCTCCGGCAAAAATCAGCGCCCTTCAGGATACATAGGAAAAATCACCCCACCTCAATTTCGAGATGGAATATATTTATTTTTCTGTACGTAACTGTGTAATCTTTTCCAGACTCAACCCTGTAACTTCGGATATTTCTTCTACAGACAATCTTCCATCTTCCAATAACCGCTTTGCGATTTGACATGCATTCTCTTCTTTTCCTTGCTGAATCAATCGTTCTGATGGTAACTCTAATACACGTCCTCCCATAACTTCACCTATTCCTTTCTTCGTTGTTTCTGTTTCACAAAAAATATAATCTGCAATGCGGATAATCAGATCAATCAGATCCCGATAAACTCGTTCTTTCCCATGATCTAACAATCTTTCTTCCAGACTTTTTTCAATCTCACGATATTCCTCTAACAACTCTTCCAGTTTTTCTGTATTCTCCTCCAGTTTTTTCACTTGCTTTTCGTAGCGGAGTACATAAAATGGAAGCAGGAAGAGCAGATTTTTCTGAAAGATTTCATTTTTGGTGTATTCCTCCGTCCAGATGATCGGTACTTCGTATACACTGATCTCTCCATTTGGCATAAGCAGTTCTATTTCCTGCTTTTTTGCTCCTGGCTTTCCTCGCAGATATAAAACGCAGGAGTGGGGGAAAACCATACGCAGCTTTCCTTCTTCTATCTGGATGTTTTCAAGCGCTATCGCAAAGTCATATTCCACCATCCGTATGATCATCATGGAATCAACTGTACTCTGGCACTTAATGTGATAGATTCTGTTTCCGATAAACAAATGAGAATCTGTAATAATCTCACCGCTTTTGGTTTCATGCTCGTTCCTTTTTTGGATGATCGGAATATCATCTGGATAATCGGTTCCTAATACCTCATTGATCAACGGTATCACTAATTCCGGCATCTTTTCCAGCATCGTCCGAAATACATCATCAAAAATCGTATTGTTACTTACGCTCACGAGGAGTCTCCTTTCTTTTCCTTCTGTATGCTTTTCTTGTGTATATAAAGGATTTCCTCTTGATGTACTTTTTATTGTTTCTTTTGTAAAGAAGAATGGTTATTTTTAGAAGTTCTTTTTATCTTCCGGGCTTAGCTGCGTAACTTTTTCTAAACTCAACCCTGTAACTTCGGATATTTCTTCTGCAGACAACCTTCCATCTTCCAGTAACCGCTTTGCGATTTGGCATGCCTTCTCTTCTTTTCCTTGCCGAAATCCCTGCAAGAAAGCTTTTTCATATCCATGCATAAACCCCTGCATAAATTCCTGTGTAGCTAGCTGACTGGAATCAAATTCCAATACGCAACCTTCCTTAATATCGCTTATTCCTTTTCTCTCCAAGTCTAATTTTATAATGCTTTCTAAACTTACTCCTGTAACTTTACCTATTTTTTCTATAGGCATTCTTCCATCTTCTAATAACACGTCAACTATCTTACGTGCAGTCTGTTTTGATCCACGCTGAATCCATGCCCGAATTCCTTGCTGAGTTATTCGATCTGTCTCCAATTCTAATACACGGCCTCCCATAACTTCACCTGTCCTTTCCTTACTGTTTCTGTTTTACAGAAATGTCATTTGCGATGTAACGAATGAGTTCCTTCAGATTTCAATCTGTTTTTCTTTTGTATTCTTCATCTCTGCCCCTCAGGCAAGGATCTTTCTCGTAACTGTGAAAGTCATGCACAGTTGTCCTTTCTCTTTTGTAAGTGATTCATGTTTCCTTCACTCACCTTCTTTGCGTTTTTATATTCCCATTTTACCAGAAAAACCGTCGGTCGCAAACGTAATATCTTGTCTCGGCAGAAAAAATCCCCCGCAGGCCTTTCTGCCTACGGGGGATTTGGATAGGTTACTTATTTAGTTCCCGGGATAAACACCTTGTTCAGATGCCAGATATCCTGTACATACTCTTCAATGGTTCTGTCAGAGGTAAATTTGCCGCTGCATGCGGTGTTGAGCATTGCCATCTTAGCCCAGCCCTTTTCATCGCGGTAAGCAGCCTCTACGCGCTTCTGAGCCTCTGCATAGGAACGGAAGTCTGCCAGAATGAAGTACTGGTCTGCACGGTCGCAGTTCTTTGTATTTAATAAGGAATCATACAGATCACGGAACAGTTCTGTATCGTTGGAGAAGGTTCCGTTGATGAGCTGCATCAGTACCTGACGGATATCGCCGTCTGTGTTGTAAATCACGTTTGGATCATAGCCGCCATGGTTTTCGTAGTTGATAACCTCATCAGAGCTTAAACCGAAGATAAACGCGTTCTCAGCGCCTACTTCTTCTACGATCTCTACGTTTGCACCGTCCATGGTTCCCAGAGTTACCGCACCGTTTAACATGAATTTCATGTTACCGGTACCAGATGCCTCTTTACTTGCAGTGGAAATCTGTTCAGATACGTCTGCTGCTGCAAAGATCATCTCTGCATTGGATACACGGTAGTTTTCGATGAAGACTACTTTCAGTTTTCCTCTCAGGGATGCATCGTTATTTACCACATCTGCCACAGAGTTGATCAGTTTGATGATCTTCTTTGCACGATGGTAACCAGCAGAAGCCTTTGCACCGAAAATAAAGGTTCTTGGATAGAAATCCATCTCCGGATGGGTCTTGATCTGGTTGTACAGATAGATCACGTGAAGGATATTCAGAAGCTGGCGTTTGTACTCATGAAGTCTCTTAACCTGTACATCAAAGATAGAACGTGGGTCTACCTCTACTCCGTTGTGCTCCAGGATATATTTTGCCAGACGTACTTTGTTCTGGTACTTGATATTCATGAATTCCTGCTGCGCTTTTTCATCATCTGCGTAGATTGCCAGTTTTTTCAGCTGAGAAAGGTCAGTTACCCAGTCTGCGCCAATGTGATCAGTTACCCAGTTTGCCAGAAGCTGGTTTCCATGAAGGAGGAAACGTCTCTGTGTGATACCGTTTGTTTTGTTGTTGAATTTCTGCGGCATCATCTCATAGAAGTCTTTCAGCTCCTGATTTTTCAGGATTTCTGTATGAAGTCTTGCCACACCGTTTACAGAGAAACCTGCAACGATAGCAAGGTGTGCCATTTTCACCTGACCATCATAGATAATCGCCATCTTTTTGATCTTGTCATAGTTTCCAGGATATTTTGCCTGTACTTCAATGATGAAACGGCGATTGATCTCTTCGATGATCTGATAGATACGTGGAAGCAGTCTGGAGAACAGCTCGATGGGCCATTTTTCCAGAGCTTCTGCCATAATGGTATGGTTGGTGTATGCACAGCACTTGGTTGTGATTTCCCATGCCTTATCCCAGCCTAAGCCTTCTTCGTCCAGAAGGATACGCATCAGTTCGGCAACTGCAACAGTCGGATGAGTATCGTTCATCTGGAACACTACTTTTTCATACAGCTTGGTAATATCGCTGTGGTTCTTTTTATATTTTTCGATTGCAGCCTGGATGCTGGCAGATACAAAGAAATACTGCTGTTTCAGACGTAATTCTTTTCCTGCGTAATGGTTATCGTTAGGATAAAGTACCTCTACGATATTCTTAGCCAGGTTTTCCTGCTCTACAGCTTTTTTGTAATCGCCTTTATCAAAGGAATCAAGACCAAAGTCCACGATCGGTTCTGCATCCCAGATACGAAGAGTATTTACGATTTTGTTATTATAGCCAACGATCGGCATATCATAAGGAATGGCCTTTACAGCCTGGTATCCTTCATGGATGAATTTGTTTTCACCCTTTGCCTGGTCGTACTCTACTCTTACATATCCGCCAAAGTGTACTTCCTTGGCATATTCCGGACGGCGAAGTTCAAATGGATAGCCTTCTTTCAGCCAGTTATCCGGTGCTTCGATCTGGAAACCGTCTTTGATTTTCTGTTTGAACATACCGTAGTGATAACGGATACCACAGCCGTATGCACAGTAATTCAAAGTTGCAAGAGAATCAAGGAAGCAGGCTGCCAGACGTCCCAGACCGCCGTTTCCAAGGGCCGGATCCGGCTCCTGGTCTTCGATCACGTTTAAGTCCAGTCCCAGCTCTTCCAGAGCTTCTCTTACTTCACCGTATGCGCCAAGATTGATCAGGTTGTTGCCCAGAGCACGTCCCATTAAGAATTCCATGGACATGTAGTAAACAACCTTCGGGTCCTGTTCTTCATAGGCATTCTGAGTTTCCAGCCAGTTATCGATGATTACATCCTTTACGGTGTAGCTCACTGCCTGAAAAATCTGCTCCTGAGTTGCCTCTTCCAGGGTTTTGCGGTAAAGGAATCTTACATTATCCTTTACGCTTTCCTTGAATGCCTCTTTTTTGAACTGCTTATCGATCATATTTTCTCTCCTCCTATAATCTGGATACTCCCATGGTTACCTGCTCTTTGTTGATATTCCATTCTTTCTGATAACCATCTGTCTCTCCAAGAACTACTTTGTCAGCAAGAACCTCTGACTTGATCTCGTCCTCGTGAGCCTTAATAATATCCATGATTTTATCATTATCCTTTGCATAGACACAAATCTTGTCCATGACTTCAAAGCCTGCTTCCTTACGCATGGTCTGCACCTTGCTGATGATCTCGCGGACAAAGCCCTCTTCGATCAGTTCAGGAGTCAGGTTTGTATCAAGAACAACGGATGTCTCTCCCTCAGATTCGGTTACATAACCTTCTGTCTGTGCTGTCTCGATCAATAAGTCTTCTTCCGTTAATTCTACTTTATTTCCATCAATATCCAAAACCAGTACGCCATTTGCTTTCAGCTCAGCCATTGCCTTGCTTCCATCAATGTCTGTAAGAGTCTGACGGATACCGTTTAAGAGTTTGCCGTACTTCGGTCCTACAGTACGAAGCTGCGGTTTAAAGCTGTAGGAAATAAAGGACTCTACTTCGTTCGCAAATTTCACTTCTTTTACATTCAGCTCATCTGCAATGATATCGGTAAAGAAGGAATCCATTTCTTTCTCTGCCTTTACAAACATGGTTCCGATCGGCTGACGGTTCTTGATATTTGCAGTATTACGGCATGCACGTCCCAGAACAACGATTTCCAGAAGTTCTTCCATGTTTGCTTCCAGTTCGCTGTCGATCCATTCTTCTTTTACTTCCGGGAAGTTACAGAGATGGATACTTTCCGGCGCATCCTTATCAATACTTCTTACCAGGTTCTGGTAGATATCTTCTGTCATGAACGGAATCATCGGCGCAGCCACCTTGGCAACTGTGACCAGAGCGGTATAAAGAGTCATATAAGCATTGATCTTATCCTGCTCCATTCCTTTTGCCCAGAAACGTTCACGACTTCTTCTTACGTACCAGTTACTCATCTCATCTACAAATTCCTGCAAAGCTCTTGCGCTTTCCGGGATCTTGTAGTTTGCAAGATTATTGTCTACCGTACGGATCAATGTATTCAGCTTGCTGAGAAGCCATTTGTCCATAACCGGCAGCTTGTCATATTCCAGAGTATATTTGGTCGCATCGAATTCATCAATATTTGCATACAGGACAAAGAATGCGTAGGTATTCCATAAGGTACTCATGAACTTACGCTGTCCTTCCACTACTGCTTTTCCGTGGAAACGGTTTGGCAGCCATGGCGCACTGTTAATATAGAAATACCAGCGGATCGCATCTGCACCGTATTTTTCCAGCGCATCAAAAGGATCAACTGCATTTCCTTTGGATTTACTCATCTTCTGTCCATTCTCATCCTGTACATGGCCAAGAACGATAACGTTCTTATATGGAGCCTTGTTAAAGATCAGAGTGGAAATCGCAAGCAGAGAATAGAACCATCCACGAGTCTGGTCTACCGCCTCGGAGATAAAGTCTGCCGGGAACTGCTGCTCGAATAAATCTTTATTTTCAAATGGATAGTGATGCTGTGCAAACGGCATGGCGCCTGAGTCAAACCAGCAGTCAATCACCTCTGGTACTCTGTGCATCTCTTTTCCACATTTTGGACATTTGATGGTCACTTCATCAATGTATGGACGATGAAGTTCGATATCATCCGGACAGTTGTCGGACATTGCCTTTAATTCTTCTCTGCTTCCGATGGAATGCATATGTCCGCATTCACACTCCCAGATATTTAATGGAGTTCCCCAGTAACGGTTACGGCTGATACCCCAGTCCTGAACGTTTTCCAGCCAGTCGCCGAAACGTCCCTTACCGATGCTCTCTGGAATCCAGTTGATGGTATTGTTATTACGGATCAGGTCATCTTTGACTTCTGTCATTTTGATGAACCAGGATTCTCTTGCATAGTAGATCAGCGGAGTATCGCATCTCCAGCAGTGAGGATAGCTGTGCTCAAATTTCGGAGCGTCGAAGAGCAGTCCTCTGTCTTCCAGATTCTGCAGGATCGGCATATCTGCTTTTTTGCAGAACATACCAGCCCAGTCTGTCTCCTCTGTCATCTCACCTTTTTCATCTACCAGCTGTACAAACGGCAGGTCATAACGACGTCCCACCTGAGCATCGTCCTCACCAAATGCAGGCGCGATATGAACCACACCGGTACCATCGGTAAGAGTAACGTAATCTGCACAGGTTACATAGTGAGATTTTTTATTTACTTTGGCAAAGTTAAATAACGGCTCATATTCTTTGTATTCCAGATCTTTACCTGTGTAAGTTTCCAGAATCTCTGCTTCTTCTCCCAGAACCTTTTCCACAAGGGCCTGTGCCATATAATAAACCTTGTCTTCTTTTACATTTTTTACTTTTACATATGTTTCCACCGGGTTCACACAAAGTGCCACGTTGGAAGGCAGTGTCCACGGTGTGGTGGTCCATGCCAGGAAATATGCATCTTCTCCTACGACCTTGAAGCGAACCACTGCGGAACGTTCTTTGACATCTTTGTAGCCCTGCGCTACCTCATGGCTGGAAAGAGGGGTTCCACATCTTGGGCAGTAAGGAACGATCTTGTAACCTTTATATAAGAGGTTCTTTTCCCAGATCTGTTTCAGCGCCCACCATTCAGATTCAATATAGTCGTTGTGATAAGTAACATAGGGATCATCCATATCAGCCCAGAAACCAACGGTGCCGGAGAAATCCTCCCACATTCCTTTGTATTTCCAGACGCTTTCTTTACAATGCTTGATAAATGGCTCCAGACCGTATTCCTCAATCTGCTCCTTGCCGTCTAAACCAAGCATTTTTTCTACTTCCAGTTCTACCGGAAGACCGTGGGTATCCCAGCCGGCTTTACGGGGAACCATATAGCCTTTCATCGTACGATATCTTGGAATCATATCTTTGATAACACGGGTAAGCACATGACCAATGTGAGGCTTTCCGTTTGCAGTTGGCGGTCCGTCATAGAAGGTATAAGTTTCACCTTCCTTGCGGTTCTCCATACTTTTTTCAAAGATATGGTTTTCTTTCCAGAACTCTTCGACTTTTTTTTCACGGTCTACAAAATTTAAGTTTGTGTCTACTTTCTGGTACACAATCATTACCTCCTCTTTTTTTGTAAAAAAGTAATAAAAAAACTTCCGTCCGTAAAAGGACGAAAGTATCTTACCATCGCTAACCACCTGTTACATCATACGGGCACTTCTGTGCCGATACAAGTTCCCGGTAACGGTGGAAAACCGTCTTCTCTTATCTGTATTCCTGCTGCCGTCTGGGACCTCTGGAATACCTTTCAGAAAAGAAACTCCGGAGTGATTTTCCGCTGACCTTACTTGCACCGGGCTTTCACCATCCCCGGCTCGCTTTGGCGTTCACAGACAGCCTACTCTCTCCATCAAAGCATTTCAGGTATTCTTTTTATTTACAGCGGGACAAAATCCTTTCCTGATTTTGACCCTTGTACCACATTATAGAATGGCTAAATTCCATATGTCAAGCCTTTTATGCCAATTCTCCCCTGTTTCGTTACGATTTCACAGGTTTAGAGTGGCTTTCGGAAAAAATTGGTGCTATAATAGATGAGATTATGGAAAAAATAAGTAACACCGTTTATTCAGTTATACAAGATAAAGAGGTATCATTTATGGTAAGAAAAAAACATAAGCTGCTTTTATTAACCATGGGAACTCTGCTCTCTTCCAGCCTTCTGTTCTCTCAGCCGGCCACCCTTTACGCCGCCCAGGACGGGAGCAGCGCAGAAACCATAACTCCCACTCCAGATCCTCATACCCAGGCTTACTATCAGGCTGCGGACACGGATTCTATTGAGGGATGGCCCCAGGGACCTCAGATTGAGGCGGAAGCAGCTGTCCTTATGGATGTCTATACAGAATCCATTCTTTACTCCAAAAATGCAGACGAGAAGCTATATCCGGCCAGTATCACCAAGATCATGACTACTCTTCTGGGATGTGAAAATCTGGCCCTTGGCCACAAAATGACCGTTTCTGAAGCCGCAGCTTACAGCATAAGCCCCGGAGACTCCTGCATTTACGCAGCTCCCGGAGAAACCTTTACCGTGGGCCAGGCGCTCATGGCGGTTATGCTGGAATCAGCCAACGAAATGTCCGTAGCCATTGCAGAAGAAACCAGCGGTTCTGTAAAAAAATTCACCGAGTTAATGAATCAGCGGGCCAAGCAGCTAGGCTGTAAAAATACACATTTTAACAACCCCAACGGACTGCCAGATGAAACCCACTACACCACTGCCAACGATATGGCTAAGATCTCCAAGGCAGCCTGGTTCAATCCCCGGTTCCGTAAATTTGCCACCAGACTTTACTATGAACTTCCACCCACCAATCTTTTTGCCGAAACCCGTTATTTTCTCAACCATCACGGTATGATGGAAGGCAAAGAACATGCCTATGAGGGTGTCTTAGGCGGAAAGACCGGTTATACAGAGGCTGCTGGAAATACCCTGGTTACCTTTGCCAAGCGAGGAGATACCATTCTTCTGGCAGTTGTCCTCAAATCAGTCAACGGAGCCTATGCAGATACTGCCGCGCTTCTTGATTATGGTTTTTCCAGCTTCGAGAAGGTAGACTTAAATCTGGAGAAAGAACCGGTTCCGGTAAAGGTTCTTCCCTGTGAGCAGTATCTTCTGAAAAATAACGGCAACACCTTCCCCTTCTACTATATGCGGCGTGTTTATGTCACCGTTCCCACCGGAACCGACGTCAGTACCCTCGCCCGCAAACAGGCAGTTCTGTCCAATGCAGTGGGGCCTCTTCGTATGAAGAGCAAGTATTATTACAATGACCACATGGTAGGCTGGGGTATGCAATATGAAAAGGAGATCTTATCAGACCTCCTTCTCCAATCTTCTTTTTAATTGTTTTTTACGGCGGAGGGCTTCCCGTTTCTGACGGATTTCCTCCGCCTCTTCCATATCTGCCACCTTTAACGTCTTAATGGCATAATACATATCCTCATCCGTTTTTCTGATGCGGATCTTCCCTCTCACATATCCATGCTCCTGGCACTGGGAAAGGCTGTAATACAGCTTGGAATTATTTACAAACCAACGAATCTTTCGTTTGGCAGCCTGTCCGCACTTCGGACACCTGGTACTGGTCACTTCCCGGTCCTTCATAATCCGCTCCCGGCTGGAAAACTCCCTGGATACATACTTATTATATGTTGGATAAGAAATATAAATCTCATCTCTTTTTTTCTTAGGATTCTGATATACATCCAGAGAAGAATTGGGGAAAATCTCTTCCCCGGGAAGCCGCTTCAGAATCTCCGCTGTGTAATAGGCATCTGCCAGGGCTCTGTGAAAATCCAGTTTCTTCTCAATTTTCATCTGGGTAATGGCATATTCCAGGGCTCTGCGGCTCTTACGATCCTCATAGCAGATACTATACAGCTTCTGCACATCATAATAAGTCACCGGTCCCGGTAAAAGATTCAGGATATCGTAATACTTCATATTGCGCTGCAGCTCTGTCACATCCTGATTTCCCCAGGAAAAAAAGAACCAGTCTTCTCCGCACCATTCCAGAAATTCTGCCACTGCCTCAGGAAAAGGCGTACCTTTGATCAAATCCCGGTAATTTACATGGATCACTTCATGAATGCTGTCATGAATCCAATTATAAACCTGGGGTTTGATCAGGCGGTGGAAGGAATCTATGGTTTCCATCTTTTCATTGAGCTTCACTGCTCCGATTTCAATGATCTCAAAAGGGAGTTTCTGATTTGAATACTTCTTCCCGCCGGGACTCTGATTCCACTCCAGATCAAAGACAATATAATTCATGCTTCTGTCCTTTTATTTTTTGCCCGGTCCACTTCCGCTCCCAGCTGAAAGATTCCTGTAATCAGCTGCTCCTGGAACTTCTTCTTGTCTGCTCCGGTAAGAACCAGACAGTGCATTTCCTCTGGATCCTTGTCCCACCACCGCATATCGCAGATGGTTCTTCCAAGAGACTCTCCTTCTGAACAGTCCACATCCAGAATAGCTTTTTCCCGTTTAAACATCTCCGGGTATAACAGATACATAAAGGGAACTGCATCGTGAACACTTACCATTCCTCTGTATTTACAGTTTGTATTTTCCAGAGTATATCCTGTCATATCACCGCAGGCCTTCGCAATGGCATCCTCTGACTGACAAAGTTTCATAATCTGCGTACTGCTTAAACCACAGTCCACAGTTACATCCAGGCCGCACATCACCAGAGGAATTCCGGAACGAAATACGATTCTGGCTGCCTCCGGGTCCACATAAATATTAAATTCTGCGGAAGGAGTCACATTGCCGCCGCAGGCTGCTCCACCCATGAAGACAATTTCCTGAATCTTCTCCTTTACTTCCGGATAAAAACGAAGAAGTACCCCAAGGTTTGTCATAGGTCCCAAAGCTACAATCGTCAGCTTCTCATTCTCTGGAAGTTCCATCAGTGTCTTCCGCATAAAAGTCACTGCATGCATTGCTTCTGCATGACGTCCGCTTCTTGGAAGAACACAGTATCCAAGTCCTGTTTCTCCGTGGAATTTTTCTGCAAAAACAGCTTCCCGGACCATAGGACCGTTCATTCCCTGATATACCGGTACTTCAAGTCCATAGAATCCTGTCAGATTCAGCGCATTCTGTGTTACCACATCAATGCCCAGATTTCCGGATACCGTGGTAATTCCCAAAATTTCAAACGCTTCCTGATGTGCTGTTGCAAAAGCCAATGCGATGGCATCATCCACACCAGGATCGCAATCAACAATAATTTTTCTTTTTGCCATTTCGTCACCTCTTTTATTGTTCTTTCGTGACCGTTCAAAAGGCAGCATCTATTTCTTACAGCAGAGGAGATACGGTCTTTTGAACAGTCACTTTGTTTATTCAGTATACCAGACCAGAGACAGACTGTGAAGCACTCATTTTGCTCCATATAATAAAAGCCCCGGACGTCTGAAAAAACAGTCTCGTTTTCCATCCATTCCGGGGATTTTTCTAAATCATCCTGTAACCATTGGCTTTTCCTGTGGATTCCTTCTTTTTATCTCATAAAATTCTGGAAAAACCAGTTTGCCATCTGATCTTTTTCTACGTTGTTTTCCCAGTCCTCCAAAAGGTTTTCTCCCTCTTCGCTGTTCTGGTCTTCACCCTGATCCTGCTTCTGATCTTCCTTCTGCTCTTTTTCCGCATCCGGATCTTCGGAAAGAGTTACTGTAACCGTTTTTTCTTTGTATCCTTCTGAATCCGGGATTTCTACGGTCAGTTCCACCTCTTCGCCTGGCTCATAGTATTCCAGCATACTGATCAGCTGTTCGATGGTACTTACAATCTTGCCATTAAATTCTGTGATGATATAGTTCTTCTTAATGCCCGCATCATCTGCTGCGCCATCTTCTGTCACCTCTGCCACAAAAACACCCTGAGGCATTCCATAAACCTGTACGCCTTCTGCGCTGACGGTACTTCCTTTGATCTCCAGAACGCCATGATTGCCGTCTTCGATCTTATCTCTTGGTGTTTCATTCATCAGATTTTCCAGAATATCAGAAACATCTGTGATCGCAATGGCATAACCCATACCTTCTACTTCTGTGGAAGCAAGTTTTGCGGAGTTGATACCTACAACCTCACCGTTCATGTTCAGCAAAGCGCCGCCGCTGTTACCAGGGTTGATTGCCGCATCTGTCTGAATCAGATTGACGCCATCGTTATCCTTGTTGTCTTCCACGCTCTGTGTGCCTTCATTCAGACGACGGTTCTTAGCGCTTACAATACCTGTGGTAACAGACTGTCCATAGCCAAGAGCATTTCCAATGGCTACCACCTGTTCTCCTACTACCAGATCATCGGAATCTCCAATGGTTGCTACTTTAATCTGGTCCATAGTGTCATCAGAAATATCATCTACTGCCACAGATACCACGGCAAGATCTCTTCCTTCATCGAAGCCTTTTACCTTCGCCTCGTATACCTCTCCGTCAATAAAGGAAACGGTAACATTATCTGCGTCTTCGATTACATGATAGTTGGTAGCAATCAGAAGCTCTTCGTCGTTCTGACCGATAATGATTCCGGAACCGCTGCCTTCCACCTCACGTTCCTGTGGAACGTAGCTGTATCCACCGAACATTCCGTATAATTCCTGAACCTCCTGTGTGGATTTTGTTGTAATGGAAACAACGGATGGCATAGCCTCTGCTGCAATATCTGAAACATCCAGGCTTCCGGTTACCTTTTTCTTGCTGTCATTGTCTTCTGTCTTTTTATCAGATTTCTTAGCTGTCTGTACCAGCTTCACCTGATCTTCTTCCTTAGCGGAAGCCTCCACACTGCTGGCAGCTCCATTCCATCCGGTAAGGCGGTTCACACCTTCAAAAGCGCCTGCTGCAAGTCCTCCTGCAAGTACTGCGCATAAGCTTAAGGTCAATCCTTTTTTTACAATTTTCTTTGTCTGTTCTTTTCTTTCATTTCTATCTTTCATAATAAATTCCCCTCCTTGGAATTTCCAGTTTCTATTCACAACGGCATTTTCTGTTATTCCGTTGTCTCTGTTTCTCTTTTATGCCTCATAGTATATCGGTATTTTGTGTTCACTTTGTGGGAAAAATGTGTTTAATCTGTTAATTCCAATTTTATTCCGGGGCTTATTCCTTTTCTTTTGCCAGAAGCTTCTTCGTGAGCTTCTTTACTTTCTTCTTACATTTTCCGCAGCCCTTACCTGCCTTTGTTACTTTTTTTACTTCTTTGAAGGAGGATGCGCCTGCTTCTACTGCATCTATGATATCTCCCTTGGTAACCTTATAACAGGGACAGACTACTTTTTCCCGATTCATATTAAAGTACCAGAGACGGCGCGCTGTAAACTCTTGCGCCGAGTTCATTATCCAACATATAAAGGCTCTTGGGATCTCCGCCGAACAACTGGTATTTCTTCACCAGATTTTCTGCATTAGTCTCTTCTTCTCCCTGTTCCTTTACAAACCAGTCCAGAAACTGCATGGTACGGAAATCCTTCACAGAATATGCGGCATCGTAAATGTTGTGGATCAGACTGGTTACATACTGCTCATGTTTCAGCCCTTCTTCCAATACGGTTTTTACATCAGCTAACTGGATATCCGGTTTATCAATGGCTTCCAGAACTACCTGCTCCCCATTGTTCTGAAGATACTGGATGAACAATAACGCATGATCTCTTTCTTCCTGTGTCTGCACCTTGTACCAGTTTCCCAATCCGTCCAGGCCCTGGTCAATGCAGTAATTGGAAAAATCCAGATATAAATATGCGGAATAAAATTCCTTATTGATCTGCTGATTTAACAACTCTACTACTTTTTTGTCTAACATCTTATGTACCTCCTGTTCTTTTTATCTGTTCTTATTATAGCGATTTCATTTTCCTGTGTAAAGCAATCTTTCCGGGAAACCAGACACTTACATCAACGGAGCAAAAAGGAAGAAAATACTTTCCAGCATCCGTTCTTTTCTGCCACGCTTCTGGAATACTTCCCAGGTGTAAGGCGTACAGTGTGTGATATCCTCTTCATAAATCTGATTGTATCTCTGTACCAGTTCATTTTCATAAAAAACACCGCATACCTCATCATCCACCATTAAACTTCTCATATCCATGTTTACCGAACCAATGCAGCACAATTCTTC
The DNA here is from genome assembly GCA_937900135.1 of uncultured Blautia sp. GTDB lineage: Bacteria > Bacillota > Clostridia > Lachnospirales > Lachnospiraceae > Blautia_A. The sequence continues at coordinate 11,640 of CALCDJ010000007.1, read as the reverse complement.
ATCAATGATCATAGTCTTTGCATGAATGTAGCCTTGGTACTTATACACCTTGGTTCCATACTCCAGAAGCTGTCCGCTGTAATAATTGGTAACCGGGTCCAGGAAAAAACTTGCCTTGATTCCCGGAATCATCAACTGAATCTCTACACCGGAAGCCGCCGCTGTTTTCAGTGCATCCAGAATAGAAGCATCTGGAATAAAATACGGGGATTGAATTCGAATACGCTTTTTTGCACTTCGGATCATACTTAAATAGCACATCTTTACAGATTCCTTGTCCGTATCCACCCCGCCTGCAATAAACTGGCACAGGGATGAGGTCATCTCATATGCTTTTGTTTCCATCTGATTGATATAAGAAATCGTATGCTGCCAGTCGCAGCGTTTGATAGAACAAAACCAGTCCTTCAAAAAATACCCGTTTAATACAGACGCGCAGGCTCCCTCCAAACGAATCTGCGTATCTCTCCATGGATTTTTTACTTTGTCCATATTGGCATACTGTTTGCCAATATTCATTCCACCTATGTATGCGATTTTCTGATCTATAGAGACAATTTTGCGGTGGCTGCGATAATGTGTAAGATACGGTTTGACACGTACCACCTTTCCCCCTGCTCTCACAAGAGGCTGAAACATCTTCTGAGGCGTAGAAAGGTTTGCCACAAAATCGCACATTACCCAAACCTCCAGCCCTTCTTCTGCCTTTCTGGTAAGCAGCTCCACCAGCTGTTCTCCCACCAGATCGTGATGAATGGTATAAAATTCAATGAAAATACACGTTTCTGCATGCTCCAGATCCTGAAAAAGCTGCGTGTAGTGGTCTCTGCCATTGGTATAAAAGTCCGCTTTCTGATAAGAAGTCAGCTTACTCGCATTGTAAACCGTATTAAACTGTACCACCTGCAGATCTGATTCCGATAACTGGCCTTCCTCTATACAATCCCACTGCATACGTTCCACATCAAAAGGCTGTGCATTCAACTTTTTCTTTCGGATAGCTGCTGTGAGTTTGATCGCCACTGTGCTTCCAAATATCAAATATAAAATTGTCCCCACATATGGAAGACAAATCATGATCACCACCCATAAAAGCGCCTCTGTTGGCCGCTTTCGCTCCACAAAGATCACCATAAGAATCAGCAGAATATAAATCATAAATAATATGAACTGAAGCATTTTTTTCACCCCCTGGAATGATTTATTGCCATTATACCATATTTTTCTGTTTCATTGAAAACAAAGCAAAAAAACTGCAGCCTCATGACCATTCACGTCCCAAGGCTACAGTTCTTCAATTTTTATATTTCCAGGGATTTATCTTTCATTTTCTTTTTGTCCGCGTGGGCTGTTTTTCCACAATTTCTCAGCGGTAGGCTTCCAGTTATCCGCATAATCCACACATTTGTCACAAAGATGGTCTACGCTTTCCGGAGATTGAAGGTCAGTAGAATGTGCAGCAGTTCCATGTACCATTCTTCTAAGCATTTCCGGATTTTCCAGCATTGGACACGGACGCAAATGGTTTTCGTTAAAGGGCTGTCCCTCGTGATATGCCATAAAAATCGGTGACTGCAGACATTCCAGCAATGTTTTTTCCCGGATATTGGAATCAGAATAATGGATAAATACACAAGGGTCCACATCTCCATTGGCATTGATATGTAAGTAACGTCTTCCACCGGCAATACATCCGCCAACATATTCGCCGTCATTCTGGAAGTCCATGGCAAAGATAGGTTTTGTACTTCTGATCTCACGAATTCTGTGATACATAAACTCTCTCTGCTGTGGATTTGGAAGTAATTCCGGTACTGCATCGTTTCCTACAGGCATGTAATGGAAATACCATACAAATTTGGCGCCCCATTTCACCATCTGATCTACAAACTCAAAAGAACTGATGGAATCCAGGTTCCGACTGGTGTAGCAGCATGAGATTCCAAACGGCAGATGTTTCTTCTTCAGGATTTCCATTGCCTTTACAACTTTCTGATAGGTTCCATGTCCTCTTCTTCCATCGGTTGCTTCCTCAAATCCCTCTACGCTGATCGCCGGAATAAAGTTTTTCACCCGAAGCATTTCATCCGCAAATGCTTCATCGATTAACGTTGCGTTTGTAAAGCTTAAAAACTGGCAATCGTGATGTTTTTCACATAACGCTATCAAATCTTTTTTTCTTACAAGAGGTTCGCCGCCGGTATAGATATACATATAAACGCCCAACTCTTTTCCCTGTGTGATGATGGAATCAATTTCATCAAAGGTCAGATTCAGCTTATTTCCATATTCTGCTGCCCAACATCCGGTGCAGTGAAGATTACATGCGGAAGTGGGGTCCAAAAGAATTGCCCACGGAATGTTACATCCGTATTTCTTTCTGTTTTCCTCCTGCTTCGGCCATCCCACAATATTGGCATTAAAGAAGAAATTCTCCAGAGTTTTTTTCAAAACCTCTTTATCAATATCCTTCAATATGCTCATGATCAGCTGGTACATATTATTTTCAGGATCTGCCAGCACATTGCGAAAAGCCTCTCTCTGTGTTGGAAAGCTGTCTGGACCATCTCCTGCAAATTTATCTACCAATGCCATTAATTTATGAACATTTTTTTCCGGGTCCTTTTCCAGATAATGAAACGCCGTCTTTAATGTTGCCTTTTTAAATTCATTTGTGATTCCCATAAATCAAACACTCCTTTATGATTTTTTAGTCTCTTTTGAATGTATTCACTGTATTCTGTACCACATACAGATTCATGATTCCATAGGCCAGAATCGTCAGACCTATAAACCGGATGAGCAGATTGGTACCATGCAGAGGAACCATAACCAGCATACCGCCAATACTCCCTGTGATAAGGCCAAGCACAAGAATCATCCACCAATGTCCCATTCCAATCCGTTTTGCATCAATGGAAGTCTGAATCTTCAACAATGCTTCTACCAGCATAAACAAGCCCAGACAGATGGTTAAAATCCTGATCATATCCTTTGTCCAGATCAGCGTTAAAAGACCTATTATGACAGACAGAATTCCCATGGCCAGATCATGCTGAAATGCCAGCTGCAGAATATCCTTGGAAAAATATCCGATGATCTTTGCAATACCAACGATGATGAATAAGATTCCACCGATTTTATAAATCCACTGTATTCCCAGCTGCGGATATACAAGTAAAAAGATTCCATACAGAAGCATCACCAGGGAAACCATACTATATGCAAGTTTCACTTTTTTCAGTACCTGCATCTTATTCGCCTTCCTTCTGTTCTTCTTTTTGATATCCACATCTTATCGGAAAAAGAGACAAAAAAATACAGACAAAAATCATTATACATATGCTTTTCACACATTTTATGATTTTTGTCTGTAAATATTCATGTTTTTGCCGATTCCTGATTTCTCAGATATGACTGAATCAGATTGTCAATGGAATCTTCAAATAATTTTGAAGCAAGGAACAAATCGTGTTCCTGGTACGGCGCCATTCCTTCCTGAATCCAGTGCATTGCATTTCCCACAAACGAATAGCTGTAAAATCTGGTGAGATAGGCAATTCCTTCTTCTGGAATCTCATAGGAAGCGGCAGCTTCTCTCACAAATTGTTCCACAAGGATGGCTGTCATTTTTTCTATATACGTCTGAAGCAATTCCTTGTCTTTTGAATGGTAAATATGGAACATAGCCTTTTTGTTTTCCATCAAAAACTCTGCGGAACGGATATACGCTTCATAGAACGTATCTCCCATTTTTCCTTTGTTACAAAAGTCCTCCAGTTTTTTCTTAAAAACCTGATACAGGAGATCGTAAATATCTTCAAAATGATAATAAAAGGTATTTCTGTTCACTTCTGCGTTCTCAATAATCTCCTTCACAGTCAGACGATCCATGCTTTTTTCATTTAACAGACCAAGAAACGTCTCCATGATTCTTGCTTTCGTATATTTCGACATTTTTTCCTCCGTAAGGGCAAACACCCTTCGTCAAAGCTTCTCTTCACCCATGTGTTTAAATTCCTTCACAATAAAGAAAATACAGAGCACAGCCGCAATTCCGTCTGCGATAGGCGCTGAAAACATAACGCCTTCGATTCCTATGAATATTGGCAGGATAATCAGCAACGGCAACAGGAAAATGATCTGTCTGGTAAGGGACAAGAAGACACCCTTTCCTGCTTTTCCAATTGAGGTAAAGGTATTCGCTGTAATTGGCTGGATTCCATTGATAAAAGTAAAGAACATATAAATCCGGAAAAATTTCTCTGCAAAAAGAAAATATTCTTCGCTTCCAGAACCAAAAATACCAATAATCTGTCTTGGAAAGAACTGGAACAATAAAAATGCCACAATGGAAATTCCAATCGCTGCTGTCACAGCTTTTTTGTATGTGTGTTTTACACGGTCATAATTTTCAGCCCCGTAATTGTAACTGATAATTGGCTGAATTCCCTGAGAAATTCCAATGACAATCGCAAAGAAAATCATTCCCACCTTGGAAATAATTCCTGCGCATGCCAGCGGAATATCACTGCCATAAGAAGACTGCGCGCCGTAATAAGTCAGTGTGTTATTCATAACAATCTGCACAATCATCATCGCAAGCTGATTAAAAAACGGCGCCACACCCAGGGAAACAATGGGAATCCAGGAAGTTCTGGAAGGAATCAGTGCTTTTAACGGAATATGAACCGTTTTAAATCGGGACAAATATACCAGCACCATCAAACCGGATGCCACCTGACCAATAATGGTTGCCCACGCAGCTCCGGCAATTCCCATATCAAATACAAAGATAAACAGTGGATCCAGAATTGTGTTAATAATTGCGCCAACCAGCGTACACATCATTGAAAATTTGGGACTGCCGTCTGCCCGAATCAGATTGCTTCCACCAGTGGTTACAATCAGAAAGGGAAAGCCCAGAGCCGTAATTCCTGTGTAGGTAAGGGAATAATCCAAAATCTTATCTGTGGCACCAAATGCTATCATCATAGGTTCCAGAAAGATTTCTGACACAATACTGAGCACCACGCCTAAGATCAGCATCATTCCAATGGCGCCGCCGGCAAATTGGACTGCTTTGTCCTTGGCCTTCCGCCCCATGGAAAGGTTAAAATTCGCAGCGCCTCCGATTCCACACAGAAGTGAAATTGCCGTGCAGGTAATTGTAAGGGGAAAAGCTACATTGGTAGCTGCATTTCCCAGCATTCCCACACTTCTTCCAATAAAAAACTGGTCTACAATATTATACAAAGAGCTTACCAGCATGGCAATGATACTGGGAATTGCAAATCTGGCAAGCAATGTACCTATGGGCTCTGTCTCAAGGGGATTATTCTGTTTCTCTTCCATGACATTCCTCCTGTTGTTTTTTTGTACTATGGAACACCTCTTCAGAATGACATGCCATCTTTTCCAATCCGCTGACCATAAGCTGCTGCTCTTCTTCCGACAGAACAGAAAGCACCTGCGACCACCATTTGGCAAGGGCTCTGCGCATCCTTGGAATTGTCTCTTCACCCTTTTCTGTGAGATAAATCGCATACGATCTTCCATTTTCTTCTGATTTTTTTCGCTGGATAAAGCCCTCCTTCTCCAGCTTCTTCATAGTCCTTACTGCAAGCGCCTCATTCACAGCCATATTCTCACACATTTCCTTCTGGCTGCTGCCAGGATTCGCGGATAAATAAAACAAAAAATTATAACTGGAATAGCCAATTCCATACTCCTTCATTGTCTGGATCATATACTTTTGCTCTCTCCGATGAAGAATGGCAATGCTTTTTCCCAATATACGGTTTTCCATAATATCTCCTTTTCTTGACAAGTCAATTCTCATTATACGGAGCAGAAATTGACTTGTCAAGTTATGTAACTTACAATGTCGTTGATCTGTTTCACAAAAAATTTACTGTTCCCCTAACACACACCACATTTCATGCCATTTTTCTCCACCCCAGGAAGATTCTGATTCTCCCCGATCTGTAAAGCCAAATTTCTGGTACATACTTACTTTTCCTGGTACACATGTGAGAATCGCCTGTTTCTTTCCTGCGCTCTTCTGTCTCCATAAAAATTCCTTCATCATCCCTCTGGCAATTCCCTGCTTTTGGTATTCCGGAAGTACTGCCACACTACAGATCATTACATTTTTTCCCTCTGGATCATGGAGACTTGTATCTGTAAACAACTCATCTCTCAAAGATTGTTCATCTGTACAAAGAGCATTGATAAAACCCACCATTTTTCCGGTTCTTCTGTCTGTTGCAACAAGAAAAGAATCTGACGCCAGGGCAATACGTTCCTTCATGATTGGAAAGGTACATGCTTCGCTGGGCGGAAAACAAATTGCTTCAATTTCTGTTGCTGCTTCTGCATCTCCAGGACAAACCTGACGCAGCTCATAATGTTCGTGAAAAATAGTGTGTTCTCTTAAAGTTTCTATCATCTTTTTTATCTCCTTATCTCAAGCGTAGTTTCTCATACCACAATACCACGCTGTAATTTATCTCATTAACACCGGATCTGCTTTTGTTTTTTCTTCTGAGGGAATACCCGGTTCCTTTCTCTTTTATATTTACTCATTCCCATATGGAGCTTTCTCCTCTGCCACCATCTGCATACTGGCAGCCGGATTCCCAAAGTCCAGATAGTAAATCCTGCCAGGTTTTCTTACCTGAATCTCACTGGCCAGCCGCTCCTTCAGAAGGGTATTTCTCTTGGTGACTGTTACATTTCTCACTGCATAAAAAAGGGCCTTCTTTGTGCCAACCATCACCAGAATCTTCTTAGCCCGGGTAATACCAGTATAGATTAGATTCCTTTGCAGCATCACATTATGATTCATTAGTACCGGCATAACAACAATGGGATACTCGGACCCCTGGGCTTTATGAATAGTTGTTACGTAAGCATGCACCAGTTCATCCAACTCAGTAGCATCGTACTCAATTCTCCGGCCATCAAAATTTACCAGAAGGGTACGATCCTGCATATCCACTGATTCGATGATCCCGATATCGCCATTGAAAACTTCCTTATCATAATTATTCTTAATCTGCATAACCTTATCATTTGGCCGATAGACAAATCCACTTCTTCGAAGGCCTTCTCCATGAGGATTCAATGCTTCCTGCAGTACCATATTCAGATTAGCAGCGCCGACTACACCTCTTTGCATCGGTGTCAACACCTGAATCATAAAGAAGAAATCCGTATTCTTTCCATTGGACGTATCCGGCATCTGACCGGCATTGATCTTATGTGCATTCATGATAATCCGGCTGGTTTGAGCCTGACGGAAAATTCTGGTCAAACGAACCACAGGAAATACCTCACTGTCAATTATATCACGGAGCACATTTCCTGCGCCAACCGATGGAAGCTGATCAATATCCCCCACCAGGATCAAACGCATATGAGGCGGGATAGCTTTCATTAGCGCATTCATCAGAACAATATCAATCATAGAACACTCATCTACAATCAGAGCATCACCCTCAAGAGGGGTTTCTTCATTTTTCTGATAGCCCTCCGGCGGTTTGAATTCTAAAAGTCGGTGGATGGTCTTTGCCTCCAAACCGGTGGCTTCCGTCATTCTCTTGGCGGCACGTCCTGTAGGAGCTGCCAGCAATATATTCAGTCCAAAAGTGCGATAAGCCGCAATAATTCCCTGTGTTGTAGTGGTTTTTCCTGTACCCGGACCACCGGTAAGCACCAGAACCTTTGCAGTCGCTGCTCGGCGAATGGCTTCCACCTGCACCTCATCATACTTCATATTTATAGTATTCTGGATCTTATCCACATCCACAGACAGCTTCGGATTACCCGTATCCTTCCTGCCCTTCATAAGAGAAACCCATAGTCTGTCCTCTGCCGGTTCTGCAGCCAGCTTTTTCAATTTGCTGGCAACACCAACTTCCGCAAAACAAAACGGCGGCAGATAAATACATTCTTTTTCAATCTCTTTGGCAGCATCTTCCGGAATAACCTCATCTGGTGCAAACTTAGGTAATGCGCTCCACAACGCAACGTATCTTGATCATTCTGCCTCACCTGCCTTTACATATCTAATCAATGTGTATTATCAATAATTCCAGATTTCATACCCCTGCCGTCTGGCAGAATCATAGACTGGCTGCATGTTTTTCTGCAAGATATGATAGAATTCTTCCTTTGAATTTCCTGGTTTGTACAATTCCTGTCCTGCCCAAATAGAATGCAGATTATCCCGATAGCAGGCTTCAAATAGCTTATGAAGACCTGCTCGCTCGTGAATCAGATTGTACATTCCGTACTGGTTTTCTGCGAATACTTCCCCATGGTACTTCCTCAGAACTTTTTGAGAAAAACCCCGCCAGTGCCCGACCAGGAACCATATTTGTCAGCTGTACTTTGAATGTTTTCAATTCTGCGTTATGCTCCCGGATTGCATTTTTGATTTCCACTCTGGACGCATTTGCCGACAGATTACTAAGTTCTGTCAATTTAAGAACCGCTCGTTCCAGACCATCTCTGACAAGGCCATCTGCCTGCATACCACTAAGGTGAATATGAAATTCTCTGACAGAATACCAGGCATTGCAAATCATCTCATCAATAATTGCATCGAACGTTGTATCCTGAATACCCTCCGAAATAAGATCTACGATGGCTTCCAGCCAATAAAATTTATAGCAATAGGAAGGATCCTTCATCATCTGAGAAAATCCCTCAATATACAAGGCATTATGGTATTCTCCATTGACCTTTAACATATATCCGATTTGCGGAGTATCAAATTGAGCCATCTCTCATCACCCCTTCCTGGTCTGACATCACCAGTAATCCAGTGATCTTCTATCGCAAGTTTCGGAATCCCTCTCATAAATTCCTGAAATGTCTCTTCCACAAAATCTGTAAAATAACGCCCATTACGCACACCTTCAAAATCACCGTATTTGAAGGAAGCATAAATTACGCCAGTACCTTTAAGCGCAGCACACATTTTTTGAATCACCAAAAGAAGCTCATTCTTCGGCAAATGCAAAATAGAAGAACAAGCCCAGATGCCATCATATGTATTAATATCATCCAATTCCTGAAACAGCAGTTCTTTCACTTCAATACCAGTAAAGAGGCTTGCTAATCTACAGATTTCTGCAGATCCATCGATAGCTGTTACCTGATACCCCTGATCCAGAAAATATTTCGTATCACGACCGGAGCCACATCCGAAATCAAGGATAGCGGCTCCCTCTTTCAACAAATAAAGAAATTTATCCTGAGCAAAATGCATATCAACATTCTGTGTATTCTCTGTAAAATTTCCCGCATTAAGATTATAGTAGTCAATCGTAGGGTTCATTTTCATACTTCCTTTCGCTCAGTGATAACTATCCTCATTCCATTATACATGATAGAAATAGAAAAATAAACGCCATCCTTACTTCATCGCCTTTGGCAAACAACTCTCGCAATCTCACCTTTTTTATCTCACTCATCATTTCTTCCTTCTTCAGTCAGACTAAAAAATCATCCTCAAAGCAATAAAATCATGCGTTTTTCCAAACACAAAAAAGCGCCCCATTAGCCAGGGTATGGTTTTATGCAAAGAAAACTGCAAGTCTGGGCGAATTGGCAAAGGGGTGGACTTATCTTTTCAGCCTTTTGCAATCTCTACATTTTTATCTGCAAAGGCAATGCCATATTTCACAATTTCCTTGATTCCACGGTCCTTCATATCTGTATCATAGTGCTTATCCTCAATCTGCTTCAGAGCCTCAGCGGCAGGTGCAGATAAACCTGCATCATCCTTTGTCGCTTTGAATTCCATGATAATGCCCGGCAAAGAATGTACCTTAGGCTCCAACACAAGATCGAATCTTCCCTCTCCGGATTCCCTGTTTGATCTGATGTAATATCTTGGGGACATACCTGCTGCCAGTCCTAGCATCATGCCATGGTAAAAGCCTTCTGCTGCTCCATCAAAACAACTGATGCAGGTAATCATATATTTCCGTTAGGTTTCCGATAGATTCACTCTGTATTTTTGATGAATGCCCAGTTCCTTGCATTCATTATACCCACTTATCTTTAATATGTGTGGGTATAATGGTAGAGCAGGTTAGAGGGCTTCTGCCCTCTTTCCCCTCATCAAACCGTGCATGAGGTTCTCCCTCACACGGCTTTCCTATTTTTCTTATACACATTCAGTTTTAAATTTTCGAATCATTTTCTTGTACCATATTTTCTTTACAATCCGTTTCTGTAAATCTCATTGATCACAGCCTGGGCATGTTCCATTTCTTTTTTCTGGATGATTGCATCTCTGTCACTTAAGATTGCAAGCATCTCATCCACCAGATCCTCGATTCTGGGATCACTCACCCGATACAAATATCCAAGCATCCGGGTGGCAGTATAGTCTGTATCCATATTTTTAAAGGCAATTTCTGCACAGAACTCTTTGGGATATCCTCTGTCCAGCAAAACTTTGTATAATTCATCGGTTCGTTCCGATGCCATAATCGATCACTCCCATAATTTCAAAAAACTCAAATTAAAATTCCTTCCAGATGATCCAGCTCATGCTGACAGATCTGAGCAGGCCATCCACTCAGTTTCTGTCGTTGCTTTTTCCAATTCATATCATAATATTCCACTTCAATATTTTCATATCGTGTTGTTTTCCGAACACCGGTAAGAGACAGACATCCTTCTTCTGTTTCGTATGGCGTATCCTTGCTCAGCAAAACCGGATTAAACATCACAACATCTACGAATCCCATATTTACAATGATTACTCTCTTTTTCACACCAATCATATTCGCAGCCATACCCACACACCCGGCACGATTTGCCTGTAAGGTATCCTGTAGATCCTTTCCCACTTGCAGATCTGCCTTTGTAGCAGGTTCTGACTTTTGTCCCAGAAAGAACACATCTTTCATTATCGGTTTTACCATCTTTCATTCCTCCATATCATATTATCTCTTTTTCAATCCCTCCGAACCATGTGGTTATTATATCAACAATATCATATTTCTACCACAGCGAGGTTTTTTCATTCTAAGTTTGTATCAGGTAAGACTTGCCATAACCAGGTTATAATCCATATATTCGTCACCAAGGACTTCTTTCATTTCATCCTGTTCAGTTTTCCCATTTCCGGAGCTTCTTTTTGTTTCATAATTGCTGTTGCCATTTATTCTTCACTTCCTGTCTTTTTAGCGTTAGTGTTATTTTTCCTATATCATATCTCAAATCCAGATAAAAATTTAGGATGTCGATGCAGACAAAATCTGCCTGATCAACACCTTGTTTTTTACTGTTCCAAGTTATCGAGCCAGTCATCGAAACTCTTCTTAGAGATGCGATACTTTCCGCCATCCAACTGGATCCACCGGAATTCCTTTTTCTTCAAAAGGTTATAAATAGTAGGTCTGCTGATTCCTAAAATTTCCTGTAACTCCTGAACTGTATAACATCTTTTCTCTGAAATTCAGTAAAGAAAAAAGCCGATGCGATTTCAACTTTTACAAAAGTCAAAATACATCGGCCAAATCTCTGATAACCATTTTTTGAATATTTACTCAAACTGGTATTGTCAATATTGGTTTACACTTTTTTCTCAAGAATGTTCGACCTTATGCTGCC
>CALCDJ010000006.1 GCA_937900135.1 uncultured Blautia sp. | reverse complement strand
TAGACCCCACACACAGAATTTAACCTTTCAACTTAACTAACTGACATTGGTTCCTTCAAAGGCTTCTTCTATGGCATCAAAGGTCACTTCTGCCTGCTGTCCTTTGGAAACAGAATTGATATCCAGCTCATCCACACTGACAGAAAGAAGCATGGTATCATCTCCGGAAATCGTAAAGGCTGTGGTATCTGTGCTGTACTGGGAAGAAGAGCTGTCCTTTGTATCTGTGTCTTCTGTCTGATCCGAAGATCCGCTCTGTGTTGCAGACGTACCTCCCTGAGAGGCGCCTCCCATGCTTCCGGAAGAAGAACCTGCTCTTCTACACTTCCCCCAAGTTCTGGAAATGTCAGGGTAAAGCTCAGGGAGGTTCCGTCCTCTGACAGGGAAATGCCAGATAAAACACCGGAAGATGTCTGAGAAATGCTATCTGCCGCAAAGGAATATCCTGTTCCAGCCAGTAGGGTTACTCCTGCCTGGTAAGTCACTCCCGGAAGAAAGGCTGCATCTCCTGGATTCCAGGAAATACTTCCCGTATAGCTTCCATCAGACGTAGAGATGGAAGTCTGAGCCGCTTCTCCCTCTTTTGGAGAAACAATTCTCAGCATCTGAGCATTTCCAGATGCAGCGTCTCCAATAGACAGATATAACGTCTGTCTCTCTGTTTCCTCTGTTCCTTCTGTTTCCTGATTTTCTGCTTCCGGCATTGGTTCCATTATTTCCTCAGCGGCAGATGCCGAGCTGGTTCCCAGCTTTAAGAGCTTTACAGAACTTCCACCGGAATTACCGGTATATGAAGAGGAAGCGCTGCTCCGGTAAGACATATTCACTGCCTGTACGGCAATACCTCCCGATGTGGAGGTACTTTGGGCGGTATCCTCTGTGTCTTCCTCAGAAACATAAACATCCTCGATGGTTCCATCCATTGTAGCAGTAATGGTGCCATCCTTTGACAGGGCGAGAAGTTCTGTCAGCGTCTGTGACAAGGCTTCTCTCTGTGCATGAAGCACAGCATATTCCACCGTCTGACTGTCCTCTTCCAGAGTCAGAAGAGTATCTCCACTTTCCACAGCCTGATCCTCTGACACAGAGATGTCCGTAACGCTTCCCATGGTTCCAGTCACCTCCAGCGGCTGGTGGATATACGTTATTCCTGAACCCACTGTTTCTCCTGCTTCATTGGTGATTACTGCCGTATCTCCCATTCCCACACCACTGTCTGTCAGGGTAACTGTACTGGAATGATTCTCCACAGACTCCACCGTTCCTTCTACCTGCGTTCCGCTGGATAACGTCACTGTCACAGTTTCTCCCTGGGAAACCTCCGCCTCTGTCTTCTCCAGATCCACCGCCAGCTTCCCATCAATGGACAGAAGCATCAGCGCACCGTTTTCCAGCATACAGTCTGCAAGAGTTTCCCCTTCTTCTATATAGATTTTTTTCACCCGGCCGCTGACAGATGCCGTAATGGTTTCTTCCTCATCTGCCTCCTGATTTTCTGCAATCTGCGCATCCAGACTGTCTATTTGTTCCTCTACCTCTTCTATTGTGCTCAGCACAGAAACGGAATCAACAGTTGCCAGGACATCGCCTTTGGAAACATGGTCTCCGCTTTCCACTTTGACTTCTGAAATGGTGATTCCAGAAGGGATTTTCAGTGAAACCGGGGTATCTGCTTCCAGATTTCCTGTCCCCACGATGGTATTAGAAAGAGAGCTGACTTCTGCTGTGGCTTTGGATGCCTGATTTTTCTGTTCCGGCGCTTGGAGCTTCTGCTTCGCCTGATACTGCCAGATTGCAGCGCCTGCGCCGCCGGTTACTGCAAGCACAGCCGCTGTACAGATGATTATTTTTTTATGTTTCCTGCTTTTCATTCCTGTCCTCCTGATCTGCTTTCTGATTTTCTCTGTTTTAAACATACCCAGGCTAATCAGTCAAGCAATTATTCTGCAAATGATATTCTTATAATTCTGCCGGTTTCTCCACTTCATAGTCACTCCATGATGTGGTTTTGGATGCAGAAGAAAGATCAGCCTGGTCTTCATAAGACTCTGTTGTAATTGTATAATCACTGGTGCCTTCCACATAAACAGTTCCATCCGTCCCTTTGATTGTCACGGTATTACCCTCTGCATCTGAAATAGTTCCAGCACAATACAGTCCTTTTACGGTACTGTCTCCTGTCACAATCCAACTGGAATCCTGGCTGATAAAAACATTACAGGAGCCATCTCCATCTTCGCTGTCCGTGGTTTCTTCTTTTACGATTGCTCCATTTAAGCAGCTCTTTTCTGTGAGATAAGCATCCAGCTGGCTGATTCCATCCCAGATCAGATCTCCCTTCATTTCCTGCCCAATCGCGGTAAACAGACAGTCTGCGCCATTTGCTCCCTGTTTTCCCCTGCCTCTTTCATTGGTATTTCCAGTGCATTTCAAAAAATATTCACAATCGTCAGGATAAGAGATGTCCACTCCTGACAAAGTGATGGTGCTTTCTGTATTTGTGGTATAGAACATTCCTCCGTTTTTTCCAGTCAGAGTCCCTCCACTCATTTCAAAGGTACTGTTTCCCACTTCTGAATCTCCGGACATACTCTGATAAAGAATCACATTCCAGGTACAGTCATTTCTCTGGTCATCACTCATATTTCCAGTGAGATCACAATCATATAAATGCAGAGAATTCAAGCCTTCAATACAAACAGCCTCTGAACCATTTGCTGTCAGCTGCGCATCATTTATCGCAATATCTGCTGTACAGTAAACAGATGGGGAACCTGTTCCGTTGGAGGTATAGCTTTCTCCATCCACCACCATGGTTCCACCTCCCCGGTCACTTCGGATTACCGCGGAGGATTCTCCCTCTGTGTTTACATCCAGATTCCAGGCATAGACTGTTCCACCCCCTGCTGCATGAATTCCTCCAGAGGTATCCTGCTCTGTGGAAATTGCGGTATCTGCCGCATACACAACACCTGTATCATAGGCAAAAAGTCCTGCGCCGCCTTTTGCATCGGTTGTTACATTTCCACCGCTGACATAACTGGTTCCAGAACTGGTAAGAAGTGCGGCTCCTACTCCGTAAAAGCTGGAAGTATCGCCCCCTGTGCTGTCCTTTGAAGTTCTTTCAATCTCAGGTGTTTTCAGAACCACCTTTGCCTCCCCGGAAACATGAATCGCATTTTCATCAGTTCCTGTGGAGGAGTAAGTCTCTTCCTCTGTTTCTGTATCTTCTGTATACTCAGTTACAGCCTCATATTCTTCAACCTTCTGAGCCTGACCGCCTCCCGGCTGCCTCATGGACTGTTTTTGTATTACCGTATCTTTTGTAATTGCAACGGTCTGCTCCTCACCGTCTTCCTCCTTTCCTTCTGAAATGGTTATGGAATCCTCTTTTACGGAAATTACTTCTCCAAAAATCCTGTTTTCCTGATCTTCTCCTGTTTCTTTTGTTTCTTCTTGTTTTGTATCTGTTTTTGCATCAGCGCTGCAGGAAGAAAGCGGCATCATGCATAATGTCATTCCAAGTAAAATTGCGATTTGTTTTTTCTTCATAATAACTCCCTTCATAATCACTTCTTTTTTCTATCGTTCTTCAGTATAAAAGCCTTACTTAAAATAAACTTAAAAAACTCTGTGAAGATTTTGTGATTCTCAAAATCTCCACAGAGTTTCATTTTCTCTGACGCGCCTATAATACCATTACCAGAGTTCCTGCTGTGATCAGAAGCGCACCAACCGCTGATTTTACAGTAAACTGCTCATGTAAAAAAACAAATGCAAGGATGAGGGTCAGCACCACACTTAATTTATCAATGGGAACTACCTTAGATACTTCTCCAAGCTGCAGCGCTTTGTAATAGCAAAGCCATGAGGCCCCTGTTGCAAGACCGGACAAAATAAGAAATAACCAGTTTTTATGACTGATTCCGGAAATCCCCTTCTGTCCTCCTGTCATAAACACGATCCCCCAGGCCATGATTAACACCACCACAGTCCGAATGGCCGTTGCCAGATTTGAACTGACACCTTCAATTCCTATCTTTGCCAAAATCGAAGTTAATGCTGCAAATACTGCTGATCCCAATGCAAACACAAACCACATACCATCCGCGCTCCCTTCTGCTCTCTCGCTTCTTATTCTTCAATCGTTTCTATCTCCACCTTACGATCTCTGCCCTCTTCCTTCCAGATCATCAGATGAAGCTTATATTCCACTGAATCCTTTGCGTACAAAAACGGTTCTTCTTTTAACAATTCTACCTTTTTTCCCATCTCCTCCAGTTCTTTTTTCCTGTGCCTTGCCTTTTCCAGGAGTTCCTGCGTCTGTTTCCCAAAGGAACGCTCCTGATATACTGCTGTGGTTTCCGCCAGTTTTTTGGTAAGGAGATCCACGATTTTCCCATGTTGAACTGTATGAAGCATAGAAGCAATCTTTCTGGCGATTCCCTTCCATGGGAATTTTCCATACAGGTGAAGCCATCTGATAAGCGCCGGATCCCCTGCCTCCTCTGCCAGTTCCCCCATAACTGCCAATGCCTTTTCTGATACCTGCCACCAGTCACAGGGAGGCACCAGATATGCTTCTGAAACTGCCGGATAACAGCAAAAGTTCAGGGGAGGAAACTCTGCCAGCGCAGACAGGCGTCTTTCCTCTTCTGTACAGAACTCCTCTCCCAGGTACTCCTTCTTATCACGAAGAATGGCAATTCTGTATTCCAGCTGCCGCAAATATTCATATCCCTTTACCCAGAAATGTCCTGTCTTTCCATAGTCAAACAAATGCGTCTCCAATACCAATTCCCGAAAAAACAAGGTGCAGACTTCTTCCCCCTGATGTACGATCAGAAGATACCGCTCCTCTTCCTGCTCCAGATCCGCCGTCAGCTTCCCCTGAAAATCCGGCTGATAAGTTCCTGTGAGACTTGCCCCCTGAAATACAAGAAAGCTTTCCGCGGCATCATTCATCAGATAAACAAGACGGATTTCTCCTGGCATCTCCCTGGGAATCAAAAGCTCAAACTGTCCCTGGGAAACCAGCAGTTCTAATTTTTCCAGTTCTTTTTTAAAGGGAATTTCTCTTTCCGGCATCTTTTGTTTACCGCTCCTTCTCAATTCATTTCCCTGGTAAGATCCTTTACCCATTTGTATTTTTTATAATGGATCATCACCCAGGGAATTTTTCCCACCTCGTCCAGGCAGGTACAGGCATACACCACCAGCACCGGCCAGTGGAACACAAAGGTTCCAAGAGCCGCCAGAGGTATGGCAAGCCCCCACATACTCACAGCAAGGCTGTACATATCAAACATAGTATCTCCCCCTGCGGCAAAGATTCCATTGATCACAATGGTATTCACTGCACGGCCAATCATATAAACCGCCATAATGATCATCATCCCCACCAGATATTTCCCTGCCTGAGGGGTCAGCTTTACAAAATGGATCACAACAGGTGTGGCAAGAAGCATAATTCCTGTGGACAGAAGCCCGCAAAGAAAAGCCAGCTTCACCAGTCTGTCTCCATAAATCTTTCCCAGTTTCAGATTTCCAGAGCCCAGTTCATAGCCCACCAGGATTCCGCCTCCGCTGGCAATTCCATTGCAAAGACAGCAGATCAGATCACGGACAACAGAGGCAACGGAATTGGCTGCCGCTGCATTGGTTCCCATGTGCCCCATAAAGGCCGTATAGGAAGCAAAGCCCACTCCCCAGAACAGACTGGCTCCCAGAATTGGAAAGGCGCACTTCCGAAAATCTCTGATCAAAATATGTTCTGCCTTAAAAAAGCGGCTCCAATCCGGACGAAGATATCCTTTTCTCAGAGAACACAGGATACACCACCCAAGTTCTACCACACGGGCTATCAGAGTGGCAAGCGCTGCTCCCTGAACTCCCATAGCCGGAACACCAAACAAACCGAAAATAAACACAGCATTTAAAACAATATTTAAGATTACAGCGCCGGAACTGATCATTGCTGTCTGGGCCGCATGATCGCTGACCTTCATAATCGCCAGATAACACTGGGAAAAACCAGTCAGAAGGTAAGACCAGCCTGCCACACGGAGATACTGGATTCCAATGGAGATCAAAACCTTTTCATTGGTAAAGATCTTCATCAGATATCCGGGAAAGCCTACGCATCCTATAAAAAACAAAATTGAAACCAGCCCGCTGTAACGGATACTGATACAGAAAATATCATTGACTGTTCTTTTGTCTCCTTTTCCCCAATACTGAGCGCCCAGTATTCCAGAAGCAGAGGCAAATGCCATCAGCAGCATATTTTGAATAAACTGAACCTGAGTGGCCAGAGAAACCGCAGCCATGGAGTTCTGATCTGTACTTCCCAGCATAATGGCGTCTGCCGCCGCTACCAGCGCCAGCATAAGACTTTGCAGCGCAATGGGCGCTGTCAGCTGAAACAGCTTTCTTAAAAAAATCTTATCCGAAAATAAACGATCCTTCATGTTTTTTTCAAACCTTCATTCCCTTCTTTCTTATTTTTTTCCACCTGTAATTCTCCATTCCGGTACACAATGTGAACACTTCCATTTTTTACCGGGGCCACACAATCCAGTTCCTGGAAGAATTCCGTATGCGGTTTTACCTCATACGTTTCATAACCGGGAGTCAGAGGCTGTACTCCCAGGAAATATCTTCCAAGGAGATAAATGGGACTTGCGCCCCATGCATGGCACAGGCTCTTTCCAAAAGGATCTCCATACATGCCATACTGCTGGGCTTCATCCTGAGAAGGGTCAAACTCTTCCCAGAAAGTCACAGCTCCACGTTCCAGCATACCGCCCCAGTAGCTCTTCAGACTCTCATATACTTTATCCAGATGACCTGTTTTTCCCCATACATCCAGTTCAAAGAACTTAAAATATGGTGTGGTAATCTGAGTGATCTCCGGATTCAGAAGCACGTGCTCGATGATACTCTGTACCTTTTCTTCCTCCACCAGATCAAAGAGAATCGCAAAAATATTGGCATGGCGTGTCACATGTTGTTTGCCGGACTGAAAACTGTCAATAAAAGCTCCCTTTTCCTCACACCAGAAATATTCCATGACTGCCTTACGCAGCTTCTCGTAATCTCTTTCATATCCGGAAGCATCCTTTCCCAGAAGTCTGGCACAATATGCCATGGTCTGATAACACTTCAGGAGAAGAATCTGTTCTGCACAGACAGCGCCTTCCTTGTCAATGTCAGACCAGTCCACAAATACCCAGTCCTGCTCCCGTCCAAGGATAAATCCATGTTCATCCAGCTGACTCTGGAACAAACGCATCAGACCTTCCATCTTCGGATAGATCATCTCCACAAACGCCCGATCTCCCGTCATCCAGTATTCCTTTTCAATGCTGATGACCCAAAGCAGGGAATAGTCCACGATGGTATTGATATGCTGATGGATCTCCTCGTTTCCCCGAAGGGCCAGAAGGGTTCTTTTGTCAATTTCCTCATCAAAAAACAGATAGGGATTTACGAAGAAGCTCTGATAGGCATCGCCGGACCAGATCCACCGGTCACGCTTAATACCGTCAATAAAAAACAATCCGCTGCAGAGACGGTAGGTTTCTGCAGATACCTCCCAGATCTTATTCAGCATTTCATCTTCACAATGAAAAGATGCCTTTGTCTCAATGGGAACAAAGGTATGTACGGCCTCGCAATCCACCTCTCCCAGAGCACAGTCTGGAATAAAAATATAGCGAAAGGCTCTTCTGCGAAGTTCTGTCTTTTCGGTCACCTGTTCTTGTTTGTAATAACACCAGGTTGTATCCAGCGCCTCTCTGTCAGATTCTCCGTAACATACTGTTCTTTCTTTTTGGGAATCTTTCATATGGAACCGAAGAGTTCCGTTGACCATTCTTCCAAAGTCAAATAATACGCCGTTCCCTTCCTCACGTACTTCTTTTGGAAGGCAGAGTTCTGTCTCGTAGTACACCTGATTGGGATCTTTCTCTTTTTCCTGATATAGAGAAGAAACACCCACTGGATGAATTTCTGTAAAATCATCTGCTGCCCAGGAAGTATCGGAATAGATATCCTCTCCTTCCACGTAAATACAGGGAAGCCCTGTCATATTTCCAATAAAGACTTCTACCTTACATTCTCCCGGCTCGCATTTAATTTCCGTTTCAAAGGGGTATTTCACCTCATTTACCTTCACATGACCCTGTCCATGACCAAACACCTTAAAAGAAGTCTCTTTTTCCAGGTCATAGGTGCGGAAAAACCGCATATTTTTTCTCCAGTCATCCATTTTCCAGTAAGCTGGCCAGCCATAACCACGTTCCTCTCGCTGAAAATTCTGAAGCATTCCATGATAAATTTCAAAATCTCCCGGATACCAGATCCATACTGATTTCTTGTTGTCTTTCATATTCATTTCCTCCCATTTACCAAACATTCAGAATTTATATTTCTGTCTGTTCTTTATTATATAAAACCAGTTCTTTACTGACAAGCATCCCTATGGAAAGTTTACTTTTTTCACAAAACAAAAATGCATCTTGACATTTCCCTGTTTCTTGCTATACTGTATATATAAACATTAGCAGTTAATACACAGTATATACACAGTCAAAAGGAGGGGTTCTATGGAACCATTACTGAAGGTGACAAACCTTACCAAACAACTGGACGCCTTCTCTCTGAAGGATATCAGCTTTTCCCTGGAACCAGGATATATCATGGGAATCATTGGATTAAACGGTTCCGGAAAGACGTCTTTGATCCGCACGATCACGAAGCTTTACCAGGCAGATTCCGGAGAAGTTCTGATAAACGGAGCCTCTGTTTACGAGCAGGAAGCAAAGGCCAAATCTGTTCTTGGCACAGTTCTGGACGAAGACTTCTTCGAGCCGTTCCTCTCTCCGGAAGAAAATGCAGCCCTCTTCGGGGCTTTCTACCCGGACTTTTCTCTGGAAACCTTCCGGGAACTATGCCATCGGTTTGAGATTCCTCTTTCTGAAAAAGTGAAGAATCTCTCTCACGGCATCCGCACCCGTATGCAGTTTGCCTTTGCCGTTTCCCATCAGGCGCAGCTTTACCTTATGGATGAACCAGCTGGCGGACTGGACCCCTATTTCCGAAAAAGCCTGATTGGATGTATGCAGGAACTTGTGGAATCTGGAGAACGAAGCGTAATCTTTTCCACTCATATCACAGAAGATCTGGATCAGGTGGCTGATTACATTCTGATGATCCATGACGGAGAGATGCGCTTCTGCCTGGATAAAGAAGAACTTCTCAGCCAATT
Source organism: uncultured Blautia sp. (assembly GCA_937900135.1). Taxonomy (GTDB): domain Bacteria; phylum Bacillota; class Clostridia; order Lachnospirales; family Lachnospiraceae; genus Blautia_A. The sequence goes on along the minus strand of CALCDJ010000006.1, from coordinate 31,682 downwards.
CCGTCTATTCCGGGGTACCAGAGAAGAAATACAATCGCTTCCCAAGGACTGGATTGCCGGATATCAGCACGACCAGTATCACAGCGAAGCACTTCTATTCCTCACAGAAGAAAACAAGAAACAGCTCACACAGACTCTCGTGCCGAAACTGGCAGATATTTTATATTATCTGGAAAGGGGGGATTCCCATGAAGAAGCTCATGCTGCGCATCACCCTTGAAAATTTCAAACAGGAACTGCCCCGGATTTTACTTTTTCTGTCCTGGTGGTTTTTGATTGCATTTAGTTTTCCCCCTTCCAGATACTGGATTGCTCTGTATTCCATCCATTGTATCATGAAGCTGCTTCCTCTTCGACTGCCGAAACAAATGTATCTTCTTCCAGTTTCAGAGCAGGAACGCACCCATCTCCTTCTGCGTTCTTTCTGGGGACGGATTTTCTTTTTCAGTGTGTTTATTCTTGTTTTTAACAGACTGATTACTGGATTTTCTTTTTATTATGAAGACAGCTTCTACTGTATTTTGATCCAAACAGGACTTTTACTCTTTTCTGTATGGGCGATCGTTCTCCGTAAAGGGATTTATGGGCTTTCTCTTCCTGAGTCTCTGGAAGAGCCTCATACCAGAATAGAAAGCATGGCAAGCATTTACAATATCTTTCTGTTTTTATGCGAGCAGGCAGTCTTTCTCATTGCCTATACCCTGGATGTCTACGAAAAATATTCAGGCGCATGGCTTCTCTGGATTCCTGTTTTGCTGCTTAACGGCTGGATCATGAAACTTTGCACCCGTCCCATCATACAACGGGGTGTATCCTATGAGGAAATCTACATTAAAAAATAAATAATCCCATAAAACTCGATGCTCCGGTGCTTTTAACAAGCGCCTGAGCGCCAAAAGGAGGAAGATCATGTACATTATTTTAAAAGAAAGCAGCAATCTTCCCATCTATGAACAGATTGTAAAAGCAATCAAAGACGGTCTGGCCAATGGGAGCATTCCCCCAGGGGAAATGCTTCCCTCCATCCGTTCTCTGGCCCGCGATCTGCAGATCAGTGTGATCACCACCAAACGCGCCTATGAAGAACTGGAAAAAGAAGGACTGATCTATTCTGCTCCTGGAAAAGGATTCTATGTCAAAGAAACCAACCCGGAATTTCTCCGGGAACAGCAGATCAAACAGTTGGAGCAGCGTCTGGATGGATGGATGGAAGAAGCCGAAAATCTTGGCGTTTCTCTGGAAGAAATGCACGAGATGTTAAACGTATTACAAGAAGGGAGGTCTGCAAAATGACTGCAATTTTAACCTGTGAACACGTATCCAGAAGGTTTCCCCAATTTTCACTTACCGATATTTCCTTTTCCCTGGAAAAAGGCTATCTTGCCGGAATGGTTGGAAGGAATGCCTCCGGCAAATCTGCCCTGCTTCGGATTCTTTCCGGTCAGGATCTCCACTTTCAGGGAAACATAACCATCCAGGGAATTTCCATAAAAGAAAACCCTGTAAAAATCCGAAATCTTATAGGCTTTATCTTTGAAGATCAGCCGGTTTTTCTGGAAAAAAGCCCTCTGGAAAACGGCATGTGCTTTGGACGATACTTTGAACATTACGACGAAGCTTATTACCGGAAATGGCTGGATCGCATGGGTGTGGATTATTTTTCCCCGGTACACAAGCTGTCCAAGGGCAACCGTATGAAATTTCTCTGCTGCCTCGCCTTGTCCCATCATCCGGAAATTCTCCTTCTGGATGAGCCGTCAGCAGGATTTGATCCCATTTTTCGCAAAGAATTTCTGACCATTCTTCAGGAACTCCTGGAAGAAGATATGACCATTCTTATGACTTCGCACATCACAGAAGATCTGGACAAAGTGGCCGATTATATCCTCCACCTGGAAAACGGACGACTCATTCATAAAGAAACCATTGAACAGCTTCGGACAAAGAATCCCCGGGCCAAGGTTTCAGATTCCTTTGCTGGAACCGTACAGATCAAAGACTTACTGAAAACTTCTAAAGAAGGGAGGACGCGTCTATGAACTCTGTATTCTATCAGGAAGAGTCTCAGAGACTCAAGAAAAGAAATTATGTATATGGAAGCTACATCATCATCGGATGGATTCTGACCGCGCTTATGTCCCTTGGAATCTACGGCAATCCCGGCAAAACGTTAACCCTTGTTCCCTGTATGTTTATGCATACATGGGGCGCTGCCATTGTAATCAGCGCTCTTTGTGACGATCTTTATACCATCACCGAACTTGGTCAGAAGCATCCTCGCCTGATAAAATATGCCTTTGTTCCTGTTCCCCAGAAAGACCTTTATCTGTCCTGCGTCATGCTTATGGGAAAATATCTGTTGATTTATCACTTTGGCTTTATAGCCCTTTATCTGGGCTTTTGCCTACTCCTGGGAGCAAAGCTCCAGTTCCCTTCCCTTCTTTTGGAAGAACTGGTTCTTCTTCTCCTGAATGCCCTGGTTTTGCTGATCTATACCATCATTGGAATCAAAAAGAATGGAGGTCTGAAATGACTATGACACATACAAACTCTACAAATGCAAACATGAAACGATTATTAGAAGCCCATCCCTGTCAGATTTTAAGAAAAGAAGCCAGTATCGAAGTTCCTGCCTTTCTGGAAGGTTATGTAGACGTTCCCACCTTCCTGGAAGCCTGTAAAAACTGTCACAATTATGGAAATCTCTGGTCCTGTCCTCCTTACGATTTCAATCCGGAGGATTTCTGGAAAAGGTATGAAACTCTTTTCCTCCTGGCAAGCCAGATCATTTTCCCGGAAGAACTGTTAACGCGCACCTATACCCAGGAAGAACGAAATACTGTCATGAATCTGGTACTCCCTTTGGAGAAACAGAAGCTAAGCGAAGAGTTATTTAAAAAAGAAAAACTGCATCCTGGCAGTATCAGTCTCTCTGCCGGATGCTGCGAAACATGCAAAAACGGTTGTACCCGCCCGGATGGTATCCCCTGCCGATATCCTCAGGATATGCGCTATTCCATCGAATCCTTAGGAGGAAATGTAGGCCTGACCATTGAAAAGCTTATGGGCATTCATCTGGAATGGATGGAGGAAGGCAGACTTCCCCACCATTTTGTTCTGGTCAGCGGGCTTTTACTCCCTTAAAAAGAGTATTTACTTTATTTGTTGCCCTCAAGAACCATTGCAAGCGCTTTGGATCTTGAGGACTCTTTTTTTCAGATTTTTATTTTGTTTTTCCATGATTTATGCTATAATTTTAAAAAAATTACAAAGGGGGACACTTTTATGATATGGTTTTTGATCCTTCTGTTTGGAATTCTATCTCTGATTCTTCTCTCTGGTCATGGCAGTTTCCTGATTGCCGGTTATAATACCGCCAGCGATGAACAGAAAAAGAAATACAACGAAAAAAAGCTCTGCCGCATTATGGGGATTGGTATGGGACTGACCACCATTTTTTTGATTCTGCTCGCCGTTTTCGGCGATCAACGTCCAGGTTGGTTTACCCCTGTCCTTATTTTTCTTATGTTGGCATATTTTTCCGTTACACTTCTGTTCGTGAACTTTGTCCGCAAAGCAAATACAGAAGAAACAGATTCCGAACCCAAACCTCTTTCTTCCGAAAAAGAAGAAAAAGACAAACTGCGTCAAAAAAGAATCCTTCGCATCAGTCTCCTGTTTACACTGGTGATTTTTGTGGCTGCCGGAATTGTACTTACCACCGGTCATATACGGGTAACTGTTGAAAATGACATGCTTACGGTTGAGGGGTCTTACTGGTCCGATTATCAAATACCGGTTTCTGAAATTCAATACCTGACCTACCGCGAAAATTTCAGCTGCGGAACAAGAGTCAATGGTCTTGGAAGCTTTAAGCTTTTGGAGGGACATTTTGAAAATTCCGAATATTTAGATTACACCTTATATGCTTATCGGAACTGTAACCACTATATTGTTCTGAAAACCTACCAGGGGATTCTGGTAATCAATGGAGAAACCGAAGAAAAAACGGAAGAATTATATCAAACCTTAGAAAGCTGTCTTCCACTTACGGAAGCAGCTTTTTTCTATTCCAATTCCCCTTCTTTTTTGTCTTCGCCCGGTATTCTCCCGGTGTCTTTCCACATTCTCTGCGAAAAATTTTACTAAAATAAGCGCCACTGGAAAAACCTGACTCCAAGGCAATCCTAGTAATTGGCAAATTGGTTGTCCGCAATGCTTTTTTTGCCCTCTCCATACGATACTCTGTCAAATACGCAAAAGGCGATTTCTGAATCCCCTTTTGAAAACATCGAAGACATTCTCTTTTGCTCACACATGCAGAATCTGCAATTTCCTCCAAAGTAAGTTTTTTCCCATAGTTCTCGTGAATATAAGCCATCATTGTCTGTAGTCTTTCTTTGTTTACAGATTTTTCCTTTATATTCGGACCTTCCATACTTTGAATCTCCTTTAGCAGAAGAAGCCAGATTTCTGATAAAAGATTTCTGGTCTGAAATTCTACATTCTCCTGATCCTGTAACATTCCAAGCCGACGCAGCTTTTCTGCCGTTCTTTTCTGATTTTCCGTTTCTGTCCAGAAAGAAACAATTTCTACCTTTTTGTTCTGCAAAACAGGCTTTATATATTTTGTTTCAAAAATACTTTTAAAATGGCCGCTTAAAAACACAGGAGAAAATAAATGTGATTCAAAACTGCACTGTTTTACATTCTCCATGGAGCAAAGGGTGTCTGCATTCATAAAGAATGCTTCTCCTTTTTGAAAACAATAAGTCTTATCGTATGTATGTAATTTTAATTCTCCATTTGTCACATAAATAAATTCCAGTTCTTCATGCCAATGCCACGGAATTTCTGTCCAGAAATGAGAAATCCGATGCATGGTATATGGATAATCTGGCTTTAATCCTTGGATCACTTCCATTTGACTGTTATTCACTTTAATTTCCATTCTTTTCTCCAAATCATTATAAAATCATCGTTTTTTGTCTATATACTTATAATATATGACGCAAATTTTATTTTTACAATTCTTTTTTTGCCATATAATAATATTACAGATGAAAAAAGCAAGAATATCTCTCTAGGAGGATTGCAATGGTATATGACATGTTTCAAGAATTAAAAAAATTAAAAGAACAGCACCCAGACAAAGAATTTTCGCGTTTATCTTTGGAAGAATTTTATGAACTTGCTCATTTTGAACTGACAAGTGAGTCTCCTGCTCCTTCTGGTTCAAAATCACTCTAGTTCCAGCTATTTTAATGAAAAACTCCAGTTTTTCAAACATACAAAAAGCCTCTGAAATCATTGATTTCAGAGGCTTCTACGTGCGTTAGAGGATTCGAACCCCCGACCTTTTGGTCCGTAGCCAAATAAGATAAATTTATTTTTTTCTCATACCTTTGCTTAAAAGTAATTCTTTTATTATATTTTTATTTTTTAATTATATCTTATTTTTTTATTCTTTTTCTTTTTATTTTGACACCTTTTATAGTATAATTGACTTATAGGATAGGAGGGATATCTATGGGGTTAATGGATCGTGATTATATGCATCGTACACCAGAAGAACGTACAAAATCTCTTGAAGATGCAAAAAAACATCGGGAGCGTTTAAATGAAATGGGCAGGTTGTTTACAAAGGGAGAAGCAATGACTACCAAAGATAAAGCCCGTTTGGAACAAATTTATGAAGAAAATCGTGCTTATCTATCTGGTTCTCCCATACCTTCTTCTGCCCAGAATTCAGAAAATCATAAATCTTCTGATAGGCAGAAACAAAAATCTACTTTGGTACCTGTACTAATTTTTACGATTATTCTTTTATTGATTGTTTTAATTTTTACATACTTTCCCTAGCTTGCCAATTTTACGCTTTATTAAAAGACCTAATTCATAGGTCTTTTTTTATCCGATTTTTGAATTTGATGATTTTTCTATATTTTCTGGAATATCTAAAATTTTTCTTATTATGTTTTGTTCTGCTGGATCAGCCTGACGGTATGCATCTATAATTTTTTGTTCTTCTTGCGTTAAATTGTTAATTTCTTTTCCAAACAGTAGATAATTTGCTGAAACTGCGAAAATTTCGCAGATTGTGATAATTTGGTCTATCGTTGGTTTCGATTTTTTATTTTTCCAATCTGTTAGAGGACTTTTCTTTAATCCCAGTTTTTCGCCTAATTCTTTTCCTGTTATTCCGTTTTCTTTACATAATAGGTTAATTCTTTCATACAGCAAAATTATGTCCTCCTTTATAAATTTGCGCTTATTTCGCATTTTAATATTGACATTGCGTAATTTTCGCATTATAATAACAATATGAAATTTGACACCTTTGTTAGTTTATTAATATTTAATTTTACCATTGATTAAATTCTAAGGCAAATATTTTTGTGCAGTTTTATTGGGAGGTTGATAGTCTATGACTGAAAAAATCTTAGAATATACCCGTTTAGTTAAACGGTATTCTTTCTTACTTATGCACTCCGGTGTTTCTTGGAAACCAGAGTATGAAGCTGAAATGAAATCTTTAGAAAAGAAACTCTCTTTTTTGAAAGCCGAAATTTCTAAGGAGGGTCTGTATGTCTAAAAAATGCAATTTGAAATCTGTTCGTCTGTCAAATGAAGTGATGGATTATGTGGTCAACTTCCAGGGCGAAGGGTTCAACCAAAAATTTGAAAATCTTGTCCTGTTCTGTATGCAGGAAGAAGATCAAAAACGTCATACTCTGAAATTTTACCAGCAACGCTTAGAAGGTATGCTGCATCAACTCTCTGCGGCCAGACAGCTCCGAAAGGAGCTGGAGCAGCTCTCCTTGGAGATCCAGGGACTTCATGGAAAACTGGAAACACTTTCATTCTTGATTGAAAGCCTGGAAACGGACAATCTTCCTTTTTCCTGATTACCGCGCGCAGCGCCTTTTCTTACAGCGTCCGGCAGGAGCGGCGGTTCCCATGGGGCGGCGGGCCGTCCTGCCAGCGTCCCCCTTGTACTCTCCTAACCCTGATACAGTTTTCTTTTCTTTTTGCTGTAGGGAGAGTTGATATAAATCTTTAACATATTACAATCTCTTCCCCGGATCTTCCGGGGACCGGTAACTTCCCGAAAGGGTTTACATAATGAACAACAGTCTTTCCTGCTCTTATACAGGTCTGACAGAAAGGATGGTTCTTATTATGAACAAAATGAAAATCTTAGTTACTTTTGCAAACACTTATGACATGACCAGGGATGGAGGCGTCAAAGGCATGACCCTGAATTACTTCTTCTGGGGTGACAACGGAGAACTTATGTCTGCACAGAATGACCTTTCCGGCGGTGCTGTAGGTGTACAGCGTGCCAAGTGTTCCATGAATTTTGAGGATCGGGAAAAGATCTCTTTCGTTCCCGGAGTTTATGAGGCTGAAATGGGTATGAAGGTCGGAAGTGATGGAAAACCGATCTTAGTTGTCCAGGATATTGTTCGTTTTGTCGGTAAGGTAGACATGAAATTATTGAATCCGAACCCTGCAAAATAAAAGAGGTGACTGAATGGCATGGCAGACTTATTTACGGATTCCCCGGATTATGGAACAGTGGTCCTTGTTCCGGAAACACCTGCACCAACAGAGATACCAGTATCGGATCAGCAGGTTCCTTTGGATGGTCAGACTGATCTTCCTGCTGATCCCCTTCCTCCTTCAGGGGAGGATGCTGTTCCGGGAGTGGAGACGGTTCCGTCGGCTGATCCAGTAATACAACAGATTGATTACACGGATCTGCTCACAGAAGTAAATACCAATTTGGAGATGCTGATCCAGGAAGAAAAGGCAGCTGTCCGGGAACTTTCCAACATCCGCAGTGCAATGCCTGCCATGATGTGTATGCTTGGTGTGATCATTGGTATCCTGCTTCTGAAGATCCTGGCATCTTATATCCGGCCTTAGGTGATTATATGGAAAATAATGAGTTTTTGATTGGTTCGGAAGAAACAGCAGAAGATACTCCTGCTGATATTGTCCAACCGACTTCTGAACCTGTTCTGGATCAGTTCGTTGATAATGTGACTGCTGATCCGAACACGGTAGAAACAATGGTTTTATCTGTAGAAGACTATAACCATATAGCGGTTTCATCAATCCCGATCGGAGCCCTTTCCGGCGCCATCTTTATGATCATTGGGTTTGCCTTTCTAGGGATTGTGAAAATATTTAAAAAAGTTTAGAGAAAGGGGATTTTATCATGATGAATTTGATGAATCTGAAAAAGAAACTGGTTCCTTTAGCTGCTGGTGCTGCTCTTGCGGTTACTTCTGCTGTTCCTGTTTTTGCATCTGAAGCAACAGGACTTGCAGCTGTGGAATCTGCCCTGACAACTTCTTTTACCTCTGTAGGTAGCTCTATGACTGGTATGGTAGGAAAGATCCTTCCTATCGCTCTTCCGATCATGGGCGCCCTTCTGCTGGTAAGTTTCGGGATCAAGGCATTCAAGAAAGTGGCAAACAAAGCCTGATAACAGCATAGTAAGACTTGCGCAGGGTGAGGGAGGGAATTTTCCTCACCCTTTTTGTATCTCAATTTAAAGGCTGCAGCTTTCTGATCAGGAACTTACTGTAGAAAAAATGAGATACAGGAAAGGGGGAAAAAGTGAAAAAACTAAGAAAAAGGATAGTTGCGGTTTTACTGACTATATCTATCTTAGCAGGTACTATGTGGGGAAATTATCAGGAAACGAAAGCGGCCGCTATTACTGCGGCAGGTGCTATTGAATTTATAACTTCTCTTTTATTGGGTGTTGGAATAACTGCAGATCTTTATAATCGTTTAAAAGATTGGGATTGGGGAAGTCCTTTAGATGAGCCTGCAACTCAAGGTCAAATAGATGAAGTCGAAGATATGTTTAATAGATGGTATGATGCAGCTATTGATGATTATGTAAAAAATCACAGACCTGATTTGCGCCCTTCTCCTTCTCCAGTTCCAACTTCGTCTCCTCCGGTAACTGTTCCCCCAATTAATCCAGATGATGTAGAAATGCCTTTAAATTGGGACGATTTGAAAAATAAGACTCTTGGTTCTGGTTTATTGGAAGTAGGTGCTGCAACCTGGGCTTGTATACAGGGAATGGCTTCAAGATTTTGGGATGAATTTTTAGGCCGTCCGCAAAATGTTGATAAAGGTATTCCTGCCGAAGAAGCTAATTTTATTAAGTCTTCTGGTTATCCTTATTTTGTACGTTATAAGTTCAAATATAATTATCGTGGTTATGAACCTTATGTTTTGCTTTGTGGTGAAGGTAGTTTTCGTGTTTCGTCTCAAGAGGATGGTTATTTTTGTTCTGCTAAAAAGTATCTTTTTCGAGATGGTAGTTTTATATATCAAGATGTCGTTGATGGGTCTACTCATGATTATTCACATTTTCCTGGTTATTATACAAATCTTCCTAACTTTAAAACATTTGCCGAAGGTTATGAATGGTCTAAGAATGCAATAGCTAATAAACCTAAAAAAGAAGATATTTGGGTTAGTCCAGATCTTTTAGATGCTTATAACAATAATAAAGAGTTACCTTCTATTCCTACAACTAATCCCCCTGTTATTCGTGTTCCTACTTTTGATGAAATGAAGGATTTGCATAACCAGGGAACTTCTGATCCAGATCGTAAACCTATTATTGTTGAGAATTTTATTACTAATCATATTGTTAATAATAAACCTGAACCAACAGCAGCTCCTCAGCCTTCCGGCAGCCCTCAACCTTCTGGAACTCCCCAGCCTTCTGGAGCCCCTCAACCTTCTGGAGTCCCTCAACCTTCTGGAGCCCCCCAACCTTCCGGAGCTCCCCAACCTTCCGGAGCTCCCCAACCTTCCGGAGTTCCCCAGCCTTCTGGAATTCCACCAGGGCCAGATCAGTCGGAAGATTTAAATCCGGAAGATTATAAAACAGATCTTCGTGAGGTTTTTCCATTTTGCATTCCTTTTGATCTAATTCGTCTGATCAAGGTCTTTCAAGCAGAACCTCAGGCACCTGTTTTTGAGTTTCCTGTAGATTTTGAATGGAATAATCCTTTTACTGGTGAAAAACTTTTGGATTATCATCATACTTTTAAGTTGGATATGAAAGATTATGAATCTGTTGTTCAGATCCTTCGGATCTTCCAGGTAGTCTTTTTTATAATCGGTCTGATGATGATTACTAGACAACACATGATTAAGGGGTGATTTTATGCTTACATGGATGAAAGAAATTTTAGATAAACTTCTGTCTGCGATCCTGGCTCTTTTGCCTTTATCGCCGTTTGCTCCAGTGATCGATAATCTTGAACAGCTTCCTTATCTTGGATATATTAATTACTTTGTTCCTGTTGGTACCTGCATTAAGATCGGGGAAGCCTGGCTTGCTGCTATAGCTGTTTTTTATCTCTGGTCTGTGGTTGCCCGGTGGATCAAACTGATTGAGTGAGGTGAGGTTATGATCTTTTTATACAGTGGTACTCCCGGTTCTGGTAAAAGTCTTCATGTGGCCGAGCGGCTTTATCATCTTCTTCGGGCAGGTCGGCCTGTGGTTTGTAACTTCAATATTAATTTAAACCGCATTCCTCCTGCCAGAAGATCTCTTTTTCATTATAAGAGTAATCTGGAGATTACCCCGGAATACCTAATCCAGTTTTCCCAGGAGTATTTCCAGGGTAAAAAAGTCCGGGAATCTTCTCTTCTCCTGGTTGTAGACGAATGTCAGCTGATGTTCAATGCCCGGGAATGGAGTAAGGTAGGACGTGATAAATGGCTTAGTTTTTTTACGCTTCATAGACATTATGGTTATGACATTATCCTAGTTGCCCAGTTTGACCGGATGATCGACCGCCAGATCCGAAGCCTGATCGAATATGAATATATTCACCGGAAAGTCAGTAACTTTGGATTCCGTGGTAAATTCCTTTGCGCTCTTTTCCTTACTCCGAAACTTTTTATTTCTGTGAAAGTCTGGTACCCCATGAAAGAAAAGGTCGGCAGTGAGTTTTTTAAGTGTAAGCGCAAATATTATTCCCTGTATGATACTTATCTCATGTTAGAAGCACCGGAGTAAAGGATAAAAGAGACTGCCTGCACCTGCCCCATGGGAAGACGGGGGGTAGGGGGACCCGTCTGACCGTGGAGCAGGGGCAGAACAGCCCTTTTTTATCTCTGCCACGTGCCTGTAATACGTGGTCTGAAAATACATACAAAATTCATGGGAAACCCTTGTAAATACTGGGGATAACGGCTCTAAAAAAATTTCGGGAAATAGCCTTTTCCCGAAAAACTTTATCATGTTAAAGTGAGGTGCAATTTTGATTCAAACAAGAGAAATACAACATACAAAAATCTTTCAGGAACTGGCTCCTGATGATAGGACATTCTGGTTTGATTTTAAACAGAAGAAGTTCCTGCATAACATTGATACTTTTTATTACAGTGTGAAACTAATGGAGGATTTGACGAATGAATCTGTTGATCCGGCTGTTTTACAGCTCCGTACCTTTTTCGCTCAGAAAAAGACTGTTTTGGAATCCAAATATGGGGAATCTATCCCGGTCTTTCTCCCTGGCTTTCCTTGCAGTCTTAATCTTAGGTCTGGGTCTTTTGCTGGTTTTTTCAATATTTGTTTGGAATGTCCGGAGTGGTTTGACCTTTTTCTTGCTCCTGTTGTCCCTCATGGTTCTGATGGGGGCCTATCTGTTACTTGTGAGATCGTGGTGCAACTCCGATCTTATATGCTATGGATGTATGGAGTCCATGAAGCATTTGAGCGATCTTATGAATTTGTAAAGGTTCTCTGTGATTATTTCGGTTTACATATTGCTTACTGCCAGGAAAACAGAATTGACTATTGCTGGCATTCCAACTATTTAAGCAATCCTGAAAAATTCTTTTCCCCGGAAAGTTTCTATAAGATGCGTGTGGATCGGTTCAAGGATGCCCTGATCCATACAGCTAAAGTAGGTTCGGATGGATATGAGATTGATTATGTCTCTATGGGGAAACGTTCAGATAAGATCTTTATCCGTATTTATCTTAAAAGTAAAGAAGTGATTGAGAAGAATTATAAACCATGGTTTTTCAAAGTCTGGCTGTTTAATGGTTTGATTAATCGTTATGATTTTTATGTCTATGAAGAATGTTACCGGAAACACTCCTGGGAATATCTGGATACTGCGAGATTGAAATTTTATTCCGAATATGGTGGAGATTTAACCCTAAAGAAACAATGCAAAGATGTAATTGAGGGAATTGTAACCATGTCTCCAGATGTGCTGCATAAACTTGCGGATGCTCTTACTCCTAAGGTAAATTTGATCATGAATGTGGAATATCAGACTATGAGGAAACATTCTAAGACATATGAGCTAGTACCATTCCGGGATAATAGTTCTCATCTTACAGCAAAACGGATTTATGATTATCTGGATAACCGAAAGATCATTGCTGACTATCTGACTTTTTATGTATTCCGGATGGTACGGCCTGATGGAGATACTAATAAATCCCGGAGGGATCTTTGTGCTTTCTGGTCAGCCCTGCGGAGCTGTAAAATGGTAGATGTGAATGTTCGGAATAAAGACGTTAAACTGATTAGACAATATTGTCGTAAGTTAAATAGTGACATAATGAAAAAGCGTGTGATCAACGCAGCTGTTACTTTGGGAATTTATACCAGGGGAATCAACCAGGATACTGTGATTCAGGATTGTGTAGAAGCACTTTGTCAGTTGAATGATAATGATATTCATGATGCTTATCGCTATAAACAGAAAAAAGCCCGCCAATTCAATGCGAGTGAACTGGCGGAAACTTATGTTAGTGATGTTACTCATGAGTATGAGATCTTAAATATCAATACTGGTGAAGTATCTACTGACATTATATGATACTTTTTCTGATTGTTCAAGCAAAAATGTGTATCTCACTTTAAAGGCTGCAGCTTTCTGATCCGAAACTTACTGCAGAAAGAATGAGATACAATGGAGGAATATTATGTCTATATCATTAAAGCAAGGATACGATTTATTTATATTTGATCGTGAGACTTATTGTAAAGATAAAACTATACAAAATTATAAAAACACTTTATCTTATTTTTTTAATTTTATTCAGGAAGAACGAGGACGATCTATTAATGATATTTCCCTTGATGAAATTACAACTATAGACCTGAAGTCTTATGTTAATTCTTTGCGATCCAGGAATAAATTGGAAACTCATCCTTTAAAGCCTACTGTTAATCAGCCTATAACCAAGCGTTCTATTCGAACCTATTCTGTAGATCTTCGTACTTTTTTTCATTTTCTCTTTGAAAATGAATATATGGAAAAAGATATTATGAAAGGTTTTAAGATTATCAAGTCAGAAAAAAAACTTGTTGTTCCGCTTTTTGATGGAGAAGTTCAGGAAATTGATAGAATCTTTAATCTAAAGACTTATACAGGGATTAGAAATTATTGTATTGTTCATTTGATGATTGATGAAGGTTTACGTTCTGGTGATGTTGTAAATCTTTCTACAGATTCTGTTAATTTTAATGAATCTTATATCATTGTTTATAACGGCAAGGGAGATAAAGACAGAATTATTCCTCTTGCAAAAAGATTACGGCAGCCTCTTTATAAATATTTAACTTTTTTTCGGCCTTATACTTCAGAACATAATTTTTTATTTTGTTCTATTCGTAATCCAGAAGAGCCTTTTTCTCTGGATGCTATGAAATGTTTATTTTCCAGGATTCGTAAAGAAACAGGATTAACACGTTTAAAACCTCATTTATTGCGTCATACCTTTGCTACTTCTTTTATACTTGGTGGAGGAGATCTGGAATCTCTCCGGTTATTTTTAGGTCATAGTAGTTATGAAACAACACAAAATTATTTACATCTTGCCAATTTATACGAACGTATGGGATCTGATATTTATAAGCTAGATGGAGTATTTTTCCGTTCTTATTATTCTCGTTCTGGCTACTCTAACCAAAAGCTCTAGTTTAGTTTCCTGGTATACAAAAAGCCTCTGAAATCATTGATTTCAGAGGCTTCTACGTGCGTTAGAGGATTCGAACCCCCGACCTTTTGGTCCGTAGCCAAACGCTCTATCCAGCTGAGCTAAACGCACATCTTTGCGAATCACCTTCGCAACAATGAGTATTCTACTCTATAGCAAAGGATTTGTCAACAGTTTTTTTAATTTTTTTTTATTTTTTTGCAGATTTTTTTGTTTCCCCAAATAACTGGTCATTGAAGCCGTTTCAGACAGGAAAATTGCAGGGATTCGAGTCAGTAATATCTGACTCGAATCCCTGGGCAAGACCTGATCTCAAATCTTAAATCATAAATTTACGCTTCCAGCAAAAATGCTGCATAAGCTTTCTTTGCTTCATAAATATCTGCTTTGCTGGTTACTTCCCATGGTCCATGCATACTTAACACAGCCACACCGCTGTCAATTACTTCCATGCCATATAAAGCTGCAATATATGCAATAGTTCCACCGCCGCCTACGTCTACTTTTCCAAGCTCTGCAGTCTGGAATGCAATGTTGTGTTTATCAAAGATGTTTCTTACACGCGCCACATATTCTGCATTGGCATCGTTAGAACCAGATTTTCCTCTGCTTCCGGTAAACTTATTCAACACAATACCTCTTCCAAGATAAGCGGCATTCTTTTTCTCAAAACATTCGCCGTAAGCCGGATCAAAGCCTGCGCTTACATCAGAAGACAGCATACTGCAGTTTTTCAGTGCCCGGCGAAGTCCCAGTTCGGAATAACATCCCATGCCATCCATGAGCTCTGCCACTGCATTTTCAAAGAATCGAGACTGCATACCCGTTGCTCCTACGCTGCCGATTTCTTCCTTATCAGTAAGAAGACAACAGCTGGTACGTTTCGGAGCATCCATTTCCAGCATAGCAAGGAAGGAAGTATATGCGCATACTCTGTCATCCTGTCCATAAGCTGCAACCATGCTTCTGTCCAGACCGCATTCTCTTGCCTTTCCAGCTGGAACAACTTCTAATTCTGCAGAAAGGAAATCTTCCTCTTCCACATCATATTTTTCTTTTAAGATACGAAGAATGTTTGCTTTTACTGCTTCTTTTTTATCTTCGTCCTTAACATCCTTCAGCGGTCTGCTTCCAATAAGGATATCCAGACTTTCTCCTTCTACAACCTCTGCAGCCGGTTTCTGCAGCTGTTTTCCGGAAAGATGAATCAGAAGGTCTGTAATATACACAATAGGATCCTCTTCAGATTCTCCAATATTTACCTCTACTACCGTTCCATCTTTTTTTACGATTACGCCATGAAGCGCCAGCGGAAGGGATACCCACTGATATTTCTTCACACCGCCATAGTAATGTGTGTCCAGAAATGCCAGATCAGAATCTTCATATAACGGATTCTGTTTGATATCAATACGTGGAGAGTCAATATGCGCGCCAAGAATATTCATACCCTTTTCCAGGGACTCCTCACCAATATGGAAAAGAGCAATGATTTTTTTCATGCCTTCCACATAGATCTTATCACCAGTTTTGACTGTTTCTCCTTTTGCCAGTTTTTCTTCCAGAGAAACATAGCCTGCATTTCTTGCTTCTTTGATGATCTGTGTGACACATTCACGTTCTGTTTTTCCAAGATCCAGGAAATTACGGTAATCTTTTACCAGTTTTTCCATTTCCTGTTCTTCTGCTTCTGTATAAGAAAGCCATGCGTTTCTTCTTTCCATTTGAAATTCCACCTTTCTTAACAGCCTGTCCCAAGGGGAACAGCACTGTAATTTTCCATATCTATTTCATTATAAAGCAAAGTCTGAATTTTTTCCACTCTTTTGCGAGACTTGCCAATCTTTTTCCCTTCTACTATAATGTCAGAAACAATAGAATTTACTTTCCAGGAAAGCATAAATTTAAGGAGGCAAGAAAACAGACATGAAACAGGCACCTGATTTACAAACCCTACTCCGGTCAATCCACCGAAAAGGATACCCGGCATACAAATCTCTAAAAGGTTCTTATCAGTTTGACTCATATCTTTTACACATTGATCACGTACAGGGAGATCCTTTTGCCTCTCCCTCTCATATCCGGATACAGATTTCCCACAGGCAGGCAGACTTTCCCCCGGCCTTTTATAAGGACCGTACTACCAAAACTGCACTCTGTGATTTTCTCACCAGACAGTTTTCCAGGGAAATCGAAGCCTATACCTTCCGGGCAAAAGGTTCTGGAAAAAGCGGCCTCATCAGTGTCAGTCACTGTGGTCAGGAAATACTTTCCCGCACTGCCTGTGATATAGACAAACAGGGGATTACAGCCAGATTTTTTGTTGGCTTTCCCGCAAACGGACGTACCATCAACGCTGAGGAACTGGAAAAGATTCTCTTTTCCTTTCTTCCGATTTGCGTCAAAAAATCCTTCTTTTATAAGAATCTGGATCAGAAAAAACTGGAACAGACTATTTTTCTGGCTGAGGATCAGGCCTTTATCCGTTCTGAACTCTCCAGACGCTCCCTTACCGCATTTGTTGCAGACGGAGCTGTTCTCCCCAGAGAAAGCGGCGTTTCTTCCCGTCCCATGAAGAATTCCATTCCCTTTTCCTCTCCGGAAAGTCTCCGCGTATCCATGGATCTTCCCCATAAGGGAAAAATAACAGGCATGGGCGTTCCTTCCGGGATTACTTTGATCGTGGGAGGGGGCTACCACGGAAAATCCACCCTTTTAAACGCCTTGGAAATGGGTGTCTATAACCATATTCCAGGAGACGGACGAGAATATGTAATTACCGATTCCTCCGCCTTAAAACTTCGCTCTGAAGACGGACGATTTGTCAAAGATGTGGACATCTCTCTTTTTATCAACGATCTGCCTAACAAAAAGGACACCCTACAGTTTACCACAGAAAATGCCAGCGGCAGTACCTCCCAGGCAGCGGGTATTATTGAAGGCATGGAATCCCAAAGTCACGTGTTTCTTCTGGATGAGGACACCTCTGCCACTAACTTTATGGTTCGGGATTCCTTTATGCAGCGGGTCATCCAGAGGGAAAAGGAACCCATTACTCCTTTTCTGGAACGGGCTCAGGATCTTTTTTTCAAATGCGGAATTTCCACAATCCTGGTGGCAGGAAGCTCCGGCGCTTTTTTCCACATTGCAGACACTGTGATTCAGATGGACAGTTACCGTCCGGTAGATATTACCAGCCTCACCAGGGAGCTGTGCAGAGAATATCCCCTTTCGCCCTCCGTTCCTCCAGCCTTCCATATGCCAGAATCCCAACGCATTATGACTCGTCCTTTTGGACTTGTCTCCAGTTCCCGCCGTTCTGGTCCAAAACGGGAAGACGCTCAACGGCTGAAGCTGCGTGCCAATGGAAAAAACAGCTTTTCTCTGGGGCATCAGGAAACGGATCTGCGTTACCTGGAACAGATTATTGATTCAGAGCAGACCGCAGCCCTTGGACTACTTGTGAAATATACGGTGGAACATCTGATTGATGGCAAGCGAACCCTTTCAGAAATTGCAGAGTTTCTCCATCAGAGGCTGGAACAGGAAGGCTTCACATTTCTGGGGGAACGGGAAACCATCCCCTGCGGCTATGCCATGCCCCGGATTCAGGAAATATATTCCTGTTTGAACCGGGTTCGGAGATTGGATACTTATTGACAGGAAAAGGGGGTGCAAAATGCACCCCCTTACGACTTCTCTGGCGGTCTTGCCAGAAAAGTATTCATTACACGATTTTTTATTTTAGGGAAAGGAAAGAATTCTGATCCCGCCCCGGCATGGACGGAAACCAGATATCTTAAAGTTTTGTTTCACCCTTAAGATATTTCTATCTTACACCATAATTGTGATGGAATTTTGTCCTATTTCTAATGTTTTTATAAAATCCATAAATTTCCTATAATAAATTCCCATCAACCTTTTACGGCTCCTGCCGCTACGCCCTTGATGATATGCTTCTGACAGGACAGATAGAAAATCACCACCGGAATCACAGCCAGGATCAAAGCTGCCATGATCGCACCCATATCTACTCGTCCATAGCTTCCCTTCATGTACTGAATCGCAATGGAAATAGTCTTATATTTATTCAGATTCAATACCAGATATGGAAGAAGGAAATCGTTCCAAATCCACATCGTTTCCAAAATCCCTACAGAAATATAGGTAGGCTTCATAATAGGAAGTACCACGGAGAAAAATGTTTTCAGCGGATTACATCCATCAATCATAGCTGCCTCTTCGATTTCCAGCGGAATGGATTTTACAAATCCACAGAACATAAATACTGCAAGTCCGGCTCCAAATCCCAGATATATGATAATAATTCCCCAAGGAGTATTCAGTCCGGTACGGTCTGCTACCAGAGACAATGTAAACATTACCATCTGGAACGGTACTACCATAGAAAATACGCACAAAAGATAAAGAATCTGCGTAAATTTTGACTTTACCCTGGTAATATACCAGGCACACATGGACGTACAGATCAAAATCACCAGTACCGAGCCCACAGTAATAAAAATAGTCCATCCTACGGAACTTAAAAGATCGTACTTGTCAATCGCTGCCCGATAGTTGTCCAGACCTACCCAGGTTTTTTCGGAAGGCATGGTAAACGGCTGTTTATTGATGAAAACTTTTTTCTTAAAAGAATTCATAAGCACGACGAGAATCGGTGCAATATAAATCAAACCCAAAATGGAAAACACAACGGTTCCGATTGTATATAATCTGTTTTTCTGTTTCATTTATTGCTGCACCTCCTTGGATCGTGTTGCTCTTAGCTGAATCAGCCCAATCGTAACTACAAGAATAAAGAACAATACTGCCTTCGCCTGTCCAACACCTTCCCATCCGGTACGTCCATAGAAGGTATTAAAGATATTCAATGCCATCATTTCAGACATCTTAGACGGTTCACCGGCCGTCAGTGATAAGTTCTGATCAAAGAGCTTAAATCCGTTGGTAATGGATAAGAACATACAAATTGTAATCGAAGGCATCATCATAGGAATGGTTACCTTAAACAATCTCTGGATTCCTGACGCCCCGTCAATCTGTGCGGCTTCCATTACATCTCCTGGAATAGACTGCAGGCCTGCAATATAAATAATCATCATATAACCAATCTGCTGCCAGCCTACCAGAATAATCAGTCCCCAGAAACCATACCACTCATTCAAAGCAATCGCAGTGTTGTACTTTGCCAAGATACCGTTGAAAATCAACTGCCAAATATAACCAAGTACAATACCACCGATCAGGTTCGGCATAAAGAATACGGTACGAAAAATATTCGTTCCCCGCATTTTCTGTGTCAATGCCAGTGCCAGTAAAAAGGCAATGATATTAATCACCATTAAAGATACAACAGCAAATAATGCCGTAAACCAGAAGGAATGACCAAAGGTCTTATCCTGGAATGCTTTTATATAATTGGAAAATCCTACAAATTTAGCATCTGTAACAGTAGTAAACTCGCAAAAAGAAAGCCAGATTCCCATTCCAAAGGGAACGATAAATCCTAAAATAAATGCAAATAATGTGGGAAGTACAAAAAACGGCATATAGCGCTTCATTGCTTTTTCCAAAAAATTCCCCTCCTTTAAAAATGGCGGGCAAACATTTGTCGCCCGCCATCTGTTATCATATTTTCTGTTTCAGGAAAGCTTTATACTTATTTGGTTGCAGCTGCTTCTGTTGCCCATCCGTCAACAAATGCGGTTACCACTGCATCCCAGTTTTCATCTGTCTGGTCAGCTGCATAAGCGGTAAGAGCAGAACCTACGCCATTCTTCCATTCTTCAGAAGGCATGGTAGAGAATACCCATGTTACCGGAGTTTTTTCAGCATCCAAATATTTGTTTGCTTCATTTACAAGTACGTTTTCAGATTCCAGATTGGATTTAAACGGAATCACAAATCCCATATCCTTGCACATAGACTGTACCCCTGCTTCAGAGGTTACGCACCAGTTCATGAAATCCAGAGTTGCCTGGATATCTTCTTCGGAAGCCTTTGCATTAACACACCAGTAGTTTTCTGTACCTGTGCAGACACCCTGATTTTCTTCTCCCTCTACACCAATATAGATCGGAAGGATGCCAAGATTTTCTTCTCCAACATCAAGAATATTGTTATATTCCCAGGTTCCATTCTGATAGAAAACAGCTTCTTCTGTTACAAATTCTGCGGTTGCATCATCTGCTGTTTTTGTGGAAAGCATAGATGGTTCACAGGTTGCATTATTGATGTACAGATCCCAGATCTGACGATAATTATCAAGGTAAGTTCCTTTAATCGCATCTGTCTTATCAATTCCATCTGCTTTGTATTCGTAATAGATCGGCAGGTTTGCCAGATGTGTTTTAAATCTCCAGTCAGAGGAGCCGTCCATACCTGCGGAAGTAAATGCGGAGAAACCAAGCTCGTCTTTTCTTGCTGTGATATCTTCTACAACCTTTTTAAAGCTGTCAAAGTTTGTAATATCCTCTGCAGTATATCCTGCTTCTTCTAACAGCGCTTTGTTGTAAATGATTCCGTAATTTTCTATTACGTATGCAATACCAGCTGTTTTATCTCCATCCTTTAAAGCAAAGCTTTCATCGGTAAGTTCACTCATAATCGCTGCATCGCTCAGATCATAGCAGTAATCCTTCCAGCTTTCCAGACCAACCGGACCATTTACCTGGAATAAAGTAGGTGCATCTGTTTTTGCCATTTCGGATTTTAAAGTTTTTTCATATTCGCCAGATGCTGCAGTAAGAACCGTTACCGGAACTCCGGTTTCCTCTGTGTAAGCCTCTGCGAGAGCCTGCCACTGTTCATCTGCCTCCGGTTTAAAGTTCAAATAATATACTTTTCCTGCTGCTGCATCTTCAGATGCATATACATTCACTCCGCCAGCAAGACTGGATACCATAGCAGCCACCATTAATACTGATAACATTTTACGCTTCTTCATGTAAATCCTCCTTTTTGTGATGAATCACGTTTTTTGTTCTGTATCTATCATATCAGCAACTTGAAAAAAACTGTAGCAATTAAAAAACCTAAATTGCAAAAAAGTATACCTGGAAATTCTGTTGGTTGTATTTTTACTGTTCCTTCATGGATTTTTCTATACTTTCATCCTCCAGACGGGTAAACTGGGCAGGAGAAATCTTGCCGGATACCAATTGAGGAAGGGCCTCTCCCAGGGTCTGCTCCTGCAGAATGGAATTCCACTTCACCTGATAATTGGGGACAAACTGTGGATTTCCCTGATAGGCATCTATATAGTCTGCCACTGCAACAGGAAGCTCTTCTCTTTTTCTGGAAAAAAGCGCTTCCTTTTTTTCCTGGTTCATTTTTGTCCGGAACTTCAAAAATTCCACAGCTCCCGTCTTAACCAAATCGCTGTAATCTGATATCACAGACCACCCAAAGGTTTCCGGCGAGGAAATCAGACAGTTGCCCGGAAATGCAGAAAATCTGGTCTTTTCCTCCCATCCCTGAGGAATCTGATCCGTCATCCAGTATCCGTTTGGAAGCATGGCTGCCCGTCCTGCAAAGAAATTCTCATAGGAAACATCAAAATCTGAATACAGAGCATCTTCTGTGGTATACGTAAATAAACGCTTCAATGTTTCTGCTATCTGGATTCCATTTTCATTCTGATAGCTTTTCGGATAGACTTCTTTCATAAAGGAAGCTCCCTCTGGGTTCCCCGCCAGTTCTGCTGTTGCCAGAAGCATTGGCGCCCAGGCTGTTCCCTCTGTATGAAGAGCCAGAGGTGTGATTCCATGTGCTTTTAAGGTATCGCAGCACTCCCAGAATTCTTCCCAGGTTTTTGGAAAAGATGTAATCCCTGCCTCTAAAAAAAGTTCTTCATTCCAGAAAACCCCAGAACAGGAAAAAGCTGCTGTGCTAATGGGAGCCAGGTAAACTTCTCCCTCTGGCTCCGTACAGGCCTCCATCACCACCGGTTCAACCATTTCCTGCCATTCTAAATCCTTCTCAATATAAGGAGTCAGATCCTCCAATCGCCCATCCTGTATCATGAGCTGATAGAAAGATGGCAGCATACGAAGGTCTGTAATCACCGCCGGAAGCTCATCTGTCACATTCAGGCGTTTTAAATTCTGACGATATTCTTCTTCTGTCTCCATAACCCATTCCACATCCACCTCCCAGCTTCCCTCATATGCACTATTAAATGCTTCTACTACCTCTTCTTCATTCTTTTTTCCGGTAGTCGAACTTACCGTAAGGATCATGGGAATGACAACCTCTTCTTCTGCCACCTCGGTTTCCTGCTTTTTTTCTGTACAGCCCACGCAGCTAAAAACAGACAGGATGACAAACATCAGACAAAAGAATGTTCTGATACTTCTTTTTCCGTTTCTCATAATTGTCCTCCTCCTGGAATACGAATGATACAAGCGGTACCGTCTTCCTTCGCCTCATAAGAAAACCGTACCTGATCGCCGTATTTCAGCCGCAGCCTTGTCATAATATTCATCACTCCGTATCCATGGGTTTTGTCTGGAAAACATTCTTTTAAGGAAGAAATTGGCATTTTATTCATACGCTCTACCAATTCCACAATTTCTTGTGAAATAGGAGTTCCACTGTTATAGACACTCAGGCAAAGCATTTCTTTTTCTTTGTAAATTTCAATTTGAATGCGTCCTCCTTCAAAAATATTACAAAATCCATATTTGATAGAGTTTTCTACTAATGGCTGCAAAATCAGTTTCAGCACCCAGGTATTGACTGCATCTACCCGACAATCAATTTCATAAGAAAACAAATCCTGATTCCGTATCTGCTGAATTTCCATATAGCTTTTTACGTTTTCCAACTCATCTTCCACCGTTACAATATCATGTCCCTTATTCAGAGACAGTCGCAGATATTTGGAAAGCGCCTGTATCATTTTCATAGTTGTTTCTTCTTTGTTAATGCGAGCCAGCATATAAATCGTATCCAACGTATTATATAAAAAATGAGGATTTATCTGACCGATCAACATATTCAATTCACTGGTACGAAGTTCTTTTTCCTGTTCTTTTCTCTCTTTTAAAAGTTCCTCGATATTTAAAAGCATTCTGTTGTATGAATTTCCAATTTCATCCAGCTCTGTGTTGGTATGAAGTTCTATGGTATGTGTAAAATCATTTCCGTCAAAGCTGTTCATAGCTTCATTGATTTCCTGAATCGGTTTTGTAAAACGTTTTGAAAAATAAATACTTAAAATTACCGCTGCGGCAATGATCAGAAGATAAATTCCTGAAAGTACCATCAAAATTCGGGATAACCCCTGATTCAGAACCTCATCCGGCACATAGGAAAACAGCACCAGACCGCTTTCTCCCTGGCGATACGCAGACAAAGCTCCCCCTCCTGCCGTTTCTCCGGAAAGAATCATTCCAGAACCATGCTTTTTTAAAAGTGATTCCACTTTTTTTTCTTCCTTTTTTGTCATGGAAAACCCACTTGGAAGATTTGACATAAAAATCTCCCCTGTTTCATCTGCAATTCCAAAAGCAGCTCCGGTTCTCAGTTCTCTGGAAGTCCAGAGGTTTTCTTTTAAAAAACTGTCCTGCATCTTAAAAAATAGCATTCCAGGATCATGGGCATAGTCCATACTTCGCACATATCTTCCGATAAAAAGCGCCTTCTCTCCCGTTCCAAAAAGTCTGTCTTCCGTCCAGAACCATTTCGTTTTGGAATATTCTTCTCCAAGAAATTTTTCAAACTCACTGTCTCTTACGTCCTCATAAGATAGCTTTGTATAAGAACGGCTATACACATTTTTCTTATTATCCACATAACAATAATCTGCCACATGATCCAGACCCACATAAGCAAAATATTTACTCAACGCAATGTGGTTTACTTCTTCCAATCCCTGGGTCTGTAAGCTTTTCTGTACATCCTCATACAAAATACATTCCGCAGTTACGGCATCACTCTGCTCAAAAAGATTGTCCAAAGCAATTCCCATCCGTTCTGTCATAAATTCATATTTATCCCGGATGGCTCCGGCCATATTTTTTTTCACATAAAACCAAACTCCTGCACTGGACAGCAGAAGCGCAAACACAAGAAGAAAAATGGTATATTTTAAATATTTTTTCCGAATACCGGAGGCTTTCTTTTTTTCTTTCATATTTCATATTCCTTTTTGTATTCACTGGGCAGTTTTCCTGTATATTGCTTAAACAGATGTGAAAAATAAGACGGATTATTAATTCCTACCTGCTCACAAATATCACCTATACTCCCCTCCCCTTCTTCCAAAAGCCGTTTTGCTTTTTCCATTCTTCTCTGCATCAGATATTTTTTAAAAGTCATATGAAAGGTGTTTTTAAATACTCTTCCAAAATATACCGGATTCAGGTAAATATGAGAAGCAACAGATACAATGGAAAGTTCTTCTTCATCCAGATGTTCTTCGATGTAAGCTACCGCAACCGACATATATTCCTTAAAATATTTCATCTCATACTTCTGTGCATTTTCGATCCGGTAAGATATTGCACTGCACAGAATCTTATAACATACATCCACTGCCTTTGCAGCCGGAAGATTCTGCAAATTAGAATAGTAATTTTGGAATTTATCCTTCAATTCTTCTGTCATTCCGTAGGAATCCTTCAATAAAAATTCAGCTCTGAGCATAACTCTGTGCAAATACTGACACTGCGCCTCTTCTTCATGGGGAAGTCCGTACAAAAACTGGATAAATGCCTCTTTTAATTCCTCCAGATTATTTTTTCTCACCGCATTTACAATCAGGTTTTCCACATCTGAAGAATAGCTCTTTCCTTCACTCTCTTCTACCTCTTCCGGTATCGTAAAGGCACTGGCTCCCGAAACACTTGCCAGTTCAAAAAGTCTTTGCGCCTCTTCATAGCTTCTTTTTATACCGGAAATCCCCTTGTAAGGCTTGGAAATAGCTGCCACAACCGGGCTTTTTTCTTCTTTTTTTGTATATTCCAGAAGGTTTTTCAGCTGTAGCACTGCGGCATTTTCCTTTGTCTTGATAAGAAAAATTGCGTTGCCCTCTTCCCCTTCAACTCTCCAATAAAAGAAATGTTCTCCAATCACCTTTTCCAAAAAATTTAAAACGGCAAATCTGGAAGCTTCATAATCCAGAGAATTGGTAATTTTATACGCCAGATCAATATCCACGCACACCGCAATAAACCGATCTCCCTCTTCCATTAGATTTCCCAGCGTTTGAAACACTTCCTCTACTTTTTCCTGGGGAATTCGGTTTTGAACATACTTCTGTATAACCATCTGAAGGAAACTGGTTCCATCATTTTTTAACAGTTTTTCCCAGCTTTCATACCGTGCCTCATTCTGGATCTGTTCCATACAGGTATCATGGGCATTTTTCATGGTTTCCCAAAGTTTTTCATCTTCCAGTGGCTTTAAAAGATAGGCAAATGCCCCCAGGTCACAAGCCTGCTGCGCATATTCAAAATCCCGATAGGCGCTGATCACCACAAACAGACAGTCCATTCCAGATTTCTGGATTTCTTGCATAACCATAAGCCCGGTAATCTGTTTCATTCGGATATCAGTCAAAACCACATGGGGCTTCTTTTCTTTGATTACCTGAATTGCCTGTTCTCCGCTCTGGGCTGTGCCAACCACCTGAAATCCCATACCCGTCCAGTCATAAGTATCAATCAGTCCCTGCAGCAAAATCGGTTCGTCATCCACAATTACCAACTTTAATAATTCCATAAATACTCCATCTCTCTTCGTCTGTATTCTCAGTCAAAAGTATCTCCTATTCTATCTTCTATTGTAAACTTTGCAGAGAAAAAAACAAAGCAAAAATCATACCGGTTATACGAAAAAGAAAACTTTCTAATTAATGAAAAAACTGCCGCAGCCATGAAGGTTTCCAACTAAGTTCATGGTTACAGCAGCCCTATTTTTTCGCATCTTCGATCATAACCTCCATTACATGAAGGATTTTCTGTTTTTCTTTCAGAGGAAGAGTATCCAATTGCTCCTCCAACTTGGTACATCTGGTTCGGACTCCCACGTCCAGCACGTCCTCCAGAATCTCGTCCGCGGATACGCCCAGTTCATTGACAATCCGAATCAGAGTAGACAGCTTGGGAGTCTTAACTTCCCGTTCAATGGCGCTTAGATAATTACAGCTTAAATCCACACGTTCTGCCAGTTCTTCCTGTTTCAGTCCCATTTTTTCTCTGTACTTTTGAATCCTGCGGCCTACTCCTGTCACCATATGGTCTCCTCTCATCCACTCTATCTGTATCCGTCCGTACATTTAGTATATGGGGTTCAAAAGAAGCCATACAGTATCTATTTGTGTTAGTCAGGTTCTGTTTGCGTTATTTTTTGAGACAGGGAAGGTTTTTTATTTCGGAGAACGGATTTCCAGTGTCCGCAGTTCCTCTATGGGAATCGCTGTTCTGTCTTCCAGAAGAAGCCTTCCTTTCTCCAGATCCAATTTCCAAAACACGCCTGTTCTGTGTATATAAGCGCCTCCTTCCTTTCGCATATCTGGCTGAAAAAAAGTAAGTTCCACCAGAAGCGCTTCCTTCTGATGTTCTGCCAGTATACACAGCTTTCTGTTCAATTCTGCCGTCTCATATTCATCCAGTTCTGTCCGTCTCTCTGTCATCCGGTTCTTCTCTTCAATCGCCGCATCGTATCCCCGCAAAGCTGCAAAAGGAGAAAACTGGGCTGCGCGGTCCTCCATCGGCATTTGCGGTCTTGTAACTGAGATATGATGGGGCAAATAAATAATATCTTCATATTCCTCCCGGCTGTTATGCATGATGCCCTCCAATCTGCGCGTTGCGTGTTCTGGCTGTCGCGCCTTCTTCCAGACTGCTCCCCTTAAGAATTGCATTTTTGCCAAATTTCTTCTTGATGCTTAAAACTGCCTGCTGCATTTTCTTCTCCCGGGCAAGCTCCTGGCGTTCCTGTTCTTCTTTTTCTGCAAGGGCTTCATAATCGGTAAACAGATCCAACTGCCGGTAAGGTGCGCTGCGCTCTGCCGCTTCCGCCTCAGTCAGAATGTGATTAGCAGTAAGATTCAGTCTGCGAATCAAAAGTGTGGAATCTGTCACACGATCATATAATTCTGCCGTTGCCTTAAGAATTTCTCTGGCAGAAGAAGTATACTTTTCAAGGGTCTCCGTTCCATGGCCATGCCTTGGAATCCTTCTTCCATAACCATCTGTGGTCACCTCTCCCTGATATTTCTCTGCACGTCGGGGATCTGTGAGATTCTCTATATCATATCCCACTGCAAGAACAAGCTGATCTGTCATAAGCCCCCTGTCAACCAGATCCAAAGCCAGAGCATCTGCCATTTCCAGAAGAACCAGTCTGGCCTTCTCTGCATCATAAGCACAGGGAAGAACCTGCCCGGAACCAAGACTGCTGCTGTCTGGGCGGTAAGACTTCACAGCAGGAACTGTACACGGTTCCCATCCCCACGCATGATCAATAAGAAGCTCTGCATTCTTCCCAAAAAGCCGGTATAACAATGCCTCGTTCCAGACGGAGCAACGGGCCACGTCTCCCATGGTAAAAAGCCCGTTCTCCTCCAGCCTCCTGGCATACCCTCTTCCTACTCTCCAGAAATCCGTAATAGGCCGGTGATCCCACAAAAGCCGGCGATACTGCATTTCATCCAGGTAAGCAATACGAACCCCGTTCTCGTCGGCTGGAATATGCTTGGCCACAATATCCATGGCTGTCTTACACAGAAAAAGGTTGGTTCCGATCCCCGCAGCAGCGGTGATCCCTGTGGTATCCAGAACATCCAGAATCACCTTCCTTGCCAGCTGCTTGGGGCAAAGCTGATATAATTTCAGATAATCCGTCATATCTACAAACACTTCATCAATGGAATAGACCACCATATCCTCCGAAGAAAAATACTTCTGGTAAATCTCGTAAATCCATGTGCTGTATTTGATATAATGTGCCATCCTGGGTCTGGCAATGAGAAAATCAAGGGAAAGAGAGGGAACCGCTTCCAGACGGGCAGCGGAACAGGAGCTTCCTGAAAATCTCCCTCCAGGCGCCTTAGCCAGACGTCTTCCATTGATTTCTCTCACTCTCTGGCGTACCTCAAACAGCCGTCCACGGCCTGAAATCCCAAAGGCTCTCAAGGAAGGGCTTACTGCAAGGCATATCGTCTTATCTGTGCGGCTCTCATCCGCCACTACAAGATGAGTATCCATAGGGTCCAGATTTCTCTCCCTGCATTCCACAGATGCATAAAAAGACTTCAGGTCAATGGCCATATACGTGCGCTCTTCCACTTCTTCTCCCTCCCACAAAATCGAATGTATGTTCGATTCTTTTTTCTTATCTTACCACACCATAGATAGTGTGTCAAGAAACAGGAAAAATATACTTTTTCTGGTAAAAAAGGACAGCCTTTTCAGACTGCCCTTTTTCTATAATTTTTTTACAAATAAGCAACGAATTGCATTCAACACTGCCAGGATCATCACTCCGACATCTGCAAAAATCGCCATATACATATTTACCTCACCGAATGCGCCCAGAAGGAGACAGGCAAACTTGATTCCCAAAGCCAGAACAATGTTCTGGTAGACAATCCGAAGACATTTTCTTGAAATCCTAATCGCTTTTGCGATTTTCATGGGATCATCATCCATCAGGACAATGTCTGCCGCTTCAATGGCAGCATCAGAACCCATGGCTCCCATGGCAATTCCAATATCTGCCCTTGATAATACCGGTGCATCATTAATACCATCCCCCACAAAAGCCAGCTTTGACTTGCCGCTTTTTTCTTTGAGAAGTTCTTCTACTCTGGCTACCTTGTCCCCTGGAAGAAGTTCGCTGTAAACCTGATTGATTCCCAGAGAACCGGCCACCTGCTCTGCCACTTTTCTGGCATCCCCGGTGAGCATTACTGTTTTGGTCACTCCTGCTTTCTTCAAAGCTCTGACTGCCTCTCCGGAATTTGACTTCAGTCTGTCAGAAATCACTATATGTCCTGCATACTTCCCGTTAATTGCCATGTGAATAATCGTTCCTGTGCTGCGGCAGTCTTTATAGGCAACGTTAAGACTTTTCATAAGCTTATCATTTCCAGCTGCCACCTCCATGCCGTCTACCCTGGCGATCACTCCATTTCCACTGATCTCCTGAATGTCACTTACACGGGAACGGTCCAGTTCCTCTCCGTAGGCTCTCTGCAAACTCTTACTGATGGGATGAGAAGAAGCGCTTTCTGCCAGCGCGGCATACTCAATCAGCTTCTTATTTTCTATTTCGTTATGATGAATGTCATTAACTTCAAATACCCCCTGAGTAAGAGTGCCTGTCTTATCAAAAACAACGGTTCTTACTTTTGAAAGCGTTTCCAGGTAATTAGAACCTTTTACCAAAACGCCTGCCTGGCTTGCTCCGCCAATTCCTGCAAAAAAGCTAAGAGGAATACTGATTACAAGGGCACAGGGACAGCTTATGATCAGGAAGGTCAGCGCTCTGTAAATCCAGGTTCCCCAGTCTGCAGAAGCTCCCATAATAAGCATACGCACAAGGGGCGGCAGGATTGCAAGGGCCAAGGCACTGTAGCATACAAATGGAGTGTAAACCTTTGCAAATTTGGAAATAAAATTCTCAGATCTGGATTTTTTGGAACTGGCGTTTTCAACCAGATCCAAAATTTTGGAAACTGTGGATTCTCCAAATTCTTTTGTGGTTTTTATCTTCAGAACCCCAGACATATTAATACAGCCGCTGATAATCTCATCCCCGGCCTTTACCTCACGGGGAAGGCTCTCACCTGTCAAAGCGCTGGTATTTAAAATAGAATTTCCTTCAAGAATCATACCGTCAATGGGAACTTTTTCCCCTGGCTGTACAAGGATTACGCTGCCAATTTCCACCGCTTCCGGATCAACCTGCTCCAGCCTGCCATCTCGCTCCACATTGGCATAATCCGGGCGGATATCCATAAGCTCACTGATGTTACGGCGGCTTTTGCCCACCGCATAGCTCTGAAACCATTCACCTACCTGATAAAACAGCATTACCGCAATGGCCTCAAAATAGTCTCCATTGGAGGACACTGCCAGGATCATGGCTCCCACTGTGGCAACTGCCATAAGGAAATTTTCATCAAATACCCGTCGGTTTTTGATTCCCTTACATGCCTTTTTCAAAATATCATAACCAATGATAAAGTAATCTGTCAGATATAAAGCAAAGCGCATCCAGCGGCCTGCAGACGGAAACAGATAGGAATCCATCTGCGCAAGCAGAGCCGGAGTAAGAAACCGAAGTCCCAACAACATAGCCGATGCAATTAAAATACGGGTCAGCATTTTTTTCTGCTTTTTTGTCATACTGTTTTTGTGCCTGTTGGCCGTAATCAGAAACCCTGCGGCTGTTACCACCAGCACACAAAGCAGTGTATTGATAATGAACTCGTGCATACCAGTTACTCCTTTCAACGTTTGTACAATTGTTTAATTGTATTGCAGACAAAGAATATTCCGAAAAATAAAGCGGACGAGTCCGCTTTATTCTTCGCATATAAATAGAATTTACAGGAAGATCTCACAGTCTGATTCTACTTTTTTGCAGGCATTGAGAACGTTCTCCATTACTTCCTGGGGCTCCTGTCCTTCTTCAAACTCAACAATCATCTTCTGAGTCATAAAGTTTACGGTGGCGTTCTGTATCCCCTTGGTTTTACGAGCAGCATCTTCCATTAAGTTTGCACAGTTTGCGCAGTCTACTTCGATTTTATAAGTTTTTTTCATAACGGATTTCCTCCTGAATTTAAAATTTAATAATTAAGCACTTGTTTAATTGTTATAACCGTAGTATAATACAGTTACAAAAAGAAGTCAATATCGCAAAAGTATTTTTTAGCAGAAAATATTTCCAATCTGGAGAAAAAGAGGTAAAAACTATGACTCATACATTGCCCCACAATCATAATGAAAAAGAGATTTCCAACAGCATTCTAAAAGAACTGGGAAACATTGAGAAATTTCAGCTGATTGCTGATGTCTTTAAACAATTGGGCGATCCTACACGTGTCCGGTTATTTTGGCTTCTGTGCCATTGTGAGGAATGTGTAATCAATCTTTCCGCTATGATGGATATGTCCAGTCCTGCTGTTTCTCATCATCTGCGTCTTCTTCGCAGCAGTGGTCTGGTAACAAGCCGCCGGGAAGGAAAAGAGGTCTATTATCACGCAGCGGATACCCAGCAAAGCCAGCTCCTTCACAAGATGATCGAACAGGTAATTGAGATCACCTGCCCTAACTGATACTATTCAAAAAGGGCTTCTCATTAACATTTGCAGCTGCTATTGTAGCTGCAAATTCATAAGACAAAGCGAGAGAAACGCTGTGAATTCAACGTTTCTCTCGCTTTTCATCACTGCCGCAGACCGGAATCGAACCGGTACGGGTATCACTACCCACGGGATTTTAAGTCCCGGGCGTCTGCCAGTTCCGCCACTGCGGCATAATTATTTAGTTAAATGGGGCCTATAGGGCTCGAACCTATGACCCTCTGCTTGTAAGGCAGATGCTCTCCCAGCTGAGCTAAGACCCCATATAACGACCCAGAAGAGACTCGAACTCTCGACCTCCGCCGTGACAGGGCGGCGCTCT
>CALCDJ010000005.1 GCA_937900135.1 uncultured Blautia sp. | reverse complement strand
AAAAATACGAGCAGACCATCATTATGATTACCCACAACCGCAGTATTGCGCAAACAGCAGACCGGGTATTACAGGTATCGGATGGCACTTTGACTGATTTTGGGAGGTGCTGTGAATGAAAAGTTATCTTAGTCTCATTCCGATTTCTGCAAAGGTACGCAAGCGGCAAAATCGTATGACAGTCTTGTGTATTATCATTTCGGTGTTTCTTGTCACAGCTATTTTCAGTGTTGCTGACATGATGATACGAACAGAAAGCGATTTTATGATAAGTAACCACGGAAACTGGCACATTGCAATAAAAAACATTTCACAGAACAATGCGGATGAAATCAGTAATCGTTCAGATGTTACAGCAGTTGGTGTAGCTTCTCAATTTAATTTTGAAGGAGAACAACCGTACCGGGTCAACGAAAAACGAACCGTTTTGTATGGCACTGATGAAGTCTATATTACTCAGATTTCAAATGGAATTGTAGAAGGAACATTTCCGGCGAATGATGAGGAAGTTATGCTTACACCTAATTCTGTAACTGCTTTAGGAGTACAGCTTGGGGATAGCGTAACCTTGCATACCCCTGCTGGAGATCGGACATTTACAATCTCCGGTTTTGGCACAGATGATGAAAGCTATTATAGCAATCAGACTTATTTGATAGGCTCTTATCTGACGCAAAGTGCATTTACTTCTGTTATGGCACAAAATGAAGTAACAAACAATGAGTTGACCTATTATGTGCAGTTTGAAAGTGCAGCGAAAGCGGCAAATGCAATAACAGAACTACAGACACAGTTCCAATTATCCGATGGGAGTATTTCTGAAAATACCGGCGTTATGGGTATGGCTGGGCAAAGCAGCAATACAGCGATGCAGAGTATGTACGGATTGGCAGCAATTCTATTTGTTTTAGTGTTGCTGGCAGGAATATTGATGATTTCTGGCAGTATGAATAGCATCATTGCACAACGAACTCAATTTTTTGGAATGTTGCGTTGCATTGGTGCAAGTCGTCAACAAATTATCCGCTTTGTCCGTTTGGAGGCATTGAACTGGTGTAAAACCGCGGTACCT
This sequence comes from uncultured Blautia sp., assembly GCA_937900135.1. Lineage (GTDB taxonomy): Bacteria > Bacillota > Clostridia > Lachnospirales > Lachnospiraceae > Blautia_A. The sequence goes on along the minus strand of CALCDJ010000005.1, from coordinate 36,008 downwards.
ATTGGAGTGGTTTTTGGAACAATAATTAGTTGGATTATTTGTGCCACACTTCATTATGGAATTGGTGGAGAATTTTCTGCAACACCAGTCTTTCAGATCAGCCCTGTTGGACTTATCAGTGGCGTAGTTGTTGGATTGGTAACAGTATTTTTAGCAGCACAATCCCCGGCAAAGCGGGCTGCTAAAGTTTCACCCATATCTGCGGTTTCTGGCAATGTAGATAATAAATCTTCTGTTAAACACGCTATCAAGTTTTGCTTAGGTAAAATTGATAATTCACTTGGCATACATCATGCGGTTGAAAAAAAGAAAAACTGGTTTCTGATGACGGCTTCCTTTGCACTGACTATTATACTGGTTTTTTCTTTTTCTGTAATTTTAGATTTTGCAAAGCAACTTGTTCCATCGTTGAGTGTCACATCAGCCGATATAGCATTATCCAGTTATGCAAATAAAATGGATATTGAGCGCAGCCTGGTCGATGAAATCAAAAAAATAGATGGGGTTGCAAATGCTTATGGAAGTAGCTATGTAGAAAACATTCCTGCAACATCTTCAAGAGCAGGAATAGACCATATCAATATTGTTTCTTATGATGATACACTTCTGGATTACTCAAAAGGTAGTATTGCTCAGGGATCATTAGATACAGTTTACGGGAACAGTAACAAAGTGGCAACTGTATTTAATAGAAACAATTCCTTACACATCGGTGATACCATCCAGTTTGCAGGCGAAGAAGTTGAGATTACTTGCGCTCTATCACAAGGATTATTCGGAGATGATTTGATTATTATTTGCTCACAGGAAACATTTGACCGTATCATGGGCGGTACAAAGTATGGCCTTATTGGAATTCAGTTAGATTCAAACGCTACTGAAGAAACAATGGCAGAAATTAGAAGCCTTGAAAACGATGATATTATCATTACGGATCAGCGTGAAGGAAATAAACAAAATAATGCCACCTATTGGGCTGCACGAATTGTTTGTTATGGCTTCTTAGCTATTATCGGAGTTATTTCGCTGTTTAATATCGTCAATAGTATCTCTATGAGTGTATCTGCACGAATTAAGCAGTATGGTGCAATGAGAGCTGTTGGTATGGATAATAGGCAGCTTAAACAAATGATTTCTGCGGAAGCGTACACCTATGCAATTTCTGGTTTGATCGTTGGATGTGGCATTGGACTCCCGCTTAGTCGATTTTTATATAATCGTCTAATTACACATTATTTTGGAATTGAGTGGAGATTTCCTATCCTGTGGTTTGGAATTGTCGTTGCCTTTATCTTCATATCTGCTATTGTGTCCGTTTATGCTCCTGCAAAGAGAATTCACAATATGCCAATTACTGCAACCATCAACGAATTATAGTTTCATATGTTAATCTGCCGCACGACGGCAAAAGAAAAAAAACCGTCGTAAAGCAGACACATCGTTAAGGTCATTATAGCCCTTTACAGACTGGTCTTTTGCAATCCTTTTCGCTTCCAGCATGGCAGCAACCGTTTCTTTGTTCGGCTGTTCCAGCCTTATCTCAAAGGGAATGCCGCCTTCACGAAGCGATCAACCCCTTTCTGTTGGCAATTATAGTATATGCCATTTGCTGCATAGAATTAATCGTCAAAGTCATCGAAGAAAAACTCATCTGGCTCAAAACCGTGTTCTTTAAGGAGTTTGTTTCGTTTCTTTTTGCTCATTTTTTTTAATTCATCATAATCAAGGTCTTCTGTCTCAAGCCAAAATCGATCCGGATCTTCGATAGGATCGGTGGCTTTTTTCTTATTATCTTCGTCCATCATTGCCATAATAGTTGCTCTTCGTAAAGCACGTTTAAAGTTGATTCCCATGTAAAATACCTCCTGGCTTTTAAATTCTATCTTAATTATATCTATATTTCCACATATGTTCAATATACTTTTCATAGAAGGACGGAATATTTCCTCTTTTCATTGACAGAAATAAAGAATGGTGCTATGTTTAAATCGTAAGTAGTAAGTGATAAGTAATAAGTGGAAATAAATCAGAATTGGAGGATTGCTTTATGAGAAAAGAATTATCGTTGTCTCAGCAATTTGCCATCACTGGTCTGGACGGACTGGACAGTCGTCATATGACTATGGCGAAAAGCGCAGTATTACGTGGGATTCAGGCTGCTAAGGTGATGGAGGAACTGGTTCTTGCAAAGGAGCACCCGGATCTGGAGGCACTGGAAGGAGAATTAATTCTTCAGATGGACATTTGTAAAAAAATGAAGAAGAAAGAGATGGTGCAACTGGAACAGGAGATGGTCCTGTCTCTGAAGGAAGAAGATCTTCTGGAAGAAATCCCGGATATTCTGGGCTGTGATATGGATTATCAGACTGCCGGAGTAAGTATGTGGGCATATCGCAGCGATGAGCAGGAATATAATCGAGTGATTGAATGGGTTCGTGCAGAAGTTCTGGAAGAAGGTCCCCTTACTCTGGAAGCTTTGTGTATGCTCTGGCTGCTTCGGGAGTGTGGTGTGATTCATGATGTGTTTTCTGTACGGGAACAGGAAGAAATTCAGAGAAAGCTGTCCATGTTGTCTTCCCAGGACGACCTTGCAAGAATTCTTCTGGACAATTCATTGAAAAATGTACTGGAAAACGTCTGCCTCAAATACTTAAAAGGAAAATCCAATCTTTTCAAGAATCCATTTCTGGAGGGAGTGAACATTGTGTATCCCTTTCTCGATCGAAGAAAGGCAATTTTTATTGATTATGTGATTTTGGGAACCACAGTGGAAAACAGACGTCTGGCAGCTCTTAGTTATTTATGCGAACACGGTCATTATGTGCAGGAAATAAAAAGAGGAGAGGAGACTCTTTTGAAAGTGGACAATACCTATTATCGTATTTTCCCCTACACCAAAATGTGTAAATTCCCCATACAGGGGCTGACCCTTGTTCCGGTTTATCAGTGAGATATGTCCAGACAGAGAAGTATGGAGAAAATTCTCTCCTCAGAATTTGTCTCTATTGGAGAGCTTGTTCGATTGACTGGATGTCGGTACAGCACTCTGAAGTTTTATACGGAAGAGGGCATTCTTCCTTTTACTCAGGAGGGAGAAAATCTGACCCGTCGTTTTCCCAGAGTTTCTTCGGTGGAGCGGATTGAAGAAATCCTGTCCTTAAGAGAAAAAGGAAAAACCATACCGGAGATCAAGGCATATTATAAGGTGCCATAAAGTAGGGAAAAATATTCTTGACATTTTTTAGAAGACATGCTAACATTAATGCAATAAAACTTCAACAAGATAAAGCAATGACGAGGAATAGTACCCGAAGACTGAAGCACAGAGAGCTGCTGGCTGGTGAGAAGCAGTGGAAGGAATTTGGAGAACTCGCCTCTGAGCATCTGCCTGAAATGAATAAGAGTAGGAGCAGACGGTGTCCACCGTTATATGGAGCGGATATAAGGATCTTAAGGATTCCGTATCCCACGAGTGTATGACCAGGTCATAAATAAGAGTGGTACCGCGCAGGAGCATCAGCCCTTCGTCTCTTACAAGCAGATTGTAGAGAGGAAGGGCTTTTTTATTATTTGCCACAGGTATTATTTGGGTGAATAAGAACCTTGTTTGCTGTATTTTGCGGAAACAGAATAATGGGAGGAAGAAAGAATATGATGAATGCAAGGAAATATCAGAGACAGTATTTTATGCCCCCTGTATCAAGTATGAAATGGGCAGAAAAGGAATATGTGGATCACGCGCCAATCTGGTGCAGCGTGGACCTTAGAGACGGAAATCAGGCCCTGGTGATTCCCATGAGTCTGGAACAGAAGGTGGAATTTTTTAAACTCCTTGTAAAAATCGGATTCAAAGAAATTGAAGTTGGATTTCCTGCTGCCTCAGAAACAGAATATACCTTTTTGAGAACCCTCATCGAAGAGAATCTGATTCCGGAGGATGTAACCATTCAGGTGTTGACTCAGGCCAGAGAGCATATCATCCGAAAGACTTTTGAGGCGGTAAAAGGAGCTCCCAAGGCGATTGTTCATGTATACAACTCCACCTCTGTGGCGCAGAGAGAACAGGTATTTAAAAAGTCCAAGGAAGAGGTTTTAAAGATTGCGGTGGAAGGCGCAGCCCTGTTGAAAAAGCTGGCTGAGGAGACAGAAGGAAATTTCCAGTTTGAATACAGCCCGGAAAGCTTTACCGGAACAGAACCGGAATATGCATTGGAGGTTTGCAATGCAGTTCTGGACGTCTGGCAGCCCACAAAAGAAAATCCCTGTATCATTAATCTGCCTGTGACGGTACAGCATTCCATGCCCCATGTTTATGCAAGCCAGATTGAGTACATGTGTGACCATATGAAATATCGGGAGAATGTGATCGTTTCTCTGCATCCTCACAATGACCGGGGTTGTGGTGTGGCAGACTCTGAAATGGGTCTTCTTGCGGGAGCAGACCGAATTGAGGGAACTCTTTTTGGAAATGGAGAGCGTACCGGAAACGTGGATATTGTAACCCTTGGTATGAATATGTATTCTCAGGGTGTGGACCCTGAACTGGACTTTTCTGATATGCCCCATATCTGTGAGGTATATGAAAAATGTACAGGCATGAAGGTGGATGAAAGAAGTCCTTACAGCGGCGCTCTGGTGTTTGCAGCCTTTTCCGGCTCCCATCAGGATGCCATTGCCAAAGGAATGCACTGGAAAGAAGAAAAGGATCCTGACCATTGGACCGTTCCATATCTTCCCATTGATCCTACCGATGTGGGACGTAATTACGATGCAGACGTAATCCGTATCAACAGTCAGTCTGGAAAAGGCGGCGTAGGCTATATCCTGGAAACTAAGTTTGGCCTCAATCTCCCGGCTAAGATGCGGGAAGCTATGGGTTATGCAGCAAAAGCAGTTTCCGACCATAGTCACAAAGAGCTGATGCCAGAGGAAATCTTCTCCCTGTTTAAGAAGACATTTGAAAATGTGGTGGAACCTTATCAGTTGAAGGAAGTACATTTCCAGCAGACAGCAGAGGGAATTACCACACAGGTGACTTCCACCTTTGGCGGAAGAACCATTACCACAGAGGCCACTGGAAACGGTCGTCTCAATGCAGTAAGCAATGCTCTTAAGAAAGCCTATGAACTGAAATACGATCTGGTTACCTATCAGGAGCATGCCCTGGAGCAAAGCTCCAGTTCCAAGGCGATTGCCTATGTGGGAATCCGTAAGCCCGATGGCAGTCTTTCCTGGGGAGCCGGTGTCCATGCGGATATCATCCGGGCTTCCATTGATGCGCTGGTAACAGCGATTAATAATCGTTAAGAAATCATTGTCAGGGGATATGACCGAAAGGTGGTATCCCCTGATGTATCTATTTGTTGGGGAGGAAAAAACATGTCGTTAAGGGAAGACGCACAGAGTATAATTACCTATGCGATCAAAGAAGTGCTGCCGGATCAGGCTGTGGCAGATGCTCTGAAAACTCTTTCTCCGAATATGGAAAAGATATATCTGGTGGCAGTGGGAAAGGCAGCCTGGCAGATGGCAAAGGCGGCCTCCGATCTTCTGGAAAGCCGGATAGAAAAGGGAATCTGTATTACGAAATATGGTCATATTCAGGGAAAACTACCTGGAATTTCCTGTTATGAGGCGGGCCATCCGGTGCCAGATACAAATACCTACGAAGCCACACAGAAGGTGCTGGATTTCATAAAGGGACTGGAACAGGATGCCAATATTTTGTTCCTGTTATCTGGTGGAGGCTCTGCTCTATTTGAAAAACCGCTGATTCCCCCACAGGAACTGGAAGAAATCACCCGACATCTTCTTTCCTGCGGAGCAGATATTTCTGAAATCAATACCATACGAAAACGCTTTTCGGCAGTAAAAGGAGGAAAATTTGCGAAGCTGTGTGAACCCAGACAGATGTATTGTATCATATTGAGTGATGTGCTGGGAGATGCTCCGGAAATCATTGCTTCCGGGCCAGCCTGCGCCGATCCGGGAACCGGAGAACAGGCAGAAGAAATTATAAAAAAATATCATCTGGTTTTAAGCGAAGCTGCCAGAGAACAGCTTCATACAGAAACGCCCAAGGTTCTCACCAATGTATCCCTTCAGATTACGGGAAGTGTACGGGAACTTTGTATCGCTGCGGCAGGAAAATGTGAGGAACTGGGATATGAAACCACCATCCTCACAGACTGCCTGGACTGCGAAGCGAGAGAAGCTGGCCGGTTTCTTTCCGCTATTGCCAGAAGTCATCAGAATACGGGGAAAAGTCTGGCTTTTGTTGCCGGAGGGGAAACTGTTGTACATCTGACAGGAAAAGGAAAAGGAGGGCGAAATCAGGAGCTTGTCCTAGCCGCAGCAGCAGGAATCACAGGTCTGGAAGAGACCGCCATATTAAGCGTAGGCAGCGATGGAACAGACGGTCCCACAGACGCAGCGGGAGGCTATTGCGATGGAACAACTGCAGAAAGACTTGGAGAGCAAGGAATTTCCATTCATCAGGTTTTAAAGGAAAATGATTCTTATCACGCTTTGGAAAAAGTGGGAGGCCTGCTTAAGACAGGCGCCACAGGCACCAATGTAAATGATGTTGCCGTAGTTCTGATCAAAAGGGAACAGGGCAGGCTTTCTAAAATTCCATCTCACCAGTGAGACTGATGGAAAAGTATTCTCGAATTTCCCGAGGATCCTCTGTCTGTCCCAGTACCCACATCAGTTTCGTGATGGCAGCTTCTGTTGTCATATCCCGCGCTTCAATTGCGCCGGCAGACAGTACCTTTTGACCGGTTTCGTAAACAGAGAGATTGGCGCCTTCGTAGCGGCACTGGCTGCCTGCCAGAACTGTCATGCCTTTGGAAACCACATCCTGTACCGCTTTTGTGAAATCCAGATCTCGGAAAGGCATTCCGCCAAGACCAAAGCCCTCCACCATAACGGCCCGGTAACCAGATTCCTGAAGATAAGACAAAAGCCTGGGAGAAATTCCAGGATATAATTTTAATAAAAACACCTGGTCAGAAAAATCAAGGGCGGGTCGGAAGATGCCCTTTCTCTGAGGAATGTTTTCCGGCCGGATGTGAAGACCAAGAGAGCTGATTTCTCCCACATAGGGGTAATTGATGCTTTCAAAGGCATCAAAACTCATGGTTCGCACTTTGGATGCCCGACAGCCCAGTATAACCTTTCGGTTAAAGGCCACAAAAATACCGGGATAACCGCTGGCAGCCATATGAATGGCGCATCTGCAGTTTTCCAGAGCATCTGCAACGGGATGAGCAATGGAAAGCTGACTGCCTGTAAGAACAACAGGGATGGGGATGTTCTGCAGCATAAAAGAAAGCATAGAAGAAGTATAGGCCAGTGTGTCGGTGCCATGAATCACCACAATACCCTGGTAGTTCCTGTAAATTTCTCCAATGCGTCTGGCAAGGGCAGCCCAGTCCAGGGGAAGGATATTGGCACTGTCAAGGGAACAGAAGTCTTCTGCTTCCAGATGGATATTTTTGGAGACAAGACGCAGTTCTGTGAGCATGTCTCCGCTTCTCATACCAGGAACCAGTCCCTCCTTGCTTTTTACAGCGGAAAGCGTTCCCCCGGTGTTAATGATCAATATTTTTTTCAAAGGATAATTCCGTCCTTTCTTTCATAATAAAATAAGGATAGCCATGAGAGAGAAGTTTGTCAATATTTCCTTTTGGATTCCTTATTTGCATAATAAAATTTTTACCTTTTCATTTTTCTGCTAAGCGTTTATAATAAAGAAGAAATCTATACTTTTCTGAAAGGAGAAAACAAGGAGGAATACAAGTGAAAAGAAAAAGAAAGCTATGGATGGTGGCGGGAATATTTCTGGCAATCTTTCTTTCAGTTCCTGTTATGGCTTCTCAGGAAACAAAGAATCCGGACCTGCATGTAACAACGCCAACCCCAGAGGCGCCTCAGGTAACCCCCAGTCCAACACCGGTTCCGGTAAAAAACGGACTGAAAAAAGAGGGCGGAAAATACTATTATTATGTAAAAGGAAAGAAAGTAAAGAGTAAATGGATCAACAATAAGGCTAACGGCAAACGCTATTATTTTTCTTCCAAAGGCTATGCCGTAACCTATAGCGCCATGATTGATAAGAAACTTTATGTTTTTAATACAAAAGGGCAATTGATCCGTCCCAAAAAATCATCCATTGTAAAGGTAGGAAAGAACTCCTACTATGTCAACACAAAGGGCATTGCCTCCACCGGATGGCTGAAGATCAGTAACAAGCTTTATTATGCAGACTCCAAGGGACGTTTTTATAAGAACAAAAAATATCAGGGAGTTCTTTTTACTTCTTCAGGCGCCGCTAAGAAGAATGATGCCGCACAGTTGAAACTGAAGACCATGACGCTGGTTCCTCAGATTACCAGAGGATGTAAGAAAAAGTCTCAGAAACTGCAGAAATGCTGGAATTACGTGGTGGGAAATGTACGTTATTTCTCTTATTATCCCAACATCAATAAGCTGGGATGGCAGAAATCCACCGCCTTGTATACCCTGGGGAATCTGAGAGGAAACTGCTACGGATACGCCTGCGCCTTTGCGGCCCTGGCCAGTGAAGTGGGATATGATCCCTATGTGATCTGTGGAAGAGTTTCAGGAAATCGAGATGGGGCGCCAGATGGTCTGACCCGTCATTGCTGGGTGAAGATTAACGGAAGATATTACGATCCGGAAGCCCATGCAAAAGGCTGGATGCGGAATGTATATGGAAGCTATGGATACAACATTACGCATACCATCCAGAAAACTGTAAATTTTAAGAACAGCAATCCATAAGAGCATTGCTTCTCTGTAAATCAAAACCGGAAGATGGGAAATCCCCTGCTTCCGGTTTTGATTTGTCCTGAAATTGGGGAAATTGTAAGAATTTGTCAGAAGGAAACGATAAGATTTTGCAAAAATTCTTGACGGAAGAGGGAAAAACAGCTATACTTAATATTACAAAAGAAAAAAGAATGTGAATAAAAAGTTACGAAAATATTTAGGGAGAAATATTTAAGGGGACACACAGAAGAAAAGAGGAAAAGCCTTATAATTCAAGGGCTTTTCTTTTGGCATGACGGAATGTCATGGATGTGTAGTCGTCTTTTTTTGTTGCAAAAAAATCGACAAAGACAGAGAAAGAGAAGCGGGGTGGTAAAAAAACACTTGACAGATGTGTTGCTATTAATTATAATTTTCTTAAATGTTACAGAAATATTTCATTCTGTAAAATATTTGAAAAAAGTGATACAGAAATCTGTTTCACAAAAATAGAAAAAGATACAAGGATGAAGCATATGAAAGCGAAGAAAGTATTACATGCGAAACAAAAGAAAAACTTAAAAGGAAAAGATAACAGAGCTTCCATAAAAGGTTTTGTGGCGATTAGCCTGTGTGCTGTATTTGCGATTGTGCTGGCTGTGGGATCGAATATTCTGGATAATACAGAGAAGGATAAGGTTTATGCCTCTTCCAAGTCCGGGGATTCAATCGCCGCAGTTTCCGGGGAAGAAGTACAGAGAGAGCTTCCTTACGGAATTGCCGGAGTGGTCTCAGGAGTGGAGGAGACGCCGGCAGTGGGAGAACGGGTGAACAGAATCGGTACTTCCTGTGAGCAGGTTGTTATCGGACAGAGAGTTACAACCGTAGAGAGCTCAGTTCCTGAGCTGAATTTCAGTGAATCCATGGTAACGGCAGTCAATGATTTTGACAGCAAAGTGATGGCTATGGCAGAGAATCCCACAATTATGTCAGATACAGACTATGACACACTTTTGCGTATTGTGGAGGCAGAGGCCGGAGGCGAAGACCTGAAGGGCCGTATTCTGGTGGGAAATGTAATTATGAATCGTGTGAAACACGAAGAATTTCCGGATACGGTAACAGAGGTTGTCTGGGAATACAAAAATGGTGTTCCCCAGTTTTCTCCTACCTATGACGGACGGATTAATGAAGTGGTTCCTTCCGATACCACCAAGGAAGCTGTGAAACAGGTTATGGAAGGCGTAGATTACTCAGAAGGCGCGTTGTTCTTTCTGCAGAAATCAGAATCAGAAGCCCATTCCGTATCCTGGTTTGAGAAAGATCTGAAGCGTCTGTTTAAACACGGGGTTCATGAGTTCTATACCTATCCGGAAGAAGGGGAGGCCACAGAGGCAGAGGAAGATTTGGTACAGATGGAATCCAATCAAATGTAAAAGAAGGGCAATGCAGAGGGAAACTCTTTGCATTGCTCTTTTTGATATTTTCGCATTTTATTGTGGTATTTTGCTAAAGTTCGTGCTATAATAGGCAAAAACTTGTATCCAAAAGGGGAAAAAAGGTATTTTCCCAAAAAGGAATGATAAAGAAAGGCAGGAGTGAGCATGCAGGTATTATACAAAAGCACCAGAGGAATGGGAGAACCGGTTACTGCTTCCAAAGCAATCTTAAAAGGGCTTTCTGAGGATGGAGGATTGTTTGTCCCCACCAGAATTCCAAGTCTGGACATTCCTATGGAAACACTTTCCCAAATGACTTATCAGGAAACCGCCTATGAGATTATGAGCCGGTTTTTTACCGATTTTACAGAAGAAGAACTGAAGCATTGCATTAACAGCGCATATGATCAGAAATTTGACACTGAAGAGATTGCTCCTTTGCGGGAAGTAAACGGAACTTATTTCCTGGAACTGTTCCATGGAGCGACCATTGCATTTAAGGATATGGCTCTTTCAATTCTTCCCCATCTGATGACAACTGCTGCGAAGAAGAATCAGGTAAAAAATGAGATTGTGATTCTTACCGCAACCTCCGGGGACACAGGAAAGGCAGCCATGGCAGGCTTTGCCGATGTTCCGGGAACCAGAATTATTGTATTCTATCCCAAACACGGAGTCAGTCCCATTCAGGAGAGACAGATGGTGACACAGAAGGGAGCCAATACCTATGTGGTGGGCATTACCGGAAACTTTGATGACGCCCAGTCAGCAGTAAAGGAAATGTTCAATGACAAGGCTCTTGCAGAAGAACTGAAAGAAGCCGGTTTCCAGTTTTCTTCTGCCAATTCCATCAATATTGGACGTCTGGTTCCTCAGATTGTGTATTATGTATATGCGTATGCATCTTTGGTACGGAAGGGAAACATTCAGGCAGGAGATAAGATTAACGTAGTGGTTCCAACTGGAAACTTTGGCAATATTCTGGCTGCTTACTATGCGAAACAGATGGGACTCCCAATCCGGAAGCTGATCTGTGCTTCCAATGAGAATCGTGTTCTCTATGATTTCTTCCGCACAGGCACTTACGACAGAAAACGGGAATTTATTCTTACCAGTTCTCCGTCCATGGACATTCTGATCTCCAGTAACCTGGAACGTCTGATCTACCGTCTTACAGGAGAGGATTCTGCTGCTTGCAAAGAACGAATGGATGCCCTTGCCACAGGGGGAGCCTATACCATTTCAGAGGAAATGAAGAGCCAGTTGGAAGACTTTTATGGAAATTACTGCAGCGAAGGAGAAACCAGAGAAGCTATCAGCGCCACCTACTACGGAAGCGGCTATGTGATCGATCCTCATACAGCCGTAGCAGCAGGGGTTTATCAGAAATATCTCCGTGAGACAGAAGACGCTACACCTACAGTGATTGCCTCCACAGCAAGTCCTTATAAATTTACCAGATCTGTGATGGACGCCCTTTCTGACCGCTATGAAGGACTGGATGATTTTGCCCTTGCAGATGCGCTGGAGAAGCTTTCCGGGATAAAACTTCCCAAAGCTGTTGAAGAGATCCGCACAGCGCCGGTGCTTCACCATCGTGTTGTGGATGTGACAGATATGCCTGCAACGGTCAAAGAGATTTTGAAGATCAAATAAGGCTTTTTTTCCAGAAATAGATGAAAGAAATATGAATAAATTTTGTACAAATCTTCATACAATTTGTTTGTGAAAGTATTGACATTACTGGATAAAGATGCGATAATAAATTTGATTTTCGATAATCCAAAGGAGGAAAAAATATGTCAACAAAAGCTTATTACCCAATTAGTGAAATTGGAGCAGGCAAAGTAGGTTTTTCCAAAACCCGTTCAATCATTGAAGCTGCTTTCTACGGAAATAACGTAGTGAAAGTAAATACTTTAAAACAGGCTTATGAATTAGCAAAAAATTCTCCAGGAACCATCGTAACCGATATGCCGGTTTACAGAGGTGAAGAGTTTGGTCTTGACAAAGACGCAAAAGTCCTTCTTTTTAACGACGGTGCGGTAACAGGACGTTACGCAGCAGCCCGCCGTATCAAAGGCGAACCGGGCGTTGACAGCGTAAAACTGGACAAGGTAGCAATGGATGCTGTTTACGAAGCTCGATGGAAAAAAATGTACCATGCGGAAGTTTTCGTAGGACTGGATCCGGAATTCATGGTAAAGGCTCATCTTCTGATTCCAGAAGGAGAAGAGAATATCATGTACAACTGGATGCTGAATTTCCAGTATATGTCTGATGAATATATAAAAATGTACAAAAATTCCAAAGCTGTTGGCGATGGAAACGAGCCGGATATCTATATCTTCTCCGATCCTCAGTGGATCCCAAGAGAGCGTCCGGATGTTGACTACAGCTGTTTAAGCGATCCTCTGACTCTGTGTTACTTTGATACAGACCAGAACTGTGCATGTATCCTTGGTATGAGATACTTTGGTGAGCACAAAAAAGGTACTCTGACAATGGCATGGGCAATCGCAAACCGTAACGGTTATGCATCCTGCCATGGAGGACAGAAAGAATACTTACTGGATGACGGAAGAACCTTCGTGGCTTCTGTATATGGTCTGTCTGGATCTGGTAAATCCACTCTGACCCATGCAAAACACAATGGAAAATACGAGATCAAAGTTCTTCATGACGATGCATTCATCATCAACACAGATACCTGTGCATCCATCGCTCTGGAGCCGACTTACTTTGATAAGACAGCAGACTATCCAACAGGCTGTGCAGACAATAAGTATCTGTTATCTGCTCAGAACTGTTCTGCAACTCTGGATGATGAAGGCAAGATCCAGCTTGTGACAGAAGATATCCGTAACGGTAACGGCCGTGCGCTCAAATCCAAACTGTGGTCTCCGAACCGCGTAGATAAGATCGACGCTCCTGTTAACGCAATCTTCTGGATCATGAAAGACCCAACCATCCCGCCAGTAGTAAAATTAAAAGGCGCTGCTCTTGCATCTGTTATGGGTGCAACTCTGGCTACCAAAACTTCTACCGCTGAGCGTGTAAAAGTAGGAACAGACCTGAATGCACTGCGTATCGTACCATATGCAAATCCATTCAGAACTTATCCTCTGGCAAACGACTACGAGAAATTCAAAAAACTTGTAGATGAGAAGAACGTAGACTGCTATATCATCAACACTGGTGATTTCATGGGCAAAAAAGTTCAGCCGAAAGATACTCTTGGCATTCTGGAAACGATCGTTGAAGAAAAAGCATCTTTCCATAAATGGGGAGATTTCAGCGACATCGAGATCATGGATTGGGAAGGCTTTGAGCCGGATCTCAACAACGACGAGTACAGAGCAGCATTAAAGAACGCTATGGAAAACCGTGTAAATGCTGTTGAGAAATTTGCAACAGATAAAGGTGGTTACGACAAACTTCCAGACGAAGCTCTTGAAGCAGTTAAGAAGGTTGTAAACGAATTATAAGAAAATCATGGACAGCGCTGCATTTGCAGCGCTGTTTTTCTGAATAAAAAATAAAAGAATCCATTTGCATTTTCTGTTGAAAAAAATCATATACTAGAGTATAATAAGAGACAACAAATAAGAACAGCAATCCTGGAATGTGCGAGGCCCCTTTTTATTTTGAACCTACATTGACATAAAGGGAATCCTAAATCGCAGGTTGGATGTCAGGCCTCTCGTTGTGGAAGACAGAAGATCTGTTGCGGACACCCACCTAGCAGCTGCTAGGCGTCAAAGAGAAGGGAACGGCATTCCGGGATTCTTTTTTTGTGTTGGAGGACATAATATGGGGATTACACAGAGAAATTTTGGAGAACTTCCCACAGGGGAAGACGTAACATTATACCATCTGGAGAATCAATCCGGCGCCTACATAGAGGTTCTTGATTACGGCTGTTTTCTGGTTAAGGCCGTGGTTCCGGATCGCCTTGGGAAACTTGTGGATGTGGTGCTTGGTTATGATGATGTAGAAGGTTACATTCAGAACAACTGCTTTTTTGGAGCAGTGATCGGTCGTAACGGAAACCGCATCGATGATTCCAGATTTTCCATTTACGGAAAGGAATACCGTTTAACACCCAATGAGAACGAGAATAATCTTCACAGCGGTCCAGATGGATTTGAAAAGAAAATGTGGAAGGTGGAAGAACTTTCCCAGGAGAAAAACAGCATTACCTTGTCCAGAATCAGTCCAGAGGGAGAGAGTGGTTTTCCTGGAGAATTCCGGGTGTCAGTAAAGTACGAATTTACAGAGGAAAATGAGCTGAAGATTACATATCAGGGTGTCAGCGATAAGGATACCGTAGCCAATCTGACCAATCATTCTTATTTTAATCTTGCTGGAGAGGGAAGCGGCTCTATTTTGGATCAGCTTCTTACCATCCACGCCAGATTCTATACACCGGTTCGGGACAGCAAATCCATTCCTACGGGAGAATACGCGTCTGTAGAGGGAACACCAATGGACTTTACCAAGGCAAGAGCTATTGGAGATGCCATTGATTCAGATTTTCAGCAGCTTGTATATACCGGGGGATATGATCACAATTTTGTGACAGACAATTACGCAAAGGGAAGCCGCAGACTGATTGCTAGCGCATATTCCCAAAAGACAGGAATTGCCATGGACGTTATTTCAGACTGCCCAGGCGTTCAGTTCTATGCCGGTAATTTTATCGAAGACGAAAAGGGCAAAAACGGTCATATCTATCATAAGAGAGACGGCTTCTGCCTGGAAACACAGACAGAACCCAATGCAGTAAATGTGGAAGCGTTCCATTCTCCTATTCTGGAAGCCGGGGAGACTTACCGCTCTGTCACTTCTTATCGTTTTTATACCAAAGACTGATTTTTGGAAACATAGGATTACGAATCATGATTTCTGGTTTTTCGCATATAGTATGATATGAGGAAAACCAGAATTTTTTATGGAAAAAAAGTGCTGCTTGCCCTGCTTTTGGCATGGCTGGCTCTTCTGAATGAAGCTGTGACCCTGTCTCTTATGGAGCAGGAAACAGAACCGGCAAAGGAAGAAGCAGAGCCGCGGAAAGAAAAAACCATACGGGTGGTTCTTATGGATTCTTCCTACGAAAGCTATTACCATCCTTCCGTTACAGTTCTGACCCAGGGAGAACGTAAGACGTACACACCCCAGAGCGATGCCCTTTTGGAAGGACCTCTGATTCTGCCAGAGGAAGAAGAGGGGATTTGTGTGGAATCTCTCCAACGTCAGGAGGGCGCGCCTGTTTATCAGGGAACGCTGGAAATCCACAAAAGAGAACAGGGATTGGTTCTTGTGAACGAACTGCCCCTGGAGGAATATCTTAAGACGGTTGTGCCAAGTGAAATGCCCTCCACCTATGAGAAGGAGGCATTGATGGCCCAGGCTGTCTGCGCCCGGACTTATGCCTGCAAACAGATGGAGGAAAGACGGATGAAGGAATACGGTGGGGATGTGGATGACAGTGTGAACTTCCAGGTATATGGAAATATTGCTTCCAGAGAGAGCACTGCACAGGCAGTGGAGCTGACCAGGGGAAAAGTGCTTTGTCAGGACGGTATGCTTATTCAGGCATATTATTTTTCCACTTCCCCGGGAGTCACCAGTACCGATGAGGTATGGGGCGCCACAGAAGCAGCCTCCTACTTAAAAAGTGTTACCTGCACCTTTGACCAGGAGTCTCCCTGGAGCGCCTGGCAGGTATCCATTCCCTGGGACGTTCTTAAGGAACGGGCAAAGAACTGGCTGGGGGAAGATGCGCTAAAAACCTTAGAGATTACGCGAAAGAATCAAAGCGGAGCCGTTACTGGCCTTCGTATAGCAGGAGAGAATCAGGAGCATACGCTGCAGGAAGAGTACAGCATCCGGGAGTTTCTTTCTCCAAAGGGAATTTCCCTGACTCAGAAGAATGGAAACACAGAAGAAGGGGGAAACCTGCTCCCCAGTGCATACTTTACCATGGATGTAGTTCCGGATACAGAGGTCCGCATCCAGGGGAAGGGTTATGGACATGGAGTGGGGATGAGTCAGAACGCAGCCAATGAAATGGCATTGGAAGGGTATTCTTATGAAGAAATTCTCCGGTATTTTTTTAATAACGTGGAAATCTGCGACTATGATTCTGTTTTGGATTAGTCTGTATGGGCGGTATGCTTGTCAGAAAGCGTGTTTCATGATATGATAATTTTGAAATGCCAGGGGATTTACGGCAGAAACGCATAAAGTCAGGAAACAGGAGAGAGCAATGAAAAAGATAAAAGAGTGGTCTGTGGTGCAGAAAGTCATGGGCCTGCTGTCGAGAATTAAAAATGATCATGTGGGAGCATATGCAGCGCAGGCGGCATATTTCCTTATTATGTCTTTTATTCCCTTTGTTCTTTTTCTTACTGCGATCATCCCTTACACTCCTCTGACTTATAATCTGCTGCGAAGAGGAATTATGAGTATCATTCCGGAAAATATCCAGGGATTTATTCTGGGAATTCTGGCCACTGTCTATGAGGGAAACACAGCGATCCTCCCGATTTCTGTGGTACTTGCCCTCTGGTCTGCGGGAAAAGGTCTCCAGGCGCTGATCAATGGACTGAATTCCATTTATCATGTAAGTGAAACTCGTAACTGGCTGATTAACCGCATCTATTCCGTGTTTTATACGCTGCTGTTTGTGGTGGCATTGATTGGAAGCCTGATCCTTTTGGTTCTTGGCAACCGGATCCAGGCAGTGGTAGCCAGATACATTCCTTTTCTGGGAGAAATGATCGGCAGGATTATCGGAGCAAGAACCTTTGTGGTGTTTATTGCGCTGTTTTTTATCTTTATGGTTTTGTACAAGGTGCTCCCCAACCGCAAGGCTACCATGAAAAGTCAGGTGCCGGGAGCGTTGCTTACTGCCATGGCCTGGCTTGCTTTCTCTTATGGATTTTCCATTTATTTTGAATTCTTTCCAGGCTACAGTTATCTGGATGGAACTCTGGCGGCAGTGATCATGGTTATGCTGTGGCTGTATGTGTGTATGAATCTGGTTCTTTATGGAGCGGAGATCAATGCATATTTTGAAAAGGAATTCCGAAAGGCTCAGGCGTCGGTGAAGGAGCTTTTGTCCAAGGAAAAAGACCAGAAACAATAGCAGAGACAGTGAGGATCTGAAACTCGCCCTTGACAAACGTACAGGGATATGGCATTATAACAAAAGAATAAAAAAAAGGCTTAGAAGGTGTTTTTAGGGAATTATTTTCTATCAGAGAGAGGAAGCCATCGGCTGAAAACTTCCTTAAGTTCAGATGATTCCTGAATTTCCCACCGGAGCTGCATTTCTGAAATAACAGTAGGAAGTGACGTAACTGCGCGTTAAGCAGACCAGAGTGCCTGTGTATAGAACAGGAATCAGGGTGGTACCGCGGATTTATGCTTCGTCCCTTTTTGGGGGACGGAGCTTTTTTTATTTTCAGGGAGCATTACACTCTGTACCTGCCTGGGAATTCGCGTGTATAGGAATTGGAAATGAATCAAATAAACATAAAGGAGACAAAGAACCATGGATATGAAAGAAAAACTTCAGGAACTGGCAGACGCCGCCAAGAAGAGAATCGAAGAATCCGAAGGCCTGGATAAGTTGAATGAAGTAAGAGTAGCTTATCTTGGAAAAAAAGGTGAACTTACTGCAATCTTAAAAGGAATGAAAGATGTGGCTCCGGAAGATCGTCCTAAGGTTGGACAGCTGGTCAATGAAACAAGAGCAAAAATCGAAGGAATTCTGGAAGAGACAAAGAAAAAATTAGAGGATGCAGCCCGGGAAGAAAAAATGAAGGCAGAAGTCATTGACGTTACCCTTCCTGCAAAGAAATCAAAAATCGGACATCGTCATCCAAACACCATTGCGCTGGAAGAGGTAGAACGTATCTTCATTGGTATGGGATATGAAGTGGTAGAAGGACCGGAAGTAGAATATGCAGATTATAACTTTACCAAATTAAATATTCCGGAAAATCACCCGGCAAGAGACGAACAGGATACCTTCTTTATTACAGATTCCATTCTTCTTCGCTCCCAGACTTCTCCAGTACAGGCGCGTACCATGGAACAGGGCAAACTTCCCATCCGTATGATCGCACCGGGAAGAGTATTCCGTTCTGATGAAGTGGATGCCACCCATTCGCCGTCCTTCCATCAGATTGAAGGTCTGGTAATTGACAAAAATATCACCTTTGCAGACCTGAAAGGAACCCTTCAGGAGTTTGCCAAGGAATTGTTCGGACCGGAAACAAAAACAAAATTCCGTCCCCATCACTTCCCGTTCACAGAACCAAGCGCAGAAGTGGATGTTTCCTGCTTCAAATGCGGAGGAAAAGGATGCCGTTTCTGTAAAGGCTCCGGATGGATTGAAATCCTGGGCTGCGGTATGGTACATCCCAACGTTCTTCGTATGTGTGGCATTGATCCGGAAGAGTATACTGGATTTGCCTTCGGCGTTGGCCTGGAGCGTATTGCTTTGTTAAAATATGAAATTGATGATATGAGACTTCTCTATGAGAACGACATCCGATTCCTGAAACAGTTCTAAGGACAAAGCAAAAGACAGGAAAGAAAACACAAAAATACAGTGTGTACCGAAATTATATTACAAAGAAGGGATGAGAGGAAATGAATACTTCATTATCTTGGATTAAACAATATGTGCCGGATCTGGATGTGACCGCACAGGAATATACAGACGCCATGACATTAACCGGAACAAAGGTAGAAGGCTTTGAGGTTCTGGATGCAGATCTGGAGAAAATCGTAATCGGCCAGATCACAAAAATCGAACCCCATCCGGATGCAGATAAACTGATTATCTGCCAGGTAAACGTGGGAGAGGAGACCATCCAGATTGTAACAGGCGCTCCCAACGTAAAAGAGGGAGACAAGGTTCCCGTTGTTCTGGACGGCGGTCGTGTGGCCGGAGGCCATGACGGCAAAAAAACACCAGGTGGAGTTAAAATCAAAAAAGGAAAGCTTCGTGGAATTGATTCCTACGGTATGATGTGCTCCATTGAAGAACTGGGAAGCACAAGAGAAATGTATCCGGAAGCGCCGGAATATGGCATTTATATTTTTCCGGAAGATGCAGTTGTGGGAGAAAGCGCCATCAAAGCACTGGGACTGGATGATGTGGTCTTTGAATATGAGATTACTTCCAACCGTGTGGACTGTTATGGGGTTCTTGGAATTGCAAGAGAAGCGGCAGCTACTTTCCAGAAAAAATTCTGTCCCCCAGAAGTAAAGGTGACTGGAAATCAGGAACAGACATCCGATTACATTAAGGTAACTGTGGAAGATCCGGAGCTTTGCCCCCGTTATGTTGCCAGAGTGGTAAAAAATGTAAAAATCGGTCCTTCTCCTAAGTGGATGCAGAGATGTCTGGCAGCCAACGGAATCCGCCCGATCAACAATCTGGTGGACATTACCAACTATGTAATGGAAGAATTTGGCCAGCCTATGCATGCGTATGATCTGGATACCATCGAAGGAAAAGAAATTGTTGTCCGCCGCGCAGCAAAAGGGGAAAAATTTGTAACCCTGGACGGACAGGAACGGGAAATGGACGATTCTGTTCTTATGATCTGCGATGGAAAGAAGCCAGTGGGAATTGCTGGAATCATGGGTGGGGAAAATTCCATGATTACAGACGAAGTAAAAACGGTTCTTTTTGAAGCGGCATGCTTTGACGGAACCAGCATTCGTCTTTCCTCCAAAAAAATTGGCCTTCGTACAGATGCTTCCGGAAAATTTGAAAAAGGTCTGGATCCCAACAATGCCCAGGCTGCTATTGACAGAGCCTGCCAGCTGATGGAAGAATTGGGCGCCGGAGAAGTTGTGGGAGGCATGGTGGATGTATGCCAGGAAGAACGTCTTCCATCCCGGGTAACCTTTGAACCGGAAAAAATCAACCGTCTTCTTGGTACAGAGCTTTCCGTAGAAGAGATGCTGGGCTATCTGGCGCGTGTGGAACTGACCTACGACAAAGAAACCAATGAGATCGTAGCTCCTACCTTCCGTCAGGACATTCACTGTATGGCGGATGTGGCAGAAGAAGTCATCCGTTTCTTTGGATACGACAAGGTTCCCACAACTCTGCCTACAGGAGAAGCAACCACTGGAAAAATGCCGTTTAAACTTCGTATTGAGCAGGTGGCCAGAGATATTGCGGAATACTGTGGATTTTCAGAAGGTATGACGTATTCCTTTGAAAGCCCAAAGGTATTTGATAAGCTGCGCTTCCCTGCAGACAGTCCTCTTCGCCAAGGAATTACCATCAGCAATCCTCTTGGGGAAGACTACAGTATTATGAGAACCACAACAATCAACGGTATGCTTACTTCCCTGGCAACCAATTATAATAGAAGAAACAAAGACGTACGTCTTTACGAGCTTGGAAACGTATATCGCCCTAAGAGCCTGCCTCTGACAGAGCTTCCGGAAGAACGGATGCACTTTACGCTTGGTATGTATGGAAACGGCGATTTCTTTGATATGAAAGGGGTATGTGAAGAGTTCTTTGAAAAAATCGGCATGAAAAAGAAACTTCACTATACACCGGACAGCGAGAAATCCTATCTTCATCCAGGAAGACAGGCAAACATTTCCTATGAGGGAACTGTTGTGGGATACCTTGGAGAGGTGCATCCTCTGGTGGCTGATGCGTATGGCATTGGAGATAAGGCATATGTGGCAGTGATCGATATCCTTACCGTACTGGAATTTGCAAGTTTCAATCATAAGTTTAACGGAATTGCCAAATATCCTGCAGTAACCCGTGACTTAAGTATGGTAGTTCCAAAGGAAGTTCTGGCTGGACAGATTGAGGATGTTTTAGAACAGCGGGGCGGAAAAATTCTGGAAAGCTACGAATTGTTTGACGTATACGAAGGAAGCCAGATTAAGGCTGGATATAAATCCATGGCATATTCTGTGGTATTCCGCGCTCATGATAAGACACTGGAAGAAGCAGAGATCACAGCGGTTATGAAGAAAATCTTAAACGGCCTTACAGGTCTTGGAATCGAGTTGAGAAGCTGATGAAACTTTATGTGGTAAGACATGGCATTACTTTGTGGAATGCCAAAAAAAAGATACAGGGTACTGCGGATATTCCTCTTGCAGAGGAGGGAATCCGCCTGGCCCGCCTCACCGGGGAAGCGTTGAAGGAGGTTCCCTTTGACGTGTGCTTCACCAGCCCGTTGGTGAGGGCAAGACAGACAGCAGAGCTGATTCTTGGGAATCGGGAGATTCCTGTGATTGTGGACCCGCGGATTCAGGAAATCGACTTTGGGGAGCTGGAAGGTGTGCAGTTTAAGGATGAACAGGGGAACCTGATCAATGAGGAAATGAAAACCTTTTTCCTTCACCCGGAAGCCTACGCCCGCCCAAAAAACGGCGAAAACATAGAAGATATCTGTGAAAGGACAAGAGAGTTCTGGCTGGAAAAAATCACCGATCCCTCTCTGGAAGATAAGACCATTCTTATTGCGACCCATGGCTGTGCGGCAAGAGCCCTGCTTCAGAACGTATATGAGGATTCTCTGGGGTTCTGGCATGGAAAGGTGCCGCCAAACTGTGCCGTAAATGTGGTGGAAGTACAGGCAGGAAAGGCGCGTCTTCTGGAAGATGACAAGGTGTATGCCTGAAAAATAATATGAGAAAGAGTTATTCTTTCGTGAATCTTAAGAAAACTCCTGACAATAGTTGTTTGTCAGGAGTTTTCTGTATTCTTTTTGAAAAAAGCATAAAAAATGTGTAAAAATACTAAAAAAACGATTATTTTGGGATTGTACAGGAAAAAAGGTTGTGCTATGATGAAGAAAAACGATGGGAGGCAGATTATGGGTAAAAAGATCACAAATGTTGTTTTGTTTCTGGCAGTTCTGGCAGCTGCCATAGGAATTACCATATATGTGGGACAGGGTGCGGCAGGTGTGATGCTGTACAATTTCGTGTTCCTTGGAATTATGGTTCTGATCTATCTTGTGGGGCTGATTGGAGGAATGTTCCAGATGAACAGCCTTTCCGCTGCCTTTGAAAGAGCAGCAGAGAAACTGCCAGGTCTTTTTCAGAAAAAAGGAAAAGCAGAGGCATCTGAACTTTCCAGACTGAATGAGATTTTTGGAAATGCATACCTGGACAGAAAGGCGGAGAATTTTACAAGCAGCATCTCCAAGAGCCAGGAAGGGATTGGGGACATTGATGAATACATCAATGAAGACGAACTGGATCTGCACATTCACAAGCGTCTTCTGGAAATGGTTCCGGATATTCTTACCAGCCTGGGAATCCTAGGTACTTTTGTGGGACTGGTCTGGGGCTTGAAGGATTTTCAGCCAAATGACTATGCAGCTATGACCACGTCCGTTTCCGCTCTGGTGGATGGAATCAAGGTGGCTTTTTTGACCTCCATCTATGGAATTTCTTTTTCTATTGTATATACATATGGAATGAAAAGCGAATATTCCGCTATGACAGAAGGACTTCAGAATTTTCTGGAACGTTTTCATGCTTATGTGATGCCCACTGCTGAGAATGAATCCCGAAATCTTCTTCTGTCCAGCCAGCGTCATCAGACGGAGGCAGTGAAACAGATGGCAGAACAGTTTTCTGTACAGATGGCAGACAGCTTTGAGAAGGTTATCACACCCACATTCCGGAAGATGAACGACTCGCTGGACCTTCTCACCACCTCTGTGGTACGGTGCCAGACAGATGCCATCAAAGATATTCTGGATGTCTTTTTGAAGGAAATGCATAAATCCTTTTCTATGGAATTCCATGATTTTTCAGAAACCGTGGAACAGCTGAAGAAAGCCCAAAAAGAAAACATTGTATACACCAACAATCTGTATCAGACCATGAGCCGGCAGATCAACGATGCATACCAGGGTCAGGAAAAGACCATAAAGGAAACACTGAAGGAAACTTCTGCCATGCAGGCACGTTATATGGACACCGCCAGCCGCATTGCAGAAGAAAACCGGGCGATTCAGAAACAGCAGCAGCAGGATTACCGCCAGCTTGCAGATTTTCTGAAGGATGCAGAAACCTCCGCAGCCAAATTCTGGGTTGCCTGCAATCAGACAATGCAGAAATACGTGGAGACCGCTTCCCAGGGAATGGAACAGGCCGCTGTTTCCGGTGAGGTCAGCAGCGAACTTTTAAGAACCAACAAACGGATCATCGAAGACTTCGACGCAAAAATGAAGGAATTTGTGGAATATCAGAAGCTTTCCGGCCAGACCATGGAGCAGGTGCGCAGATTGTTATCTGAAATACGGGTAAATGGAACACAGAGAGACGTGTCCCTTACGGGAAGTCCGGAAGGTGAGGCAGAGACTTTGGAAGCCCTTCGGCAAACGCTGGAACAGCAGGGAGAACGACAGGAGGAACTGCTTACAGAGATTGCCAAAAACATGCGGGAGCTTTCCAAAACAGCACAGAAAGGAAAGTTTGGTTTGTTCAGATAAAAGGAGAAACAGATGCGCAAAAGAAAAAAATCAGACAATAACGGGTTTAATGTCTGGCGTTCTTACTCAGATATGATGGCCGGTGTACTGCTGCTTTTTGTACTCCTGATGTGTGTGACGCTGTTTCAGGCGCAGAAAAGTTACGACGAAAGCCTTAAGGAGCGAGATGAAAAGATCGCGCTTCAGGAAGAATACACTCTGGAGATTCTGGCGCAGCAGTCCGCACTGGAAGAGAAGGAAGGGCAGATCAAAAACCAGGATGAAAAGCTGAAAAGTCAGGATGAAAAGCTGGAAGAACAGAAACTTCTTCTGGCGGAACTGGCGGCGAAGCTGAAGGACCAGGAAGCGACCCTTTCAGCCCAGCAGACCTCTCTGGATGAGAAAACCGCTCAGCTTGCAGACCAGCAAAAGCAGATTGACAAGATCATCGGAGTGAAGGCGGAAGTGGTGGAGTCTCTCCGAAAGGAATTTTCCAAAAATGATGTAAATGTGGATATTGATGCGCAGACAGGAGCTTTGACACTGGATGCCAATGTTATGTTCGACTATGACGAAGCTGAGCTTACAGAGGAAGGTAAGGCGGCTTTGCGCCAGGTACTCCCCATTTACTGTAAGGTGCTTCTGGAGAAAGAGCATCTTCCATATCTGGCGGAGATCATCATAGACGGATATACAGATACCGACGGAGATTACAGCTATAATCTGGAACTTTCTCAGCAAAGATCTCTGGCAGTCGCCCAGTATCTTCTGGAAATTCAGGGAGAATTTCTGGATGCAGAGGAGAGCAAAAGCCTGGAAAATTATCTGACGGTCAATGGACATTCCATGGCCAATCCCATCCTGGATGAACAGGGAAATGTGGACAAGGACGCCTCCAGACGAGTGGAAGTAAAATTCCGATTAAAGGATGAAGAAATGATCAATCAGTTAAATGAGATTATGACCCAGTCAGAGGGAGAAGATAAGAAAACTGCCAAAAAAGGCTAATCATAAGCAAAGAAAACTGCCGGCGAGGGATCGGCAGTTTTTTTGGATAAATGACTAATTTTTATTGATTTTATGCGTTGTCTAAAACTTTGGTAGGGGTTGTAATGGTGCGGATCTGATCCAGCGCCTTGGATACGGCTGGAACTGAAATCACCACAAGTGTCAGGACGCCCTCCAGAAGGATGTAGCTGTAGTTGTAAATGATAGGATAAAGGGCTGCCAGAGACTGCGGGAAGTTTTCCGGCATGTAATCCATCCAGTAGAGATAACCGCCCAGAGCATGAAAGGCACCTCGCATAAAAATAGCCAGTGTATATGCCTTGATCAGTCCGTGTTTTTTGGATTTTTTAAAAATACCGGCAAGTCCCATGGCGCCAAAGGCAAGAACATAGTCGCAGCATACCTGGAACAGAGAAAGAACGTACGGTTCCTGAAGGAACTGGAACATTCCATATACAAGTCCGGTAAGAATGCCTACCTTTGTTCCGTACCAATAACCGATCAGAACAATAAATAACATGCTGAATAAAGTGACAGAACCGCCAAAGGGCAGTTTGATGATTTTGATATAGGAAGTAACATAGGCAAGCGCCAGTGCAACTGCACAGGTCACCAGCTGCTGGGCTGTCATTTTGACAGTGGAGCTGTTCTTCCTGCAAAGAAATACTACGATCCCTGCAAAAAGCAGGATCAGAATTACAGACGCAATGTAGCCGGCAGTCGTAAGACCGCCCTCTGCGTTTACAAAGAAACTTAACATTTTGTGTCCTCCTTACGTTGGCATTATCCAAATCAAGTGATAAAGGTCGAAGCAGTCGCCTCCTCTCAGCCTGTGGACGATCAACGAAAGTGTCCGCCCATAAGCTCCCTCGGTTCAGTTTCTCAGTATAGCACAGAATATTTTTTTATGCAACAAAGAAGAACAGGATTCATATATTGATAACAGCATCAAAAAGAATAGTGCTGGTCATTTTCTTTCGGATATGCTATGCTACAGGAGACAGGAGATGACCTGCCAAAAAAGAAAGAATAAAGGAGAACATATGAATGTTTTTTTAGGTATCATGATTCCCCTCCTGGGGACAGCGTTGGGATCGGCCTGTGTATTTTTTATGAAGCGGGAGTTGAAGCCCGCGGTGCAGAAGGGCTTTTTGGGCTTCGCGTCTGGCGTTATGGTAGCTGCCTCTGTGTGGTCCCTTCTGATTCCAGCGATGGATATGAGTGAGAAGATGGGGAAATTTGCCTTTGTTCCAGCAGCGGTTGGCTTTTTGCTGGGAATCGGCTTTCTGCTTGTGATGGACCGGGCGGTACCCCATCTTCATCTTGGCAGTGAAGAGGCGGAAGGACCCAAGGTGGCTTTAAAAAAAACAACGATGCTTGTCCTTGCAGTAACCCTTCATAATATTCCTGAGGGACTGTCTGCAGGCGCTGTCTTTGCCGGTGTGTTGTCTGGAAACGAAACCGTTACTATGGCGGGAGCTTTTACGCTGGCGCTGGGAATTGCCATTCAGAACTTTCCAGAAGGAGCCATTATTTCCATGCCTCTTCGGGGCGCAGGAGAGAGCCGTGGGAAGGCATTTGTCTATGGCGCTCTTTCCGGTGTGGTGGAACCGGTGGCAGCAGGCCTTACCCTGCTGTTCGCTTCCTCAGTAAATGCTGTGCTGCCCTATCTTCTGGCATTTGCAGCCGGAGCCATGATCTACGTGGTGGTAGAAGAACTGATTCCGGAAGCCAGCGAAGGAGAACACAGCAACATAGGTACCATCACTTTTGCGTTGGGATTTGTACTTATGATGGTATTGGATGTGGCTTTGAGCTAAAAGCAAAAAAATAAAAAAAGTTCTTGCAAAGAGAAAAGTTCTATTGTATAATTATCCATGTTGTTAAAAAGATGGTCCTCTGTTACGAAAGCGTATTAAGAACATCCAGAAGAATAGGAGAGAATAAAATGAACGAAATTATCAAAAACATTGAAGCTGCTCAGTTAAAAGCAGAAGTACCTCAGTTTTCTGTAGGTGATACCGTAAGGGTACACGCATTAATCAAAGAGGGTAACCGCGAGAGAATCCAGATTTTCGAGGGAACCGTTCTTAAGAAACAGGGTGGAAGCACAAGAGAAACTTTCACTGTAAGAAAGAGCTCCAACGGCGTTGGTGTTGAAAAGACATGGCCGCTGCACTCCCCACACGTTGTTAAAGTAGAAGTTGTTCGTCATGGTAAAGTACGTCGTGCGAAACTGTACTACTTAAGAGATCGCGTAGGTAAAGCTGCTAAGGTTAAAGAGCGCGTTAGATAATGAAAATTTCAGAATTTTAAGATGCAGGGACAATAACGAAAGGCTATTGTCCCTCTTTTTCCATTTGTAGAGCAGGAGTACATATGAAAGTTGAAAACTGGAAAAACAGCGAAAAGTTAAAAGACGCAAAAGAAAAACTGGAAAATCAGAAGGTGCGCTCCATTCTTTCCTGGATTTTTTCCATTCTTGTAACGTTGGCCT
The DNA here is from genome assembly GCA_937900135.1 of uncultured Blautia sp. Taxonomy (GTDB): domain Bacteria; phylum Bacillota; class Clostridia; order Lachnospirales; family Lachnospiraceae; genus Blautia_A. Next base: position 8,790 of record CALCDJ010000005.1, on the reverse strand, counting down.
TTGCCGCTTTGGTGGCCATTGCCATATTTCAGTCCGTGACCATGCAGGAGAGTTCCATGGAGCCTACCCTGTCTGTAGGCGACCGGTACTTTATGGACCGGGTTACCTATCGGTTGTCTTCTCCTAAGCGGGGAGATCTGATTGTTTTCCGAACCAATGCCAGCGATGAAGCGGCGCTCCATATCCGAAGAGTCATTGGCCTTCCGGGAGAGACCGTTCAAATTACAGAAGGCCGCATTCTTATCAATGGGGAAACCTATAAGGAAGGCCGTGATTTTCCATCCATCAGTAATCCGGGAATGGCGGCGTCTCCGGTGACGCTGGAGTCCGGAGAATACTTTGTGCTGGGCGATAACCGGAATAACAGCGAGGACAGCCGATATGGAGATATTGGAAAGGTGAAGAAGAAATATATTGTAGGGAAGCTGTGGTTTACCATTTCTCCCCTGAAAAAAATCGGGTTTGTGAAAGGATAGAGAAACAATGAATGTACAGTGGTATCCTGGTCATATGACCAAAGCAAAAAGGCAGATGCAGGAGGACATTAAGCTCATCGATCTGATCATAGAACTGGTGGATGCGCGTGTCCCCCTTTCCAGCAGAAATCCGGATATCGATGAACTGGGAAAAAACAAGGCCCGTCTGATTCTTTTGAACAAGGCAGACCTGGCAGATGAAAGCCAGAACGAAGCCTGGAAGAAATATTTTCAGGACAAGGGCTTTTTTGTGGTGAAAGTAAATTCCAGAAGCGGAGCCGGCATGAAGGCCATCCATTCTGTGATTCAGGAAGCATGTAAAGAAAAAATCCAGAGAGATTTGCGCCGGGGAATCAAAAACCGCCCCATCCGCGCCATGGTTGTGGGAATTCCCAATGTGGGAAAATCCACCTTTATCAATACCTTTGCAGGAAAAGCCTGCGCCAAAACCGGAAACAAGCCAGGGGTAACCAAAGGAAAACAGTGGATTCGTCTGAATAAAGGGGTGGAGCTTCTGGATACGCCGGGAATCCTCTGGCCCAAATTTGAGGATCAGGAAGTGGGGATTCGCCTGGCCTGCATCGGCTCCATTAAGGATGATATTCTGAATATGGATGAACTTGCCCTGCTTTTGATTCAGTCTCTGACATCCTACTATCCGGGGGCGCTGACCAATCGCTATAACATTGACGAATCTGGAAAACCAGTGGAAATCCTGGAGCAGATTGCAAGAGCCCGGGGCTGTCTGAAAAAAGGAGAAGAACTGGATTATACAAAGGCTGCCGCTCTTCTTTTTGACGATTTCCGCGGAGGAAAAATAGGCAGAATCACCCTGGAATGGGCAGAATAGCCTGGAAAGAGGAACGTATGCGTACCATAAAAGAAATCAAAGAAGAAGTGGATAAAACACCGCTTTTGGATTATCCCCTCTTATATGAGAAATATGAGGAAGACCCAAGAGGTGGTGTGCAGAAGCTGCTGGAACAGTGCCGCAAGAGAGAAGCTGCGCTGGAAAAGGAAAAACAGCGGATGGAAGTGATGAAGGCGTACGAGCGCAAATATGAACATCTGGGTGCTGTGTGCGGCATTGACGAAGTGGGAAGAGGTCCGCTGGCTGGCCCTGTGGTAGCAGGCGCTGTGATTCTTCCCAGGGATTGTGGAATTCTTTATCTGAACGATTCCAAGAAGCTTACTCCCCACAAAAGAGAAGAACTGTATGATGAAATTATGGAGCAGGCTGTGGCTGTGGGAATTGGAATGGCCAGTCCTGCCAGAATCGATGAGATCAACATTTTAAACGCCACTTATGAAGCAATGCGTCAGGCCATAGCCAAACTTGGGGTGGTTCCTCAGATTCTTCTGAACGACGCAGTGACCATTCCCCAGGTACAGATTCCTCAGGTTCCTATCATTAAGGGGGATGCCAAAAGCGCGTCCATTGCTGCTGCAAGTATTGTGGCCAAGGTGACCAGGGACCGGATGATGGTGGAATATGATCAGGTGATGCCTGGCTATGGGTTTGCTTCCAATAAGGGGTATGGGTCAGAAGCGCATATTGAGGCGCTGAAACGTCTTGGACCTACCCCGATTCATCGCAGCACCTTTATCAAAAATTTCATTTAACAGAGAAAATGCACGCCAAAATACAAAAGATACCAACACGAAGCTGGAAAAGAGGTCTTAGGACTGTCAGGAAACAAGCGTAAGACAGGCAGCATCTACGAAGGGATCGCTGCAGATTTTTTGCGGAAAAAAGGACTGGAGATCAAAACGCAGAATTATCGCTGCCGTATGGGAGAAATTGATCTTATTGCCAGGGATGGGCCCTATTTGGTATTTGTGGAAGTAAAATACCGTTCTGACAGCCGCAGGGGAGGGGCTTTGGCAGCAGTAACCAGAAAGAAACAGCAGGTCATTGGTCGGGTAGCCCAGAATTATCTCCTGCGGTATCATGGAAGAGTGGATCTTCCCTGCCGCTTTGATGTAATCGGCATTGAGGGAGAAAAAATCTACTGGATCAAAGATGCATTTGATTCTGTGTCCAGGTAGGGAGGAAAATGAATGAACATACACTGGCATAATGAAAACGAAGAAAAACTAAAGATCAATCAGAAGCATGGCGTCACCTATCTTACTTATCCGGCCTTGGAAGCTCTGCCGGGTTTTGTTCATGGGTTCAGCACCCGCCTTGGAGGCGTAAGTGAGGGATGTTTTGCCCAGATGAATCTGAGCTTTACTAGGGGAGATCGGGAAGAAGCGGTGCGGGAGAATTACCGTCTTTTGGGAGAGGCTATGGGATTTTCACCGGAAGATGTGGTGACTTCGGACCAGACGCATACCACCCATGTGCTGGCGGTGGGAGAAAAGGATCGAGGCAACGGAATTACCAGACCTCGCCCATATCAGGATGTAGATGGCCTGGTAACCAATGTACCTGGGCTGATGCTGGCTACTTTTTATGCAGACTGTGTTCCTCTGTTTTTTGTGGACCCCAAAAATCAGGCAGTGGGACTTTCCCATTCCGGATGGAGGGGAACGGCAGGACGGATGGGACAGGCCACAGTCCGGAAAATGACAGAAGAATATGGTTCAGACCCCAAAGAGCTATACGCGGCCATTGGACCGTCCATCTGTCAGGATTGTTATGAGGTCAGTGAGGATGTGATCCTGGAATTTCAAAAAACTTTCCCAAAAGAACAATGGGATGCGCTTTTTTACCAGAAGCCCAACGGCAGATTTCAGTTAAATCTCTGGGAATCCAATCGGCAGATTCTTCTGGATGCCGGGATTCCCTTTGCGCAGATTTCCATGCCAAACCTTTGTACCTGCTGCAATCCGGATTTCTTGTTTTCCCATAGGGCTTCCCAGGGAAAAAGAGGGAATTTGGGGGCGTTTCTGGGTATCCGCAAATTGCCGGAAAGGTAAGAAACCAATCGATTCTTTTCATAAAATGATAAAAAGCTCCTTCGGACAAAAATCATTGTCCTTGGGAGCTTTTGTGTTTTTATTTTTTGTTGACTTTTTTCATGAGTTCCATGATCTTTTCGTTGCTGGAACGTACCTTTTCTACAGAAACATCATGATTCAGAATATCCATAATGCTTGCCAGGTACTTGCTCATGTTGGCTTCGATGTAATAAGGCTTGGTAAGAAGTTCCGGGATACGATAGTTCAGGTTGGTGGTAATGACTCTGTCCAGCCAGCCCTTCTCGTAATATTCGTCAAACTTCGCCATACCATCGGTGAACAGACCATAGGTGGTGCAGATGAAGACACGGTTTGCGTGACGTTCCTTGATCTGTTTGGCCACATCCAGCATACTTTCGCCGGAAGAGATCATATCATCGATGATGACAACATCCTTTCTTTCTACGGAATCACCCAGGAATTCGTGAGCAACGATAGGGTTCTTGCCGTTTACGATGGTGGAATAGTCCCTGCGCTTGTAGAACATACCCATGTCCACGCCGAGAATGTTGGAAAAATAAACGGCTCTGGACATTGCACCTTCATCCGGGCTGATGATCATCAGATGATCGTTATCGACCTTGAAATCCGGAACGTTCTTTACAAGGGCTTTCAGGAACTGATAAGTTGGGAAAAAGTTATCAAAGCCCTTAAGCGGAATGGAGTTCTGTACACGAGGATCATGGGCGTCAAAGGTGATAAAGTTGGCAACACCCATGTCGCTGAGTTCTTTGAGGGCGAGAGCGCAGTCCAGAGATTCTCTCTTGGTACGTCTGTGCTGACGGCCTTCATATAAGAATGGCATGATCACATTGATACGGTGTGCTTTGCCGGTGGCTGCGGAAATGATTCTCTTAAGATCCTGAAAATGGTTATCCGGAGACATATGGTTCTCGTGGCCGCAGACGGTGTAGGTTTCACTGTAATTTGTTACGTCTACCATGATAAAGAGGTCGGCACCACGGACAGATTCCTTAATATAACCCTTTCCTTCCCCGGTACCGAAGCGAGGGCATTCGCATTCCACAAGGAAGGATTCCTCACTGTATCCCTGAGGGATGATATTTAATGGCTTTTTTGCAACAAGCTCCTTACGGAATTTTACCAGTTTTTTATCTACTTCCTGGGCAAGTTCCTGACAGCCGGAAAGGGCTGCAATACGAATGGGTGCCACAGGAAGAGACTTTTCTAGTAATTCTGTGTTTGGCATAATTTTCCTCCTAAGTATTCGTGACTGTTTTTTGGTGTTAAAACGCACTCCTATATACATTTATAACATTTGCCCTAAATTGCGTCAAGGAATTTATTGATTTTTACTGTTAAAATTGGTAAAAAGCATGCAAAGTATGAAAAACTAAGGATGTGCGTTATACGAAATATGAATTTCCCCCGAAATTTACCCCGGTAAGAGGTTTTGACACCTGATGCCGGGGATTTTTTTATTTGTCTGGCACATCATTCAGATAACTATATACAAGTCTTTCGTACATATCATTATCCGGAATACCACCTTTTTTTCTTAATTCATTTAAATCTCTTAATCGAGAAAGAAAAGTATTTATGTATCGGGCAGAATTTCGGTCATTTCCTATTTGGTTACTTATTATGTAGTCTTCTTCATCTGCAAGATCTGCCCATTCTGAAAAATACAGGCTTATATAGTGATTTGTTTTAATCTCGTGTTCTACATTTCCGTAGAATCCCCCGTCATGTTCGATCGGAATAAAACATTCTTCCGTTGCACTGCATTCTCCAAATGAAAAACCAAGCTTTGAATTATAGATTAATAATAATGTTTCACACAGTTTTCTTGGCGAAATGTATTCACTAGAAAGAGAACCAGAACGCCCAAGCAACCAGTCTACAGATACATGGAAGGATTCAGCAAGATTATAAAGAACTTCGGCAGGTGGAAAATCTTGGCGCTTTGGATTTAGATATTTTGACATACTAGATGGAGAACATCCTGCCATTTCGGCGAGTTCTGCTTGACTTTTTTTATTAGCGGTTATGGTAGAAATATTTTTTATAAAAGTTTCTTTTGAGAACATTTTTTGCTCCTTTTCGTTCTAAACAGAAAATAAAATTATAAATATGTTTCTGATTTCGATATGGAAATTTCTTTCTTGTAATGATACCATAATTATGTAAGAAGTCAACAGAAAACAATAATAAAAGGAGATAAAAATATGCGAAAAACAGAACTATTTGAACCGGATGCAAAAACAGGAAAGATTGATCAGGCGTGCATGAGGTATGGACTTGGCAAGAATACCATGCGAAAAGTAGCCATAGAAGCTGGGGCAGAGATTAAGATAGGTAAATGTTACTTAATCAATTTCACCAAAGTAGACGCCTATATGGACAGTATTTCAGAGTAAGGTGGTGGCGTAGAGGTTGACAGTAGAGCCAAAGACAATGAAAGAATGGGCGTTGTATTACGCTGATTTAGGATTCTCAGTATTCCCATTGATTCCAAAAACAAAAAAACCAGCAGTTACAAGCGGTTTCAAAGTAGCAACTACAAATAAAGAGCAAATAGAGAAGTGGTGGAACAAAAATCAAAATTTCAATATTGGATGTGCAACAGGTTCTAGGTCGGGCGGTTTAGTAGTCTTGGATTTTGATGAAGATGAAGAAAAAGGAAAGCACGGTTATGATGTCTTGAAGGACTGGCAGAAAAAACATGGAAATCTTCCAGAAACCTGTCAGAGCATCACTGGTAGAGGTGGATACCATTTTCTTTACAGAGATAAGACTACAACCCATTCAAGTAAAAATGGATTATACGAAGGTGTTGATATTAAAGCAGAAGGTGGATACATTGTGTTGCCGCCGAGCGTTCACCCAAACGGAAATATTTATGAATGGGAGCAAGAGCCAGAAGAATATGGAATAACACAGGTAGATGCTACTGTGAAACATTTCCTCAAAGGTGATAACCAACAGCCAGAGAGTGAATATAAACCACCTTTTGAAATGCCGGAGATCATACCAGGCGGCGAGCGTGTAAGTACGTTGGTTAGCTTGATTGCCAGCTTATGCAGCAGTAATAACAGAAGAAATATGAGCATAGAAGCAATCAAAGCAGCAGTCAGAGCAGAAAACGAAAACAGATGTATACCTGCATTGCCAGAAGATGAACTTGAAAAGTCGGTATTCCCAGCTATCAAAAGATTTTTATCTAAGCAGCAGAAAGAAGATGAGCGTATAGGGAATGAACGGGAAGAATATCAATCTGGAAAAGTAGTTTGTGACAAAGGAAAAGCCAGGCAACTAAAGCCGCTTAATTTTAATCTTGAAAAAGCCTGCAATGTAGAAGCAAAGGAAGCGGAATGGCTTATTCCCGGATATATACCTAAATACGGAATTACAACTATTGCCGGAGAAGGTGGAGTAGGAAAAACTTCTGTATGGTGTTCTTTAGTAGCTAGCTTCACAACAGGCAATCATTCTTTTTTAACAGGTGACTTAATTCCTTTTGAAGCAAATGACCCACCTTTAAACGTGCTTGTATTATCTGCCGAAGATTCATGGACTTATGTACTAAAAACACGCTTAGAAGTGAATGGTGCAGATTTAAGCAGAGTTTGGTTTCTTTCACCAGAGGATGATCGATTTACCGATTTGAATTTTGATGGTGATTTGTTAAAAGGAATTATTGAACAAAACAAGCCGGATGTTATTGTATTTGACCCATTGCAAGCTTTTATTCCATCCAATTTGAAGATGGGCGATAGAAACGCCATGAGAAAGTGTTTTTCTCCTTTAATTGGTTATGGAGAACAGTACAAAGTTACAACTATTATTATTGCCCATGCCAACAAGCAAAGCGGCGTGTGGGGAAGGAAAAGGATTGCGGATAGTTCTGATATATGGGATGCTTCCAGATCGGTATTAATGGCAGGTATTACAGAAGATAACAATGTGCGTTATATATCACAAGAAAAGTCAAACTATGGATGTTTGAGTGATACGGTGCTGTATACGTTGGATGAATGCGTTCCGGTATTCCAGTGCCATTCTACAAAGAAGGACAGAGATTTTGTACAGGCAGAGGTAAGAGAAAAGAATATACGTCCTGCAATGGAAGAAGCGAGGGAGTTTATACTTGATACTCTTGAAGGTTATGAAGAAATGGAAGTTTCAGAACTGGACGGGTTAGCTAAGGCAAATGGTATTTCCAATAATTCTTTAAAGAACGCCAAGTCAAGTTTAAAGAAAGAAGGACTTACAAAAACTTGGAGCGTAGGGTATGGAAAGGAAAAGAAATATTACATCGCCCTTAAAGGCACTGGGAAAACCAACGAGTAAAGAGAAAACCCAGTATTTACAAGGGTTTCATTTACTAGAGGGTAATCAACGAGTAAACGAGTAAAGCCCTCTTTACTGGGGGGTACCAACGAGTAAAGCAAAGCCAGTGTTTACAAGGCTTTGGCATTTGTTGGTTGATAATTTCAGTGTATATAGGAAAAAACCAACGAGTAAGAAACCAACGAGTAAAAGAAAGGAAGGAAAATAGTATAATGCGAAGATTGTTTATTGTTGATTTTAATGAAGATGGAAAGTCAATGCACGAAAGTGTTGAAATAAGAGGATGTGAAAATATGCATTCAGACGAAGCACTTATTACGCTCTGCCACAAAAAAGTTGGTTTGCATACAAAACTAACTGGAGTAATAGAAATAATGGAAGATATTAGCCTGGATGAATTGAGTAATATCATGGATAAACCAGAATCAAGGATGTTATCAAAAAGGTATTTGTACATAGACATGGAAGAAATGGTTAAGTCAATAAACGCATTACTGAAAGAAAGGCGAAGACAATGAAAATATTTACGCAAAACAGAAAATATCTGATAGAAATGCCGCGAAACATTTGGGCGGCAAATTATGGAAATCGTGCGGGGATTTTTTGCAGCAATTCATCTATATCGCATTTAGGAGAATATCGCAAAAGCAGAGCCTTGGAAGTGCTGGAAGAGATCACAGAAGCGTATCAGAATAACGAATCAGTATTCTATATGCCGCAATACTAAGTAAAAGCCCCAAAGGAAAGCGGCAACTTTCCCGAGGGGCGGCAGTACAAGGCTGGAAGCCATGCACAACACAAGGTAATAATACCATGATTCCAGCCGGAAAGGAAATAAAATGGTAGAAGAAATCTTACATACAGGAATACAGAATGCATTATCACCGGAGTATCTGGCAGCGGTTACCGGGCTTGATAGTGTAAGGGCTGTACAGAAGCAGATCGAGAGGGAACGCCGGAGAGGTGCAGTCATTCTTTCTAGTGTACTGACATATTGATAATTAAACTAACTCTATCCTGATTAAAACTCAGG
>CALCDJ010000004.1 GCA_937900135.1 uncultured Blautia sp. | reverse complement strand
GCGGACAAACGGTTTTCAAGACCGCCTCGTTATGACCACTTCGATATCTCTCCAAGTGCGGCTTTTCGCCGTTCATCTGCGCTTCTTTGTCAGCGCAAAATGTATTCTATCATCATTCTCTCCGCCTGTCAATAAGAATTTTATATTTTTTTCTATTTTTTGACAACGGGCTTTTTCCGCTTTCCTTTTATATATAGCGTTGCTCCTTTGTACGCCGACGCAATCAATACTTTTTCAGAAATGCTTCTGCAATCTTCAAATCCTCTGGTGTTGTAATTTTGATATTCTGGTACGAACCCTCGGCCAGGCGTATTTTGATTCCCAGAGCCCGTTCCACTACCATGGCATCATCTGTGACGCCTGTCATATTTCCAGTTCTCAGAAGTTCATGGGCTTTACGGATCAGATCATATTGAAAGATCTGAGGAGTCTGAACAGTCCATACACAGTTTCGATCTGGCGTTTCTTGTACAAATCCCTGATCATCTGATATTTTCACCGTATCCTTGGAGAGCATTGCGATTACGCAGGCACCTGTTTCCTGTACGCCTTTCTTTCCTCTTTCCAGAATTTCTTCTGTCAAAAATGGTCTGGCTCCATCATGGATCCAGACATATTTACAATTTTCACAGGCCAAAAGACCTGCATACACGGAATCATACCGTTCCTTTCCTCCCGGAATAATTCTGGAAACTTTAGTAAAACCATATTTTTCCACGATTTCCGTTCTACAATAGGAGATACTTTCCTCCCCTGTTACCAGTATGATCTCATCAATTGCCTTACTTTCCTCAAAAGCTTTCAGAGAATAATATACCACCGGACGATCCAGAAGCATAAGAAACTGCTTCTGCACTTTGCTCTGCATCCGTTTTCCCTGTCCTGCTGCCAAAATAATGGCAATATTTTTCTCTTTTTCCATTATCGTTCTCCCAATTTCAGATTGGGAACTGCATTCAAATCCCATCCATGTCGAGTTCCTTTTTTGAACTCATAATAAGCTGCCACTCCAATCATAGCTGCATTATCTGTACAGAAAATGGGAGAAGGATGATAGAACTGGTATCCGTTCTTCTCGCATGCCTCTTTCATGGCAGCGCGAAGAGTTCCATTGGAAGCCACTCCTCCTGCAATGGCAACTTTGTTCATTCCATAATCTCTGGCAGCCAGCATCGTATGTTCTACCAGAACTTCCACTACTGCTTTCTGGAAAGAAGCCGCAAGATCTGCCCGATTCACTTCCTCTCCTTTCATCTGCGCCTGATTCAGATAATTCAGCACTGCAGATTTTACGCCGCTGAAACTGAAGTCATAGGGGCAGTCTCCAACCTTTGCCTTCGGAAAGGTAATGGTATCTGGATTTCCTTCTTTGGAAAGCTTATCAATCTTCGGACCACCTGGATAGCCCAGACCAATGGCTCTTGCCACTTTGTCAAAAGCCTCTCCTGCCGCATCATCTCTTGTCCGGCCAAGGATTTCAAACTCCCCATAATCTTTCACAATCACCAGATGGGTATGTCCACCGGATACGATCAGACACAAAAATGGGGGTTCCAGATCCGGGTGCTCAATATAATTGGCAGAAACATGTCCTTCTATATGATGTACGCCTACCAAAGGCAGATTTTTTGCGTAAGCAATGGCTTTTGCCTCTGCAACTCCCACCAAAAGAGCCCCCACAAGACCAGGACCATAAGTCACACCAATGGCATCCAGATCATCTAAGGTAACCTCTGCTTCTGTTAATGCTTCCTCAATTACCTGATTGATTTTTTCGATGTGCTTCCGCGATGCAATTTCCGGAACCACACCTCCATATAATTTATGAAGTTCAATCTGAGAAGAAATCACATTGGACAAAATTGTCCTGCCGTTTTTTACAACGGAAGCTGCGGTTTCATCGCAGGAGCTTTCAATGGCCAAAATCAAAGTATCTTCCATTTTTATTATCCCTCATTCTTCTTCAAAATTTAATTCCACTGATTTTCCATCTTTTCCTGGATAGGCATTGGGAAAAATCTCCCTCACACTGCCCATAAATTCATCTGGCCGGATCAGCGACGGACTATAATGTGTCAACCACATTTCTCCAACCTGCGCCTCTTTTGCAAGAACTGCTGCCTCTTTAAAGGTCATATGCTTATAGCCTCTTGCTTTGTCTGCTTTATCCTCTTCTCCGTACATTCCCTCACAGATAAACAAATCTGAGGCCCTGGCATTTCGCAGAATGGATTCCGTAGGTCTGGTATCTGTGGTATAAGTAAGCTTGATTCCCTTTCTTTCCGGTCCAAGAACCATATCCGGGGTATAAATTCTTCCCTCTACTTCCACGGTCTGTCCCTTCTGAAGTGGATTCCAGAATTTCAATGGAATTTCATTTTCTTTTGCTCTTTCCGGAGAAAATTTCCCCTGCCTTAAAATTTCCAGTGTATATCCATAACAAAGTACATTATGGTTCACCTTAAAAGCAGTAATACGATACCCATTCAGTTCCAACACTTCTTCCGGTTTCGTAATTTCTATAAATTTAATCTCAAAAGGAAGTTCCGGTGCAATCACACGCAATGCATTTACCACCCGTTCCAGCCCTCTTGGCCCTACCAGGGTAAGGGGTTCTGTCCGGTCTGCATTGCCCATGGTAAGGAGCAGTCCCGGAAGACCGCTGATATGATCTCCATGGTAATGGGTAAAGCAGATTACGTCTATGGGTTTAAAGCTCCAGCCTTTTTCCTTTATGGCTACCTGCGTCCCCTCTCCACAGTCAATCAGAAGACTGCTTCCATTATATCTTGTCATCAACGCGGTGAGCCATCTTCTTGGCAAAGGCATCATTCCACCGGTTCCTACCAAACAAACATCTAACATAATTACCTCTTTATTGATCTAGCTTTTTTTCATCGTTCTTTGGCAAAGTTTATCACAATTACTTCTGCAAAACAAGCACCAATCCAAAGATTCCCCCCGGTTACTATGCAGGGAACTGCCAAAGTCTTTGCAGACTTTCCCATCAAAAAAGGGAGCCATGAAATCCTTATTTTCTTTCATGCTCCCGGTAAAATTCCCAGAGGATGCCAAGCCTCCTGTTTTTCCCATATTTCCTTATCACTGACGCCGCAGGAATACATTTCTGCGCTGGCTGTATAATCCTAATCCGCCATATAAGTCATAAGAATGGCATCCTCCACAGGATCGGTGTAATAAGCCTTACGCAAACCGTCCCGAACGAAGCCCAGCCGCTCATATAGCCGAATGGCGGTTTCATTTCCCGCCCGTACTTCCAGATGGATCATACGGATTCCCTGTTCCCGGGAAAGTCGGATGAGACTTTCCATCAGAAAGTTTCCGATTCCTTCTCGCTGTCGATCTCCACGAACTGCCACATTGGTTACATCCCCTTCGTCCAGGACCATAAGAAGACCACAATACCCCAGAATTTCTCCTTTTTCTTCCACTACAAGAAACATGGAGTTCTCCCTGGTCAGGAAGGTAAAATAGCCTTCTCTGGTCCAGGGAACTGCAAAAAGACTCTCTTCAATCTTCATCACCTGATCTAAATCTCCCACCAGCATTTCTCTTAAAATCATGCCTGTTTCCCCGCTTCCCGTTCTGCCCGTTCTCTTTCAGCCTGGGAAAGGCGAAGATAATCCGGCGCGTGTTCCACCGCTGTCTGTACTTTTCCTTCTTTCATATATTGAAGTCCCAGAGCTGCCACTGCACCTGCTCTCTGTTTATTTACATGAGCCGGCGCAAAGGAAAATGGAACCTTCAGAGTACGGGCAATGGCATCACGAAATACCGGTACCCCGTCTCCCAGAAAAGTCACCGGTTCTTTAAGTTCATTTAACTGTTCCAAAAGCTCCGTAATTCCCACCGCCATCTGATCCTGGACTGTCTCCATCTTATGATCCTGAAAGCGGTAAATTCCTGTATAAACCTGATTTCTTCTTGCATCCATAATCGGACAGATCAGCCCCTTGGTATCGTACAGGTTATAAGCCAGAGCCGCTACCGTAGGTACCGGAATCAATGGTTTTTTCAATGCCAGCCCCAGCCCCTTAGCGGTTGCAGAGCCAATTCGCAATCCTGTAAAGGAACCTGGGCCCGCTGCCACCGCAATTCCATCAATGGTATGCAAATCCAGTTCTGTCATCTTCGCAACTGTATCCAGCATAGGAAGAAGCGTCTGAGAATGTGTCTTTTTGTAGTTGACTGTATATTCTGCCAGGAGATTTTCATCCTCCACAATGGCCACAGATGCTACAATTCCTGAACTGTCCAACGCTAAAATTTTCATATGTGATCCCTCCAAATTCAGGAAAGGCTTTCCAGCCCTTCCACCGTAATACATCGATAATCAAATCCCTGTTCCAGATCCTTCTCAATGGTAATCCGGATGATATTTTCCGGAAGAAGCTCTTCAATAAGGTTTGCCCATTCAATGATGCAGATTCCCTCTCCAAAAAAATAATCATCATATCCGATTTCTTCCATTTCTTCAATGTCCCCGATCCGGTATACATCAAAATGATAAAAAGGAAGGCGTCCTTCCTCATATACCTGGATAATGGTAAAGGTGGGACTGTTTACCGGCTCTTTTATTCCAAGTCCTGCCGCTACCCCCTGGGTAAATACCGTCTTGCCCACACCCAGATCTCCATTTAAGGTATAAATCTGTCCCGGTTTGGCAGCCGCTCCTATTTTTTCTCCCAATGCATAGGTTTCCTCGGGAGTTCTTGTCTCTATTTTCATTGGTTGCTCCTTAAATCTTGCAGAATTATTCTTTGCATATTATAATAGAGCGAACAGGGAAATACAATACTTTTTGAAAAGGAGACAAAAAACAATGGCAAATCCAATTGTAACCATAACTATGGAAAACGGCGATGTGATGAAAGCAGAACTTTATCCGGAAATCGCTCCCAACACTGTAAACAACTTTATCAGCCTGATCAATAAAGGATTTTATGACGGTCTGATCTTCCACCGCGTTATCAACGGCTTTATGATCCAGGGCGGATGCCCCAACGGCAACGGCATGGGCGGCCCTGGATACTGCATTAAGGGCGAATTCTCCCAGAATCATTTCCCCAATGATCTGAAACACACTCCTGGCGTTCTTTCCATGGCAAGAGCCATGAACCCCAACTCCGCCGGAAGCCAGTTCTTCATTATGCACAAAACCTCTCCTCATCTGGACGGCAGCTACGCAGCCTTCGGTCAGATCACAGAGGGTATGGATGTGGTAAACCGTATCGCAGAAGAAGATACCGACTACAGCGATCGTCCTTTAGACGAACAAAAAATCCAGTCCATGACTGTAGAAACCTTTGGTGTGGATTATCCAGAACCAGAAAAATGTTAATTCAGAAAAACCGGAAAGGAGTCTTCGACAGCTCTTTTCCGGTTTTTCTCTAATAATCATAAATCAATGGTCAAACAGATGAATTTCTCCATCCAGCAAGGCAAAATATAGATCCTTGTCCTTCCTCATTTTTGCTCTTCCATTTGTTCCTTCCGTAATCGCTTTTTCTATTCGCGAAACCTCCGCGGAAGGTACCAGCAGATGAAGCACAACCCTGTCTGTATACTCGCTGTCAAGAATCGGAAGCTTATTTTCTCCGGCCAGATACTGAATTTTTCCAATTCCAGTATAATCTGTGGTCACTTCCAGAGAAATGCCGTATTTTTTTTCGATGATGCGGCTTTCTTTCAGGCCTTCCTGTACAGCTTTGGAATAAGCCCGCACCAGACCGCCGGTTCCAAGAAGGGTTCCTCCAAAATATCTGGTCACCACCACTGCCACATTATAAATATCCTCTCCCAGAATCACATCCAGCATGGGACGGCCTGCGGTTCCAGAGGGCTCTCCATCGTCGCTGCATCTGGTAAACTCCCGATTCGCCCCCACAGAATAGACAAAACAATTATGGGTGGCGTCCCAGTATTTCTTTTTCATTTCTTCAATAAAAGCCAACGCCTCTTCTTCTGTTTCCACCAGTCGGACTGTAGCGATAAATCTGGATTTTTTTTCCACGATTTCCCCCTGTCCGCCTTCAAAAATAGTCTTATACTGCTCTAACATCCTTCTCCTCCAGATTTTCCTCGAATCATATCTATTATTCTACATTTTTGAAAGGCTTTTTGTCAATGATAACATCGATCCTGCACAATCCTTCCAAAGGACTTCCTTACCGCTCACAACAACGCCATTTCTTTCTAAAGAAAGTATGAAGTTTTTATTTTTCACTTTATTTACTTATCCTTATTTGATATAATAGAACGGATTATAAAGGAGGAATATCATGAATTACGGTAAAAAATCGACCTCAAAGAAACGAAATGCCCTGATTTCCCGTTCATCCATGATGGGAAAAAGGGCACATGTCTCGTTTATCAGAGTTCTGTTCATATCCCTGATCACCTTGTGTGTCATGGGGCTTTGCCTTGGTATCGGCTCTGTGAAAGGGGTCATTGATAATGCACCGGATGTGGAGGATATTGACATTATGCCTCTTGGCTACGCTTCCTTCCTCTACGACGACCAGGGAAATCAGATCCGAAAACTGGCTGCGCCAAGCGCCAACCGTCTCCCGGTTTCCATTGACAAGATTCCGGAAGATCTGCAGCATGCAGTGGTAGCAATTGAGGATGAGCGATTCTATGAGCATAACGGAATCGACGTGAGAGGTATTCTTCGAGCTTTGATGCAGAATATCAGTTCCGGCGGAATTTCCGAAGGTGCCAGTACCATTACGCAGCAGCTTCTGAAAAATAATGTGTTCACAGACTGGACCAAGGAATCCACCCTTCTGGAAAAATTCACACGTAAATTCCAGGAACAGTACCTGGCCATCCAGGTAGAAGAAAAAATCAACAACAAACAGGTGATCCTGGAAAATTATCTGAACACCATCAACCTTGGCGCCGGCGCCTATGGAGTACAGGCTGCTGCCCGCCAGTATTTTAATAAGGACGTATGGGATCTGAATCTTTCCGAGTGTGCCACACTGGCAGGTATCACACAGAACCCCAGCCGTTTTGACCCCATTCAGAATCCCAAGGACAATGCCAAGAGACGTAAGGATGTCCTGCAGCATATGCTGGATCAGAATTATATCACTCAGGAGCAATTCGACGCCGCCTTGAACGATGATGTTTATTCCCGTATCCAGGCAGCACAGGACGCTACCTCTCAGACCAAGGACAAGATCTACACCTACTTTGAGGACGAACTCATTGACCAGGTAACCAGAGATCTTATGAATATTAAGGGATATACCAGAACCCAGGCGCAGAATATTATTTACAGCGGCGGAATTAAGATCTATACCACTATGGATCCGCACATTCAGTCCATTCTGGATGAAGAATATGCCAATCCGGAAAACTATCCGGAGATTGTACAATATGCCCTGGATTATGCTTTGACTGTCACTGACCCTGATGGCAATGAAGTCAACTACAGCAAGGAAATGATGAATCTTTATTTCAAAAATGAAGATCCATCCTTTGATCTTTTATTTGATTCTCCTGAAGAAGGACAGACTTATGTGGACCGCTACAAGGCAGATATCCTTGCGAATGGAAGCAAAGTGGTTGCTGAGCGTGTAAGCTTTTCTCCACAGCCCCAGTCTTCCATGAGCGTCATTGATCAGCATACCGGTTATGTAAAAGCCCTGATCGGAGGCCGCGGAGAAAAAACAGCCAGTCTGACACTGAATCGTGCCACTGACACCACCCGTCAGCCTGGTTCTACCTTTAAGATTGTTTCCACCTATGCGCCTGCATTGAACGAACTGGGAATGACACTGGCCACCACTTATGAGGATGAGCCTTATAATTATCCGGACGGTTCCCCGGTCAACAATGCCAACCGCAGTTATGGCGGAACCACAACTATCCGAAGAGCCATCCAGAATTCTGTCAACGTTGTTGCAGTGAAATGTCTGGAAGATGTGACTCCGGACCTTGGTCTGAAATATCTGGACAACTTCGGATTTACCACTCTGGCTCACGGTACGGAAGCAGATACAGATGCCAACGGAAACGTATGGAGCGATGCCAACCTTTCCACAGCCCTTGGAGGTATTACCAATGGTGTCACCAACGTGGAGCTTTGCGCTTCCTATGCAGCCATTGCCAATAACGGCAATTATATCAAACCAATTTATTATACCAAGATCCTGGATCATGACGGCAATGTTCTCATTGAGAATCCTTCTGTCAGCCGTTCTGTCATCAAGGAAAGCACAGCCTTCCTTCTGACAAACGCCATGGAAGATGTAGTTACACAGGGTACCGGCACCGCCTGCCAGCTGGACAACATGCCAGTAGCCGGTAAGACAGGTACCACAGAGGGTTATAACGACCTGTGGTTTGTGGGATACACTCCCTATTACACCTGCGCCGTATGGTCTGGCTTTGATAACAACGAGAAACTTCCGGATTATGCAAGAAATTATCACAAAAATCTTTGGAGAAAGGTTATGTCCCGCATTCATGAGGGTATGGAATACAAAGAATTTGATACTCCTTCCAGTGTGGAAATGACCAGCATTTGTGCCGATACCGGTCTCCTTCCAAGAGCCGGATGTCCGGTAATTACCGAATACTTTGATATTGGCGATCTTCCAACAGATTATTGTGACCAGCATTTCTATGAAGTGGAAGAAGAAACCTATGAGGAAAATCCAGAATTAACTCCAACTCCTCAGATCACCATTTATCCAACGGTTACACCTGATCCCAATGGAGATGGCTCCGGCGATTATCCAGACAACGGAGACAGCGATGGAGACGGCTATCCGGACGATAGCGGGGATGGCGGCGGCGACGGCGACGGCGACGGCGGCTATCCAGATGATAACGGAGATGGCGGTGACAACGGTATGTGGGAGGAAGAATACGGAGAGTATTAAAAACGCCTTTCACAACCTCTGAAACAAAAATAAAAAAGCCAGAGCGCACGATTTTTCAATCATGCGCTCTGGCATTTTTTTATGATTCTGCCTGCTGCCATTTACCTGGGCAGACGTTTTCCTTACGGTCTTCTTACAGCACCATCTTCGCAGCTCCGTAAATTCCCGCATCATTTCCAAGGGTGGCAATGGTGATCGGAGTATCTTTGCATAAGGAAAATGCATACTTCTTATAATGCTTCTCAATGCAGTCGAGCAACGGCTGTCCGGCCTTGGATACTCCACCGCCGATTACAATCGCTTCCGGGTCAACCACTGCTGCAAAGACAGCAAGAGCTCCCCCAAGCTGTTCTCCCACTTCATCCATAATTTTCACTGCAAGGGCATCTCCTGCCTTCATGGCATCCAAAACATCCTTGGCTGTCAGAGGATCTGCATCTCTTAATGTACTTGCCTCATCTGTTGCAGCCAGCATTTTCTTCGCCACGCGAACGATTCCTGTTGCAGAAGTATACTGTTCCAGGCATCCACGATTTCCACAGTTGCAGGCTTCTGTTTCTTCGTGATTGATATTGGCATGTCCAACCTCTCCGCCTGCTCCATGGAAGCCGGAAACAATCTGACCATTGACAATAATTCCGCCTCCTACACCAGTTCCAAGAGTGATCAGAATTACATTTCTCGCTCCGGCAGCCGCACCCTTCCATGCTTCCCCAAGAGCTGCTACATTGGCATCGTTTCCAGCCTTAGCTGAAAGTCCCGTAAGTTCTCCCAGTTCTTTGGCCACTGCCTTGAATCCCCAGTAAAGATTCACTGCGCAGGCAACCTCACCTTTTTCATTGACTGGTCCGGGAATACCGATTCCCACACCTTCTACTTCTTCCTTTTTCAGGTTTTTTTCTTTTATTTTATTTAAAATGCTCTCTGCGATATCCGGAAGAATCTGTTCTCCCTGATTCTCTGTTCTGGTGGGAATTTCCCATTTTTCCACCAGAACTCCATCTGTCTGGAAAAGGCCGCATTTTACGCTGGTTCCCCCCACATCAATTCCAAAACAATATAAACCCATTTCACTTTCATCCTTTCTGTTTTTTTGATATTTCTGCAGATCAGCTGTCTCTCTTACGGGCGATATTTGCCTGTACACGCTTATACAGCTCTTCTGCCGCATTATATCCCATCTTCTTCTGTCTGTGGTTGACAGCCGCAGATTCTACAATGATCGCCAGGTTTCGTCCCGGACGAATGGGAAGAGAATGACATACAATCTTATTGCCCAGATATTCTGTATACTCCTCATGAAGACCAAGACGGTCATATTCTTTATCCCGGTCCCATTCCTCCAGTTTGATCACCAGGTCCACTGACTGGGTATCCTTTACACTTTCCACACCAAACAGAGTCTTTACATCAATGATTCCAATGCCGCGAAGTTCAATGAAGTGTCTGGTAATATCCGGCGCAGAACCTACCAAAGTAACATCACTCACCTTACGGAGTTCTACCACGTCATCGCTTACAAGACGGTGTCCACGTTTGATCAGCTCCAACGCTGCTTCACTCTTACCAATTCCACTCTCTCCTGTAATAAGTACGCCTTCACCGTAAACATCCACCAGCACCCCATGAATGGAAATACAGGGTGCAAGCTGTACGCCCAGCCAACGGATCAATTCTGCCATAAAGCTGGAAGTAGTTCTCTCTGTCACAAATGTGGGAACCTGATACTTCAGAGCAAGATCAATCATATCCTGAGAAGGCTTGGTCATGGTACTGAAGATTACGCAGGGAATCTTGCTGGAAATAAAACGTTCATAGCGGAACAAACGCTCCTCATCTGTCATCTGCATCAAATACGTATATTCCACATATCCGATGATCTGCACACGCTCATTGGCAAAGTGCTCCAGATAACCGGCCAACTGAAGCGCAGGACGGTTGATCTCCGCCGTCATAACACGATAATTTGTCAGGTCAATCTCAGGTGTCAGGTTATGGAGTTCCAGTTCCTGCATCATTTTTGTCAACTGTACACCTTTCATTCATTTCTCTCCTTTTCCCATGTGCTTATGTTTTCTGATATACACTGATTATTCACATTATACCACAAAAGGCAGGATTGCTTCAATCCGAGCCCGAAGAATTTTCCCCTTTATGAAAAAATTCATAGACCTTACGGGCGCTTCCTGCATTCATAGATTCTGTGCAGGCAAGTTCTTCTTCGGAAGCCTCCCGAATGTTATCCACAGATTTGAATTTCCGAAGAAGCGCCTTTCTTCTGGTAGCTCCAATTCCCGGAATTTCATCCAGAACCGACCGCACCTGCTCCTTACTCCGAAGAGAACGATGGTACTCAATGGCAAATCGGTGGGCCTCATCCTGGATTCTGGTGATCAGCCGAAAGCCTTCGCTCCCTGTGTCAATGGGAATTTCCTCATTGTTAAAATACAGGCCGCGGGTTCTGTGATGATCATCTTTCACCATCCCGCACACCGGAATGGAAAGTCCCAGTCTTTGAAGCACCTGCAGAGCAATGTTTACCTGCCCTCTTCCTCCATCCATCAAAAGAAGATCCGGCATTCTGGCAAAGCTGTCAAACTCTCCGTTGCTTTCGTGGGTAAACCGTCTGGTAAGTACCTCTTCCATACTGGCATAATCATTGGGACCCTGTACCCATTTGATTTTAAACTTCCGGTAATCACTGCGCTTGGGACGTCCTTTTTCGTAAACCACCATGGACCCCACTGCTTCATATCCGCTGATATTGGAAATATCAAAGGCTTCCATCCGTTCAATTCCAGCAAGTCCCAACCAGTTCTCTACCTCATGAACAGCACCTATGGTTCGCCCTTCTTCCCGCTTGATTCTTTCACGGTCTTTATTCAAAACCATACGAGCATTTTCTTCTGCAAGTTCCACCAGTTTTTCCTTAGTTCCTTTTTTGGGAACCCGGATGTGGACTTTCTGTTTCCTTCTGGATGACAGCCATTCTTCAATGACTTCACGATCCTCAATTTCCTTCTGAAGCATAATCTCTCTGGGGATAAAAGGAGTCCCCGCATAAAACTGCTTCAGAAAACTGGAAAGCACCTGTTCTTTGGTATCTCCCCTTGCCACCCGAAGATAAAAATGATCTCTTCCGATCAGCTTGCCATCCCGGACAAAAAACACCTGGACCACCGCATCCTGTTCCCGCAGATCCAGACTTTCATCCATGGCCACCGCAATAATATCCCGATCTTCCTGTCCATAGCCGGTAATTTTCTGTTTTTCCCCGATCTTCTGAATGCTCTGGATCAAATCCCGATATGTGGCTGCATCCTCAAACCGCAGTTCCATGGAAGCTGTCTCCATTTTTTCTTTCAGGTCATCTAAGGTTTCCTGAAAATCTCCGTTGAGAAATTTCAGCACCTTCCGGATATTCTTTCCATATTCCTCCTGACTGATATACCCCTGACAGGGCGCCAGGCACTGTTTCATATGATAATACAGACAGGGGCGGTCTTTTCCACAATCTCTGGGCAAAATACGGCTGCAGGAACGCACTTTATAGAGCTTGGTCACCAGATCAATTACATCCTTTACTGCGCCTGCGCTGGTATAAGGACCAAAATACTTGTTTTTGTCCTTTTTCATTCTTCTTGCAAAAAGAACCCTGGGATAGGCTTCCTGTACCGTCACTTTGATAAACGGATAACTCTTATCATCCTTTAACATGGTATTGTACTTGGGACGGTGTTCCTTGATCAGATTGCATTCCAGTACCAGCGCCTCCAGCTCAGAATCGGTAATGATATATTCAAATCTGGCAATGTGGGTGACCATCTGTTCAATCTTGGCGCCTTTATTCCGGCTGCTCTGAAAATATTGCCGCACCCGGTTTTTCAGACTGACCGCCTTTCCCACATAGATGATCTCATCCTTTTCATTGTGCATAATATAAACACCTGGCTTTGACGGCAGTTTTTTTAGTTCTTCTTCTATCTGAAACATGGTCTTCTCCTTTCCCCTGTTCTTATTTTTTCCGTAACACAAACAAGAACCGGGATGACTCCCGGTTCCTGTATGATTTTATTTCTCCAAAGGCTGCTCTGCCTCTTTTTCTTCCAGTTCCAGTTCTTCCAGATTTTCCGGAATCTCCAGACCTTTCTGTACTGCCCGGAAGATTTTCATAAATTCCTTACCTGTAATCGTCTCCTTACGGATCAGATATTCTGCAATGCGATCCAACGCTTCCCGG
Organism: uncultured Blautia sp.; assembly: GCA_937900135.1. Taxonomy (GTDB): domain Bacteria; phylum Bacillota; class Clostridia; order Lachnospirales; family Lachnospiraceae; genus Blautia_A. Next base: position 31,573 of record CALCDJ010000004.1, on the reverse strand, counting down.
TGACTGCCAAGGAGTCTCTTGGCCTCCTCATAGGAATCCTGCAAAAGCTTCATCACCTCATGGTCGATCTCTGTGGCAGTATCATCTCCGCAGTTTAACACGGTTCTGCCGCTTAAATACTGATTCTCCTGGGTAGCCAGTCCCATCAGTCCAAACTTCTTCGACATTCCATACTGAGTGATCATGGCTCTCGCCACCTTGGTCGCCTGCTCAATGTCGTTGGCTGCTCCAGTGGTCACTGTGTCAAACACAAGCTCTTCTGCAGCGCGTCCGCCAAGATACCCCACCAGCATAGCTTCCAGCTCTTTCTTGGTATTCAGATACTTCTCTTCCTCTGGCACCTGCATCACATAGCCCAGCGCCCCCATGGTACGGGGCACAATGGTAATCTTCTGTACTGGTTCTGCATCCTTCTGCAACGCACTTACCAGCGCGTGTCCCACTTCGTGATAGGATACGATCCGACGCTCCTGCACGCTTAAGATCCGATCCTTCTTTTCTTTTCCCACAAGAACTACTTCTACAGATTCCAGAAGATCCTTCTGAGAAACTGCTTTTCTTCCGTTCTTAACTGCCAGAATTGCCGCCTCATTGATCATATTGGCAAGATCAGATCCTACTGCGCCGGAAGTAGCCAGTGCAATGGCATCAAAATCCACAGTCTCATCCAGAAGCACATCCTTGGCATGTACCTTAAGAATATCCACACGTCCCTTCAGATCCGGACGGTCAACAATGACCCGGCGGTCAAAACGTCCCGGACGAAGAAGCGCCGGGTCAAGAACCTCCGGACGGTTGGTCGCTGCCAGGATCAACAGACCCTTGGAAGTATCAAATCCATCCATCTCCGCAAGGAGCTGGTTCAAGGTCTGCTCACGTTCATCGTTTCCGCCGCCATAATGAGAATCACGGCTCTTGCCAATTGCATCGATTTCATCAATGAACACAATGCAGGGAGCATTCTTCTTGGCTTCCTCAAACAGGTCACGGACTCTGGAGGCGCCTACACCGACAAACATCTCCACAAATTCCGAACCAGACAGAGAAAAGAAAGGCACATGAGCCTCCCCGGCTACTGCCTTAGCAAGAAGTGTCTTGCCTGTTCCCGGAGGGCCTACCAGAAGAGCTCCCTTGGGAAGCTTCGCTCCAATTGTCGTATATTTCCCCGGATTGTGAAGAAAATCCACCACTTCCTGAAGAGATTCCTTAGCCTCATCCTGTCCGGCCACATCCTTAAAAGTAATTCCTGTTTCTTTCTGAATATAGGTCTTGGCCCGGCTCTTTCCTACTCCCATCATGCCGCCGCCTTTGTTCATACGGCGCATAAAGAACATCAGCATTCCAAACAGAAGTACGGAAGGAAGAAGTACGCTGAGCAGCATAGCCACCAGCTCTCCCATGGCATCCGGCGGTTCTGAACGGAATTCAATTCCTGTTCCTGCCAGACGCTTAGTCAACGCGTCCTCTGATTCCATCTGATTGGTATAATAGGTCATTTCCTTATAGAGAGATGCCTGTTCCTTAGGCTCAATAGTCAAGGTTTCTGACTGCAGCGTCACAGTCTTAATCTGATCCTTCTCCACCATATCAATAAATTTATCATAGGAGATTTCACTGGAATTGTCCTTAAGCATATTGGTAAAAAGGCTCAGGCAAACCAGCGTGACCAGAAGGCAGACAAGAAATGCAAGAATAGACTGATGATTCTTATTTGGCCCCTGACGATCGGGCTTTTGATTATCCGGACGATTCTGATTGTCCATACGATTATCCATGTTGTTCCTCCTCTTGTAATCATTCTTATTATAATGAGAATTGCACAAGAAATCAACTGGGAGATTGGGAATTTCCTATCTGTAAAAATTTTAGAAAAATGAAGAAATCCCTGCCACAAATCATTTTTTTGTAGTATACTAAGAAAATGATATCTAAGACGCAGGAAACGTTCCTGCTTCTGTAAGCAGTGAGCAACAACCCAATCGTCTTGAATACGGAAAGGAAAAAAGCAAATGAAGATAGGATTTGATAACGAAAAGTACCTGAAAATGCAGTCTCAGCATATTCGCGAACGAATCAGCCAGTTTGACAACAAACTTTATCTGGAATTTGGCGGCAAACTGTTCGATGATTTTCATGCTTCCAGAGTGCTTCCTGGTTTTGAACCTGACAGCAAGCTTCGTATGCTGATGCAGCTCAGCGACCAGGCTGAGATTGTCATTGTCATCAGCGCACCGGATATTGATAAAAATAAAGTACGTGGAGATTTGGGTATTACCTATGATGTGGATACCCTGCGTCTGATCGAAGAATTTACCCAGAGAGGACTTTATGTGGGCAGCGTCTGCATCACCCAGTATTCCGGCCAGGAAAGCGCAGACCTTTTTAAGAACCGTCTGGAAAAACTGGGCATTAAAGTATATCTCCATTATACCATTCCCGGATATCCCAGCAATACTGCTCTGATCGTCAGCGACGAAGGCTATGGAAAAAACGAATACATTGAAACCTCCCGTCCCCTGGTGGTGATCACAGCGCCTGGACCTGGAAGCGGAAAAATGGCCACCTGTCTCTCTCAGCTGTATCATGAATACAAAAGAGGCATCAGCGCCGGCTATGCGAAATTTGAAACCTTTCCCATCTGGAACATTCCACTGAAGCATCCGGTGAATCTGGCATATGAAGCTGCCACTGCTGATTTGAATGACGTGAATATGATCGACCCCTTCCATCTGGAAGCCTATGGAGAAACTACCGTCAACTATAACCGGGATGTGGAAATATTCCCGGTACTGCAAACCATGTTCGAGAAGATCATTGGAGAATGCCCTTATAAATCTCCTACAGATATGGGAGTAAACATGGTAGGAAACTGCATCGTTGATGACGAAGTATGCCGGGAAGCCTCCCGTCAGGAAATCATCCGCAGATACTATAAGAGCATGGATGACCTGGTATCCGGTACCGGAAAGGAAGAAGTTTCCTATAAAATTGAACTGCTTCTCAAACAGGCCCATGCTGCTCTGGAAGACCGTAAGGTGGTTCCGGCAGCTCTGGAAAAAGAGAAGGAAACCGGTTCTCCGGCAGCAGCCATGGAGCTTCCGGACGGTTCCATCGTATACGGCAAAACCTCCGCGTTACTGGGCGCCTCTTCCGCAGTTCTTTTGAATGCCCTTAAGGAACTGGCCGGCATTGACCATAAGCATCATGTCATTTCGCCAGAAGCCATTCATCCCATCCAGGAATTAAAGACTAAATATCTGGGCAGCAAGAATCCACGTCTGCACACGGATGAAACCCTGATCGCACTCTCCGTAAGCGCAGCAAGCAATCCGGAAGCCCGCCTGGCCCTGGAGCAATGCCACAAATTAAAAGGCTGTCAGGCTCACACTTCAGTTATGCTTTCTTCCGTGGATATCCGGGAATTCCGCAAACTGGGCGTGGAACTGACCTGCGAACCCAAATTTGAAAATCAGAAAAACTACGCCCTTGACGACAAGGCTGACGACTAAAATCACCCATACAAAAAGAGCAGCTGCTCCCAACGGAGCCGCTGCCCTTTTTCTTTTATTCTATTCTATTCTATTTAGTCTTCATATCCACGAGGATTGTTAGACTGCCATCTCCAGGAATCCTCGCACATCTCACGGATTCCAAATTCTGCTTTCCATCCCAGTTCCTTTTCTGCCTTGGAGGCATCGGAATAGCAGGTGGCAATATCTCCAGGACGTCTGTCCTTAATCACATAAGGTACCTTTACGCCGGTAGCTTCCTCAAAATTCTTTACCAGGTCAAGGACACTGTAACCCTTGCCGGTTCCCAGATTATAAATATTCAGTCCGGATTTGTCTTCAATCTTCTTAAGTGCTTTTACATGGCCTCTTGCCAGGTCTACTACATGGATATAATCTCTGACGCCAGTTCCATCAGGAGTATCATAGTCATTTCCAAATACACCCAGTTCTTTCAGCTTGCCTACAGCCACCTGAGTAATGTACGGCATCAGATTGTTGGGAATGCCGTTTGGATTTTCTCCAATAGTTCCGCTCTTATGAGCGCCAATGGGATTGAAGTAACGGAGAAGCACCACATTCCATTCCGGATCTGCTTTCTGGATATCACTCAGGATCTGCTCCAGCATGGATTTGGTCCATCCATAAGGGTTGGTACACTGTCCTTTTGGGCATTCCTCTGTAATCGGAATGATCGCCGGATCGCCGTATACGGTTGCAGAAGAGGAGAAAATGATATTTTTCACACCATGCTGTCTCATAACATCCACAAGAGTCAGGGTTCCTGCAATATTGTTTTCGTAGTATTCCCAGGGTTTCGCCACAGATTCCCCTACTGCTTTTAAACCGGCAAAGTGAATACAGGAGTCGATGCTCTCTTTTTCAAAAATTTCGTTAAGGGCTTCACGATCCAGAATATCTGCCTTATAAAATTTCACCGGTTTCCCTGTGATCTTCTCTACACGCTCCAGGGACTTTTCGCTGGAGTTGCTTAAATTATCCAGTACAACCACATCATAGCCTGCCCCCTGCAGTTCCACAACGGTATGGCTTCCGATGTATCCAGCTCCGCCTGTTACTAAAATTGCCATAATGATTTCCTCCTATCTGAGTATGTAAATGGGTTCAGATTTTATTTTAGCACTATTTATATTTTTCTACAATAGCTTTCATCTGCGGAAGTTTTTCTTCCATATCATGAACCAGCTTGAATTGTGTACGACAACGATCCAGATTGTGTCCTTCTCTGTGAATCTTGAAGTAATGATCTCCCTCCAGATAGTCCGTGAGGAAACGCATACCGCATTCAAAAGTCATAAGCATAGCACCCATAGGAAGCATTTCAATTTCCAGATCTGTCAGCGCACCTGCACAGCCCTCAATAAAGCCTTTTGCATATACTTCAAACAGATGAACATCGCAGGAAATCTTGGAAAGATCACGCTCATCCTCTGCACCTGTGCTGGCGCCGAAGCGGATGGAATCACCGAAATCATTAACAGAAAGGCCTGGCATAACAGTATCCAGGTCAATCACACAAATGGCTTTTCCTGTATGGTCATCGATCATAATATTGTTTAATTTGGTATCGTTGTGGGTAACACGAAGAGGAAGCTCTCCCTTTTCCTGTAAATCACATAACACATGGGCCAGATTTTCTCTGTCCAGTACAAACTGAATTTCCTTCTGAACCTCTGCTGCGCGATGACAGGTATCTTCTTCCAACGCTTTTTTAAATTTTGCAAAACGATCCACTGTATTGTGGAAATTCACAATTGTCTCATGAAGAGTCTCTGCCGGATAATCTGCCAGCAATCTCTGAAAATGTCCAAAAGCAACTGCGCTCTGATAAAAATCATTGTCATTTTCTACCAGGTCAAAGCAGGTAGCATTTTCGATGAAAAGATAAACTCTCCAATACTCTCCTGTAGAATCCACATAATAGGTCTTTCCGCCTTTTTCCGGAATCAGGTTCAGGGTTTCTCTTTCTACATCTCCGCCATTTTCCACAATCTTCTTCTTCAGCCAGGTGGTAACGCCTGTGATATTTTCCATCAGCTCTTCCGGCTTCGTAAAGATACTTTTGTTCATTCTCTGAAGGATATAATGCTTCACCCCGTCTGCCGTACGAAATGCCAGACGATAGGTGTCATTGATATGTCCGCTTCCATAAGGAACACATTCTTCTAAAATCCCCTCAAATCCAAACTGTTCAATTACTTCCTTAATTATTTCGTTATTCTCCACTTATGCTTCCTCCCATAATTTTTCCGGATACAATCCTTCATCCTTCAGCTTCTGAATGGCAGATACCACTACCGGCTTATCTTCTTTATAAGTAACCCCATACCATTTATCCATGGATTTCAGCACCTTAACGGTTGCTTTGCCTTCTCCAAGAAGTTCATCTACTACAAACGGAAGGAAATATTCACATTTCAGCGGATTCTTTTCCAGGTTTTCATCCAGGAATTTTGCAAAACGCGCCTTCAGCTCTTTTAAAATACTTGCAGAAAATCCCCACATATTCATGGAAACGGTGCTTCCCTCTGGAATTTCCACCCAGGTCTCTCCATCGTCTTCTGTGTATGCAGAAATATCGCCGCGTTTTTCAATACGGGTACGTTCATTGATGGTTTCCAGATATCCGTTTTCGTCTGTTACACATACGCCCCTTGCCACATGACCGTTCTCTGTCAGAGTATTCTCCAGTTTGTATCCCACCATCATATACTGGTACACATCGTCCTTATCTTCGTTCTGTGACAGGAAATCATATGCCATCTGGAAGGCATGCTTTCCATAATAGTCGTCTGCATTGATTACTGCGAAAGGTCCATCGATCTCCTCTATACAGCTTAAAACCGCATGGCCGGTTCCCCATGGTTTTACTCTTCCTTCTGGAACCTCATATCCTTCCGGAAGATTGTGAAGATCCTGGAATACATAAGAAACCTGAAGCTGTTTGCTAAGTCTGTCACCGATTGCTTCTTTAAAATCTGCTTCGTTTTCTTTTTTGATGATAAATACGACCTTTTCAAAACCTGCTCTTACTGCATCATAGATGGAAAAGTCCATAATGATGTGGCCTTCTTTATCAATGGGATCGATTTGTTTCAGTCCGCCATAACGACTTCCCATTCCTGCTGCCATAACTACTAATACTGGTTTTTTCATACTTATCCATTCCTTTCCGCTTTTTTTGTATTTTCTTTTATCCTATTATAACCTGAGTTTTCTGTAATTTCTTTTGTCTATTGTATGATTTATTTGCACCATCTGCTATCTCATTCAATCATCCAGACTCGCTTTTTATGGCAAGAGGCACCTGACGCCCAGGTGCCTCTTATGATCAGCCTTTGATACCGCCGGTTACACCGCCGATAATCTTTTCAGATAAGAATATGTACAGAATGAAGGTTGGCAGGAATACAATGATAACCGCTGCAAACATACCAGCCCAGTCTCCTGTGTACTTCATGGAATTGATCATTCCGTAAAGTCCCGGAGCAACTGGTTTTAATTTATCCGAGCTTGCAAAGATCAGGGACAGGAAATACTCATTCCAGATATTGATGAAGTTGAAAATGGTCACGGTTACGATACCGGACTGTGCCATGGGGAACATAATCTTCCAGAATGTACGCATGGGAGGACAACCATCAATGGCTGCTGCTTCTTCATAGGTTTTTGAAATATTACTGAAAAAGGTCAGCAGGAAAATGGTGGTATAAGGTACATTAATTCCCACATAAAGAATAATCAGGGTTCCTTTTGCCAGTGGAATGTTGTTCAGGATTCCCATACCGGAAATAAAGCTGAACAGCGGCAGCACTACCATGATTGCCGGAACGCCCATCGCAGATACAAAACTTGTCTGGATGAATTTATTGGCAATAAATTCAAATCTGGACAATACGTAAGCCGCTGGAGCACATACCAGAATCAAAACAGAACAGGAAACTACAGAATACAGAAGTGAGTTTCCGAAGAAACCTGCTACACCAGAGCCATTCCATGCTTTTGCATAGTTCTCAAAATGCAGTCCGGATTCAAATTTCAGAGCTTTTCCCTGGAAAATTTCTGCTGTGGTAGAAAAACTTGCACAGAATACCCATCCCAGAAGAACAATAGTAAAGATCACCCAGAGAAGAATAATGAGATATCCAGGTGCCAGCTTTAATTCCTTTTTCAAATTAAAAGGGCGACGTGGTTCTTTTTCTTTTGCCATAGCCTGCACCTCCTAAAATTCCAAATCGTCGTCTTTGATCAGCTTGTTACACAAGGTAAAGATCACTACCACGCAGATACTTAAAAGTACACCAATGGCAGCGCCAAGACCTGAGTTACGTTCCGTCACGGTATTACCTCCGCCAAAGATCTGCATATACATATACACATATGGAGTAATGGTCTGGGTATCTGCTGTTACGTTGGAGAACAGCTGTGACCATACAAAGAAGCCTACGCTGCTTACAGACCACATGGTAATATTTGTTTTAAACACACCCTTAAGAAGAGGCAATGTCATATAACGGAACTGAGCCACTTTATTTGCACCGTCAATGGTGGCTGCCTCATAATATTCCGGGCTGATTCGTTCGATTCCGCTCAGCCAGATCAACATATGATAGCCAACCATACCAAAGCAGTATGCCAGAAGCAGAGCCATGAATTTATGCTCATTATCCAGCCACTGAGTTTTTGCCAGTTCTTCTAAATGCAAAGCGCTGAAAAAGTTTTTCAGAAGACCAAATCTTGGGCTGTATACATACTGAAGCCACATAGTTGCAAGAGCAACTGCACTTACGATATTGGGCATATAAATGATAGCACGGAAAAACTTTTTAAAACGGATTCCACTTGTCAGAATAACCGCAAACAGAAGAGACAGAGACATTACGATCAGTCCGCCAATCAGCCAGATACGGAACAGATTATAAAAAGCAGTTCGGAACAGACTGGTGTTGATCAGCTTCAGGTAATTGTCCAGTCCCACAAAGCTCCAGAGATTCATAGGGTCTGTTACACCCTCAATCTTAAAGAAGCTCATAAGAATTGTTTTTACAATGGGATATAAGAAGATTCCCAGGAACAGAACGACCGCCGGCGTCAGAAACGCTACGATCATGGTCTTATTTTTCTTCAATAGAGTTCCCTCCTCAGATGCAAAAGAAAGATGGCGGCAGCGTATAAACGATGCCACCATCCACATCTTACTTATGTACAGTTATGTTACAAGTAATCTTATTTTGCAGCTTCCTGCATAGCAGCTACGAATTCCTCAGCATTTAAGGAACCAGCCATTAATTTAATGAAGTTCTCTTTGATTACTGGAGTCATATCTACGTTTGTTTCAACGCCTGCTGCCCATGTGAAACGACCTGTGCTGTTTTCGATAACAGGTTTTGCACATTCTACCATTGCCGGCCATTCGGTGTTGGTAGTATCAGATGGGATACCTACAGACATTTCAGCAAGTTTCGCATCATATTCACCTGTGGTGATGAATTTAACCAGATCAAAAGCTTCTTTCGGCATCTTGGTGTCTTTGTTGATACCAAATACCTGAGCGCCAAAGTTGTTTGTTTCTACGCCGTTTGCACCATTTTCCAGTGCCGGATATGCGAAGCATCCCCATTTGAAATCTTCGCCAGCCATATCCTTAACTTCGTTTGGAAGCCAGGAGCCGTTTAAGTACATAGCAGCTGTTCCAAGAGCAAGCTCTGTGTTCTGTCCAGCCGGCCATACGTTAGATCCAACCATTTCGGAGTAGTATCCTTTTTCAGCAAGGTCTGCGATATCTTTCGCCATCTGAAGAACTGCCGGGTCATCCCATTTGCCTTCTGTTACGATTTCAACAACCTTCTCTTCTCCAACCAGTCTTGCCAGATGATATCCGATTACGCTTGTTGCATATGCATCGTCCATAGTCATTGGTGTGATGCCTGCATCTTTTAATTTCTGGCATACATCCAGGAATTCTGCCCATGTGGTAGGCTCTTTCTCAATGCCAGCCTGCTCGAACAGGTCTTTGTTATAGAAGAAAGCAAATACGTTTGGCTGATACGGAATAGTCTTTAAGGTACCGCCGCCAGCATCTCTACAAGCGGAGATTAAACCAGGAATTGCAGTTTCTTCATATCCGCTTTCCTTTACCAGATCTTCCAGATCCAGAAGATATTTTGCATACATGCTGTTTACACGGTCAATATCTTCGTCAAAAATATCAATCTGTGTGCCGCCGTCTAATGCAGGCTGAAGCGCTTCACGGTTACCGGTACGGCCTTTGAACTGAAGGTCTACCTTTACACCTGTTGCTTCTGTGTAAGCGTCTACCGCTTCCTGAATTGCCTGTCCCTGTGGCTCTGTGGATTCCCACATTGACCAGTAAACAAGTGTGTCATCTGCAGCCTTAACTGTTACAGCTGGAGCAATCATAGTTCCTACCATTGCACCACACAGCATTGCACTTAAAACTTTCTTTTTCAGTCCCATATCACTTTACCTCCTAGTAAATTTTTTCAGGGTTTCACGGATTGTCTACATTCACCAAATCCGCGTGTTTCTAATTATGATTTTAGCCATTATTGCACAAATAGTATTTACACAATCATTCATTTCTTTTGCATAAAAGGTATGAAAGACCTGTTTTTTCCATTTCTTTCCGTGATTTATACCTTGCCCCCATTCTGCAAAACAGCCATAAAACCTTAGATTTCTTTCCAGATAATCTCTCCTGGCTGCATGGTATAAGTCTCTGTCTTTCCTTCTCCATCGTATACCACAGTCGTCTGTGTCTGGGAAGTATTGTTCAAAATGGCATATTTTCCAGCTTCAGGATAAGCATGAACTTCGCAGTTTAAATTTTCTGCAAACCATTTCTTCATCTCTTCCTGTTTGCCTGCCGCATAGTAAAGACCACGAAGAAGAAGTCTGGTATTTTCAAAGCTGTACGGAAGACCTGCAAAGTAAACGCCGCAGCCTTTTCCGTAATGATGTGCAGACGCGTGAACTTCTCCATTGGAAAATTCCACAATTTCCGTATCCCCGGACAATGCATATACGTTCTTCATGCTTTCGCCGAAATCGTAAGGAACGGTACGGTCTTCACTGATAAAGTGATGCTCCACAGGAGTCTTGAAATATTTATCTGTGGACAGGGTAAAGCCTAACTCTTTATCCACGCCAAGCACGTCTGCCAGCTGGAAGAATCTTCCGCCGTTATGGTATGCGCTTGGTTCTCCTACACCTAAGAAACCGCCGCCTTCGTATACCCACTGGCGTATTTTGGCCGTCACTTCAGGATCTGCCCATTCCTCTCCTCCGGAAAATGCAGTCATAGCATCGCCGGCATTGATGATTACATCCACATCGGATGGAATTCCCTGTTCTCTGATTTCCCGGAAGCTTAAAAATGTTACATCAATGGCAGCGCCACTTAATGCCTCCATGACGCCCATATAGGAATAACACTGCTTGTACCAGAGCTCATGCGCCACCATATAGGCCTGCCAGGAACGAAGAGAACCCCAGGAATTTAAAACAGCAACCTTTAAGCCGTTATATGGATGGATTCCCTTGATATTGTCATAAATCAGACGGAACTCATCGGTAACATTCTCTATGTATTCCACAAATTTGGGGAATTTGTATGCCAGACTCAAATAGCCGCCATAACCAATACGGTCTACCGGCTTTCTCATGATGGCTCTTCTGGCTGTAATCCAGTTTTTCATGGCCTCAGGAACAGGATCATTTCCTTCATAGAAGGTATCCGGGAAGAAATAAGGAAGGAATCTTCCTTCTGTATATTTTACATGGGGGATTTCAGAGATGAGACGCAAGCTCACACCGCCTCCCACACTTCCTACTACAGCATCCAGACCAATCTCACCGAAATATTTTCCGTATGGTTCTGTTCCAATCCAGTTATCCCCCAAAAACATCATCGCTTCTCTTCCGGCTTCATGAACGATTTCTACCAGTTCTTTTGCTTTTCTGGCAACAAAACGCTGGATGAAATCCATATAATCCAGATAATGCTGTGTGGGAACACGGAAGGTGGAATTATAATATCCATTATCCACAATATCTTCTGCGCGAAGGGCATAGCCATATTCTTTTTCAAATTCCTCCAACGCCTTCACAGATACCGTTGCTCCGTATCCAAACCAGTCTACGAATTTTTCTTTGGCATCGCTGTTAAACACCAGGGTAAAGTGGTAGAAGAATGTGGTAAAGCGGACAACATCTGTGGAAGGATTGTCCTTCAGCCACTGGATCAGATATTCCTTTGCAAAGGAACCGGAAGCACTGTGGCGCACATCAAAAGGTATCTCATGAGGCTTATCTCCCCAGTTGTTGGTAATGTGATTATACATCTGGGTGGGGTCCCAGATGGCATATACCAGGAATGAAACCGTATATTCATGGAACGGAGAAGCCTCTTTTACGATCACCTGATGTTTTTCTTCATCCACCTCCCAGTTTTCTGTGGGAACCAGTTCTCCTGTGGTACGGTCAATTACTTCCCACCATCTCTTAGGATCATGGAGATAGTCCGGAATCACCTGCTCCTGGTAATAGCCTTCCATAAAGGAGATGGCCAGTGTGGTATCCACAGCGGTATTGTGCCTGGACATCAGATAGAGCTGCTGACATTCCTCCATATGCTTTTCTGCAAATTCATTGTGACCTCTTGCCACAAAATAAGTGGTGTAAATTTTGGCATCCAGCGCCTTAATATCGTCATCTAATTTTGTCCCGTCACTGTCACGAAGCGCATCTGCCCCCCAACGATCCAGCATTTCCTTTGTCTGCTCCAGAAAATTGGATTCACTTGGAAGTGTTACCCGTCCTTTTGTTTTCGCCATTGCTGTTTCCTCCTTTATTTAGATGTTCAGAGTAGATCTGTCTAGGCTTAGTATACTCTATGGCACTGGAAAAACACCTTGCACAATCGTATTTTTTTTTTGTCATTTCAGAATCTATCTTTGAATTGTACGATATTTTCTCAAAAATACTGGTTTTTTACATTTAGTTACGCTATAATAGAAAGGTGCAGGACTGAACACGCAAGGAGGTGACTGTAAGATGGCATACGAATGTATGTACTTAAATACGGATATTAACATCGAAAAAATTTATACCGTTCACTACTTCGAGTACCGAAATGATTTCCATTTTGCAGGAGAGAGGCATAACTTTTGGGAGTTTCAGTGTGTAGATAAGGGCGAAGCAGAAGTCTGCACCGATGACGGTCCTCACATTTTAAGCCACGGACAGGCTATTTTCCATAAGCCAAATGAGTTTCATACCCTTACTGCCACAGGAAAAAATGCACCTAACGTAGTGGTGGTTTCTTTTGCGTGTGATTCTCCCTGTATGAAATTTTTTGAAAACCGCATCCTCAATATTTCCGATACAGAAAGAAATCTGATGGGGCTTCTGATTGCAGAAGCCAGACGATGTCTTGCATCTCCTCTTGACGATCCGTATCTACAGAAAATGGAACTCCGAAAAGACAGTCTTTTTGGCTCACAGCAGCTGATTAAGCTGTACCTGGAGCAGATTCTAATCTACATGATCCGACGGCATACCATTCCCCAGCTTTCCATTCCGGTGAATAAGTTCGTGGATCTCAAGAGCAGCTCTGCCACCTACAATAAAATTCTGTTTTATCTGGAGGAACATATCCGGGAATATCTGTCCATCGAAGATATCTGTCACGACAATCTCATCGGCAGATCCCAGCTGCAGAAGCTGTTTCGGGAACAACACCAGTGCGGTGTGATTGATTTCTTTTCCCGCATGAAGATTGAGTTCGCCAAGCAGCTGATTCGGGAAAATCAGATGAACTTCACACAGATTTCTGACTTTCTTGGCTATTCCTCCATTCATTACTTTTCCCGGCAATTTAAAAAAATTTCCGGCATGACCCCTTCTGAATATGCCACTTCCATTAAGGCATTATCTGACCGGGAGGCTAAAGCTTCCCCTAACTCTGAGCAATAAAATTTAGATAAAGGAGATAAGAATTATGAAAATCTACAAAGTAAAAGATTACGCAGCACTCAGCAGAAAGGCAGCCAACATCATTGCCGCACAGGTAATTACCAAACCGGACTGTGTACTGGGACTTGCGACAGGCTCTTCTCCCATTGGCACCTACGACAATCTGGTTGCCATGTATGAAAATGGAGACCTGGATTTCTCCGACGTAACCACTGTAAACCTGGACGAATACAAAGGACTGGATGCCTCCAACGATCAGAGCTACCGTTACTTCATGAATCAGCATCTGTTTTCCAGAATCAACGTGCCTATGGAACGTACTTTTGTTCCAGACGGAACCGAACCAGACAGCGCCAAGGCATGCGCAGCCTACAATGAAACCCTTCACAAGGTAGGCGCTGCTGATCTTCAGCTCCTGGGTCTTGGACATGACGGACACATTGGCTTTAACGAACCTGCTGATTTCTTTGCAGACGAAACACACTGTGTTGACCTCACAGAAGTTACCATTCAGGCTAACAAACGTTTCTTCGCAAGTGAAGCAGATGTTCCGAGACAGGCTTACACCATGGGTGTTGGCACCATCATGCGGGCCAAAACCGTTCTGGTAATCGTAAGCGGCGAAGACAAAGCCGAAATCTTAAATCAGGTAATCAACGGACCGGTTACCCCACAGGTTCCTGCTTCCATTCTGCAGTTCCATCCTAATGCAATCATTGTTGCAGACGAAGCAGCTCTTTCCAAAACCAATCTGTAAAATCATGCAAAAGGAGCTGGTGTTTCAAAACACCAGCTCCATTTTTGTTCCCTTGGAAAGTTCACTTTCCACTTTGATTTCTGCATGATGAAGGGCTGCCCCATGTTTAACAATCGAAAGACCCAGTCCTGTTCCTCCGGTTTGCCTGGAATGGCTTTTGTCCACCCGGTAAAACCGTTCAAAAATACGTTTCTGTTCTTCCTTGGGGATTCCGATTCCCGTATCTTCCACCCGGTAAAATGGACGCTTGTCCTCTTTTCCCACGGTTACCTCCACGGTACCCCCTTCTTCTGTATATTTCACCGCATTATCTGCCAGATTGTAAAACATTTCATAAAGTACCTGCCGGACGCCCCGGACCACTACCGTCTTTCCTGTCAATGACAGGGTGATTTTTTTCTTCATGGCCGGAGTCTGGAGATGGAGGACAATATCCTCTGCCAGTTCATAAAGATCCACCGCCTCAAAGGGCATATCGTTATTCTTTTCATCCAATCGGGAAAGCTGGATGATATCTGCCACCAGACTGCTTAAACGGCTGGCTTCATGATAAATTCTTCCGGAAAATTCCGGCACATTGTCCGGTCCTACCATTCCATTCATCATCAGTTCCGCATAACCGGAAATCGACATAAGAGGCGTTTTCAGCTCATGGGACACATTGGCAGAAAATTCCCGCCGCATGGCTTCCGCTTCCTTTAGTTCTTCCACCTGTCTGGCAATCTGTTTATTCTGCTGATCCACACGCACCAGCAGAGGACGAAGTTCCTCATAGCACACGTTTTTCAGGGGATGCTCCAGATCCAGTTCATTGATGGGCTCAATGAGATCCTTTGTCTGTCTCTGTACCAGAAACATTTCCAGAAGGATGATGGCCACCATGATCCCGCCCAGAATGGTAAAGCTGGACATCAGCGTAACAAACACGCTGTCCGTGGTTCTTGCCACACGAAGAATGTTTCCGTTATCCAGACGAATGGCGCAATAAAAGGTCTGCTCTGAAAAAGTCTCAGAAAAACGTACCTTTTCTCCATAACCATCCTTTGCCGCATCCTTGAATTCCGGCCGGTTGCTGTGGTTTTCCATTTTTTCCGGATCAGAAACGGAATCAAAAAGAACAGTACCATCCGGTCTGGTCAAAGTAATCCTGGTCACGGTAAGGTCTCCCACCTCTTTGGTAAGATACTCTTCTCCCATAGCATCCAGGCCCATCTTTACATATTCTGCCTCATCCCGCACGCCCTGTTTCATATAGGTGCTGAATTTACTGTACATCACCACACTGGCGGAACAGAAGGTGAGGAATACAGACAGCACCACCAGAAAGCTTACGTGATTCAAAATGCGCTGCTTCATCTTATTCTCCTATCCGATATCCCACACCACGAACCGTTTCGATCATTTCTCCCCCTTCGCCCAGCTTCTGGCGCAGGGTTCGGACATGTACATCCACCGTTCTGGTCTCCCCGTCAAAATCATAGCCCCACACATGACAGAGAAGCTGATTTCTGGTCATGACCAGTCCTTTATTCTCCATCAGATGCTGAAGAAGCTCAAACTCCTTACGGGTAAGATCTATGGTTTTTCCGGCATACTTCACCTTATGTTTTCCTACACATACGCATAACTCCCCGCAGGTGAGTTCTTTTTCCTCACTCTGGCGGGTGCTTCTGCGGAGCACTGCCTTTACCCTGGCCACAAACTCCATCATGCCAAAGGGTTTGGTGATATAATCATCTGCTCCGCTCTCTAACCCTTTTACTTTATCAAATTCTGCTTCCTTCGCTGTCACCATAATGACTGGTATGTCTTTTGTGGAAGGAGCGCCCTTCAGGCGCTCCAGGATGGAATAACCGTCCTCTCCTGGAAGCATGATGTCCAGAAGAATCAACTCCGGTATTTCTTTTTTTAGTTCTGTGAAAAGTTCTTTTCCGTCGGAAATTCCCTTTGCTGAAAATCCGGTTGTCTCCAAAGTGTATACTAAAAGTTCCCTGATGTTTCTTTCGTCTTCCACACAATAGATCATCTCATGCGCCCCTTCTGCGTACTGCCATTTTGGTTTCAGTATACCTTTTTTCGACACGTTATACAAGACTCCTTCTTATGGCAGTAAATATTTCTCGCGCACTTCCTCCAGATTGCGATAGAAGTTTGCATCTGGTTCATTTTTCATTTCATCCAGATGACTGTGGGTATCATACAAGTCTTCTCTGACCTGGGTTACACACACACCTATGTTGGAACAGTGATCGGCAATTCGTTCCAGACTTGTGGTAATATCAGACAGAATGAAGCCCATCTCAATGGTACAGGTTCCTTTGCGCAGACGCTGTACATGGCGCCGCTTCAGTTCCTGACTCAGTTCATCCACCACTTCCTCCAAAGGTTCAATGGAAGCAGCTTTCTTCACATCCTGTTCTGTAAAAACGCTGAGCGCTGTCTGAAGGATTTCCTCTACCGCGCTTGTAATAATATGAAGTTCCTGTGTTGCCTTCTCCGAAAAGCTCAGTCCCTTGCTGTGCAGTTCCTGCGCAGATTCCATAATATTTACTGCATGGTCAGAGATTCGTTCAAAATCTCCGATACAGTGAAGCATCATGGAAAGACTGTGGCTGTCTCTTTCAGAAAGATCCTTATGGCTTAATTTTACCAGATAGGTTCCAAGCTCATCCTCATAGCGGTCAACCTTGGATTCCATTTTTTCTACCTTTTCCACACCGGTTTCCTGATAATGGTCAATCAGCTGCACCGCCATGGTAAATGCCTGATGACAGTCTTCTGCCATACGTCTCGCTGCAGTTCTGCCCTGCTCTACTGCAAATGCCGGTTTTTCCAGGAAACGGCTTTCCAGAATCATAAACTCCTGATCTTCTGCAGAAACAACTGCTTCTTCTTTGTCGCGGATTGTCAGGCAAGCCAGTTTTACCAGCAGACCAGAGAATGGGAGCCATGCTACAGTAGCAATAATATTAAACGCACTGTGCATAATGGCGATTCCGGCTGGAGAAGCAGCTTCTTCCAGGAAACCAAAATGTACAAAGCTATTGATAAGATAAAATACGCTCATAAATACAATGGTGCCGATCAGGTTAAAATACAGATGCATCATAGCGGCACGTTTGGCATTCTTCTTTGCTCCAATTGCAGATAAGAGAGCCGTCACACAGGTACCAATGTTCTGACCCATGATAATGGGAAGTGCAGAGCCAAAGGGTACGGCTCCTGTGAGACAAAGAGCCTGCAGAATACCAACGGAAGCGGAAGAAGACTGAATCACTGCAGTAAGCACCGTACCTGCTATAATTCCCAGAATCGGATTGGAGAATTTAAGCAGAAGACTTGTGAACTCCGGTACATCTGCCAGAGGTTTTACTGCCGCACTCATAGTATCCATACCAAACATCAATACGGAAAAGCCAAGAAGAATGACACCAATATCTTTTTTCTTCTGCTCCTTCAAAAACATCAGACAGACCACACCGATCATTGCAAGAATCGGCGCAAAGGATGTTGGTTTTAACAGCTGAATAAAAAAGTTCTCACTCTCAATGCCTGCAAGACTCAAAATCCAGGAGGTAATGGTGGTACCAATATTAGCGCCCATGATTACGCCAACCGCCTGTTTCAGAGTCATAATTCCTGAGTTTACAAAACCAACCACCATTACTGTGGTTGCGGAAGAAGACTGAATCACTGCAGTTACACCAGCCCCCAGCAATACCGCTTTAATTGGGCTGGAAGTCAGGTTTTCCAGAATCTGTTCCAGTTTTCCACCGGATACCTTGGCCAGTCCGTCACCCATGACCTGCATACCGTACAGGAACATGGCAAGACCGCCTAATAATGTTAATATACTAAAAAAATCCATGGTTTCTCTCCTTTACCTAATCTTAATATGAGCTTATTGTAAAGGAAATATGTAAAATCCTCCCCATGGCAATGTAAAATCTATGTAAAATTCTGTAAAGCCCTGACGAATCCCAAAAGAAAAAGAAGCACAAACCTCTGTCTGTGCTTCCTGTCTTTTAAAATCCGCGAATTTCTTCCTCTTCTGTTCCAGTCTTATCTATGGAATGTATCAGAAGGGTGTAGCTGTAGCTGTCGCTTACCTTTACCTGAACACGTTCTCCCACCTTATGTCCCTTCAATGCCTTCCCTATGGGTGATTCTATGCTGACACGGTTTTCCAGAGAATTTCCTCGAATGGATGTGACCAGTTTATAGGTTTCCACCTCTCCGTCTTCTTCAAATTCCACTGTCACCAGATCATCCATGCCTACCTCATCTGCCTTGGAATGATCTGACACAATATCTGCCGTTTTCAGCATTCGCTCCAGGTAACGAATTCTGCTTTCATTCTGATTTTTATGTTTCTTCGCAGCATAATACTCAAAATTTTCGCTGAGATCCCCGTGAGAACGGGCTTCCTTTACTGCTTCAATGGCATCCTTACGAACCACCAGCTTCCGATGCTCGATCTCCTGTTGAATTTTCTCCACATCTTTTTGAGTCAGTTTTTCTCTCATAGTGCTTATTCTTCTTCCTGCAGTCTCTGGATCAGTCTTAACATCGCATCTACAGAATTGAAATTCTCTGCATCAATGTCATCAAAAGAAACTTCTACTTCAAAATTATCATTAATCTCTCCAATCAGAGAAACCATATCAAAGGAATCCAGCACTTCATCATCAATCAGCTGTGTTTCCACTTCAAAATTAATCTCAGGTCTTAATTCATTTAAGATTTCTAATAATTCGTCTCTCATTTTTTTCTTCCTTTCCATATCAATGTTCTTTTTCCATCTTAAACTGTCTGGAGATAATTCCATCATACACATAACCCATACGTTTGTAAATCTCAATAGCATGTATATTTTCTTCATCTACCCAGAAATTTACTTTTTGGGTTTTCTCCTCTGCCAGAAGATGTTCCGTTGCCTTGCAGAACAGGGTACGCCCCATCCCAAGCCCCCGGAATTTCGGACTCACCACCAGGTGCTGCAAAAATCCTGTGCGCCCCTTGGGAATCGCAATGATCACCGCTCCGGCCTCTCCATCTGAAAGGCGCATTCCTAAAAGCTGTCCCTTCTGACAGAATTCTGTGAATTCTTCTCTCTCCGGAAGCAGGGTGCTGTAAACATCCAGACTCTCCCTCCACAGTTTCTGAACAGTATGATAATCTGTTTCTTTCAGGAATTCCATTGGATAAGCGGACAGCTTCTCCTCCTGATCCACAGGAGGACAAAAAGCCTCACCGGCACATTCCATCCGGCGATATCGTTTATATGGAGCAAATCCTGCTCTGATCCAGCTTTCGCTTCCAGATGCGCGGAGTTTTTCTTCCTCTTCTCCCCGGAACACATAATCCAGAATCAGAGGTTTGTCTTTTTTTTCTATAGCAACAGGCATGCCTGCTTCCATATAATAATATAATCGCCAACAATCTGCTTCTTCCGTATAAAAGCAAAGCAGGTCTTCTCTGGATTCCACAAAAAGCTTCTGCTGTTTTGTCATATATTCTACTTCATCAGGAAGAAAAAAGCAATTAGACAATACTTTTTTATGATTTTTTTTATAATCTTTTATTAGCGCTGCAAATTCCCTTGGGGAGTTAATTTTTTCCATTGCAAATATATTTCTCCTTTAGCAAGGCTCTGTCAATCTTTCCGTTTTTATTCAGAGGAAGCTGTTCCAGGTACACATATTTGTTGGGACACATATATTTTGGAAGATACACCTGAAGATCCTTCACAATCTGACGATCACAGGCTTCTTCCGCCTGGTAAAACATATAAATCTTTTCCCGTTCACGGTCGTAGATGCAGCAGCTTCTTTCAATATAAGAAAGACCATCCAACACACCTTCGATCTCTCCCAGTTCAATACGATGTCCCATATGCTTAATCTGAAAGTCACTGCGGGTTACATAATATAATTCTCCGTTTTCATATCTTCCCAGATCTCCGGTCCGGTAAATCAGCTCCGGATAATCCGGATTCAACGGATTCTGACAGAATGCCCGGCTGGTAGCCTCCTGATTCCGGTAATACCCCAACGCCAGGGAAGTGCCGCGCACACAGATTTCCCCAATCTCATTCTCTCCTGCCAGCTCGTTCTTCTCATTCAGCACAAACATGTCTGTATTGGGGAAAGGCACACCTACCGGAAGGCTCTCTCCAAGAGCAAATTCCCGATCTACCACGTAATAGCTGCAATTGCAGGTAATTTCCGTAGGTCCGTATAAATTCACATACATGGCATCCGGCAGCTTCTCACGCCAGTAATTCAGCACCTTTACCGGCATCACCTCGCCGGAAAACATGATTTTTTTCAGATAAAGGGGCACTTGCTTTTCCAGACCCTTAAAGGATGCAGTAAGAGCCAGCGCTGATACCGCCCAGATGACTGTGGTAATCTTCTTCTCGTTCAGGTAAGGAATCAGTTCCTTCGGAAAGGAGATCATTCTCTGGGTAACAATACACATGGTTGCCCCATTCCTCAATGTGGAATAAATATCCTTTACAGAAACATCAAAATCAAAGGGCGCCTGATTGCCAAACACTTCCTGTTCACTGAAACCAAAGCACTCCCCAAACTGCTCCACCAGATCAATCACAGACCGATGGCACACCAACACCCCTTTGGGGGTTCCTGTGGAGCCGGAGGTATAAATGGCATACAGAGGGTCCGTATCAATGTGACGTCTCCGGATTGCCTGCAGCAGTTCCTCTTCCACTGGCATCTGAATCAGTTCTTCGTAGATCAAAAGCTCCACCTTACAGGAAAGGCTTTCTGCAAAAGCCCTGTCTGCCTCCCGGATCACCATACAAACAGGCTGTACACTCTCAAGAATCATGGAAATCCTTCCCGGAGGAAGTTTCTTGCCTATGGGCACATAAA
Source organism: uncultured Blautia sp. (assembly GCA_937900135.1). Lineage (GTDB taxonomy): Bacteria > Bacillota > Clostridia > Lachnospirales > Lachnospiraceae > Blautia_A. Next base: position 10,391 of record CALCDJ010000004.1, on the reverse strand, counting down.
AATTGCCGCTATATACAGTTCCCATAAAGATTTCCAGACTTTCAATCTCTCGATCAATGAGAACTGCCACCGGCTTTCCTTTTCTGCCGGTCTTTGCAATAGAAGTACCAATCTGCTTCGCAATTCGGATACATTCTTCATAAGTCACTTCATGTACCGGGTCAGCAAACACCACCTTACGGGGATGTTTTTTTCCTGCCCGTTCCAGATAATCCAATACATTATTGATCATGTTCTTCCCTCATTTATGTTCAGAAATTTCTCAGTGAAATTCCATTTTTGCAATTCTTTGATAAAAACGATCCTTCAACTCCGGATCTACAGAAGCATATTGCTTTCTGTCTTCCTCTAACATAGCAGATGCTTCCTCCTTTGTCAATTCCCCGCTGCGTACCAGCACAGCCAGCTCTCCGGTACGGATGGGATATCCCCTTTTTACAAGACTTAAATTTTCTGCAATCTGATGCGCCCAACAATCTGCATGAGGAACCTTACTTTCGGGACGGACCCAACCAATGGCTTTTTCCAGAAATGCCATGGTTTCTTCTTCCGTCACATCATGGTAGGCAAAATAGGAAAGGGAAGTTACTTCCACATCTTCCAGATAATCCACTCTTTTTCGTTCCGCCAGTTTTTCGGACAATTTTCCAAACATCTGATATTCAAACTGACGAAGATTGTGAGACAGCTCAAAAGGCTCAATTCCCCTCGGACTGCAGGCAGTTTGAAGGATCTGCCCTTTGGTTCTTCCATTTACAATCAGAGGAATTCCAAACTTCCCTGCAATCTGATGACAGTAATAATGAAGATAATGAAAACAAACGCCGCAAATGTTCTTCATAAACTTCAGGCTCATGCGATACATTTTGCGAAGCTCATCCTCCTGCATACGTACCGTAATGTGATCCACATTTAATTTCTGCAATGCATTTTCAATATTATTTCTTCCATATTCTGTGTGAAAGTCATTCTGAAAGGTAATTGTCAGCACCCGCAGTCCGTAAGTCTGTTTCATCTGATAAACAATGTAGGTACTATCCTTACCTCCGCTTAACCCCACTACACAATCATAAGGAGCGTTGTTTTCTTTTGCCTTGGCTTTTGCCAGTTCCACCTGTTCCAGAAACATACGTTCCCTGTCTTCTTTATTTTCTATTTTTTCTTTGTTTTCTTCATAAAATTCACAAAAGTTACAAATTCCCTGTTCATTAAAACGAATTCCCGGATAGTTTTCCGGCAGTCCACATTTTTCACAATAACGCATAAATGCCTCCCGTATTTCCTTTCTTTGACTACAAAATCACCTGTTTTACAATCCGTTTTTTCATTATGCGTTACCTTTGTGTAATTTCCGTGAAATACTTTTATTTTCTTCCCAGGGATAAGATATCTGAAATTCCACCCCATCTGAAGTATTTCTCACTGATACCTCTCCATGATGGGCCAGAGCTACCTGCCGGACAATGGAAAGTCCAATGCCAAAACTCTGATGCTCTCTGGTCCGGGCAGGATTGATCTTATAAAAGACATCCCATATTTTTTCCTGCTCCTCCCTGGGAATATGACTTCCCTGATTATGCACCAGAAAATGCACTTTTCCCTGTTTCAGAAATGCCTCCATGCGGATTTCTCCATCTGCCTTTCCATAGTAAATGGCATTTTTTACCAGATTATACAATGCCCGGTGAAGGATTTCACAATCCCCCTCTATCTTTCCCTGGATGGAACATTCCAGATGAAAGGTTCCTCTCCAGTCCGGATTTTCATCCTGACAAAGTTTCTGTATTTTTTTCAGAAGCTGTTCCGGATAAAAGGAACTCCACCGAAGAATTGTTTCCCCATGTTCATAAGAAGATACTTCCAGCATCTGATGAATCAGTTCGTCCATCCGCTCGCATTCTGCAGCGATTACCTGAATATATTTCTCCTGTTTTTCCGGATGGTTCTTGGATATATAAGACATGTTTTCTGCGTAGCCCATAATAACGGCAACCGGTGTTTTTAATTCATGGGCCAGATTCCGAACCAGCGTTTTGCGAAGTTCCACATCTTCCTTCAGACTTTCCAGCGTTTCCTTGAGCTTATCTGACATCTGATTCACGGATTCTGCCAGCATTCCCAGCTCATCCTCACTTTTCACAGAAGCCTTTTCTTCAAAATTCAGGCAGGCAATCTGTCTGGTCACCTGGTTGATCTCCATAATCGGTCTGGCCAACCGTCCGGAAAAGTACACAATCACAGGAATCCCGCACAAAAGGGTAATCAACGCGGCAATGATAAAACAAATTTCCATCACACGGGTGCTGCTGTTTAACCCTGTAATGGATTTTCGGATGATTACATAACCTTTTCCCGGAATCTTTGTAATATGCATAAAGGAAGCCCGGTTATTATCATCAAAATCACTGGAGAAGCTGTTGCCTTTCTCTTTCAGTTCCTCTGCGCTTGTCTGGAGAATCCGCTTGGTTTTTTTGCCCAGGATGCCTCTTTGAGCCTCCCAGTTTCTGGTGGTCATAAGAATTTTCTGTGCCTCATCTGTCACTGTAACATAGGCATTATTCTCAAATGCCAGAATATCCAGATTTTTCTGAGAAATGTTCCAGTTCTCCTTTTCCAAAAGATTTACGGTTTCTTCTGCCAGATTCTCCATTCTATCCCGGTTCCACTTCTCTACCAGACCTTCCTTCAGAATTCGTGATGTCCCAAGGAGAATACAGAGGAATCCCAGAATCAGAAAACTGCCCACAAGAATATATTTTTTACGAAGGGTATATTTCATCCTGTCTCCTCCTGAAATGCATATCCAATTCCACGGACAGTACGAATATAACTGCCGCACTGTGCCAGATCCGTACGAAGCATTTTGATATGTGTGTCTATGGTACGAACGTCTCCATTATAATCGAAGCCCCAGATATGTTCCAAAATCTGATCTCTGGTCAGCACAATATTTTTGTTTTCCATGAGATAAAGAAGCAGCTGATACTCCTTATTCGTCAGTACACACTCTTTTCCGTCCACCAGAACATGACAGCCCTTGAGATCTACTTCCAGGCTTCCCACCCGCCATCTGTCCTTATCCGGCTTGGGCGCCTTATATGCCAGAGCTGCCCGAATCCTGGCCAGCAGAACTTCTCCGTGAAAAGGTTTGGAAATGTAGTCACATGCGCCGGCGCGAAATCCCCAAAGCTCTGACCTTGCGTCTCCCAGCGCAGTCAGCATGATCACAGGAATCTCTGATGTTTTCCGTATTTCCCTTAAAACTTCCATTCCGTCTTTTCCAGGCATCATAATATCCAGCAAAAGCAGGGAAAGATCCGGATTCTTCCGAAAGCATTCCAAAGCCTCCACACCGTCTTTTGCCTCAAGAATCTCGTAATTTTCTTTTTCCAGAATATCTTTTAGAAGATCTCTGAACAGGTAATCATCGTCTGCAATCAGTATTTTATGCGCCATAATTCCTCTCCCTTCTTTTTCCGTCAGGATTTTCTCCGTTCACCAGGCACGTCCCCTTTTTCCAGGTTCTTTTTGACAGTATAACACAGTTTTTTCTGTTTGGCGATAAAGGAAGTTCCCCTTATCTCCCAGCAAAAAAATCTCTCCTGGAGTTTTTCTTATTCCTCCCGGAGAGATTTTTTCTATAAACGTTTTAGCTTTCCTCTGCCTGGTAGACAGAAATAAATTCTTGTTCACAAACCTTTACAATTTGTTCCAGTTCTTCGTTTCGCTCTGGAAATGCGTCTTCAGACCCTGCCTGAAATCGTACACAGGTACCGCAGGATGAACTCAGCGTACGGGGAACGGGCGCAATCACTGCCTTTAATCCCTTTTTTTCGCATCCCTTTTTGAAGCGAATCGCTCCGAAATGGGAATAAAAAGTAGCAATATACTCTGTCATTTTCTCACATGAAGAAGAAAATCTTCCCCCTGCTCCTCATAAGTTACCTGATATCCCTGATGGGTAGCAAAACGAGTGACATTCTCTCTTGCAGTCACATTGTCTACCAGAATTTCGTAAGCCCCTTCTTTGGAAGAAAGTGCATTTTTTGTCATAATAACTGGTTCCGGACAGGAAAGTCCTCTTGCATCTACCGTTTTCATATGCCTTATTTCTCCTTTCTGAAAGAATTCACTGCAGCAATCACAGCTACAACCACAATTCCAATTACCACTGCAAGTTTTCCATTGGCAGTAGGGCCTTCTGCTGAAGAAGCCAGACCAAAATTATGTGCAATGGCAGCGCCTACCATCAGTCCAAAAACGGTAATAGCAGAATCCGTGTTTCCTTCTCCTGCAAGTACCAGCTGACGAAGGGGACATCCGCCCAAAAGTACACAGCCAAAACCTGCAAGCGCCATACCAAGAGCATTCCAAAGTCCGTCTGTATGCGCTACTGCCTGACCTGCAAAGCCTACTGTAAAATAAGGTGTTCCTGTAATTACTCCAAGAACCAGATTTCCGATCAGCGCACTTACCAGAATGGCCACAAATCCAAGAAGAAGTTTCCATTCTCCAAACAGTACCACATCACGGATTCCGCCAACCATACAAAGTCTGGTTTTCTGAGCCAGCGCACCTACGATCAGTCCTGCTGCCAATGCGATGTAAATGGCTGCATGCTTTCCTCCAGGGCCGCCATCTGCCGCTGTAAAATGAATAAATGCCGGCGCAGCCACCAGTAAAATCAGAAATACAATTTGTACAACCGGGAATAATCCTCCTTCGATTGTCTGCATTTTGTAGGAACGTTTCAGCGTATATCCTTTTTTCAGGAAAAATACACCTGCAAGGATTCCTGCTGCAAATCCAATGAATCCAAAGATGGCATTTAAATCACCGCCTGCCAGTCTTAAGATCATACGGAACGGACATCCCAAAAACATAAGACATCCAATCATCACAAACACGCCAAGAATAAAACGTGTAACAGGAGCAGAACCTCCTCTTGGTTTAAATTCCTTGTTGATCAAGGATAAAATACATGCTCCCAGAACCAGTCCGATGATCTCCGGACGAATATACTGCACTGCTGCCGCGGAATGAAATCCCAATGCACCGGAAATGTCACGCAGGAAGCAGGCGATGCAGAAGCCCATATTAGCCGGATTGCCAAAATATACAAGAGCCACCGCAATAATGCCGATGATCACACCGGCTGCCATAATGGTTGTTTTTTCTTTTTTCATGCTTTTCCTTTCCCCTCTTTCGTTTTTCTTCCTGTTTTCAGGAATTTTTCCCAAAAATATCAGACAGATTTTCCCATCTGCCTTCATTATCATATCATTTTTTTCTATTTTTCTCCAATTAATTATAGAAAACTTTTGGCATTATTTATAGATTTTATCAATAAAACATGGTATGATTCCATTAACTGTATTGCATAGGAGGTTTTTTCATGAAAAAAATTTATCTGGATCAGGCAAGCACTTCTTTTCCAAAAGCGCCTGGGGTAGCGGATGCCGTTTATCATTATCTTTCTGACTTTGCTGTCAATGTGAACCGCGGCAGCTATGATACGGCTTATTCTGTGGAGGAGCAGGTTTATGAGACAAGAGAACAGCTCTGCCGCCTTTTTCATTTCCCGGAATCCAGAAATGTAATCTTTACCGGAAATGTTACGGCGAGTCTGAATATTCTTCTGAAAGGACTTTTACGTCCCGGAGATCATGTCCTGGTTTCTTCTATGGAGCATAACGCCGTTATGCGCCCTGTTATCCAACTGGAAAAAACCGGTGTTTCCTTTGACCGTATTCCCTGCGCTCCCGACGGAAGCCTGCTGCTTTCAGAGGCCGAAGCCCTGATCCGTCCTGAAACCAGAGCGCTTGTCTGTCTCCATGCTTCTAATGTATGCGGCACCATCATGCCGGTCCGGGAACTTGGCGAATTTTGCCAAAACCATGGGATCACCTTTATCCTGGATGCAGCCCAGACCGCTGGCGTCCTGCCCATCCATATGGAAGAACTGCATATTGACGCTCTGGCATTTACAGGGCACAAGGGGCTTCGCGGCCCTCAGGGAATCGGCGGATTTCTTATCCGGAATTCTCTGGTTTCTCAGATCACACCCCTTCTAAGCGGAGGAACCGGAAGTATTTCCCACACAGAAGAGGTTCCAGATTTTCTTCCAGACCGGTTTGAGCCAGGAACGCCTAATCTCCCTGGAATTCTTGGTCTTCATGCAGCGCTTACTCATCTGGAAAACCACCCTATGGAAGACGCGTTTGCCCATGAGATGGCTCTCACCCAATATTTTCTGGATGGGATAAAAGATCTGGACCCCAGGGGAACCTCCATCCGGATCATTGGGAAAACAGACCGGAAGGACCGCTGCGCCGTTGTTTCCATTCAGACACTGGACAAAGATCTGGCAGAAGCAGCTTATGAACTGGATGCAGCCTATGGGATCATGACAAGAGTCGGACTGCACTGTGCGCCCAATGCGCACAAAACCTTAGGTACCTATCCTACCGGTACCATCCGTTTCTCCTTTGGACCGGAAAACACCACGGAAGAACTGGATACCGCTCTTTTTGCCTTAAAACGTATCACCGGAAAAGGAGAACTCTATGGAATTTAAACAACTGGAAGCCTTTGTGGCTGTGGTGGAATACAACAGTTTTTCAGAAGCAGCCAGACATCTTTACCTTACTCAGCCCACCATCAGCGCACACATCCACTCTCTGGAAACGGAATTAAATTCCAAGCTGATCATCCGTACCACCAAGAAGCTTACCATTACTTCCCGGGGATACCAGCTCTATGACTGTGCCTTGCAGATGTTAAACATGCGGAATCATCTGGTGGAAGAATTTACCGGAGCCCATAAAAAGATTATTGATCTTGGGGTTTCCACCATTCCATCCTCCTATATGCTTCCAGAGCTTCTAAGTGCATTTGGGAAACAGACTTCCGATGTATATTTTCATGCCTGGCAATCTGACAGTCTTGGCGCCATCCAAAAAGTCATTGACGGAAGTGTGGATTTTGGCCTTGTGGGACAAAAGACAGAAGAAGAAACCTGTTGTTTTCTTCCTTTTTGCCAGGACTCTCTTGTGATCGCCACCCCTGTCAACGAACACTACCTGAATTTTCAGGGCAAGGATGTTTCCTTTCGGGATTTTGTCCAGGAACCTCTGATTATGCGGGAAAATGGTTCCGGTACCAAAAAAGAACTGGATCGGTTTTTAGAAAAACTGGGAATCTCCGTTTCCGGTTTAAATGTGATCGCCCGCATGAATGACCTGGAGGCTATAAAAAAATCCATTGTCAACGGACTGGGCATTTCCATTCTCTCTGCAAGATCCGTATCTGATCTTCAAAAAACAAGGCAGCTCCTCCTGTTTCCTCTGGAAGAATCTGCCCATTTAAGAACGTTTTATATTGTTTACAACAAAAACCGCATATTAAAGCCCCATGTAAAACAATTTCTGCATTTTGTACAGAACTACTATTCCTCTTCTTTTTGAAAAGATTTTTTTCTGTGCTTCACGCACTCTGTAAGAAGATATTCAATCTGCCTATTGATGAAACGAAAATCATCTTCCGCCCACTGTGCCAATTCAGAATAGAGGGATGCAGAGACTCGTAATGGAATCTGTTTTTTCGCTTTTTCCTTTGGTTTGGCTTCTGCCATCTGCCTCCCTTCTATTTCTTTAATTCTTTTTTTCCCAGACGAACTTCTTCCATATAATCTGCCATTTCCTTCGGCATCTGGTCAAAGAGATAATTCTTCCCGCTTTCCTTCTGTTCCTTCCAATCCTGACGCATGGATTTTTTGGCTTCTTCCACTTCTTCATACAAGCCTTTGGCAGAAAGACGCTGGGCTCCCTGTCCCAAAATAATCACCTGCTCCAGGCGGTCTGAGGTAGCCACAGTGACCTGATGTTCTCTTCCAATGCGGTGCACCGTCTTTTCAATATACTGATCCGCAGTTTCCGCTTCTTTAGTATATACCACATGAATGTTATGATACTGGAATACCTCTTCCCCATGGCCTTCCAGTTTATAGGCGTCAAACACAAGGATCAGCGTACACTTTTTATATCCCTGATAATTGCTTAAAATATCCATCAGCTTATCTCTGGCCGCATGAATGTTTGCTTCTGCCAGTTCTTTCAGCTCTTCCCAGGCAAAAATAATGTTATATCCATCCACCAGAAGATATTCTTCCTGACTTTTCTTTCGGGGAATGTATTTCGGATCTCCTGCTGAGGGCGCATGTACTGCCCGTTTTGTCCAGGCAGCCCGTTCTTGTTTCACAGAGCCGAAAGTTCTCTGAAAAATCTCCTGGAGTTCTTTTTCTTCCTCATAGCTTCCTCCAAACGCAACCGCCTTTCTTCTGATTTGGATTTCTGTCTCCTTGTCTGTTTCCTCTGGTTTCTCCTGCAACAATGCACTGCTTTCTAAATGCATATAGTCTTCCACTTCATTCCAGGGAACTACAAAACCTGCCCCATGAGAGCAAAATACAGAACCTGTGGGATTTTCAAGGTCACGTTCCGAATCGTAGCCTATGGCTTCCACTACTTCCTCCTGCTCCTGGCAGGGCGCATACCCTTTCAGGGAACAGAACAGACGGCCTCTGCCTTTGGAATAGGAAACCACCTCTTTCTGATAATCCCGCATTTTGGAAACAGGCGCAGTTCCCCGAAGAATGGTCATCTCTTCCTCGGTTTCCGGAGGAAGAAAGCTTCCCTGCATTTTCTGGATATCTGCCATGGCTCTTCCTATGATTTCCGCCGGAACCTCCAGACGAAATTCATAGTACGGCTCCAGCAAAACGCTCTTTGCTTTTTTTAATCCCTGACGGATTGCCCGATAAGTTGCCTGGCGGAAATCTCCGCCCTCTGTATGCTTTAGATGGGCACGACCTGTCAGAAGGGTAATCTGCATATCTGTAATAGGAGAACCTGTAAGCACACCTCTGTGCTCTTTTTCCTCCAGATGGGTCAGAATCAGCCTCTGCCAGTTTTTATCCAGCACATCCTCGCTGCAGGCAGTAAAAAACTGCATTCCGCTGCCTGGTTCTCCCGGTTCCAAAAGAAGATGCACTTCTGCATAGTGACGTAAAGGCTCAAAATGCCCTACCCCTTCCACCGGCGCCGCAATGGTTTCTTTATAAACAATATTACCGGAACCAAATTCCACCGCCACATGAAACCTTTCCCAGATCAGATGCCGGAGGATATCAATCTGTACTTCTCCCATGAGCATGGCATGAATTTCCTGAAGCTGCTCATCCCATACAATATGAAGCTGTGGTTCTTCCTCTTCCAGTTCTTTTAACTTTTTCAGCATTTGGTGCACGTCACAATCCGACGGCAGCTGAATCTGATAATTCAGAACCGGCTCCAGAACCGGAAGTTCCGATTCCTCTTCACATCCAAGCCCCTGCCCCGGATAAGTTCTGGTAAGTCCGGTTACTGCGCAGACGGTCCCTGCCTCTGCTTCCTTGACCATTTCAAACTTTGCCCCGGAATAAATGCGGATCTGATCCACTTTTTCTTCCCAGATCTCTTCTCCCCCATGGGAAACTCCCTGGTTGCTCAACAAGGATTTAACCTTCAAGGATCCGCCTGTGATCTTCATATAAGTCAGACGATTTCCCTGCTCATCCCTGGCGATTTTATAAACCTTTGCTCCAAAATCCACATTGTATGCCGGACTTGCCGTATACTTTTCCACACCCTGGATTAGTTCTTCCACCCCTTGAAGTTTCAAGGCAGAACCAAAATAGCAGGGGAACACCTTGCGCTCCGTGATCAGTTCCCTGATATCATCAAGATCCACTTCGTCTTCTTCCAGATATTTCTCCAAAAGCGCTTCGTCACACATGGAGAGATTTTCCAGAAACTGATCCTGATCCTGGTTTTCCTCAAAGTCCAGACAATTTTCATCCAACCGCTTCTTCAATTCTGAAAGAAGCGCCTCCCTGTCTGTGCCTTCCTGATCCATTTTATTTACAAAAAGGAAGGTTGGGATCTGGTAACGGGCGAGAAGCCGCCAGAGTGTCATCGTATGTCCCTGTACCCCATCCGCGCCGTTTATCACAAGAATCGCATAATCCAACACCTGTAAGGTACGCTCCATTTCCGCAGAAAAATCCACATGCCCCGGCGTATCAAGAAGTGTTACCTCAAGCTCTCCCATATCCAGAACTGCCTGCTTGGAAAAAATAGTAATCCCCCGTTCCCGTTCAAGGTCAAAGGTATCCAGATATGCATCTTTGTGATCCACTCTCCCCAGCTTACGGATCTTCCCGCTCAAATAAAGAAGTCCCTCTGAAAGCGTAGTCTTCCCCGCGTCTACATGGGCCAAAATCCCCAGACATATGTGCTTTTTTACTTTTTCAGGCTTCTGTTCGCCCATAAAAGGCGCCTCCCTTCGTGATT
>CALCDJ010000003.1 GCA_937900135.1 uncultured Blautia sp. | reverse complement strand
CCCCTGTTACCGCCGTGAAAGGGCGGTGTCTTAACCGCTTGACCATGGAGCCTTATTTTTCGCTGTTGTCTATCATTGACGACCTCAGCGAAAATTATAATACCATACCCGGATACATTTTGCAAGAGGTAATTTAAATTTTTTTATTTTTTTATTCTTGATTTTCCGTCACCCTGGAAAGTCCGTAAAAACAGCCTGAGCTTTTTCAAACGCTTCCTTTCCTCTTACTGTAAGAAGGGCTTTTCTGCAATCCACCTCTGTCCCTGCCAACAGCTCCTTACCCTGTTCCAGACTTATATAAATTCCCTCTGTGGGATTGCTGAGACAGGCGGCAGCCTGACATTCCGCCCAGTCAGTTTCAGCAGATCCCCATTTTTCAGTATTATCAGGACTGCTGCTTTCTGTGTTCTCCAGCCTCTCCTCTGCTATATGATATTGAAGCTCTCCGCTGCTTCTTTCCCAAAAAGCTGCAAGCTTTCTTTTGGAAATTGTATGACCATAGGGATCTTTTAAATGCTTCAAACTGTTCTTTCCTGCCAGAAGCATTGGGATATTCTCAGCTTTTATATCCCTGTAAGTATTTCCCTGCATCTTAAGCTCTTTCAGATCCACAGCCAGAAGAACTGTACTCATAGTATAATCATCCATTTTTAATTCCACAGGGATTTCCAGCACAGGAGAAAAAGAAACCAGTCCTTGTATCTTTTCCACCTGCTTCAAAAGCTTCTGGTTATACTCCATATTTCCCAATGAGACCACGGCCTGATATTCCCCTGTCGCTCCTGTAAAAAACAGAACTGCAAGACGGATCAAAAGGTAAAGGATTCCTGCTATAAAAAACACTCCGCAAATAATCATTGGATAAAAATGTCTTTTCTTACATTTTCCCACCGGAAACCTCCTGTCTCATCTCCTCCAGAAGTATTTTCTGCTTCCTGATCCTATGCATAAGCAATAAAATCAGGCATATCATGCCGCAGGCTGCAGCAGTCGCTACGGAATACCACCAGCTATTTGCCTTTTTAGGCTTTTCTATATTCAAGGTCTGGAGCCTGGGCTTTTGAATCTTTGTTTCATACTCTCGCACCTGTTCATAATGCTTCCCTTCCCCATCCTCATATCTGAGCGTAATCTTCCCTGTCACATTTCCATACATTTCTTTTTCATCTGTTCCCTCATCCCTGCCTGAGGTCTCCATGGTACGTGTTCCAACAAAAATACGCATAGTTCCTGTACTTTCTGTTCCTGCATCCATATTTCCAAGAAAAATTTCTTCTTTTGGAAACATTCCGGTTCCTTCCAAAGCAACACGTGCATTAAAAATCCCGGTTCTGCTTACGTTTTGCACACGAATCCCCATATTTACTGTATCTGTAGAATATACTTCTGCCGGAAGGTTGTCACAATCCAGATTCGCCCATATTTTTTGTTTGACTAAAAACTCCATCTTCTCCGTTCCTGCTGCCGAAGTTCCTTTTTTATCCTCATATTCAAAAGAAAGGGTAATGGGAACAGTCCCCTCCTTTATATCTACAGCTGCCCTGATTCTGTTTAGAACATTGATCCTGCCGCCGGGACTGATCTTTTCAAAATAAAAAGAATTTTTTTCAAACTGGATTCCCGGTGTTTCTGTGGAAAATACCAGTTTCAGATTATAAATTTCCTGATTGCTGCTTTTATTCTTCAGAACAAATTCCACTTCTTCAGAACTGCCGGCTTCCATATTCTTTCCAGTAAGGCTGCAGCTCTCCAGCAAAATCTTGGGCTGCCGTATCAGTTCTTCTTTTTGTCCGGAAGAAGCCCCTGCCCCTGAAAAATCTGCACTGCCGGGAGATACCTGTACTTCCGAATCCCCTTCCATACCGTTTCCATCTCCAAAAAGTTCTTCTTCCTGATTTCCTTTTTCAGGATAAATATTCAGATTTTCAATGTTCAGGGAAAATCCCGGCGTGGGCAAAGGACACGGGCTGGGATCCGGCGCATCAGTAGGTACTGGAGCGAAAGTGGGTTCCGGTATCATAGTAATTTCCGGAATCACTGTAGGCTCTGGCATCACAGAAGACTCCTGATCCACAAAATTTTCTGAACTTCCTTCGTCCGCAAACAACTCTGCGCCATACGCTTTTTGTTCTCCGGCTATATTCCACTGAGTTCCTGCAATGCTCTGCAGGCACAGAATAAAAATTCCTGCTGCCAGTCTTCCCTTCTTCATAGTTTCGCCGCCTCCCTTTCCTTCAGAATCCCTCCGTCCATTTCAAAAACCCTGTCGCACAAAATCCGTATATCTTCCTCGTTATGGCTTGCCAAAAGGATAGTCTTTCCCTGGGATTTCAATTCCAAAAGAATCTTTCTCATATCCTCCACCCCATGTTTATCCAGGCCGTTAAAGGGTTCATCCAGAACAAGAAGCTCCGGTTCTTCCATAATGGCCTGTGCAATTCCCAGACGCTGACGCATACCAAGAGAATATTTTGCCACTGGCTTTTTCATGTCAGGATCCAGCCCCACTTTTTTCATTACAAGCCGTATCTGTGCCGGTGTGATCCGGCAGTTCATTGACGCCAGAATCTCCAGATTACGAAATCCGGTAAGCTCCATCAAAAATCCCGGACTTTCAATGATCGCGCCAAGACTTTCGGGAAAATCCACTTCTTTTCCAATGTTCTTTCCCTGAACTCGTATAGTTCCTGAGGTTACTGGGAGAAAACCGCAGATACATTTCATCAAAACAGTTTTTCCTGATCCGTTATTTCCCACAATGCCGCAGACCTGTCCCCCATACAAGGTAAGCTCTGCCTCTTTCAATACACAGTCTCCTCCAAAATATCTGCTTGCCCTCTCTACCTGGATCACAGGCTCAGATTTCTTCCACCCTATCATAAAGAATTCCTCCATAAAGCGCCATCAGTATCCCCAACAAAACCAAAAGAAAAAGCCATAGTCCCAGACTCTTTTCTCCCCATTCTGCCGTTCCCTCCATCCACTGAGGCGGGTAAAGCCAAAGAGCTTTTTCAAAATACCGATCCCTTACAATCACACAAAAATAATAAAGGACAAAAGGAAATCCAAAGGCCAGATATACCGATCCTGTAAGCCCGGCAAAAATCCCTCCTCCTGTGCTTAAAATCCCTGCCACAAGTCCGCAGCGAAGCAGGATTTCTCCAAGCTGTGCAGTCTGGCTCCATGGAAATTTCCCCTGAGACTCTAAAGGAAAAAAAATCATAAAGTAGACCAAAAGCACCAGCATCCCTGCCAGAAAAACAGAAAGAAATCCACCCAGAGCAGTGGTAAATACTTTACTTTCCACATAATAACACCTTCCTGTCCGTGGAAGAGCTGTTTTTAAAAACCCGCCCTGCCTCTCACGGATAAAGGAATCACTCCATGGCAGAACTGCTGCAAGAGGAAGAAAAAAAATCATGGTATTAGATTTCAGGGCTTCTGTTTCCATACCTATAAAACTTCCTGGATTTAAAAATCCTTGAAGCTTGGGATAAGAAGCTCCCAGGCTGATTCCGGCCATTGCTGTCATAAATCCCAGCCAGAAGCCTCTCCCCTTAAACATTCTCATTATTTCAGTTCCCATATCAGTCCTTTTCTCCCAGAAATACAAAGGAATATGTTTTCATCCTTTTTATGCAGAACAGAGCAAAAAGCGCCAGAATCCCCAAAAATACCAGAACAGACTGCCCTATAGAAGGTAATTGGTCATATCCGAAGTTATGTCTGCCATAAGAGGCATGACTTAAAGGGCTGATCCATCCGATTAGCACATTAACCCGGAACAGCTCATATTTTTCATATCCCAGTATTCTTGCAAGGGCCTGGGGATCCAATAAAAATCCATACAGGCAAAAAAGAAGACCTGTGACCATTCCTCTGTTTTTTCCCGGCAGAAGATTTCCTGCCAGGACTGCAAGTCCAAGACAGAGAATGTAAAGAAACAAAAGAATCGTCATCAAAGCCGCACAGCCAAAAGGCGAAATGCTTTCCATCACCTTTACCGTAGAAGGTACGTTAAGGATTTCTCCCAGTCTGGAATATGCCAGCATAGCGGCTGTATCGCTCCAGATATTTCCCGGATAGCTGTTCCCGGCGCACAAGATCATGGTGGAGCCCAGCATAAACAATGTATAAATTCCTGCAGCACATACCATATAGATCATTTGCCCCAAAAGCCATCGAACCTTGGTTGTCCGGTACAGATAATAAGGAGTCACTGCGCTCCATACAGGAAGATCAGAAAAAAGGAGCAAAAGAAGCACAGAGCTTAAAAGAATAGCCGTACTGTCTCCAAAAGTCCACAAAAACGGTTCCAGCATCTGCACAGGTGAACGGTAAGTTTCCATTACAGGCATGATTCTGCTGCTTAAAAGGAAACAGAGAACAAAGCCCAGAAGAAAGGTCAGCATAACCCTTGGTCTTTTAAAAAAACCTCTGAAATCATATCGAACTACTGCCAGAATCTGTTCTGCTGTTTTTTTGCTTCTTTTTATTTTTATCCTTCTCACTCCTTTTCCTTTAATATCCCAATCCTCTGTCAATCACACTGCCGTCTATAGCGTTGATAGTAAGATAGCTTTCATATTGGGGCGCATAAAGGAAATTTTCCGATCCGGTTTCCCATTCTGCGCCTTCCTTATAAGTGCCTTCATAGCTTCCAAAGAAATCCCAGGCAGGAACAAGCA
>CALCDJ010000002.1 GCA_937900135.1 uncultured Blautia sp. | reverse complement strand
CAATGTCCATTGTCAGCTATGCTGACCATAATCACTCAGGATTCCGAGAGATTATCATATTTTTTTCATATATATAATTATATCATTCCCCTTTCCGCTGTCAACAAAAAAAGAGCGCAGACCTGGATCGTGTATCAGACACTTACCAGAATCTGCGCTCTGTATGTTCGTCTCTCACCAGGCTTTGGTGAGGGAGAATTTATTCACTGATGGTTCCGAAATAATAGAATCCCTTACAGGTATCCAGACTTACCTTTACAATACTTCCGATCAGCTTCTTATCTCCAGGAAAGTGTACCAGAAGATTATGTTCCGTTCTTCCGGTAAGAACGCCCTCTTCCTTGCTCTCCTCTTCTACCAGGACCTTCTGAATGGTTCCGGTGAAACGGGAGGAAGCTTCATGGCCTTTTTCCTGTACCAGTTTTAAGAGACGGTCAAAACGGTCTTTTACCACGTCTTCCGGTACCTGATCTGGCATGGAAGCGGCTGGAGTGCCGGTACGTTTGGAATAAATAAAGGTAAAGGCGGTATCATAGTCTGCCTGGGATACCACGTCTAAGGTTTCCTGGAAATCTTCTTCTGTCTCTCCCGGGAAGCCTACGATTATATCTGTGGTCAGAGAGATATCCGGAACAGCCGTACGGATTTTGTTTACCAGTTCCAGATATTTTTCTTTGTCATAACGGCGGTTCATGATTTTGAGAATGCGGCTGCTTCCCGATTGCAAAGGAAGGTGAAGGTGGTGACAGACCTTCTTGCTCTTTCCCATAACGGCAATCAGTTCATCGGACAGATCCTTAGGATGAGAGGTCATAAAGCGGATACGTTCCAGGCCGTCAATTTCCTCGATCTGTTCCAGAAGCTGAGCAAAGGTTACAGGATGTTCCAGAGTTTTTCCATAGGAGTTTACGTTCTGTCCAAGAAGCATGACTTCCTTGACGCCATCCTTGACCAGAGCGCGGATTTCTTCCAGAATGGCTTCTGGTTCCCGGCTCTTTTCCCTTCCTCTGACATAGGGAACAATACAGTAGCTGCAGAAGTTGTTGCAGCCAAACATGATGTTTACCCCTGTCTTAAAGGGATATTTTCTGGAAGTGGGAAGTCCTTCTACAATCTCATCGGATTCCTTCCATACGTCAATGATCTGCCCCTGGGAAGTTTGCATCCGGTAAAACAGTTCCGCAAACTTATAGATGTTATGGGTACCAAATACCAGATCCACAAATGGATAATCCTTGCGGATTTTCTGTACCACATGTTCTTCCTGCATCATACATCCGAAAATAATGATCCGCATCTGAGGATGCTTCTTCTTCAGGCTTTTCAGATGTCCCAGATGTCCGTAAATTTTCTGGTTGGCGTTCTCACGAACAGTACAGGTATTATAGATGATCACATCGGCCAGTTCTTCCTGCTCCTCTTTCTTATATCCGATTTCTTCCATTACAGCAGCTACAGATTCACTCTGAAGTACGTTCATCTGACAGCCTGCGGTAAAAAGATGATAAGTAGGTGCAGAGGGCAGCTTCTGTTCGTTAAGAAGTTCCCTGGATTTCTGTATGTATTCTAATTGTAATTCCGTTTCCTTTGATTCGTTCAAGTATATCCAATCCTTTCTACTGTCATTTCGTTCATCATACAGGTTTTTGGCCCTGCTGTCAATGACAAAGAAAATGCCCGGACAGAGGTTTTCCGCCCGGACATCTTGCCAGATAGATTTATTTTACTTTTACTTTTTTTACGGAGGTAAAGTTTCCATAAATCCTTGTTCCGCTGGAGGTTTTGGAAAATGCTCTTACCTTATAATAGTAGGTTTTACCACTCTTTAACTTTTTATTGGTATATTTCACAGAAGTATTTCCTGTGACTGTTTTGATTCGTTTGTAGGTTCCCTTTAAAGAATCGCTGCGGTAAATATCTGGTATCCTGCTGCTTCTTTTACTTTCTTCCAGGAGATGGCTGCTTCTTTTTTACGGGAAGATTTTGCGGTGAAGGAGGAAACCTTTCCAGGAGCTGTGGAAGCTTTGATGGTTTTGCTGAACGCTCCGTATGTCCGCTCTCCGTTTTCTTTTACCTGGAAGGCGCGGATCTTAAAGGAATAGGTGGTTCCATAGCTTAACGCCTTGCTGGTGTAGGAAGTTACCTTTGGATCCAGTACGGTTTTTAACCGCTCATATTTCCTGGTTTTGCTGTTGTACTGGTAAATCTGGTAGCCATCTGCCCCTTTTACTTTTTTCCAGGTAAAGGTCACACGGTTGGAACCGTTTTTTACGCTGGCGGATAAGGTGGTTTTATCAGAAGGCTTAAATTCCGGTGCAGGACTTGGCTGTGGCGTCTGTGTGGGAACCGGAGTGGCTTCTGGCGTTAGGGTAGGGGGAACCGGTGTCACAGTAGGGATCACCACTGGAGGTGACGGTGGATTTGGCGTCGGAGTGACAGTAGGCGCCGGTGTTGCCGTTGGCACTGGTGTGGCTGTGGGCACCGGTGTGGGTGTTGTTTCCGGCTCTTTGTTTTCTACCTTCACAGTGACAGAATCTCCATGAAGGTCTGTGACGGTTTCGTAATTGCCAAAGCTGTTTACATATTCCAGAGCATTTTCCGGAATGGAAACAACTGCGCTCCAGTTTTTGCTGTCAGAGGATAAACTCAGGGTACCCAAAGACAAAATGCCGTTTTCTCCAATGAGATCCTGTTTTCCGGACAGGATCACATCCATTACATATCCGCTGTCTTTTGCCATCCAGGCAGCATCTTTTACTGTGGAAGAGATGCTTTCATGAAATGCAAAAGTACCAGAAAGATCTTCGGCATCGAAAGAGGTTACAGATACTTTTACGCGAAGAGAATGGATGGCATCGGTTTTTCCGGCAGGAATCTCAAGAGAGATTCCCACCTGATGATCAGTCACTGTCATTTCTGCCCGGTTCTTTTCTTCTGCTTTTACCGATACCGGTAAAAGAAAGGTTAGAAGCAACAGACAGAAAAGCATGTGTGTAAGTGGTTTTTTCATGTGTATTTGTTTCTCCTTTGTTACGGCTCCACAACATGGCCGCTGGAAGTCAGATTGATAGTTGGAAGGTTATCCGGATTGATTCCGGTGAGAGGAAGGGTATCGCTGACCACACGCTCTCCCTCATTGGTTAAAGCGTTATCCACACGATAAAGTTCTCCTCGGATGGCTCCCTTTAACTGGGCTTTTGTTTCGCTGCTGATTTCGCCGGAAGCGTCCGGTTTGATGTAGTAGACCCAGGTACCATTGGAGGTTTCTCCAAGGTTTCCTTTTTCTGGAACATCTGCAAAGATCACCTGCTCTGCTTCCACAGTGGCATTGCCTTCTGCATCTTCCAGGATACCAATGACATTTCCCTTGTCATCATAAAGCATAACCACGTTATAGGCCGGATTCCCTTTGTATGTTCCAGTAAAGATCAGAGAACCTTTTGGAATCACATTTGTTGTTTCTTTTCCGTATGTAAAGTCTTCCGTCAGAATGCCCACAGCCGGTGTCTCCTCTTTTGTCTGGTAGAATTCCAGATTGTCGCCGGAAGGACCGCAAAGTTCAATTTCTGAAATCGATACGTTCTGTTTCTGGTGGAAAACAAGGGCCACATATCGTGCATCATAGGTTCCGATCCATTCTGCTTTTGCATCTGGATCTACCGAATCGAACCAGATGGTATGACGTTCTTCTGAGGCGGAATTCACAGATACATGGGCTTTTACACTCTTCCAGGAGCTTCCGTCTGCGCTGACTGCAATGCTGATGTCAGATAAGGCGCCGCCTGTGTACTGGAGTGAGGTAATCTCCTGTACCTTACCCATGTCGATGGTCAGATATCCATTCACAGAAGTTTTACCTTTATAAGCAGTTTCTGCCTGGTTGTCCAGAATATAATCAATGGCATACTTCACTTTTTCTCCGGTAGAACAAAAACTGTCGCTGGAATTGTTTTCATCTGGAAGAAGGGTCTCATTGTTAGACGCTGCTATATTTGTAGTGGATACCTTCCAGTCAGACTTATCCAGTCTTCCTTCTGTTTCAATTTTTGCAGAGCCTGCGGTTACAGTATTTCCGTAATTCATAAACTTGTCCACGGGACGTACCAGATACGTGATCACACGGTTGTTAAGAGAGGTGACCGTATCGGTGTAGGTGGCAGAACCGTCTGCCTGGCTTTCCACAAAGCCAACCACCTGGGTTTCTTCTCTGCCGTTTCCGGTGATGCTGCGAAGGATTTCGTAGCCGTGGATGGCATCCGCTTTCTGGGTGGCATCCATGGTCAGGGTAATCTGATTCTGGTTTTTCGCGATGGAAGCAGAAGCCACATCCTGTCCGGCAATGGTGTAAGAGGCTTCTTCGTGGGAAAACCGGTAATTTCTTGCCTCTGGACTTACATAATAGTAGGCTTTTGTAGTAGGCTCCCCATATTGCTCTGCATAAGCCTTAGTGGTTTCATCTGGTATCATACCCCATCGCTGGAAGAATGGAAGGAGGTTCTGATTGGAAGCAGCGCAGGCAAGACGCATCAGATTCTGGTCTGCGTCTCCATCTGTTTTCAGTCCGCTCTTTGGCGCCCGGCTGGTATTTCTGGAATAAGAATCCATTCTTGCAAAGAACAGGTTATTCAAAAGCTGGTCATAGCTGGAATAGGTGGTATCATCTGCGCCATTGTCAAAGGCAAGATGAAGCTGCCAGTACAGCGCAAGCTGAGTTGCCAGGTTGGAGGATCTTCCAACGGTTCCAGAGGTAACCTTTTCATAGACCTTTGGCATCTGGAAGCGAAGTCCGTTTTTCTTCAACGTGATCAGCTGGGCAAAATAGTTGTTGGTGATCTCTGCCACCGTATAGGAAGGCTCATTGATGTTATGACCGATTTCATGGGCAATTCCCCAGCCAAGATCTGCCATATCGTTTACACTGGCAAGAATGGAGGTCTGGTCGAATTCAATACCAACATGGTTTCCGGATGCATACATAAAGGCTCCGGCAAACATACGCATATAACGGATGTTTAAATGCTGGGAAGGCAGACGATCCTTTTCAGGAGTTCCCTCTACATCGCTGATGCCCTTATGCTGGTAAGCCAGGATCATGGCTTTTTCCATTGCATCTAAGGCTGTTTTCAGGCTGGCTGCTTTCTGGGAAACATCAGAACCGGAAAGTCCCTTCCAGATCTGTGTGGCCGGAACGGAATACATCATCTGATCCACCAGAATATCCGTTGCGTTTAACACACAGTTTCGCTCGTCGTAGGCAACGTTGATGTTTTTGTTGTTGATGCTTTCGTGGAAATCGGTATGTTTCTGTGTCAGCTGCTCTACGTGGTTTTTTAACTCTTCTACATAGGTTTGAATCGCTGTTTCCCGTTCTTCCTGAGATAAGCCTATGAGGTTCAAGGAAGGAATGTTCTGTCCTCCCACAATACGGACACCGTACTGGTCTTCTGGATTGTTTCCCGTATAGCTGATATAAAGCTGACCGCCCTTTTCCACACCGGCAATACTCTGAAGACTTGGTACTGTGAGTTCATTTTTTCCTACGTTTAAGTTCCATGTTCTGAAGAAACCACTGCTCTCGGCATGGTTCTGGGTAAATACCAGCTGCAGCTGTGCGCTCTGTCCGCTCTTAAGGGTGTTATGTCCTACGTAAATGGTAAGACGCTCCCCGCTGTAGGTGGTTTTTCCAAGAGGCTGCCATGAATTTAAGCCGGAGAATTTCAGATGTCCGTCCTTCTGGGCTGTGATGTTGGGATTTACAGCATAGGCTTTTTCTTTTTTGTTTTCCAGAATGCCCTTTGCCACATCCAGCTCCTTGATCAGTTCCTCCCGTAACGGATGGTATTCCTGACTGGCTTCATCTATGGTGTTGACACGGGTTCTCAGTTCCTCAATGGTTTCCAGGGTGACCTGCTCTTTTAAAGTGATATGCATTTCATCTTCATATAAGCCCATGATTTCATCTTCCAGAGAATCGTACTGGTGGAAGTGAATCTCAGCAATTTTCATTTTACGCACATTGCTCTGGGTCTGAAGACAGAACTGTACCTTATTTGTTTCAATGGATTCATTTAATTTTAGAATATAATAATGGTTGTCGTTTTCGTCTGTTTTCTGAATGAGACGGCAGCTTACTTCTGTCCGCTGATTCTGTCTGTCCCAGTACCAGAAGCGGGCATTGCCAAAGAGGAAGCTTTTATCTGCCGCTCCATCGTCCCAGTCACTTACTGTCCAGTAAGAGGAATAGCTGTCATCAAAAAGTCCCAGACCACTCCGCTGGTTACTATCCAGAGGACTTTCGATCATGGAGGCTCCGGCATGGGTTCCGATTTCCACTTCTTTGATATGATTGGTTAACTTTCCTTCTCCATTGGAAGTATTCAAAAGCTGGTATTTGGGAACCTTCGGAAATTCCGGGACAATGGTGGTTGCTTCTGAAGTAAGGGAAGCAGGGCCTTCTCCCAGTTCATTGACACCGGTTACATAAAACTGATAGGTGGTATTGTCCTTTAACGCTACCATATTGTAGCTGGGAGCAGTCAGCGGCGTTTCGTTGACCTTTACAAAGCTGCTCATTTCCGGCCCTTTGTAATAAAGATTGTAGCTGTCTGTATCATCCATATCCTTCCAGTTTAACTGAATGGAACGATATCCTCCCAAAGCCTTCAGATTATCCGGAGCTGCTGGTTTCTCTTCTGCCTTGGGAGCAATCCTGATTTCCTCAGACCACTCGCTTCTCCAGTCTCCGTTTACCGAACGGATCTTAATGGTATAGATCTCGTTGTTGATGAGATTTTTATCCTTGATGGTGGTAAAGGTATGGCTGGTAGCAGAGGTTCCCACAATCTGAGTCGCTGCCTCACTGCTGCCTTTCTTGCCCACCAGTCCGGAGATAGAAAGCTCATAGCCTGTCACATTGGGTTCCTGTTTCCAGGAGAGATCAATTTGCTTGCTTCTGACAGATGCCGAAAGCTGGGAGGGGATTCCCAGCTGGGGCGCCGGAATTCTGCTTGCCATGTCATTGACAAATTCTACCTTGGAAATGTTCACAAGAGCTTCATTTTTCTTGTTCCGGTAATTTTAATGGTTACTTTTTTTACAGCAATCTGTTTTCCAAAGTCCAGAGTCAGCGTTCCATCTGCCCCAACAGTGACAGAACCGCCCGTTCGGAACATGGATACAGAAGCTGCCTCATTTCCTAAGGAATAGGAAGCCGTTATTTCTTCCTGGGTATCCGGATCTATATATTGAACTTCTACGCTTCCAGATTTGATATCACTGGTGATCGCTTCTCCTTCGTTTACAGTTACCGGCGCCTGGATGGTAAGTCTGGCCATAAGGGAACCATTCTTATCTCCTGCTGTCTGGGAGAAATCAAAAGACGCTTCTACAGGATTTTGTTCTGTGATAGCGCCGTTATTTGAGGGCGTTAATTCTACAGAACCCTGATTGGTAAGGAGCTGTTCCAGACTTCCTTTTACATGGGTGCTTTCTGGAACGGTACTTTCCACCGCTTTCGTATAAATCAGAGTCTCTACAGAGGATTCCACAGGACTTTCGGTGAGGCTGTGTGCCAGATACTGAAGATCGGCCAGATTTACCATCTGATCTCCGTTCAGATCATAGACAGATTCAGGGGAATTGTTATGGAGGGCTGTTACCATAGCATTTTTATCGCTGTCGTTTACCTGATAGTCTCCTGTCACGTCTCCAAGAAGAAGAACACCGGGATGTTTTTCCCCATATCCTTGGATTTTTGAAGAATGAATCTGAACTTTTGAGGTATAGCCCTCTCTTACTTCGATGGTCTGATGGTAAGCGGCAAACCGGCTGGTGCGAATGGTCAGCACATAGCTGCCTTTAGGCAGACCTTCAAAAAAGGCATCCCCACGATAAGAAGCCTGATTTCCCTGTCTCCGTCTTCAAATACAGCTTCCTCCTCTTCCGGAGCAGAAAAATCCAGGGAATCCTCTAAGTCATCGGATAAAAAATCTTCTGCTGGAAGTTCTTCTGAGGAAGAGGGAGATTCCTCTTCCTGAAAGGACTCAGTATCCTCCGGTATGGCAGAATCTCCAGTATCTGGATCTGGCTGGCTTTCTGGCGCTGGTTCTTCTATAGAAGGTGCTTGAGGGATCAAAGTTTCATAAGAGGGGTCGGAAGTAAAATCAGCGCCTCTGACAGAAACCACAGAACCTGAGAGCATCTGGAAGGTCAGACAGCCAGTCAGTAAGATGGCGGTTAGTTTCTTCATGCAATTTATCCTTTCTGGTCTATTTTAGTCTGCATTGTAATAACACAGAAATTTCACATTCTCAATATATTTTATTCTAAATCCATTCATTTTTTCACAATTAAAAATCAGATCATAATCGTTTACTCTTCCAGTGAGTAAAGATATTCCAGAGGAAGGATATGGGCTTCCTGATAAGAGGTCTTTCTTTTTGAATCTGTAGAAGAAATGGTATCCGGGTCTGCCAGCATCTGTTCCAGGACAAAGGCCGGCTGCCGGCAGGTCTCTCCATAGAACTGTTCCGGTGATCCTGCTCCAAAGGAAGAAGTTCCGCAAGAGGATTCGTTCTGGTGAGGATGGCGTTCCAGATGGTAATCGGCACATTTTTGCAGGTGCCTTGCCAGACGGTAGCTTTTCTGGTTATAGGAAAAAGACTGAGGCTGGTGAAAATAGATGAGTTTTTTCTCGGATTTGCAGAAGGACAAAAGTCCAAGGCTGTTATATTCCTGAAAAATCCGAATCAAAGCCTTGGTTTCGTTTTCGCTGGCTGGTTCCTGAAGCAGGCTTTTTCTGGTCATAAAGCTGGTGGGGAAATTTTTCCGAAGATCTATGCCCCGGGCATTGTAAAAAAATTCCTGGGGAGGAAGATTTTTCATACGCAGCATCTGTCGGTGAATGGGATTGCGAATAACGGAATATCCCTGAGCCTGTATTTCATATCCGTCAGGATTCAAAACAGGAATAAAACAAAGACGCACTTCATCAAGAAGCGTCTTCACTTCATAAAAATGCTCCAGAGTCCATCCGCATTCATAGGCATTGCAGTATTCCAGCGCCATATTTACCAGAAGCCCGGGCATTTGTCTGTCTGTTCCATGAAGCCCGGACAGACAAAAAACAACAGCCTGTCCTGTTCCCACCTCCAGCATGGGGATCATGCGGTCATCATGGCTGTTTCCAATCACACGAAACTGTGTAAAATCCTGATAACGTCTGGCTGCCTCCCACAAAGCAAAATAGATTTTTTCATATGTACATGCTTCCATCCCAATCATAGTCTGTCCCTCCTGATTCTGTTGTTCAAGCCCAAATAAGTTCCCTATAATATATGAAAAGAGACAGGCAAACATACCTGTCTCTCATTTACATTTCCAATCTGTTTTTCGGGAAATCAGAAAGGAAAATTATTCATTTGTTTTTTTGCGTCTTCTTACCAGAACATATCCTCCAGCCAGGAGAGAAAGTGTAGCAAGTATCATCATAGTTGCAATTGGGGTTTCATCTCCGGTAGCTACGGTATCTGAATTGGAAGTTGCGCCTGTGACATCTCCATCTACAGTCTGATCAATGGGCTCTCCTGTTTCCGGATCGTAATAGGTACCATCGCCTCCTTGCTGTCCCTGAATGGTCGGGGTTGGGGTAGCGGTATTGAACTGAATTGCTTTGGAGCTGAATTTATAAGAAGCAGATTCTACAACATCTGTCTGCTGCCACTGTGTACCGTCGTATTCATATTTCTGGAAAAATACAAACATATTGTATGTAGCAGCATCACGGATACCAATGGTGGAACCAATCTTCCATGCAGTTTGTCTCTTATCTACCGATGGATTGGAAGAGGTACTCCAATACAACGGAACCCATTTTACATCTCCCTTTATGGGTTTGTTGTTATTGGTACCTGCACCAATAACGGTAAAGGGATAAAAGGTATTCGGGTAAAATTCCAAAGGTTTTTCCAATCCCTGTACCACACTCTCTGTTACCTTGGGAACGATTGGTTCCCGGTCAGATGGTGTAGGGGTGATATTTTCACGTTTCAGCTGGAATAACATCTTCTTGGAAAGGTTGTTGCTCTTATCTTTGACACGCACATATACATCAATGTCATGCTGGGAATCCAGTTCTGTAAGATAAATGGTAAAGGCTCTGTCTGCCTGCACCGGAACGCCTTCTTTATTCAGATCCAGCTCAGGAGCGGGTTCTCCTTTTTTTACCCAGTCTACATAATACCAGCCGTCTTCGTTGGAAACCGCTACGATCTTAGCGGAATTGGCGCCAGTCCATTCCATTTTTTTGCCGGTAAGTACCGGAGGTTCTGTGTCAGGAGCCGGAGTAGGGGTGGTGTTTAAGGTTTTCAGAAGACCATTTTCGTCAATGGTAAAGTCTGTTCCCTCATAGGTGAAGACTGGAAGAACATCAGCCAGAGTCACATCTGTCACGCCTTCTGCAAGGGTGATAACCGGGGTTCCTTCCTTGCCTTCCAGGAATTTCACACCGATCTTAGAGCCTTCCAGCTTATCATTTACTGTAATCACACCAGCGCCCTTTAATGCGATGTTGTTCTCTTCTACGCCGCCATATACCTGGTTGCCGGAAACGTTTACACTGCCCTTGACAGAAATGGTGCCTTCACTGTAGATACCAGCGCCTTCGGTAGCGCTGTTTCCGGTAATGCTGCCTCCTGCCAGAGCAATCTGACTGCCTGCTGCGCCACGTACGGCGCCGCCTTCCTTAGAAGAAGTATTTTCGGTAAGGGTTACGCCGCTTTCCAGAATAAAGGTTCCGCTGGGAACAGCTACGATAGCGCCTTCGGTAGGATCGCCGGAGCCGCTGGTTCCATTTATTGTCAGAGTCGCAGAAGCATCTGGTGTCTCTGTGGTTCCTGTTTCTGGAACTGCAACACAGAAATCAAGGGTTCCTCCTTCTACCTGGAACATATTTCCAGTAAGGGAAGCGCCTCTGGTAATGGTGGTGTCCGGGGACTGCGCCACAATGCGGACAACCTGACCGGAAGTAACTACGATTGTCTCCTCTACTGTGAACTTGCCGGATACCTTAATCTCGCTGGGTGTCTCTACAGTACCGCCCTGTGCTGCTTCTACCGCTTCCTTCAGGGTTGTATATGTAGTGTCGTTAAACGTAATAGAGTTTCCTTCCTTGGCTTCCGGTGTGGGAGAAACTGCAGTTTCTTCCTTAAGTGTATCCTCCTCTGAGGGAGTTTCTTCTGGAGCCTGGGTAGGTTCGGAAGGTGTCTCAGTAGGTGCTTCGGTAGGCGGTGTTTCCGGAACTACCGGTTCTGTTGGATTGGGAGTTTCCGGAGTCGGAGTGGTTTCCCCTTCTGTGTTCTCTTCCGGAGCCGGAGTGGTTTCTCCTTCCGGAGCCGGTGTCTCAGAAGAGCCTTCCATAGCGGTGTCTGCTGTGCCTTCTATTGAAACCGCCTGAGCGTCCTCTGCTGCAAATGCTGCAGTAGGCGCCATGCCTACGGTTAGTGCCCCCGTCAAAAAAAGTGCCATAAATTGTTTTTTTCTCATTTTAAGTCCTCCTATAAATGAGCTGCATAAAAATATGTCCGCTGTAAGTATCTTATCACCAAACGGTAATTAAGTATATCACAAATTTATGGAAAAAGTCAAATCTACGGGCGGATTTGTCCATTTCCATAGATGATGTATTTGGTAGTGGTCAGCGCCAGGAGACCCATAGGTCCTCTTGCATGGAGCTTCTGGGTACTGATTCCGATTTCTGCGCCGTAACCGAACTCAAAACCATCGGTAAAACGGGTAGATGCATTGACATAAACGGCTGCTGCATCCACCTCATCCAGGAATTTCTGGGCGTGGGTATAATTGTTGGTGACAATGGCTTCGGAATGCTTGGTGTTATAACGGTTGATATGGGAAATGGCTTCCTCAACCGAATCCACCACCTTAATGGAAATGATATAGTCCAGATATTCCCTTCCCCAATCTTCTTCCGTAGCTGGAATGGATTCTGGAATCAGCGCCTTGGCTCTCTCATCTGCCCGCACTTCCACATGCTTCTCCTTCAGACGGGAAGCAAGAACCGGAAGAAAGGCATCCTTGACAGCCTGATGTACCAAAAGGGATTCACAGGCATTGCATACGCCGATTCGCTGTGTTTTGGCATTGATCACAATGTCCGCAGCCATGGTGAGATCTGCGCTTTCATCTACATAAATATGGCAGTTTCCTGTACCGGTTTCGATAACAGGAATGGTACTCTGATTTACCACTGCCTGAATCAGACCGCGTCCTCCTCTTGGGATAAGAACGTCCACATACTGGTTCATTTTCATGAAGGCAGCAGCAGTTTCTCTGGAGGTATCTTCAATCAGCTGGATGGCGTCTTCTGTCACCTCATGCTCCCGAAGGGTTTCCCGGATGTATGCCACAATGGCCTTGTTGGAATGAATGGCATCACTTCCACCCTTTAAGATCACCACGTTTCCTGTCTTAAAGCAAAGACCAAAAGCATCGGCCGTTACATTGGGGCGGGCCTCATAAATGATACCAATTACCCCCAGGGGAACACGTTTCTGTCCAATCAGAAGTCCGTTGGGACGTTTCTTCATTCCTGTGACCTCTCCAATGGGATCTTCCAGTTCCACCAGCTGGCGAAGCCCCTCTGCCATTCCGGCAACACGCTCCGGGGTCAGGAGCAGACGATCAATAAGTCCGTCTGGCATCTGATTTTTTTTGCCGTTCTCGATGTCAATGGCATTGGCTGCCAGAATCTCTTCTGTTTTGTCAAGAAGTTTTTCTGCCACAGCAGTAAGAATCTGATTTTTTTTCACAGTGGGAAGATTCCGCATGGCAGCTTCTGCGCCTTTGGCATGTTTTCCCAATGTTTCAAGCATTTCCAACATATGAGTTACCTCCCTGCTTCCAGATAATAGATATTTTTTTCTGTCACCAGGACATGGGGACAGATATCCGTAGGTTCCACAGGTACCTCTGGAACCATCTGAAAATCAAATGCCACAGCTACCCGAAGAAGCTTCGGATGTTTTTCCAGGAAGCGGTCATAAAAACCGCCGCCATAGCCCGCCCGGTGATTCTCCGGGTCAAAGGCAACTCCTGGCATAATCATGGTTCCCTCTGTCCAGTCCACAATCTCTCCGCTGTCAGGCTCAGGAATATCAAAATATCCAGGCTTCAGCTGGGAAAAATCGGTAAACCGGTGAAATTTCATTTCTTTTCCGTAGACCTTGGGGACTGCAACTTCTTTTTTTGCTTTCCACGCTTCCTCAATCAGAAAACGGGTCATCACTTCATGATTGTAATCCACATAGGCCAGAATCCGCTCTGCCTCTTTAAATTCAGGAAGAGCCAGCACCTTTCTGGTAATCTCACGGCTCCACTCTTCCACCTGTGCATCGGTGCAGGCTTTTCTTGCCGCGAATACCTGACGTCTAATGTCTTTTTTTGTTTCCATATTTTTCACCCAGATTCGTGATGGTTCCGTCTGATTCTTTGATATCAATGCTGTCTAACTGTGTCTGAAGATTCATTCGGATGTTTGCAATGTATTCTTTCCGAAGAGCAGCCTGCTCCTTCTTCTCTTCTTCTGTGAGACCCACGCTCTTGGCCTTGTGAGCCAGAGTGTTGATCCTGTCTATCATAATATTATCCATAAGTCCTCCTTGTTTCTGTAACCGTCATTTTCCCTTCTGTGTCAGAGAATTATAACAGTTTTTCAATGTAATCGATGAGATAAAATTCTTCTTTTTGGTTGCCCACAAAAAGGGTTCCGTGATTGCGTCCTTCTATGATTTTATGAATGACATGAAAATCCTTTCCGTTGGCAATTACCATATCGGTTCCCGCTGCTGTGGCAATTTCCGCTGCTGTGAGCTTGGTGGCCATACCGCCGGTTCCTACCTTGCTTCCGGTGCTTGCCTTGCCCATGTTGAGAAAATGCTCGTCCAGGCTTTCTACCACATCAATAAAGCGGGCATCCGGGTTCTGGTTGGGATCATCGGTAAACAGACCGTCGATATCAGATAAAAGGATCAGAAGATCGGCACCGATAAGCGCTGCTACCACTGCGGAAAGGGTGTCGTTGTCACCGAACTGGATCTCATATGTAGAGACAGAGTCATTTTCATTTACAATGGGAATGGCGCCAAGCTGCAGAAGTTCCCGGAAGGTGTTCTTGGCGTTCTTACGGTTCAGATTGTTGACCATGGTATTCTTGGTCATCAGAATCTGGGCCGCGGTCTGGTTATATTCCGCAAACAGCTTCTGGTAGATCATCATAAGACGGGCCTGTCCCACTGCCGCGCATGCCTGTTTCTTCTCAAGCTCTGTGGGTTTTCCTTCCATTCCAAGGGCTGCGCTTCCCACGCCGATGGCTCCGGAAGAAACCAGAACCACTTCTTTTCCCTGGTTGCGCAGATCACTGATCTCCCGCACCAGAACTTCCAGCTTACGCAGATTCAGACGTCCTGTCTCTGCGTGGGTGAGGGAAGAGGTACCAATCTTTATTACAATACGCTGTTTGTGTTTCAATCGTTCTCGATAGTTCATGTCTTTTGTCACTCCAATGTCATTTCTTATTCTATCTTACTTCATTTCCCTATCTTACAACATTTTTTTACATTCGTCTATGTTTTTCCAGACTCTTAGCTGGAATAATTTTCCAGGAAACTGTAAACCGTCAGGCGGTCCTTTAGATACATCCCCTTTTGCACCCCGGATTTCCATGGCTCCGGGAGGGTATCTGTGCAGATGGTGGTTGCCTCAAAAAGGGTTTTTTTATCTCCATAATAAACCGCCACATATCCGTCCAGATCCTGAAGATAATATTCACCGTACCCGGAGGAACTTTGTTTTGAGGCACTCAGGGCAAAAGACTCTCCTTCCTGACTGGAAGAAGTATGTTCCAAAGAGGAAAGCATCCGGCGATGCTCACTGAGTTGATAGGTTTTATAATATCCCAGGGAAATCACACACAAAAATAAAAAAACGCCGATACCACAGAAAAATTTACGCATATCCATCGCTCCTTTTTCTGTCTAGTATCAGCGTTCTGATTTTCTTTATGCAAAACACAGGCTGGTAACTTCTGACACAACGTGTCAGAGGGTATGTTACTGAATGGTAATGGAATCCAGGCGATCGTTCTGAATGATCTCCACCCAGGTTTTTCCAGGATTCAGAAGGATTTCCTGCTCATTGGCATCGTAATAATGGGTAATGCCCCAGGGAGAATCCTTTTCCCAGCGGATGTCAATGGCCTTTCCCCTTGTGATAAACTTGCCCTGTCCTCCGGAACTGGTATCAATATTTAAGTATCCGTTTCCGTCATAAGGCTGATAAGAGGAATACTGTAAAAGGATGTTGTCACAGGATAACTGCTCCTGATTCAGTTCGTCCACCTGAGGCTCTCCAAACTGAAAACGGAGATAGGTTCCGGTTGCCTCATCATACTGGAACCATGGATGATTGTGGGTGAAATTATCAAGCTTCACCATGGCGGCGCTTTGGCCGTTTTCCAAAGTGGTTTCACTGCCCTCCGGCGCAAACTGGTAATGTCCCTGATAATCCTCTTTATACGTCTGACGGTACCCCATTTTGGCAATTCCTTCCTGGAGGCGCTGGAAATTGGTATAGGCATTGTGAGGAGGCCTGCGGTCACTTGTACGATAGTAAGTTGTGCCGTCCATTTCCAGTCCGTTGAGATTGTCGATCATATGTGCATCCAGGTATTGCAGAGCATAAACTGCCTGACCAAAATGGGAATAGATCGCATCAAATTCATTGGCATAAAAGAGATAGTAATCTCTGCAGCTTCGCACAGAACCCATCCGTTCCAGAGATTCATAATCCTCATAGATTGCCATCAGTCTGGTGATATCTCCCTCCACCGGCGCTTCATAGATGACGCCTGCATTGCTGATTCCGCTCTGGGGGCAGGCAACCTGAATGTTGCTCATCATCATGGCAATGGGACGGCGTCTGCCAATCGATGCAGGAACCTGTTCTCCGGTGAGATAGCTTTGCACCATTTCTCCGGAATCCTCTGCTGCAACCGGTGTCATATCCACCCCATCGGAAGCAGATACCTGCGTTCCAAAAAGGCTGATGGTCATCAGTGTTCCCAAAAAGGCTTTCATCATAGTTGCTTTTTTCATAGACACCCTCCTTACCGGGTGATTCCCAGTTCCTCCAGGGCCTTTGCCTGTTTCCCTTCCATGACAGACGCTTCTTCCGGCGTCATGTGATCATAACCCAGAAGATGAAGCATGCTATGGGCAATCAGAAAGCAGAATTCACGTTTTACGCTATGGTTGTATTCTTCTGCCTGAGCAAAAACCTTATCCACGGAAATCATAATATCTCCCAGAAGTAATTCGCCGGTATCCAGATCAAAATAGGAATCATCCTCTTCCACCAGATCGTATTCTGCCGGGGCAGAAAAAGGAATCATGGGAAAAGAAAGAACATCTGTCGGGGCGGAAATATTCCGGAATTCTGTGTTCACCCGTTTGATTTCTTCATTGTCAGTCAGCACAAGGTTTACAGAAGCATCATATGGGCAGTTTTCCATATCCAGAACCTTTTCTGCCACTTCATTGGCCAGTGCGGCATAATCAATGCCAAGCTCCCGGTCTGTTTCATAATCGATCTGTAAGGTCATCGCAAAGTTCCTCCATTTCTTCGCCGGGTATTCTTCTCCGGTTTCTGATGCTTCTCGTAATTATCATAAGCCTGCACGATCTGCTGTACCAGCGGGTGACGTACCACGTCCTTGCTGGTAAGCTGGCAGAACCCGATATCGTCAATTTTTTTCAGGACTTTCATAGCTACATCCAGACCGGATACGGCATCCCGGGGCAGGTCCTTCTGGGAGGCATCTCCGGTGATGATCACCTTGGAGCCGAAACCGATTCGGGTGAGAAACATCTTCATTTGGGCAGGGGTGGTATTCTGGGCTTCATCCAGAATGATAAAAGCGTTGTCCAGGGTTCTGCCTCGCATATAGGCAAGGGGAGCCACTTCAATCAAGCCCCGTTCCATATTTTTGGCAAAACTGTCTGCGCCCATGATCTGATAGAGCGCATCATACAGCGGCCGCAGATAGGGATCTACCTTACTCTGCAAATCTCCCGGCAGAAATCCAAGCTTCTCTCCTGCTTCAATGGCAGGACGTGTGAGAATGATACGGCTGACCTCTTCATTCCGAAAAGCAGTTACAGCCATGGCCATGGCAAGATAGGTCTTACCGGTACCGGCAGGACCTACGCCAAAGACGATCATCTTCTTGCGAATCTGTTCCACATAGTCCTTCTGTCCCAGTGTTTTTGGTTTAATGGGTCTTCCCTGAATGGTATTGCAGATAAAATCCTTGTCAATTTCTGTGAGGACCTGGTTTCTCTGCTCCATAGCCAGGGAAAGCGCATAGGTTACATTCTGTTTCGTAATGGTATTGCCGCGTTTGGCTAATACCACCAGTTCGTCTATCAGTTTCTTCGCCTGTGGGGCATTCTGTTCATTTCCAAGGATTTTTAAAAGGCCATCCCTGGAAATCAGGGAAACGTTTAAGGTACGTTCAATCAGCTTTAAGTGTTCGTCAAACTGTCCGAACACATTTCCCTCCTGATCTGCCGGCACCTGGGCGTGTAATTCAATGATACTGTTTGCCATCCTATAATGTCCTTTCTGTTCATTGGTACAGCCTGGTTCTGAAAAGGCTGTACCTGATGATTATATTGTAACATTATTTTGAAATATTTGAACCCCTATTTTAGAAAAAGTCGGCAAAGTGCCTGAAAGGTATCTGTCAATGCATATAACAGGGCCGTTGGTTTTCTGGCAGTAGTATGTGTGAGTTACCCCTTAATCCAGGTCAAAAAGCTGTCGTTGGTTAATACTGATTTGAGCAATGGCTTGTGCAGTTTTGGGTTTTCCATAGTACAGATATTCACAGGAAACTTTTGCATACAATTTAACACTTTCTTTAAAATCCTGATTTTCATCAAGGAGATATTTTTGTAGGTTATGTAAGGTGAATTTGTATACATTTCCGCTTTTTACATAAATATTTCCTTGTGTATCAGGAGCGACAGGTATTCCTGCAGAATTCAGAATCTGAATAATATTTTTGTCAATGCCAAGCGGAAGTTTTTCTGTTTTTGTGTTAGTATCTCCGATACCTTCTTCATGCGTTCCTCTGTCTGATTCTATAAATAACTCAAGTTTTAAGTCTTTCATGGTTGAACCGCCAAAGGAAGTTCCTACTAAATTATTATCTGTAACTTTCAGGAAAAAGTCCTGCCTGTCAAATAGTAATTCCTCTTCTAAGGAACTATGGTCTAAACTGTAATAGACTACATCCTCTTCTGGTGCATCCATATCCTGAGTACTTACAAAGGAAAGATTTGGATTTACGGCCTGTGCATTGTATGCAGCAATAATTGTGTTGACAAAGAGTTTTCGCTCCATCTCTGTCATACCCTTGTTATGTCCGACTCCTGTATAAATAATGTTTTTATAGCTATAGATATAATAGTTATTTCTGACATCGTTTGGTGTATGTTCGTAATAGGGATTTTGGGCGTTTGGTGTGCCAAGACAATACCAAACTACCACATCTCCATATCCATCGTTATCGGAATCTTCTTCCAGTGCAAGTTGGTAATACTGTGGATGGGTATTTGCTACGTTAAAAGAGTTACTGATTTTATATGGATATTCTGTAATTGCACCTTGATTTACCTGAGAAACACTGGTATTGTCTAACCTATTATTGGGGTGAGGACAGCCTTCCGTTGTGGATACCAGTTTGGCATTGGTAAATCCCTGTGTTTCTGAATAGGATTGCGTTTTGTTTCCATTCAATGAATAGGCAACGTCAAAAGGCGCTTTTAACAAAGAATTCCATTCCATTGTTGTCTTGTCTATGGACAGTTCCTGTGCCTTTTTTAAAATAGAAGACAGTTCCGGATCTGTAATTCCATAGCGATCCATACCAGACAATGGACGGATAACCTGGTTGAAATAATATGCCCAACCTTTCCATATTTTGCTACTATTTGGATTATCAATTCCAGCCTCTCGGTCATAATTGGAGGAAGAGGTATTGTCATGAGATAGGATAACACTTTTTCCTGTTTTTGCAAACTTCATAATACCGTTTACGCCATTCTCTGTAAAATTTCCGGGATAAAAGGAATCCTTTTCCCCATATGCAGCACCGTCCCCAAAGCCTACAATCAACATATGGTAGTTGTCCAGGTAATTTTCATCATCTTTGTATTTTTTTTCATACTCTTCAACGGTGATTTGCTCAATAGTTACAGAAAAATCTTCTTTAATACTATCAAATAATGTCTGGAAGTCTGCATCATTTAAATTCCAGGTACAATCTTTATTGGGAGTGATTTGAAGAACCTGAATAGTATTCATGTCAGTTCCAGAACTTTTTCGTTTCGTGTATCCAATTTCAGAGGTTCGAATTTCATTCCGCTGGTTATTGGTAACTACTAACTTCCATGGAATCAGTTTGATGTATTCTTCTGGAATGGTTCTGGAAACTGTATAGGAATGATTTAAGGATAACTGGTATGTTTGCTCTTCTCCCTTCAATATTTCCTTTCCATTTTCTCTGATAAGAATATCTTCCATTTTTTCTGATTTAGAAAAATTACCATCGCAGTTCAAATCTAAAAATAATTCACAATCATAAGTTGCATTAGCAGGTGATGCCTGTGCTTCATCCTGAATTTCAAACTGGAAGGTTAAGGAAGAAGCTGTTAAATAATTTTTAGAAGGACCTGAACCGTCAGTTTCTCCAACAACAGAAGGTGGAGTTCCATTAACTTCTGCAAAAACGATTTTGGGTTTTGGCAAATTTAAGTAAAAAATGGTATCAACAGAAAGTTCCTCTTCCCGGTAAACATTTTGAAAACTTCTGATTTCAGATAGAAAATCATAAATATAAGAAGAATTATCTACCAGCTCCGTAGAAATCGTTTTATTTTCCCCATAAATCTGACCAGCAACGACAACAGGATATCCACTTTTAGCAAAATCAACTAATTTTTCTTTGACATATTCTGTAATATCGTTTCCCGAACCTCGCACAGTGCCAATTGGGGTTTTGGTTTTTGGATCCTTGTTTCCGATAAGGGCAGCCCCTATTCGTTTTCCTGAAGAGTCAACAGTATAATCATGATCCATAAGTCCAAGTAATTCCGCATACCCATTTACTTCTTTTCCAATATGATAATACAGAACATTTTCGTTTGGTCGGAAATATCCTAAATAGTCTAATTCAGAGTCATCATCCCCTAAATAAACCATATTATATTTGGTGTTGATATCTTCAATATGTCCCACAAATTCAGAAGTGGTCATGGTATCAATCTGGATATCCTGTAAATTATGGAAAAGCACTTTTAATTCAGCACAGGAAGCATAACTTTTGTTTCCACCATCACTAAATGAGGAAACAAAAGTTAATTTTATAGTTTTTACTCCATACAAAGGAGTGGAAAACGATAATGTTTGAACTTCAGATTTATGCTGCTCATCAATTTCTCCTGATTGCTTTTGAAGAGGTTGATCGTTATCATCAAAAGCTTCCAGCTTATATGTTTTTAAAATACCATTTTGTGAAGTATCTGTTCTTGGAGTATATTGAATTCCAGAAACATAGTCGTTGGGCCGATCCATGGTGATTATAATAGTGTGTTGTGAGGATTTATTTAAATGATAACTGCCATCAGTCTCTTTGTAAGAAGAATGCCACCAGGTACCAGTGTTCCCATCACACATAAAATCCGAGGAACCATCATGGTTGTTTGAAGTCTGATTATAGCAACAAGTTTTAATGGTATATCCATATCCAAACCATTCTAATACTTCTTTTGCTGTCAAAGGTTTTTTCCATTTTCCTGGTTCCAGTTCTAAGATACGAATGGGGCCGGAAGGAGCATCTTTTCTCTTATGCCTGTAATTTAAAATATATTCAATTGCCCTTGCCTGAGAAAGCGTTTTATCCAGCAGAGGAATCCTGTTTTTAGAAGTTCCGTCTGAGAGGACGGCAGTTTCGGTTCCATCTGTGAAGCCTGTGGTATTTGCGCCAGATACGTCGGTGCTTCCAATCTGGCGGTATTGGTTTTCCTTTTCAATATATTCCAGAATTTCTTCAAAACCTTCTGTCTGTTGGTTGTCTATGATGGTTCCGTTCTGTTCTGCGTCTGGATTGAAGTTCTTAAAAAACTGAAGGTTCAGTAAAGAGGCAGAATCCCCATCTGGTTCCTGCTGCCATGTGTTTTTGAAAAAATATACCTGTTGGCTTACATAATGCTGATCCTGATCCTGATCCTCCTGTTTGATGTATTCACGGAATGCCTCCGAAATGATAGTTGACTGATCTCCTGCGGTTCTAACCTGATTGATGATACAGGGAACAAAAGGATTCGCATTTGCAATGGAGTTTGCTGTTTCTGGTGATAAATGCCCGTTGATATAGATCAGATCGTAATCTTCCAGAGAAATTGCTGCCTGCCTGGCGGAGGAATCAATAACTGCTGCTTCTGTACCATCTGAAAAGGTATTATCAGTAAATTCGTCTGTGGATGAATTTACGTCGCTGAAGGTAGTCTGGGCGTTGGCTTCCAGAGTATCTACCTGGATGGAAAACTTATCCCACACCGTCTGAGAGCTTTCGTCTGTTGGCTGTTTCAGATGAAAGACATATTGCTTCAGCCAGTCGTGGTTTTGGTAGCCCCCTCGATAGAAAAGATGGTCTACTTCGACCCGGTGTTCTTCGCCGTTTTCATCTGGGACAAAGTCATAGTCTCCTTTTCCCGGAGTATAGGTATATTTGGCATCAGAAATGTAGTAGGTAGCTTCTTCCGGTTTTTCAACCTTTAGATACCGGGGTTCATTTTCAGGAAAAGAAGGATGATACCAGCCATAAAACTGGTAGTGTTCCGGTTTTAATTCCTCTCCTTCGGCGGGAACTGTTTTCCTGCAGCAAAAGTAACTTTCCACAACCTTGTAATAGTAGTCCCCATACAGCAGGCTGTTATTATTCTCATCAACGGGAAGGGAATGGAGGTCTTCGTAGGCCACTGGCTGTCGTCCCGTTACAATGAACAATTCCTGGGAAAGCCAGTTTCCAGGATGTTTTTCATCTGGCGTCCAGTACAGATACTGACCATTTTTGTCAATACTGATGTTTAAAAATGATTTTGGATTCGGTTCATAGGGATGCTCCTTATTATAAGGAACGGCAGTATCTTTTATAAACTGCAGATCTCCCACTTTTCGATACCTGTAATAGGGAAAAGCCTGCAGTTCTTCTGCAATATAAATATAGGGATTTTTTTGTGTACCTGCCGTTTCCTTCTCTGCGATAGCTCCAAGTACCTCATTGACCGTGTTGGAAATTTCTTCATTTTCCGCAGAAGTATCTGGAGTTTGAGAGAAAGCGCCCTCTGGATTTTCGATTCCCTGTTCCGGCTGAAAAATCTGAGTATCCTCCTGATCAAAATTCTGCACAGGTTCTACAGGTGTCGTCTCCTCGAAAGAAAGATTTATCACATTTGCTCCAGGCATGGATGAAAAGGACATGGCTGAAAAATCGTCTGCGGCAGCGCTTCCATCTCCAAAGGAACCATCTCCAAATAGATCCCCATCAGGAATGGCTTCTATTCCGTCAAAGGGGGCGATTTCATCTGTGGAGGAATCCTGGGGAAGGGAAATTTCGCCAGAACCAAATAATTTGCTTTCCGGGACATAGAGTCCAGGAATCTTCCTTGTCTCTATGGTAACGGAAGGGTTTTCTCCGGGAAAAGTATATTTGATTAATTTTTCCGGGTCCTGCGCAGTAGGCAGAATGTCTTCCATAATCCTGGCGGTCAGAGCTTCGTAGGTATTTTCGTAATAGCCGTAACCATAGCAGGAGGAGTTCCCCTCCTCCTTTGCATCCCATTTTTCGCTGTAATTGTAGGCTTTCCAGATGGGATTTTGGGTAATTTGCTCTTTTTTTTCAGGATCATAAAGATCTTTCAGATTTTGGTTGAAGGAATTGTTTTCAACTGCCTGAAATACCAGATGATAAGCGGCATTTCCCCCTCCATCCGGGGACTCGGAAGGGAGAAAGTTTCTGATATTTTCCCGGAACAGTCCTTCTTTTCCCTGAGTATCCAGCTTTTGTCCCGCATCGTCCAGATTGTCCTCTCGTATGGGATAATAGGATTGCTCTTCTTTAGTATAATTTCCGGTTCCGGCTGGATTTTCCACATAACTTCCCTTCACAGTAACAGTTCGGATTTCAGAAAAATCAATTCTGTTCCATTGAGCTTCCTCGTCCTCATTACTTAGAAAGTATTTTTCCTGGTAAGGGGTATAAGACAAAGGATAGTCCTCTTCTTTTGTTCCGTTTGCCCCTGTATAGGAGGCATAGGAAACATCCTTAAAAGTGGGTGTTTCTATTATTTCTCCTTTTTCGTCTTTTTCGTATGTGATGTTTCTGGCAAATTGCTCACGAAGCTCTTTCGTAGGCAGCTTGGCCAGACCTTCTTCCAGGGTAGAAAAGGTCATGACCTGCCCATCTTTATCTGTATAGGAATACAACTTGATATAGGGTTCCTGACCGGAAACATACCAGCCCATTTCCGCATCTTTTTTGTCGTCCACGATTTCCAGAATACGGAAAGGCGCTTCCTGGGAGGTTTCCTCCACAATGGTTTCAATTCCGGGCATCATTTCCGGAGACGCCTGCACAGTAAGATGACTGGTCAGCAAGGTGCCAATTCCCAGCACTCCGGCCACGGTGGTGGCTGTCCCCGCAAGAAGTATTTTTTTATGTTTCTGTCTCATATGAGGGAGACCTCCTTTTCTGCTTGGCTGAAATAGTTGATGAGATGGGGTTAGTTCCATTTTTGCCAGTGAGAATCTAGTGAAGAATTGTTCCAATGTTCTCTAATATGAACTTCTGTAACCTTATGAACACCTAGCCATTGTTCCCATCGCTTATTAGAAGGGCTATATCTGTAATATTTATCGTTTATTTCCAAAAACCATTTTCCTGCAGAACTATTTATCCAGCCCCCAAAAAAATCCCATCCTGTCATGCGATGAATACTATATCTTAATTTATAATTACCATATTGATAAGTGTATCCATCATCTAGAAGTACACAGGATTTAAGAATCATATTTGTATCGCCGGGAACAAAAATGTTTTGCTTGACAAATTTATAAATCAATGGAAAACCAACTGCATTATAATTATAAACATTATACTCCGCAGGATAGAGATAATAATAGTATTTGGCATTATCATAATCTACTACCAACATCATATATTCAAAAGAATCCCACAGACTTCGATTTTTTAAAGTTACACTCCAGTTATTGTTTGCTGGCATGGAAATATCAAGTAAATTACTTCTCTCAGCTTCTGATAGTTCATTTAAATTTCCATTATAATCCATGAGATAGCTTTTAAAAGTTCCAGTGGGGAAATGATCCGATATTTCACCATGTTCCAATGATTGTGGTTGATTTTCTATCAAATAATATATTTTTTGATAAATATCAGGTGGATAAATGGTTAATTCGCAAACTTCCGTAAAAGATGTAGTTCCTTTTGTTCCAGTTACTATTATTTTTACCAAGGTGATCTCAGTAACAGCTCCTGTTACCTTAAATTCTGCATTTGAAGGGATGAGGTCATTGGAAGTCAGGGTATATAAGGAGGTATTTTCATTTTCTATTTTCCATGAAATAGTATAATCCTTCGTCACATCCTCATTGTTTTCCGCATTGCGAATAGTTGCCTTTAAATTTGCACTTTTGTTTTGGGCCAATTCATACCGATCAGAGGTTACAGTCATAAATAATTTGCTGATTGAAAATGTTACGTTAGCAAAACCTTCCGGATTCGTGTACTGCCCTTTTATCGAATCCTTTAAAATATATTTTGCTGTTATGGTTACAGACGTGTCATTTTCATCGGCAGTAAAGGTAACGCTTCCTTGCTTGCCGGCAAATTCTTTTTGACCTATGTTGTTATCCCAACTTACGCTTGCCTCTGTTATCATCGCTCCCGTATTCTTATCTTTCAAAACCAGATACATTTCTGCATCTTCTCCTGGAAGGAGGGTGGTTTTATGATCTACGACCACGATTTCTGCTGTCAGGGAAGACTGTTCTACCTGAAATGTACTGCTGGAGGAAACCGTTTTTTCAGAACCATTCACAGGAACCGTAATGGTGGCCTTCCAGTTTCCCACTTCTTTTTCAGTGAAGGGATTGTCAGCCTCATAGTTCATAGATGATTGGCTGTTTGGGTCTGTATTTTCGACACGGATTGTAGCATTTTGATTTGAAACAACAGAACCCCCCACTTTATATTCATACTCCAGTTCTTTATTCTCTCCTACAAAATAACTTCCGTTTGGCTTTTTCAAATCCACACGGGCGATCTGAATGGGAATTTCTGCCTGCAAGGAAATATCCTGCTCTCCTTCTTTTGGCTGGTAGGTGGCAGTTGCCTTGTACAAGGAATTAGAGGGATTTGTTCCCAGGGGTT
This sequence comes from uncultured Blautia sp., assembly GCA_937900135.1. GTDB lineage: Bacteria > Bacillota > Clostridia > Lachnospirales > Lachnospiraceae > Blautia_A. The sequence continues at coordinate 41,384 of CALCDJ010000002.1, read as the reverse complement.
GGGGAATCTCAGATACCGTTCCGTTGGGAGAAATGACTATTGTATTAATGTTCCCACTCCATGTGATGGAGGTTGGTTCAACAGGTGTTTCCTTTCCGTTGCTATATCGAACGGAAAATGTCACCAGATCATCTAAATCATAGGTATTGCCAACACCTAGAATCAGGGGAGTGGGGTTGGGAATCAATCCCTCAGCTTTCACGGTGCTCACAATCTTCACCTTACAGGAATCGGAAATGGTTTTTCCGCTGATACTTGTTGCTGTTACAGTGACCGTAATGAAGTTCCCAGGAGAGTCCGCATGATCCTGTATTATCATTTTTCCATAGGAAGAATCCGGGAATCCCCAGCCGTTGACAGTTGTTCCATTTGCTCCCGTTACTGTCCAGGAAATAGAGCCAGCCTGTACATCTCCAAAGGTTACTTTTTCAAACAGATATCCGCCGCAGTCATCGGAAAGCTCGGCAGGAGGATTGGTAATTACAATCCGGGCATCGGAAGAAGGCAGGGAGGAAATGTCTCCAGGCTTTTCGATTCGTACCTTGTTGCGGAGATTTACCGTATGAAGGGTTTTGATGGTTTTGGAATTTTTTCTGGCCTGAATCTGAAAGCGGATGATGCCTTTTGTTTCCACCTCATGGATATCTGCCCAGAATCCCACAATGTCACTGGCAAATACAGATTGGCTTACCACGGTTTCTGCGCCATCCATAGATACTGGTTCTGGGGTGGGAGCTGCGGCTTCTGCAGTTGAGGCGTCAGAAACCACAGAAGCGCCCCCTTCCGGGGAAGGAGCGCCTTCTGCGGGAGAAGGGGTAAGGATAGGCTCCTGATATTTTGGCTGATCTTTTTTGGAGTAACTGTTGTAATAAAGTTTCTGCTCTTCTGCTTTCCATGTAATCACATCCCAGACGTAGTCTTCTTTTGCAGAATCGCCGGAAATGGCGTCGCTGGCGTTGCAGACCACCAGAGTTTTAACAGATGCATCATCAAGCCCCCCTCCGTCAATGTCATTGGGAATCAGGGACAGATCCGCGACGGTTCCATTTCCGTAATATATGGTCCGGTTGGCATCAATGACCAGATCCTGAAGCTGGTCCAGAGTCTCCTGTGTTTCCATCTGAACCCTGGCATTGCTGGAGGTATTTCGGTAGCTGGCGGAGCCATTGGAAATCAACATGGTAACAACACCTGTAAAAATGGCAATGATCGCAATGGTCACCATCACTTCTATTAATGTGAATCCTTTGTTTTTGCGTTTCATAAACGGACTCCTTCCAAATTTAGTAGGGATTTAGAATCTGATTATCCGGCTGTGATCTCATAACTTCCGCTGTTGATATCCAGTGTAAGGATACGGGTACGAAAACCCCCGCGGACCATAATCTGGGAACAGTAGTTATCCGTATCGTGAAAGGAGACATCATGTCTGCTTTGAAGTTCCCCCCACATAGCCGGGTTTTCCACCACTTGACTTTGAATCGGACGAAAGCCGCCGGTTTCCCGGTCATAGGTCAAAATGATACTGGTTCCCTTATCCAGAGAAATTTCCTCTGATTCTATGCCAGTGGAAGATCTTGTTTTATAGCTGATCAAAGTGTTGGCAGGGGCAATTCGTTCCCGGTCTTCTTCCTTAATTTCGCCATCACCGCCCCGATGAAGATAATAGCTGATGTAGGTTCCATCTTCTGTCTTTTCCAGCTTCATTTCTCCTGCCAGACGGCTCATGGCTTCCATCTTTGTCTTGTCCAGAGCTGCTCCAATGGAATTAGCGGCACGTTGGGCGCGAAATCCCAGAATCCCATTCAGGGAAAGGGAACCGATTCCTAACAAAATGGTAAAAATGGATACCACAACGATAATCTCCACAAGGGTAAACCCTTTGTTTTGTCTTTTCATAAATAATTCCTTTCTGGAACAGGAAAAGTGAGGTTTTCCTATTTTTTCTTCCAGTTTTCGTAATTGACATAATCCGATACTGCATAAATATCGCTTAAATAGCCGGTTTGTGAACCATTTTCTGTGGTCTGGCTGTTACCAAGAACATACTCCTCCCAGAAGAAATCCTTGGGAGAAATGGGATCTTCCTCGGTACTGGAACCAATGATCTGCGCCTGAAATACTTTGGCTGCTTCCAGGGGCGCAGAATGTAATTTTGCGCCTGGATTTAAGGTAATGGTTCCCTTGGCCATGATAATCCCGGAAAAGGTCACTCCCTCTTCAATGATTACATCTCCGGTACACACAACCAGCCGAAGCTTCTGCGCCAGTTCACTGGTAATCGTAAATGGCTGCTTTGTACTGGAAAAAGATTTCGTAACATACGTTGGCGTTCCATCAACACTGGAACCAGACTTAACCTTATAAGTGAGAGTTTCTCCGCTGTTATGCATCATCACTGCTGTAAGTCCGCCGTCTGCTTCCGGTGCAGTAAAGAGATAACTGTTGGAGTATCCCTCTACTGGAGAACCTGTATGAGTAACAATAAAAGACAACATTTCTGCTTCGTTGACCAGATTGTCATAGACACTTCGGTTTTCATCTGTTTCATCATGATAGAAATTTCCATCGCTGTCTTTTATACTACCGTTGGGATCTATTACTTTTTTATTTAACAGCTCATGGCTGCTGATCATTTTTCGGTTTAAAGCATACCACATATCCTGATACCCGGTCTGTTCATCATTAAGAATGCTCATATCCGTGTTGGTAGCTGGCTCAAGGCGTTTGGTTTCCTTTGGGGACTGTCCGGAATCCTGCTGTGTTTCGTAGGAAAGTATATTTCCATTTGTGATATAGCGCAGGTAAGTATTGGGATCATTCAGGGTAATCCCGCCGCCCTTCAAATAAAAATCAAGATAAGCATCCATATGTTTTTTCATGGCTTCATTCTGAAAATATTCCTGCATATAGGAAGCCGCATATTTGGATGCTTCTGCCATCTGTGCTGCATCGCTGGAATCTTCCGGGTCAAAATTCAGATAAAAATAAACAGAACCCTTTCCTGCATTGTCATTATAAAATACAGATTTTACAGGAGCAGTCTTGTTCAGCCCAAGCTGCGCCATGGATTTTCCATTCCACATTTCCTGGGGCTTTTGGAAGGTTTCTTCTGAAACTACATCTGTCGTTTTACTGATTTCCAGGTATTCGTCATAGGTCATGGGATTGTTCTGTTTTCCATCGTATAAAAGGCTTGAAGGCGCCAGATAGGCAAGCTGTGTTCCTTTTACCGTCAGGCTCTCTCCCATCATCACATCCTTGTTGTCAATGCTGGCTTTGGAAGTTCCAGGCTTTGTACCTGTAAGGCTGCTGGTACCAATATAGTTTTTTCCGGAAAGCATAATCTTTTGCAGGCCGGAAAGATCCATGGTGGTATTTTTTCCATTGATGGTGATGGCGCTGCTTTTATCTGTATCAGAAAGGTTCCACTTGTTAAATAAGTTTTGATTTTTGGATAGATTGGCAGATTCTGGCGTTCCGTATCCATAATACTCTCCGGATAAGGTTACCAGACTGTTGGTTCCCTTTTCTACGGTAAGGTCATCAGCCAGATAAGTTTTTCCTTCCAGCTGTACGGCAGCGGAAGCCAGGGAAATCCCATTGGCCCAGAGCGCCACAGTAGAATCCGTGGAAAAACCGGCCTGTTCCCCCACCTGGATGTCTCCCTGACAAACCAGACGTTCTCCGGTACCAACTTTGACATGGGCATTTCCTTCTACCTTTATGCTGACTGGTGCCTTGCCTGGAAGAGAGGAACTGGCTTCTGTCTCATTTGAATTTAAAAGACCGGCATATACACTTCCATGGATTTCTATGGGATTGTCTCTGTTGGCTGTGGCATTGGTTCCTCCTTTACAGAGAATCCCTCCATTGGCAACCACGATCATGTTCATAAGATCCGGAAGGGTGGACGGTGTGGGAAACTGTACACCTGGAATGCCAAGACGGATATCTGTCTCAATGATTGAGGCAATCCCCTTTGCATCCACATAGATGACCTTCAGATTTTTCAAAAGCACTCCCCGCTCAAAATCCGCCTGCATCTCCGGGGCCTTTCCAGAGGGATTGACCACAATAAGGCATTCCGGATTTCCTGAGAGCAGGTCTTTTCCCTGGTCAATATAGGATATCAGATGTTCAAGATCATATTTCGTTGTATTGTTTTGTTCCTTCAAAAAACCTGTAAGCTCTTTGACATAATGTTCCCGGAATACACTTTGGCGAAGTTCATCCATGCTGGCTTCCTGGCTGGAGATTCTGGAATAATTCTCCAGAACGTATGTATAAGCCTGTGCCATGGCATTGCCCACATCTTCCTGGAGTCCCACCCGGATTTCCTCCAGGGCCTGCTCCGCGGTATAAAAATTGTCTTTATGTTTCATATCCGTAACCTTCATACGGAGGTTTGCCATGGACAGATAAATGGCCAGCATGGCAAGGATTCCTATAAAAGCCAGGGCCACGATCACCGTAAAAAGCGAAAAGCCCTGATTGGATGTGCTGTCTGTTTTTGTTCGGTTTTTCATAGTTCCTCCATTTACTGAAAAAACTCAGTCTTCCTTGGACCCATCCAGAGTATAGATGCATTCTTCTTCGGGAAAGTTTTTTGCTGCCGCGCCCTGATGATAAACACTTACTTTTGCCGTATAGATCCGGTCACGTTCCTTCCGGTCATCCAGGCCGTTATAGTCCAGCACTTTTCGGGCATTGGAATTCTTTACCCAACGGCCGGAGGAATCCTGGTAGACAAGTGTCGTCTGATCAATAGTAGGACGTTCCAGGAACAGCTTGCCCTCTTCCATGGCGCTGATATCCGTATCCAGATTGGTGCGAAACCTTGTTTGTGCCCGAAACAGAGCTGGGTTGGTGTTCCAGTTGGCATTTCCGTTACTTCCGGGATCTTCCTTAATGGTAAGATTCATCCGGTATCCCCTTTCCTGAGAGGAGGTGGGCATATTGTTTTCCTCATCCTGCTGCTTTACAACATACAGGCTGAGGAGATAGTTGATGGTATTGTCAAATTCAATAAGATCCAGCGGTTCAACGGGATTGGTGGATTCATAATTGGGATAATAAAAAACATAAAGATTTTTCAGCTCCACGCCGGCGTCGGAACTGTAAAAAGGTACATAGGTGCTGGTATACATACAGCAGCCCTCTTTGCAGGCGCCTGCTTCATTGGGCGTTCCATTGCATCCTTTCAGATCGCAGATATCCATTCTCCCATACTTTCCCCGGGAGGGATCTGCATAGCCCCGGGCATTTAAGGTATACCGGGCCTTGGCAGTGGTGAAGCCGCCCTTCTGTTCCAGAGTAATCTGCAGAGTTCGCCTGGTCTGTTTATAGATTTCTCTATAATCCAGGGGTGTCTCAGGACATGGAATTCCAATGGCAGCCACAAAGTCTTTCCCCGTAGGTCTGATGGTTAGGTTTCCTTCATCATCAGGCTTTAAATTCGCAGGATCTTTTATCCACTTTGTCTTATCCTCATGCCAGATATTTTGAGCGATTTCAAGCTGTTTCGCAGCCAGATTGATCAATGCCTTGTCATCCCAGGCCTTGGGCATAATGAGGAATCCATTGCTTTTGGTGTCCAGTTTTGCAATGTTTGGGCTTAAAAAATCGTTTTTTTCATCTTCTGTTACCAGGTTGTTTTTTTTCTTATAGCCAGAGGTATGGCTGCCGTCAAATTCGGCAAGCACATCAAAGGTTTCATGGAGATTTCTTACATTGGTCATCTGATAATAATACCGGGAGGCATTTTCCCCTGATTTTCGGGGATGAAATTCGTAAGTCTTTCCATCGTCCTGGGAAAAAATGGAGGCAGTAACCTGCTCCTTGTCCCCGGTGAGACGTACATCGGTATAAACAAAGGCGCCGTCCCTTTGGGTACGGAGTTTTTCGCAGATTCCCACACCATCTGGAGTATTAATGGAAGCTTTCTGAGGTTCCAGAAACGTGAAACGGCTCTTTCCGGTGATCTGGTCAATGGGATAATTAAAGGCCAGAGCCACTTCCTCGAAACTTTTGGCTTTGATCTCTTCCATGACATTCTGAGCAGTAGAGGTAGCTTCCAGGTAAAGATTGGATTTTTTGTTCACGCGGCTGGAGGTAACAAAGCCCTGGAGCAGAACAATGGCTGCAATAGAAAACATACTCACTGCAATGATCACTTCCAGAAGCGTGATTCCCCGGTTATTCAGTTGATCAAAAGGATGATGTTTTTTCAAAAAGCACGCCGTCCTTTCTGCGGAAAAAAGACTTTTAGAGGGGACGGTATGCCCCCTCTGTCTTTCCTTTATTCTTTCGTTTGTTTTTGCGCTTCCTCACTGGAAGCAGCTTCCTTTTTCTTCGGAGCAGTTTTTTTCTTCTCCGGTTTTTCCATAGAACCAAAAATGTTTTTGGTTCCGTAAGAAACCTTTCCGGCATCCGGCTGGGTATATTCTGTGTTCATTCCATTCGTAGAAAAGAGGTTTACGGTCATGTTTCCTGTGAGCGTTCCTGTGGAAGAATCAAAGGCCATATTCAGATTATCCAGGGTCATACGTCCCGTCTGCTCTCCTATGTATTGGATGGCGCGTTTCAGATTCTTGTAATCGCATTGAATCTGCATGGTATCCTGGCTGCGGTACAGGGAAGGTGCGTAGACGACCTGTGTCTCATTGACGACTTCTGTCGTCTCCTCTTCCTGGACGCCTTCGATTTCATTGATCTGTTCCTGAGTTGCCTGGTTGTTCTGCTCAGATAAGGTTTCCCGCTCCTCTTTTGTCTCAGAAGGGACGGTTCCGTCCATGGAATAAACAAATTCCTTTTGTCCAAGAGAAAGATTGCCGATTTTTATATCAATGGCATTTTCCATATTTCTGGCAAGGACAATCCCGTCCTCTGGTCTGACATCCGAAGGAAACTGTTCTCCGTATTCCTGAATCCGATTCTGGATTTCATTGGTTTCCCGCACATAAAATTCTTTGTTTTTTGCCATTTCCAGAAGTTCATTTAAACGGACAGTCAAAGACTGACTCTGTTCTTCCAGCACCTGGGCTTCCTGAAGCTGCGGCCGGTAAACAAAGAAATAACTTAAGGCCATCAGAAGAATGCCGGAAAACATCAGAAGTATTTTTTTGTCTCGCATGGATAGCTTCATGAATTTTTCCTCCTATTCCTGGCTTTTGTCAAGGATGGCCGGTTCTGCATAGGTGCAGGTGACGGTCATTTTCAGCGCACCCTCTTCTTCCTGATCCAGTCCTGTAGTGGTGACATCAGAGAGGCTTTCAAAGGTACGCAGCTGCATCAGCGTATTGGCAGCCTCGGATTTATTGGTTACACGAAGGGCAAAGCTCACCTCTGTTCCCGTGGAACTAAAGCTTTCCACGGTCATATGGGAAGGCATTTTTTCTTCCATTTCCTCGATAAAAGCCACCAGTCCCTCATTGGGGGTGTTGGTATACTGATACATATACTGGAAGTTTTCGTACTGGGCCTTGGCCTGGTTATAGGTCTGATAGATTTCTTCAATGGAACTTTCTTCATCGATCTGCTGCTGGATCTGTTCCATATCCCGGTGCTGCAGAACACGGATGCCAATACCGCCTGCGGCAAGGAGAATGGCGGCTGCAAGGCCTGTGAAAAACACAAGGTACGCGCCGCGAAGATTTTCTGCTCCAGACTCTTTCTGATGACCAGATTTGCCCAGCAGATTCACTTTGGACCGGATGGCTCCGGCTACTGCCACATAGTCAGCCAGCGCTGCTTCTGATTCTTCCGGAATCGTCACACGGGACAGGGTGTTTAAAACGGACACCTGCATTCCAAGTTCACTGGTAAGAAGTTGGGGAAGCCCAAGGACACGGGCGCCCATACCACAGAAGAGAATGGAAGAAAATTCCACATCCTGATTACGGGATATGTAGTAGTCCATCATTCGGGTAATATTTCCAGAAAGATAACGAAGACTTTCTGTTACTTCTCTTCTGGCCTCCCGGACAAAATCATCGGTATCCTCCTCTTCGGAGACATTCGGTGAAAGCTCCAGAGAACTGCGGAGGCAACGTTTGGAAGCAAGGACTTCCATGGCCTGCTCTATGTCCAGATTTTTACCAAAGACAGGATACATACGGACAGTTTCCGCCGCTGCATCCACCCCATAATTCAGGGTTCGCTGAAGAGAAAGCTCTCCATCTTTGAGAATGGTGATCAGGGAAGTCTTTTCTTCAATTTTGATCAGAACATGAACGCCGGAAGGACAGGTTTCCTTCATGGCATGATAAATACTCTCTCCCACGCTGCCGATCCGAATCAGATGAAGCCCTGTGCGTTTGCAAAGCTCCTGATAAGCGGTGCAGATGGAAATGGGGGAAGCAAGAACCATAAGACGATATTCTTTGGTGGTTTCTGTGTCCTCTTCTTTTTTTTCTACGCCCATAATGTCATAGGACAAGCGATACTTCGAGGCGTCAATAGGAAAATAGTCAGAAGCGTTTGCCTCTACCAAACTTTGGATGTGGCTTTGCTTCATATAGGGAATGCGTACTTCACGGTTAGCGATCCTGCTGGATGAAATAGCAAAGCATACTTTTTTTGTGCGGATATTATGGGTGGTAAGGGCTTCCTTTAAAAGGTCTGCCACCCCGTTGATATCCCGGATATAGCCATCTTCCACAGCTCCCTGGGGAAGGGAAACAGAAAAACAGCTTCGGATTTTTGTGTTTTTGCCTTTGACATCCATTTCAGCCACTTTCATCTGAGAAAGTGTCATTTCAATACTTATGATTTTTGCCATAGGGAATTCCTCCATTTGTATTACGGGTATTTTTCCGATTACAAAAATTCATTTTTCCTGAAATGGACTTTTGTAACCGGAAAAGGTTTTCCGGTTATTTGTTTACATGCCCAAAAGAGCCAGGTATTGATGAATCCAGGTTTGTCCATACAACGCTGTTACAAAAATCCCAGCGGAGAGGTAGGGACCCATTGCCAGGGTTTTGCCGGCTCCGGTGAGTTTCATTCTCAGAAGATGTATGAAAGAACCCAGGATACATGCAAGCAGAAATGCCAAAACGATATTCTGCCAGCCAAGGATCAGACCGCACGCGGCCATTAATTTAATATCTCCGCCGCCGATGGCCGCTCCTTTTGTAAGGAGATAAAGAAGCCACAGAGGCACGCTGATGGCTGCCGCTCCTATCAGGTGGGAAACCAGATGGGGAACATCCAGGATTGTTGCCAGAATTCCCAGAGCTGCAAGAAACAGATTTATCTGTACCGGGATTTCATATGTTCGCCAGTCTATGATACTTAGCGTCAGCAGAGCTGAGGCCATCAGGGTATAGACAAGGCTTTGGGCATTCCACCCATTTACCCCCACGATCCAGAGATAGAGAAGACCGTTGGCGGCCTCTATCAGAGGATACTGGGGGGATATGGGGGCTTTGCAGTTGCGGCATTTGCCGCCAAGAATCAGCCAGCTGAATACAGGGACCATGTCGTACCATTTGAGCCGGTTCCCACAGGTCATACAGTGGGAAGGGCTTTTGACAATGGATTGTCCTTCTGGTATGCGGTAAATGCATACATTCAGGAAGCTGCCTACGATGGTTCCGTATATAAATAGGATGATATATGGAATGATTTCCAGTAAGGGTAAGGGGATCATAAGGGGGCCTTTCTTGTTGCAGTGATAATAGAGCGCAAAATCACAGGTTATGCGTCAGCGCCTTCTTTGTTTTTCAGATCCTCTGGTGTATATTTTACAGTTACAGAAGCTTTGCTATCAATAGTTAGAACAGCCATGATCTTACTACTTTCCCAGGATTTGGATTTTAATGTGGTTTTATCCCAGTTGTTTCCACAGTATTCCGTTAAGGCGCTTTCTATGTTCTCCTGTCTATCAACAGGATTAGCTATTGCTGTTGTTTCATTTGGTGTAATTGTTATAGTAACTGTTACTTTTCCATCTGGGGTTATAGGAATAAGTTCACTGTATGTATTATCAGCTAAAGCTACCTGTGTTGCCTTTACCAGATTATCCAAATTAGCTGCATCAGCTGCTTTTCTGGATCTTTCTACATACTTCGTATACTGTGGTGCCAGAAGTCCGACTAAAATCGCCAGAATGGCTACTACAACTACCAGTTCCACCAGAGTGAAGCCTTTGTTGTTTTTCTTTTCTTTTTTAAATAACTTTAACATACTTGCTATCTCCTTTTATTATATTTTTATCCGCATATTTGAGAACGGACATATTGGGCTCGTTTAATTCTCCTCCTTTTCCCTTATTTCCTTACACTTTATGATGAACACAGCTTCCCTGATGTATCGCTGCGGGTCATCCATTTCCCAAGGCGTGATCTTACAGGTTTTCCAGACCGGAATACAGCGTTCCGATTGGCATGATCATGGCAATGACCAGGCTTCCAATGACAAGAGCCATAAATACAATGATCAAAGGCTCCATGGCGGCAATGATGGCCTGGGTGGTCTGCTCCACTTCTTCGTCATAATAGTCTGCCAGTTTATCCAGCATTTTCTCCAGATTACTGGTTTCCTCTCCAATGCCCGTCATGTGATAGACCATGGGAGGAAAAATGCCGGAGGTTTTCAGAGGCTCGGAAATGGGAATTCCCTTCATGACCTCTCCGCGAACGTCCAGCAGCGCATTGGCATAGTGGATGTTCCTCATGATCCGGGATACAATTTCCAGACAGTCAATGGTGGAAATTCCCGCAGTCAAAAGGGTGCTGGTCAGTCTTGCGAACTGGGCGCAGGCTGTCTTTACTGTCAGCTTGCCGAACAGGGGCATTTTCATTTTCAGTTTATCAATATAGAAACGTCCTGATTGGGTCTGATATAGCATCCGGTACAGGACAAAAAGCATCACCAGGCTCAGGGCCACCACATACCAGTATTGGCCCAGCCATTTGCTGGCGTTCATGATGCCCATGGTAAAGGCGGGCATTTCCACATCCAGGTCGGCAAACATATCAATAAAGATCGGAATGACAAACAGGAGCATCACGGCAATTACGCCGATCGCTGCAATAATAAGGATAATGGGATAAATGGTTGCTTTTTTTACGGTAGCCTTTAATTTGGCTTCTTTTTCAAATTGAATTGCCATACGGGAAAAAGACATTTCCAGGTTTCCGGAGCGCTCTCCCGCTTCCACCATATGTATGAGCATGGGGGGAAACACATCTCCCTGACCGCTCATGGAGTCTGCCAGGGTATTTCCTTTCTCAATGCTGGAGAGAACACCTCCAAGGGCTTTTTTTAATGTTTTGTTTTCTGTCTGCTCCTGGAGCATCTGCAGCGCTTCCTTCATGGGAACGCCAGCCTGCATAATGCTCACAAACTGCCGGCAGAATACGCTTAAATCTCTGGGCTTGATTTTTTTGCCAATGGAAAAATCCAAATCTCTGGTGAGAAGACCTTTTTCTTTAATGGATACGGGAAGAAGCCCTTCCCGCTTCAGGTATTCTGCCACCTTTTCCCGATTTTCCGCATCCATCTGGCCTTTTTTTTCGCGGCCCTTTTTGTCTACTGCCTTATAAAAATAGCCGGGCATGGCTTCCATCCTTTCCTTCTGGGTATTTTTGATTTCTGGGGACTACATCATATCAAAGTCCCCGAAGTTCAGCTTCTGGTTCATGGCCACCGGGTCACGGGCATACATAACGGCTTCCTCCGCGGAGACCACTTTTTTCATAAAAAGATCATAAATGGCGTCGTCCATCAGCTGCATGCCGGCGCGTCTGCTGGTTTGCATAATAGAAGGAATCTGATAGGTCTTGGATTCCCGGATAAGATTACGCACCGCATTGTTGGCAAACAGCACTTCCAGAGCAGCCACACGGCCGGAACCGTCTGCTTTTTTCAGGAGCTGCTGAGATACGATACATTCCAGGACAGCAGCCAGCTGAATGCGGACCTGCTGTTGTTGGTTCGGCGGGAAAACGTCGATGATGCGGTCAATGGTTTTGTCCGCTCCCACAGTGTGGAGGGTGGAGAAAACAAGATGGCCGGTTTCTGCTGCAGTAATGGCCGTAGAAATGGTCTCCAGGTCACGCATTTCTCCCACTAGGATCACATCCGGGTCCTGACGAAGGGCTGCGCGCAGGGCAGTTGCATAATTTTCGGAATCACTTCCGATCTCTCGCTGATTTACCAATGATTTCCCATGGGGATGAAGATACTCAATGGGGTCTTCAAGGGTAATGATATGATAGGGGTAATTCCGATTAATAGTCTGGATCATGGAGGCCAGCGTGGTGGATTTTCCGCTTCCCGTAGGTCCGGTCACAAGAACAAGCCCTCTTTTGCGGGTAGTCATTTCTAAAAGCTGGGAAGGAAGTCCCAGCTCTTCCGGTTCCGGAATGGTAAAGGGAAGGATACGCATAACAGCGGCCAGGGTTCCTCTCTGGAGAAAAATATTCACACGGAAACGTCCCACACCGGAAATGGCATAGGCGAAATCCGTCTGGCCCCGGTTCTCCAGTTCATTTTTATGCCGGGAGTCCAGAAGGGGGTACAACATTTCTTTCATGGTATCCGGAAGGAGACGTTCCCCTTCCACCGGGATCAGCACCCCATTTATCCGGAAACAGGGCGGCCGTCCCACAGTGAGATGCACATCAGAGGCCTTGACTTCTCCGGATTGGATCAAAAGTTCATTTAAATCGTACATAAGAGATACCATCCTATTCGTAAGATGCTTTCATCATTTCCTCAAAAGAGGTAATGCCTTCCAGAACGGCGCGTACACCGTTTTCCCGAAGGGTCTGCATTCCGCTCTCTCTGGCAGCCTGCATAAGCTCCTCCGTGGTTCCGTGGCTGGAAATCAGGCGGCGCAGGTTGTCGTCCACTTCCATGATCTCGAAAATTCCTGTCCGTCCAAAATATCCGGTCTGGTTACAGAGATTGCACCCTGCCGGTTCATAAATTTCCTGCTCTTTGTCCAGGGGAAGCTTCATGATCCGCTTCTCTTCCTCGGTGGCAGGACGTTTCTTCTTACAGTGAGGGCAGAGGCGGCGCACCAGACGCTGGGCAATTACGCCTACCACGGAGTCGGCGATCAGATAACGCTCCACACCCATATCTGCCATACGATCCAGAGTTCCCACTGCATTGTTGGTATGCAGGGTGGAAACCACCAGATGTCCGGTGATGGATGCCTGCACAGCAATGGATGCAGTTTCCGGGTCACGGATTTCACCGATCATGATGATATCCGGGTCCTGACGGAGAATGGAACGAAGGGCTGAGGCAAAGGTTAAATTCACCTTGGGATTGACCTGAATCTGGTTGATTCCCTCAATATCTGCCTCCACCGGGTCTTCCACAGTCACAATATTTACAGATTCCTTATTCAGCTGGGAAAGCGCCGTATAAAGGGTGGTGGATTTTCCACTTCCTGTGGGACCGGTGACAAAGATAATCCCAAAGGGATGGGCCAGCATATGGTCAAAGCGTTTCATCTCTTCCGGGGTAAAGCCAAGCTCCATCTTATTGCGGGTAAGTCCCAGCTTGGAGGAAATACGAAGCACCAGCTTCTCTCCGTGTACCGTGGGAATAGAGGAAACACGGATGTCGTATTCCTGTCGGTCCACCATCACGGTCATACGTCCGTCCTGGGGCTTGCGCTTCTCGGAAATATCCATGCCGCCCATAATCTTGATGCGGGTGGAAATGGCCGGAAGAAGACTGTTGTCGTACATCATTTTTTCAAAAAGAGCGCCGTCGATGCGGTAACGGACACGCACGTGGTTTTCCAGCGCTTCAATATGGATATCGCTGGCTCTCTGGCGGATGGCCTGTTCAAACAGGGAACGGACCAGCTGCACAATAGGGGCATCGCTGACGCTGTCTTCCAGATCGTCCTCTGCAGAAAGACCACGAAGCATAGCCCGCTCCTGGGTAAACCGGCGGGCTGCATTTAAAGTTTCCGCAGATCCATAAAAGCGGTCAATGGCTGCCTGGATCTCGCGGCTTGTGGCAATATAAGGTTCAATCTGAAGATTGGTTACAATGGATAAATCATCTATGGCAGCCATATCCATGGGATCTGACATGGCAAGATGAAGAATATTGGCATTATAGGCATCCAGTTCAAAGGGAATCACCTCATATTTCTTGAGGAGATCCACACTCACCAGATTCCGGACTTCCTCAGGGATGGTAATGCCTGTAAGCTGAACCACATGAAGTCCCAGCTGCATCTGAAGCGCCCGGGCAATCACATCATCCGAAAGATACCCCTCTTCTACCAGGATCTCTCCGATTTTCTTGCCGCTGCCCTTTTGTTTCTCCAGGGCACTTTGTAAGTCGTCTTCCGTGAGAAGCTGCTGCTTCACCAGAAGATCTCCCAATCGCATTCGTTCACGTCTCAGAGGCATACGCGTTTTTCCTTCCTTCCAGGAATATGGTTTTTGGAAAAATCATATTCGATTTTTTTATCATTTTTTGTATTTTTTATCAATGGTACTTTTGATCATAATTCAATTTGCCGAATTTGTCAATAAATGCTCCCCTTCTTTTGTCTGTTTTCCCAGTTGCAAAGGAGAAAGCCTTCTCATAAAGTTCGTCACTTTTTTATTTACTATATTTTTTTCAGAAAACATGTGGTTCTTCTTCTGATTTGGGCTGAGGCAGCCGTTCTACCGAGACTTTTTTTCCTGTTTTTTCGATTACCGTGAAATAGCCCCGTACGGTGCAGGCCTCTTCCGTGACCTGGGTTTTCAGGGACTGATCCACAATCTGGATTCCCCGGGACAATAGTTTCTTCTGGTAAAGATGAAGGCGGGCCAACGCTTTTTCTTTAACCTGTTCCTTTGTGTATCTGCCCTTTTCTTTTTGGAATTCCCGGGACAAAAGGGTGCCAAAGGAAAGGGGAAGAGTAAAGTTTTCAGTAAGGCGAAGTGGCTTTTCTTCCAGGAGCAGATCATGGTTTTCTCTTTGTCCTGGCCCCAGAAACAGATTCCATGAGCCCAGCTTCAGAAAGAAGCCCTTCTCTTCTTTTCCGGTAAAGGTCTGTTTCTCATAAACTCTGGGAATGCTTTCGTAGTAAGCCAGCTTGTGGCGGACATAGATATCTGCATCTGAGGGAACGTAGTCATACCGGATTACCTCCTGGCTGTCATTTTTGATTTCCAGACGCCCTTCCACCAGAAGCTCTCCTTTTTCGCAGGTATCTCCCACCTGAAGCACCGGCACTCCCCTTCGTGTTACCATATCCACAATGGTGCCGGTACACTGGGAAACCAGACTGCAGGGAGTTTCCTGTTCCTGTTTCTGGACTTTGGGAAAGGCCCCCTCCTGTACCGTGAGAATCAGGCGTACCCCTTCCACCCTGGCGGAAACCCAGGTGATTTCCGGATACGCCTTACGTACTGACGCAGCAATGTCGCTGCAGTTGATCCTGTGTTTGGGGATTCCGTGGACAATGCCCTGGCCTTCCAGAAAGGACAAAAGCTCCGGGGTGCTGTTTTTCTCATTTCCCTCTATATGAATGTTCCAGATGCGCAGAGACAGAATCCCCGTAAGACAAAGAGCCAGGAGCAGACTGACAAAAAAGGTTTTCCGCTTTTGGTTCCGGTGAAGAAAAAAAGGCAGTCCCCGTTTTTCCAGAATATGTATCCGCACCCTGGTTTTTCTTCGGATGGGGCCCAGAAGAAAGAACTGGCTCAGAGGAAGGCTGCAGGTGAAGCTGGTTTCCTCCCAGGCGCAAATCTCCTTCAGAAGGATTCCGTTGGCCTTGCAAAGGTTCAGAAACCGTCCGGTCTGGGCTCCTGTCACCAGAAGCTTCACGGTACCGGACAGACGATTCAGGATTTTTTCCATGGGCTTTCCTCCGGCGGTTCCAGAAAGACGCCAAAAATGCACCCGGTAATTTCCATTTCCTCCCCATGGTAGCAGGGAATCTTCAGTCCCCTTCCCTGGATGGATAGCCTGCCATGCATGGTCAGGAGAAGGATTTCTTCTTTTGTGTAGCGGAGGATGCTGCGGTAATTTTCCACCACAGCCCGATGCTTTCCTGTCACCGTAACCACAGGCTCCCCGTAGGCCAGGTCAGCCGGAACCTCCAGCGCCGTTACCAGCTGGTTCTTCAGGTGGTCCATTTTTTTCATAAAAAATCCCCCTGGCTTTTTGTTGTAATGTATGCCAGAGGGAAAATTCTTATGCATCTTTTGGGAAATCCCTGATTTATTGCTTTTCGCGGAAAAGGATCATGGAAAACCAGAGGATGGTGTTTCCTCCCAGGTCATACTCCATCTGTTCCCGCTCAACGATTTCTGCGGCTACCACGCCATGGCTTTCCAGGCAGGGATGCATTTTCTCCGGAAAACGGCAAGGCTTCCCTTCCTTGTAAGCGCATTCCTCGCAGAGATCACAGGATTCTGTGGACAGGATATAAACCTCCAGCCCCTCTTCCTTAAGAAAATCCCCCACCGCGGTGGTAAGGGCCTCATGGGCGTCTCTGGTGGAAAGCATCTCTTCCATATTCAAAAGATCTGAAACTTCTGCCACACTGGAAAAAAAGATGGCCTGGGGATAGGACTTGATCTTCTGTTCGCATTCTTTTAGGGTGCCCACTCCGGGAGGACAGGCCCAGGTGGTGTTGTAACGCTCACATTCTTTTTCACAGATGATCCGCACACGTTCCGCTACAGACAAATCCTTCGTTTCTATAAGACGATATTCATAAATGGGATACTGGGAAATAAATTCCTCAAACCGTTGTAAATCCATAAATCCTCCTGAAAAAGGCTCAGACACGAAGGGAACACTGGGCAAAGAGCGCAGAGACAACCGACTCATATTCCCTTAAATGCTGCGCTTTTTTTATTTTTTTCATTAGTTTCTCGCTGTCTGCAAACAGGGCGCCCTGATAACTCCAGAACTCCTTCATGCGGAACAGCACATTGCGCTCTCCACTGACCTGCTCCTGATACGCATGGTACACTTCCTCATGAAAGCTTCTAAGCACTTTTTTGTCCGGCATACGTCCTTCCCGGAACATTCCAACCAGGAAAGGATTGCGGATCAGTCCTCTGCCATACATCAGACTGGATATGGTGGGAAAACGCCGGGCGATTGTTTCACAGGCATCCACGGTGAACAGATCTCCATTGTAACAGAGAGGCATTTTGCAGACCTTGACTGCTTCCTCAAAAGTTTCCAGCCTTGGATGGTTCTGGTAATAATCCTTCAGAAGACGGGGATGGATGATCAGCTCCTGGATGGGATATTTCTGATAAATCTTCAGAAGCTCCTCCCAGTCCTCTTCGTAATGGGTTCCAATCCTTGTTTTTATAGAAATCCGGATATCCAGTCCGGAAAAAATCTGATCCAGAAACCGATCCAGCTTCTCCGGTTCTCCCAGGAATCCGGCGCCCTTGCCTTTGGCAGTCACAGTCCCGGAGGGACAGCCCAGATTCAGGTTGATCTCCTGATGGCCGTAATCCATGACAAGACGGGCTGTTTCTATGAAATCATCCCCTTGGTTGCCAAGGATCTGGGGAATGACAGGAAGCCCTGGATTGGTTTCCGGGGAGATTTCCCGGATTTCCTTGTCGCTTAGTCTTTTGTTGGGTTTGGCGGAAAGGAAGGGAGTAAAGTATTTATCCATGGGATAAAAAAATTTGTGATAGGCGTTTCGATAAATATAATTGGTCACACCCTCCATGGGTGCCATGTAATCCTGCATAATATTCTCCGGTGTTTGTGGTATTTTTGGCCCTTTTTTACTTATGGTAGGGCTCTCCGTTCTGGATGCGGAAGCTGCGGTAGATCTGCTCCAGAAGGATCATCTGCATCAACTGGTGGGGAAAGGTCATTTTGGAAAAACTCAGCTTAAAATCTGCCCGGTTCAGCATCTGATCAGAAAGTCCCAGAGAGCCTCCGATAACAAAGGTAAGGGAACTTTTGCCTTCCACTCCAAGACGGCTTAACCGCTGGGACAGTTCCACAGAGTCCAGCATCTTTCCGTCAATGGCCAGAGCAATCACATAGTCCTGATCCCGGATCTGTTTCATCAACCGCTCTCCTTCGATGTCCTTGATCTGCCGATTCAAGGCATCTGAGGCTTTGTCCGGTGTCTTTTCATCTGCCACCTGATGAAAACTGAGACGGCAATACCGGCTAAGACGCTTGGCGTATTCTGCAATGCCGTCATTTAAGTATTTTTCTTTGATTTTTCCTACGGTTACAATTCGGATTTCCATTAGTTTTCGTAATCCATAGCCGCGCGGTTACAGGTGACGCTGCGAACAAAGGTGGCTACCTTTAAGTGATCCGGATTGGTGGCATAAGCTTTCAGGGAAGCTTCCGAATCCAGTTCTGTGAGAAGACAAAGGTCGTGGGTGCTGGAAGCCAAGGGTGCAACTACCACTCTTGCGCTTAAAAGTCCGGGAACAATGCCTACCAGACCTTCCAGCCCTTCCTTGATCTTTTTGGCTGCTTCTTCTCTTTCTTCTCCTGTTACTTCTTCTTTAAAGGACCACATAACAATATGCTTTACCATAATAATTCCTCCTGTATAGATGATATTCTGGTTAGTATTCCAGATAATAGGTACGACTGGCTGTTTCACTGATTTTTCCGTTGGCTGCCACCAAAATGGCATAAAACACATGATAGCCCTGGGGCATTCCAATGGGTGTGGTGTATTCGGTACTGTTCACATCCGGCTCCTTGTCAAAGGCATAGTAAGCCCGGCAGCCATCGGGGACTGTCAGTTCAATGGAGGTGGCTTCCGTGTAGGAACCGCTTTCCGGAAGGATTTCCGGCGGATTGGGAGCGCTCTCCACGATGACATATTTCCGGCCGATGATCTCACTGGGAATGCCTTTTTTGTTATAGCCTATGGCGTGAAGCGTGGTGACTCCTTCTGTGAGAGCCAGGGGTTTTGTGTATTTCTGACTGTTGCTGTCTGGAATGCTTCCGTCCAGGGTATAATAAATATCCTCGTATTCTGCAGAGAGGGCCACCTCCTGCGCGGAAGTATAGGTTCCCGGGGGCAGGCTGCTTACTGGCTCCTCGCAGATATAATCGCTGCATGCCTCCCGTACCTTGGGGGAGGTACAGCTTTCCATAAGCGCCCGGATTTCCAGCAGTTCCTCCTTGGAATAAAGAAGCTCCAGCATCAGCTGATACAGCTGTACGCTGTCCGGATACTCCTGAAAGAGAGAACGGAGCACCAGAATTGCAGAATCCGTTTCCCCTTCTGCCTGTTGGATCTGGGCAAGAAGCAGGTTGGCAGAAAGGTCATTTCCCCGCTGCTCCAGAGCCTCCTGGGTATATTTCATGGCCCGCTCATAGTCACCGTTTTGAAATTCCTTACTGGCCCGTTCATAGAGAACCGGGAAGGTATGAAGCTGATGGTAAAAAAAGCCTCCCAGAATTGCGGCAAAAACCGCGCAAAGAATTACGACCTCTCTGCGCCTGCGAATCCAGAACAGCCGAAGCCTGCGGCTCCGTCTGTGCCATTTGGTCCGAAGATGCAGAGAGCCCTTAGAAGGTTCTTCCCGCTTCTTTTTTTCCATCAGGGTCTCCACAGAATTAAATTCCTGTACCCACGGAATTTCCGTGAGACAATTGGGACAATACAGGGAGCCCTTTTTTACTTCTTTGTGACATTTTGGACATTTCATAGGTTTTATTCTTCCAGATAATTTTGAAATTCTTCCATGGTCATAAGGACCTTACGGGGTTTGGTTCCCTCTTCGGGGCCCACCACACCGGCATCACAGAGCTGGTCCATAATCCGGGCCGCCCGGTTGAAGCCGATTTTAAACATACGCTGGAGCATGCCAATGGAGGCCTTCTCTTTTTCGATGATAAACTTGCCTGCTTCCTCAAAATGGATATCCCGATCTTCGCTTCCACCTCCTGAAGAACTGCTCACAGCCGTAACCTGCTGTTCAATCTTGGTGTCGTATTCCGTCTTGGGGTTTTTCTCTGCCAGATAAGCAACTACCTGGCTTACCTCTTCATCTGATACAAAGGCGCCCTGGAGCCGGGCCGGCTTCTGGTATCCCTGGGGATAAAAGAGCATATCGCCTTTGCCAAGGAGCTTTTCTGCGCCGTTCATATCCAGAATGGTTCGGGAGTCCACACCAGAGGACACTGAAAAGGCGATTCTGGAAGGCATATTGGCTTTGATCAGACCGGTAATGACATTTACAGAAGGACGCTGTGTAGCAATGATCAGATGAATTCCTGCGGCTCTGGCCAGCTGAGCCAGACGGCAGATGGCATCTTCCACTTCTCCCGGAGCCACCATCATAAGGTCTGCCAGCTCGTCAACGATAATCACAATCTGAGGCATTTTTTCCGGAGGAGTTTCTCCTTCCGGCACCCTCATGGCTTCTACTTTTTTGTTGTATTCTCCCAGGTTCCGGACACCATATTCTGCAAAGGTGTTATACCGGGAGGTCATCTCAGAAACGGCCCAGTTCAGCGCGCCGGCTGCCTTCTTGGGGTCTGTGACCACAGGAATGAACAAATGGGGAATGCCATTGTATACGCTTAATTCCACCACCTTGGGGTCGATCATGATCAGCTTCACTTCGTCTGGGCTTGCTTTATAAAGAATACTGATGATCAGTGTGTTGATACATACGGATTTACCGGAGCCGGTGGCGCCGGCAATAAGCAGGTGGGGCATTTTGGCAATGTCTGTGATCACTGGTTTGCCGGCAATGTCCTTTCCTGCCGCAAAGGACAGCTTGGATCTGGCGCCCTGGAATTCCTGGGACTGCAAAAGATCCCGGAGCATTACGGCGCTGTTTTCTTTGTTGGGTACTTCGATTCCCACGGCAGCCTTTCCTGGAATGGGGGCCTCAATTCGGATATCCGGTGTGGCCAGATTCAGCTTAATGTCATCTGCCAGGCTTACAATCTTACTTACCTTTACACCCATTTCCGGCTGAAGCTCATAACGGGTTACCGTAGGACCGCAGCTAACGTTGGTTACTGTAACATTCACCCCGAAGTTATGGAGGGTTTCCTGGAGCTTCTGGGCGGTTTTGCGCAGATGAGCATCGGAATCTCCCTGGGTTTTTCCATCGCCTCTCTTTAAGAGCTTGAGAGGGGGATACTGGTATTTTCTTTTTATAGGGGCTTCCTGCTGATTAATCTCCTTCTGGATGTTCACAATGCCGCTTTCAATCTCCTTCGGGGAAGACTTGGGATTCCTGGAAGGCTGTCTTGTGGCCTTCGGTTCCTCCGAAAAAGGGGGCTGGGTGTCCTCCGTGGGTTCTTCTTCTTCCTCCATCACTGGCTGAGAGCGGTGAATCTGAAACTCCACCTGTCCCTGGGAAGTTTTCCGTGAGGAAATTTCCTGGGAAGGCTTCTCTTCGGGAAGTGGCTCGTTTTTCTCTTCCTCTGGTTCTTCGGGAAGGGTTTCTTTCAATTTGGGAATCTGAAACAGATTCTTCTGCTTCTGTTTTTTTTCTTTGGGAGAAGCATGGAGAGCCTGGGTAAGCTCCTCTTCTTCCTCTTCTATCAGGGCTTCTTCCAGTTCTCTGATGCGCTCTTCCTTCCGCTGGCGGCGTTCCTGGGCGCGAAGCTCTTTCTTCAGCTCCCGCTCCGGCGCTCCCTCCAGATACCGGTCGTGGCCTCCTTTGAAGAGGCGGTAAATTCCTGTTCCCACTTTGTTAAGGAATCCAAAGAAAGATCGCTGGGTTACAATGATCATACTGATCAGAAGCACCATGACGATGATGACATATCCTCCGATTACCCCAAAGGCAGAGCTGGTGGATATGCAGATGGCGCCTCCCACCACACCTCCTCCGGTATGATAATCAGAACAAAGGGTATAATAATCAATAAGTGTGGTACTCTTCATGTATCCTTCTGTCAAAAGCTGTACAAAACCACACAAAAACACAAAAAATACAATGCCTGCAAAGACCTTCTTATAGGCCAGGCGGTTTTTGCGGTTAGACAGAAGAAAGGCAGCTCCAAGAAACAGAAGCACAGGAAAGGCATAGGCCAGAAGTCCCATGGCTCCAAAGGTGAAGGAACTGATGGCATCCCCGACGAATCCGCCCATTCCGAAATTACTTACCATCAGAATGATACATGCGGCCAGAATAATCAGAAGAATGATCTCATTCTGAAAACCACTGGATGCTGCTGTCTGTTTTTGTCTGCTCTGTGTTGTTTTCTTTCTCCCCTTCGTATTCTTACCTGAACTTGCCATAAAACGGCTCCCCTCCTATTTCTATACTTACTGCCCGGCGGCAGCCATGGTTAAACAAAAATTCCCACCAGTGCCAGAATCCCTGCTACAAAGCAATAGTACGCAAAAAAGCGGAATTTCTTCTTCTGGATCAGTCCCAGCAAAAGGCGGATGGTGAAAATACCTGTGATTCCTGCAATCAGCATACCAAGGAAAAAGGTAAAGCCCAGTCCCACATTCATGCCAGGAGAAGTAAATTCCCCCAGTTCAAGGAACATGGCTCCCAGAATCGCCGGAATGGACAGGATATAGGAAAATTTCACAGCAAATTTGCGGCTGAGTCCGCACAGAAGCGCAGCGCTGATGGTCAGACCGCTTCTGGAAAAACCGGGAAGTACGGCGATTCCCTGACAGATTCCCACCCACATGGCATCGCCATAGGTGGTATCTCTTGGGGTCTTGGTTCCGCCAGACTGACCCAGATCCACAATAAGAAGCAGCATTCCCGTGATCAAAAGGGCTGCCGCGCAAAACAGAGGCGAGATGGACGCCCGCACTACCAGGGCTCTTGCCTGATATCCCAGCAAAGCGGTGGGTATGGTGGCAACCAGGATGAGAACCGTAAACTTACGGTAACTTCCCTGCACCAGTTTGGCGTAATGAAGATGGTCTCCCGTTCTCTTATTGTGGATATACAGATGTACATTTCCCACCAGATCTCCCACCAGACCCACCAGTTCTATGGCGATCTGCCGGATATCCCGGAAGAAAAAGAGAACAACAGCTGCAAGGGTACCCATGTGCAGCATCACCTCAAAAAGAACCCCCGGACCCCGGTTAATGCCCATGAGAGACTGGATCAGATCCAGATGACCGAAGCTGCTCACAGGAAGAAACTCTGTAATTCCCTGTACAATACCTAATAAGATTGCATATAAGACTGACATATGTTTAACCTCATCACAGTCTGTCTGGATTTGTTTCAGACTGCTGTGTTTTTATTTTTTTATGTGGATACCCACTATCTTAAATAGTATAACACAATTTGCTACCAGATACAATGAAAAAGAAAACCCTGCACAGCAGCCGCCATGCAGGGTCTTATTATCTGTTCATTATTTGCTTGCCTTCGGAAGTCTGGCATCGATCATGTTGGTGAGATGATCTGTACAGGTAAGAGGAGCAACGAATGCACCGTCTTCTACTGCAACCAGAGCTGCGTCCTTGCATTCCAGAACGCCTCCGCTGATTTCGCCCATCTCTGCATAACGATAAACCGGAAGTTTCTCGTTCATTTCGTCAGAAATGTCTTCGATATCATCAAATGGCATTTCCACTTCGTAAACGTGAGCCAGTTCTGCAGCAACTTCCCAGTTGGTGAAGATCACGTCTTCTTCGATGGCCTGTTCTACTACCTGGAGTCTGCGCTCAGTATTGGTGTAAGTACCATAAGTGGAAGCGAATCCTGTTCCAGGAATGACAACGTCTGCCTTCTTAGCAGTTTCTGTCATGTGTGTATCGCAAACCATTAAGAATACCAGCTCTTTCAGCGCTTCTGCAGGAACGTCTTCGCCGAATACCAGAAGGGCTTTTACGCCTTCCATTGCTTCTGCGCCTGCAGTGATGCCCAGGTCAATGAGACCCTGGCTGTTATTCTTAGCTTTCAGCATCAGGATACCGTCACGGGCTTTTCCGATGTGTCCGGATACCAGAGCGATATCAGCAAGTAAGGTAGCAGCTTCTGTGGAAACCACATTCTGCTGGAATACGATCATTGCTTTCTTCGCATTTGCGTAAAGTTCAGCAACAGCCTTCACTTCATCACATACGGAAGCACCTTCTACAGATGCCTTGAATGCGTCAAAGCCTGCTGTGCCTGCACCCTTGCCCATGTCAACCAGCGCTTTTGCAACGCCTTTGAAGAAGCCAAGAGTATTGTCTGTGGTTACAGTCTTGTATACAAAGCTCATGTGATCCTGCTCATATCCTTCTGGATTTACAAGGATAACCTTCGCTCCGTTTGCTGCAGCCTGTTTCAGTTTCAGGCGGATAACCTGATTTTCTTTTGCGATGAAGCCAGCGCAAAGAATTACTTCTGCAGAAAGAAGTTCATTGATGGTGTTCGGAGATGCATTTACACCCAGAACTTTTTCCAGACCGTTTTCTCTGTTGTTGAAGCAGAGAGTCTTAGCACCAATGGAATCTGCCAGTTTCTTCATTACGTATGCTTCTTCGTTTGTATATCTGTCAGAGATTGCAACTGCCACAGCGTCCTTGCCATATTTTGCAGCAAGAGCTTCTGCTTTCTTTGCAACCAGAACAAATGCTTCATGGTAATCTACTTCTACCAGATCTCCGTTCTTTCTTGCCAGTGGCTCGAAGAGTTTGTCTCCAAGAACAGAGCAGTCGAAACCGAATTTACCGCGTCCGCAGAGAAGTCCTTTGTTTACTGCACCCTCTTTGTCCGGAACAGCCTTGATCAGCATATCGCCATAGCTTTCCAGGTGCATGGAGCAGCCAACGGAACAATGGGAACAGGTGGTATCGGTAACTTCTGTATCCAGAGGAACAGATTTTGCGATGGACAGATTTTCCTGTAATGCACCAGTTGGGCAGACACTTACACACTGACCACAGGAAATACATCCTGTTTCAGAGAGGGGAAGCTCCAGAGCTGGTTTTACAACGGTATCAAATCCACGTTTTACAAGACCAAGTGCGCCAACGCCCATAACTTCATCACAGGCACGAACGCAAAGTCCGCAAAGGATACACTTATTCGGGTCTCTTAAGATGAACGGATGCTCATCGTGGAATTCTACTTCGTTGATGTCTCCTGCAAAACGATCTGGTTTTACGTCGTACATATTTGCGTAAGAGATCAGCTTACATTCAAAGTAGTCTTTACATCCACATTCCAGACAGCGTTCTGCTTCTGCCTGAGCCTGTTCTTCATCGTATCCGAATACAACCTCTGTAAAGTTGTCTTTTCTTTCTTCTGCATTGAGCTGTTCCATGGTAGGACGGCACATTCTTTCACGGTCTTCAAAGGAAGCCGGGCTTAAATCGTTCCGTGTTACATAGTAGTTTGGCTCATATGCGATCTCTTCTCCGCGCAGGTAAGCGTCTACCACAAGGCAGCCCTTCTTCGCGTCTGCAATAGATTCTACTGCAATAGAGATCTTGTCATTACCACAGTCACCGCCGGCAAATACGCCAGGGATTGCAGTCATAAAGGTGTTGGTATCATATACGATACCGCCTTTTCTTGTAAGTTCTACGCCTTCGATTCCGGCAGCGTTTACTTTCTGTCCGATTGCCAGGATTACCGTATCCACGTCAATGGTCTTAGTCTCCCCTTCTACCGGAACAGGAGCACGACGTCCAGATGCATCCGGCTCGCCCAGTTCCATAACCTGAAGTACCATCTGACGGCAATGTCCGTTTTCATCAGAGATGATTTCCAGAGGATTGGTCAGGTTCAGGAAGATTACGCCTTCCTCTTCGCCCTCTTCAATCTCGATCATATCTGCAGGCATTTCGTCCTTGGTTCTTCTGTAGATGTTGTAAACCTTTTCAGCGCCAAGACGTACTGCTGTACGGCAGGCATCCATAGCGGTGTTACCGCCACCTACGATGGCAACGTTCTTGCCAAGGTCGATAGGCTCATTGCGAACAACCTTGCGAAGGAAATCGATACCGCCGATCACACCTTCTGCGTCCTCGCCTTTGCAGCGAACGCCAGTGGATACCCATGCACCGATACCAACGCAGACAGCGTCGTAATCTCTCTTAATGGTTTCAAAGGAAATATCTTCACCGATCTTGGTGTTAGTGATCATTGTCACACCCATTCTCTCAATCAGTGCGATTTCTTCATCCAGAACTTCCTTAGGAAGACGATATTCCGGAATACCATAACGAAGCATACCGCCAAGCTTAGGCATTGCTTCATAAATGGTTACGTCATGTCCTAACTGACGGAGGAAGTAAGCCATGGATAAACCGTAAGGTCCACCACCAATGATGGCAACGTTCTTACCGGTATCCGGCTCGCATTCCGGCATAAATGGATCTTCGCCGAACTCATCTGCATCTGCTGCAAATCTCTTCAGGTTTGCGATTGCGATTGGTTCGTCTACCATTCCACGACGGCAGGCAGTTTCACATGGATGAGGACAGACACGTCCGATTGCGCCTGGAAGCGGAATGTTTTCACGGATTAATTTAATTGCTTCTTCGTATTCGCCGTTAGCGATAAGGCCTACATAACCCTGGCAGTCTGTACCTGCAGGACATGCAAGTTTGCACGGAGGACGGCAATCTCCCTTATGGTTGGAAAGAAGAAGCTCCAAGTTTGTCTTTCTGGATTCGATGACACGTGGTGTGTTGGTATGGATGACCATGTTTGGCGCGATTTCTGTTGCGCAGGCTTTCCAGAGTTTGGGATTGCCTTCCATTTCAACCATACACAGACCGCAGGCACCGTAAATTTCAGTTCTTTCATCGTAGCAAAGAGTTGGGATGAAAATATCATTTTCTTTGCAAACTTCAAGAATTGTCTGACCTGGAAGTCCGTAGACTTCTTTACCGTCGATATTTAATCTGTATTTATTCACAGTCTACACCTCCTATTAAACTCTCTTCACTGCATCAAACTTACAGGACTCTTCACACTTGCCGCACTTGATACATACAGCAGGATCGATCTTGTGCATTGCCTTCTTCTCGCCGCTGATCGCGCCAACCGGACAATGTCTTGCACAAGCGCCGCAGCCCTTACAGTTCTCTGTAATTTCGTAAGAAATAAGAGCTTTACAGGATTTTGCAGTACATTTGTGATTGTAGATATGATCTTCATATTCATTGCGGAAGTATTTGATGGTGGTAAGAACCGGGTTTGGAGCAGTCTGTCCAAGACCACACATAGCGCCGTCTTTGATCTTCGCTGCCAGCTCTTCCAGAAGCTCAATATCTCCATCTTTTCCTTCGCCCTTTGTGATTCTTTCCAGAATCTCAAGCATTCTCTTGGTACCGATACGGCAGTAGTTACATTTACCACAGGATTCCTTCTTGGTGAAGTCCAGGAAGAATCTTGCCATATCTACCATACAGGTATCCTCGTCCATAACGATCATACCGCCGGAACCAACGATTGCACCTGTCTTGTTGATATCTTCATATGTAACAGGGGTGTCAATGAGTTCTGCAGGAATACATCCGCCGGACGGACCACCCATCTGTACAGCTTTGAATTTCTTGTCGTTCTTGATACCGCCGCCGATGTTGTAAATAACATCTTTCAGTGACATACCCATAGGTACTTCCACAAGACCGCCCTTCTTAATCTTACCAGCCAGAGCGAATACCTTGGAACCTTTGGATTTTTCTGCACCTCTTGCAGCAAAGGCTTCACCGCCGTTGAGCATGATCCATGCAACGTTTGCATAGGTCTCAACGTTGTTGATATTGGTAGGAAGTTTCCAGTAACCCTTCGCAGCCGGGAATGGCGGTTTCAGACGAGGCATTCCTCGTTCACCTTCCAGAGATGCGATGAGAGCGGTCTCCTCACCACATACGAATGCACCTGCACCAGCCTTGATGCGGATGTCGAAGTCAAAGTTTGTGCCGAAAAGGTTCTTGCCTAAGAAGCCTCTCTCACGAGCCTGAGCCATAGCGATTTCCAGACGGGCAATTGCCAGAGGATACTCAGCACGACAGTAAATGATACCTTCGGTAGCACCGGCAGCGAAACCGCCAATGATCATACCTTCCAGTAAGGAGTGTGGGTCACCTTCCAGTACGGAACGGTCCATAAATGCGCCCGGGTCACCTTCGTCGGCATTACATACCATGTATTTCTGTGCGCCCTTGTTGGATTTGATGGCATTCCATTTGAACCAGGTTGGGAAACCGGCGCCGCCACGTCCGCGAAGTCCGGAAACCTTGATTTCCTCGATTACTTCGTCAGCAGTCATGGAAGTGATAACCTTCTTAGCTGCCTCGTATCCGCCTGTAGCAATGTATTCGTCAATCTTTTCCGGGTTGATCTGTCCGCAGTTGCGAAGTACAATTCGCTGCTGCTGAGATAAGAATGCCTTATCCTCTTCCGGAATCATGTATTTTTCCACTGGTTTGCCGCCGATGAGATGCTCATCCACGATCTCTGCAACTTTATCTGTAGTACATTTTACATATCTGGCTTCCAGTGCGCCTTCGTCGTTATATACATCTACGATAGGCTCCAGATAACAGGTACCGATACAGCCTGTTTTGTCAATGATCACATTTGACAGGTTTTTCTCCGCAACGATTCTCTCAAATTCATTGGAAGTTTTCTTGGCACCGGTAGCAATACCACAGCTGCCCTGTCCTACAACAACTTTCATACCTCTACCTCCTATGCGTTCTTCGCTTTGTAGTCATCGAGAATCTTCTTTACGGACGCTTTGGTCAGATTACCAAATGTCTCCTCTCCGTCTGCTGACTTCACCATCATAACCGGTGCTAAAGAACAGCATCCAAGACAGGCAACGTTATTAAGGGTAAACAATCCGTCCTCTGTTGTCTCTCCGTCTTTGATTCCCAGATGCTCTGTCACTGCTTCCCCGATCATATCAGAACCGTTTACATGACATGCAGTACCCTTGCAAAGCATGATCAGGTACTTACCAATTGGCTGTAAGCGGAACTGTGCATAGAATGTAGCAACACCATAGATCTTTGCAGGCATGATTCCTGTTCTCTCTGCAATGTAGTTGATCGCATCCAGAGAAAGGTAGCCATAGATATCCTGGGTCTGCTGAAGAATGGTGATCAGGCTTCCCGGTACTTTCGCATACTTCTCAAGTACAGGCGCCAATTCAGCGAAATCTGCGTTTCCGCCGTTTTGACATCCACACGTATTGCTCATATGATTGTCCCTCCTGCATAAATAAATTTAGAAATAACTCATTACCGCTGAAATACGGCATAAATATTCATTCTTTAGCATTATAGCACAAAAGCGTGGACAATCAAATAAAAAACTGCATTTTTTTACAAGATTTTTATAATCCTTCCCATAGAGATACCGTGACAAAACATATACTTTTTTAGTACGTTTTCCTGCTGCCTTTTTCAATCAGCGCATATAGTTTGGCCAGGGCCTCTTTCACACCGCCCACTTCATCGATCAATCCTTCCGCTACCGCTTCTTTCCCCTCCAACATGGTACCCACGTCCTTCACCAGCTGGGTGGTGTCCAGCATCAGCTGCTCCAGTCGTTCCTTGGTGGTGTGAGAATGATCAGAAATAAATGTAGTGATCCGATCCTGAATTTTTTCCATATTTCGATAAGTCTGGGCCACGCCAATGAACATTCCGCTGGAACGCACCGGATGAATAACCATGGTGGCGCTTGGCACCACAAACGAATAAT
Organism: uncultured Blautia sp.; assembly: GCA_937900135.1. Taxonomy (GTDB): domain Bacteria; phylum Bacillota; class Clostridia; order Lachnospirales; family Lachnospiraceae; genus Blautia_A. Next base: position 11,778 of record CALCDJ010000002.1, on the reverse strand, counting down.
CCGCAGAAACAGCCATGGGTACCCCAATGGAATGGCCTCCGCCCAGCACCAGAGAAACCGTGGGAACACTTAAGGAGGCAATCATTTCTGCAATGGCCAGTCCCGCCTCCACATCACCGCCTACAGTGTTCAGTAAAATAAGAAGCCCGTCCACAGTCTGATCATCCTCGATCATGGCAAGCTTGGGAAGTACGTGTTCATATTTCGTGGTTTTACTCTGAGAAGGCGCAGACTCATGGCCTTCCACCTCTCCAATAATGGTCAGGAGCTCCACCTTGTGTTTCTTTTCGTTTCCATCCAGCATTACCTGGCCCATTTCCCGGATCTGTTCGTTCTGCTCCGTCTCCTGTTCCAACGCCTGCTTTTTTTCTTCTTTTTGTTCCTGTGACATAAAAACACCTCCAAGATTCTTTCCTGGAGGTAGTATGACCATAAATGAAAAATGTATTCTGTTTTGAATGAAGATGTTGAAATGGATAAATTTGTTTTTATGCAATATCATTCTTAGCCAACTTGCGAACTTCTTCCAAAGGTAAGCCAGTCATTTCTTCTAAAAGTTTACACATCTGGCTCTACCTCCTTCTGTCGTTTATCATCCTTCTGGGGTTTTCCACAAAAATCTCATAAGCCGCTTCGGCTCCTGCTCTTCTCAGTATTTCCTCATAAGCAGCGCCTATTCGGGGAATTCTCTCATGGATTCCATGTCCATCTGAGCCTATGTAATGAACAAGATCTTCACTTAAAAGCTGACGGCAAAAGCGCCGGGTCTTAAGACTGTTTGACAAAAACGTATCTGCGTTGATCTGTACTTCTGCTCCAAGCTCTGCCATTTCTCTCAAAAAGGAGAGATCTTCACGAAAAGCAGCATACCGCTCAGCATGAGCAATTACAGGCCGGTATCCATGTGAGATAAGGGTATAAAGCTTTTCCCGGATATAAGACCTGGGATCTCCATAGGAAAACTCCACCAGCACATATCTGGATCCTGCCATGGTGGCACAGATTCCATGGGCGATCTGATGCTCCATCTCCATATTGGCGTGATGCTCACACCCAAGATACAATTTCAGATCCTTAAAAATTTTTCCCGCTGCCCAGGTAAGTTTCAGGAACTGTTCCTGTACCTCTCTGGAGGAAGGCTCAAACATCCCTACACGATAATGGGGAGTGGCAATGATGGTCCGCACCCCTTCCTCATATTCTATTTTAATCATACGCAATGCCTCTTCCATGTCTTTTACTCCATCATCCACCCCGGGAATGACATGGCAATGCATATCCGTCAAACCTCTGGTCCATTCCATAGGAATCATCCTCACTTTTTTCCAAAATGCCTTCATTTTTCTGTGGAAAGTTATTCTTTTATCTTAACACAAGAGAATAGGGACTGCAAGGAAGGGAAAAAGATCAAATCCTCAATAGCCAGTTCCGTTTTTTTTAACCGGCCAGAAAGTCAGTTCATAACTCAGGATTGTACTGAAACCAAAAGCGAGTTTTCAGTTATTGCATCTTTTCCTTTCTTTAATTTCCTAACAAACTTTCCCTGCTTCATAATTAATACTCGATCGCATACTTTTGCAAGATGATCGAATTCTGAGGAAACCAAAAGTACTCCACTTCCTGAATCTGCAATTCCTGCAATAATATGGCAGATGCTTTCTTTTGCTTCTACGTCAACACCAACTGTGGGATCATCCAGCATTAAAATATCTGGACGCAGGAAAATACTTTTTCCAAACACAACCTTTTGCTGATTTCCCCCGGAGAGGTTTTTCAGTTCCTGTTCTTCCGCTTCCCATTAATCCAGCAATTCCAAGCACCTCTCCTGGAAATATCTGGAAATCCACACCATTCACTTTACCATCTCTACTGTATAGATTTTTTACTTCCAACAGAGGTGGTTTCGTTTTGCCTGTCGCTTCCTGCGAAAGACATTTGCTCCAATACTTAAATCCGTTACTGAAAGCAATCATAGTGCGCAGCTCCTTTTTTGGGAAAAAGCTTGTACCTGCGATGGAAGACAATTATAATAGAAGACAGAAGAAGCCGCGTGGGGAAATTCCCATAGGGGAAAAAGGAATAGATAGAAAGGAGTTGTGAGCGCCTAAAGAACTGTTTTTTTACAGAAGAAAAAACTTTCAGCAGGGAACTGGAAGAGAAAATACATACGACTGCCTGTGGAAAGACCATGGGCAGACCGGTTCTGATAAACACATTTCCAAAGTACATGAGACAACTATACAAAAGCAAGGAAAGGAGCTGCCTCATGGCAAACCATACAATCTATGACGACGTCTTTCGGACAATGCTGGAGAAGATGCCTCAGTTAGCTGTGCCCCTCATCAATGAAGTCTTTGGCACAGATTATCCGTCGGACGTAGAAATCATACAAAAGAGAAATGAGTATCAGACAAAAAACGGGGAGATTATCACGGACTCCCATTTAAAGATCAAAAATAAGGGGTATCATATTGAATGCCAGAGTACCTGGGATTCCACTATGGAGATCCGGATGGTAGAGTACGATTTTGCCATCGGATTAGGAAATATACGCAAAGAGCATGGCATTTATCGGCTCTATTTTCCATCCTCCTGTGTACTGTATCTCCGGGGAAAGTCTGACAAAGACCATCTGGTTGTGGAGCTGGTGATGCCGGACGGACGCAGGATTGAATACCGGGTACCGGTGGTGTATGTGGAGGAATATCCCAGGGAAGAGATCTTTCAAAAGTATCTGTTTTTTCTTCTGCCGTACTATAGTATGCGGTATGAGAGAAAACGGAAGGAGCTAGGGAAAGATCCGGAGAAACTCCGGGATTTCCTGGAGGAATACAGAGAGATCGAAAGGTATCTGGAAAAGGAATTCTTGGAAAAAGATCAGGAAATCATGTTCCGGGATATCGTGGAGCTGATCAGCCGGATCGGAAACCACATCCTTCGGGATGAAGAACAAGTAAAAGAGAGGTTTGGTGAGGTTATGGGAGGAAAAGTGCTGGAGTTAGAATCAGATAAGCTGATCAAGCAGGGCATCGAACAAGGTATGGAACGCGAGCGCAAAAATACAGAAAAAGCACTTCAAAAGGTGAAAGAGGCTGAGGAAGAAATCCGCCGGTTAAAACAACTTCTTCAGGAGAAAGGAGCAGGACACACAGAGCAGTAAAGTTTTGTAACGACAGAGGGCAGGAACTTGCCCTCTGTTTTTGCGTGAAGTAAAAAGTGTATATGAGGGGAGTTTCAGCGGCTGTCGCACTAAGTAATTAGTGTGCAGTTCCTTTTCTAGTGAAAATGCGAATAGCCGTTTTCTTTGAGCCAGCTCATTCCAGTCATTCTATTTCTGTCAATCCTTTGCAGTGGCGAAGTAGAATGCTTTATACCATTCAGCAAATTTTCTCAGCCCTTCTCTCAGACTGGTAGCCGGTTTGAAGCCGAAATCACGCTCCAATGCGCTGGTGTCTGCATAGGTCACCGGCACATCTCCCGGCTGCATGGGCACAAGTTCCTTATGGGCATCAAAATCATAATCCTCTGGAAGCACCTCTGCACGAATCAGCTCTTCCTGCAAAATCTGAACGAAATCCAGAAGCTTTTCCGGATGGTTGTTTCCAATGTTGTAGACTGCATAAGGAGGAATTGGAAGACCATCCTCTCCCATTTTCTTTTCGGGCGCTCCCTGCATCACTCTTTTCACGCCCTCCACGATATCATCCACATAAGTGAAGTCACGCTTACAGTTGCCATAGTTAAATATCTGGATTTTTTCACCTTTCATCAGCTTATTGGTGAAACCGAAGTAAGCCATATCCGTACGCCCTGCAGGACCGTATACTGTAAAAAAACGAAGGCAGGTGGAGGGAATGTTGTAAAGCTTACTATGCCCACAATCTGAATAGCCTCCACTGTGCGGAGCAATTCCAGAACCAGATTATTTCCAATGAAACCAGCAGCGCCGGTAACCAGCACCGTTTTTCCTGTTAACGTTATTTTCTGCATCACACGTCATTCCAACATTTCATTTAATAGCTCTAACGTGTCTTGTGTATCTTGAAATGCTTTTTCACATTTTGTCAAATCATTGTCTGATTTGGTTTTTTCCATTTTTTGTATTTATTTATGTAATCATTTACCAAGCCATGTAAACACCCCGATTAGTACCAATGGCTCAACTCCCTTTTTATATATTCATATTCTTTCACTTATCCTTGCTTACTATTTGAAATTTTTAATGACTCCGTAACTGGTGTTTTTGAATTACATTCTCAAAAATTGACATGAAAAGCCGAATTGTATTTCTACACCTCGGCTTCAGTGGTACCATAGTTTGAGATTGCCAGCCAATTGACAAAATTTCTTCGAGCCAAAAGGAATCACCTTCCAGTCCGGCAGACGCCATACTTGAAATCATATATGTTACTTCAGTAAATCTAACAACGTATATTCGCCTTTTCTGATCTTTGAAATTTCATTATATTTCTTAATTGCTTTCAACAGTATTTCCGGATTTTCAAAATACTCTTTAACAAAATCATAAGATTTCACACTAGACATTTTCAAATTTTCCTTGCAGAAAATGCTAGGCTTTTTGCCGGACTTCTTAAACTCATTATACTTATCCTCATTGAAAATAATCAGCATTTCTATCTCTGGCGCTGTAATAACATTGATCACATCCACTTTACTTTCATACGCTTTACTGAGCTTAAAGTTCTCTCTTCTGGAATCCAGTATCCGGATAACCGAAATCAGCTCATTGAAGCCTTTTCTTAAATATCTGGTTTCAAAAGTTTTTCCATCCCTACAGCGAATTACACCTTCATCCAGCATTTCTTCACGTTCAAAAATTAAAAGATCATTATCCAACAACACGTCAATAATAGCTGCTTCTGCAGCTCCTTCGCAAATACATGCTTTAATTTTTGCTAATTCCATCGCAATCCTCCTATCTTAAATAGAATTTGCGATGCTCTTTTTCAACCGCATATAAGACTCATACATCGGCGTCGTTCCTTCTAAGAATCCACTCTGGTATGCCTCACTTTTCTTAATATCATTTCGCTTTAAAAGATTAGCAAGATTATCTACTGTAATACCATTTCTGTTTCGGATGATATGAATACTGTCATTTCTGTCGTATTCATCAAGCAACTCCGGATAATGCGTAGTAAAAATCAATGTGCCTCCATTTTTATTCAGCCTTGTATCCATGAAAAAGCGAATCAGCGTAGAAACAATTTCCTTATTGAAATGGTTCTCAATTTCATCCATGACCAGATATCCGCCCGATTTCAGCACTTCCTTCGCCAAAGTAAATGCCACGATACCCTTTATTGTTCCTGAAGAAAGATACAAATTTAAATCTATTGGATTGTTTAGCACAATTTCTTTTCTATCTTTAAACTGCAAGTGAATCAATGTTTTATTTTCTGCCTTATCAAAATACAGCTTCTCCACCGTAGGATCTAAGAAAGAAATAACCTCTGCCGGAATTTCATCTGCAAACGGCAGAACATTGATATTTGTAAAGGATAACAGGCTGACAATGTCCATTCGTTCTTTTTTCTTTTTGTTATAAGCGATAATGATGCTTACATCATCCGATAAAAATTCTTCCTCTTTACGAACTGCAATCGGCTCATATGAAGAAAAATCCGTCAGATTCTTTCTTGCAGTCACAGATTCTTGAGACTTTGCCCACAAAGTTTCCTTTACTATTTTATAGTAAACTGCCTCTGTTTTAGCTTTTTCTGATGTAATAACAGTTTCCAATCTGCAAATTTCCTTTGCCTCTGAGTAGAAATAGGTATTAATAGTCGCCATATCTGTATCGCCCAAAATTTCTTTTGTCTCGATGTGGTTAATTGGCTGATTGTTCAACAAGTTCAAAGTCAGCAAAACGACCTTAAGTACAGATGTTTTGCCTGCAGCATTGATCCCAATAAATGCATTGGAACAATTCACATACACATTCGAAAACAATGGATACAATAAGTCTTTGTCATCATCTGCAATGCGCTGTTGTGCAAAGAAAGATATGTCTAATTCTTCCTTAAACAATGGCAGGCCTTGTGCTGTAATTCTAAGCACCTTCATGATATACCTCCAAATTATTTACACGTTTTTCGTTTTTAATCCTTCTCATTTCTTATTATATCCGCTTTGCCTGAATTTATCAACAGTTTTTTCGTTTTTAATCTAACATCTAAGTTTCTACATGCATATTTCAACCAACAACTCATAAGTACCACGCTGACTATACTTCTTATTTTTTTCTTCTGACAAATATATTATTGTATATTCAGTTTTTCCTACACAAGCCTTTACATCATATGCCGGAAAAACAGGATCAATATGCATTCCTCCACCGTAGCAATACCCTCTATCTTTATAAAAATGGCATACTTCTGATACATAAACCATTGCGGGTTTTTCTTCCAAATCTTTTAATGCATCTCAGCCATGAGCTGAGGACCAAGTGAAGGTCCAACCCCTTTCATATTGTCTGTTTACTTATTTCTTTTTTGGCGTTTGATTTCGATCAAATCCTCAATAGCCAGTTCTGGATCCATCGTATGGAACATCATGTAATTTCGCTTCATTGTCTTCGCATTTGCCTGCTGATAGATTTTTTTACTTGATTCATCCTTGTAGTAATGCCAATATCTGTAAATGTATCCCATCCAATACATAACTTCAGAATCATACAGAGGTCCTGTTTTTGTGACTTTATCTCCTGCTTCATCAAGCACTTCTTCAAGAAGATATTCTTCACCAGCCCATTGCATTCGGTTATATCTGGAATCAAGGTATCTTGCAACATTGGATCTCATAAAGAAGGAAACAAACGCCTCACTGTCATACTCCTTTTTAACGGATAATTCAAAGAGCCGACCTTGAATATCACATAGCTTTGATTGCATCAAATCCATTTTCCTACTCCCTTTCCTGCTCGATCATCTCATCAAAAAACAATCCTTCACGTCTATGGTTTTTGCAGATATCATTTGCCATCGAAATTCCATTTGCTCTATTTTCCTCGCTGAAATCTTGCAGAAATCTTCGTTCCAGATATGAAATTGGAATTTCCTTTTCAATACGAACTGCATCACAGCCAGTCTGCGTCACAGCCACATATTGCCGTCCTAATTGAAGGGTGGACAGGCTTTTAATTAACCCCAGGTCGGTAATCATCCCTCGAAAGAAATTATCGAGTGCATAAAACATTCTAACATATTTTATATATTTTATTATAAACTTTGTTATATATTATGTCAATCGTAAGCACTTAAGTCTTGTCTGCGCCAATCTTTAGAGTTGATTATCTCAAAATTTGAAAGAACTAGCACGGTACTAGCTATTTACCGTATACTTTTTCCCAAGTAAAAAACGGAACTGCACTTTTACAGTTCCGCTTTTTATCACTGGATTTGCATTTTTTTATTCTTCTGCAGCCGGTGTTACAGTCACTTCTGGTGTTTCCTGGGTATCTACCTTTGCAACGATGGCAATCGGAGAGAAATCCATAAATTCTGCTTTCAGTGTCTGTTTCTCTGTATCTACCTCATCTGGTTCGATGATTTCCCAGAGATGACGAACAGTACTGTAATGGAGCAGATTTACATCTTCCAGAGAATCCGTCAATAACGGAACACTTAAAGTTACGTCATAATTTCCATCCTCATTCTTCTCTACCTCGGCATCTTTTTCCAGATCCAGGTCAAAGAACGGGGTAACGAAATCCAGTTCCTTCTCTTCCATTTCTGTAAGGATCTTTTCGGCAGCCTCTTTCGCTTCTTCTGTCAGAACCTGCTTTCCCTCTTCGTCTGTCTCTTCCAGAAGCTTCTTGATTTCAGCAACAAACTTGATGGACGCTTTTTTTCCTGCATCTTCAGAAAGACTCTCTTCTGGAATTCCATGCTCCAATTCTTCTTCTTCATTCAGAAGGGCATTTACAATCTTATTGATGGTTTCCACCAGGTCAGCCACCATGGGTGCTTCTTCCTTTAACACCTGAAAAGATTCCGTTTCCTCGATCTTTTCTGTCACTACATACTTACCGTCACTGTCACCGCTGGGTTTTACGGATACTGTCATGCTGTTATGTGCTACTTCTGCTGCCCAAACGCCAACTGGCGCTGTTACACATAATGCAGCTGTCATAATTCCCGCTAAAAGTTTTTTTGCAACCTTCATTTCTCATCTCTCCTTTATTTATTGATTTTGTTACGTAAGATTTATAGATAATGGTCTGTCCATCAACTATCTTTCCGGTAAAACATCTGAAGCAGCAAATCTGAAAGAGCTTTTTCATCCACATGATACTCTTCATAACCGTCCGAGCCTTCTCGTCCTTCTCCGGGAAGGGTATATGATATGGGTTCTCCTTCTTCGGAGGCCTTCAGAAGATCCACAAAGAAATCTGATCCCATATTGGTGACCATATAGGGTTCCAGTGCTTCATACATCTCTGTAACAAAAGCGGCTTCTTTTTCCTGATATTCTCTGGCTTTTTTCAGATATGCCTGGAGAAAAAGCTTCTGGTGTTCCTGACGAACCAGAGCGCTTTGACTGGTGGTTCGGTCACGATAGCGAACAAAAGCTTCCACATTTTCACTGGTCAGGGTAACGGTGGTTCCCTCCTGAAACTCAGGATAGGCATCTTCAAAACTGTCATCAGGAATGGTAACTTCCACTCCATCCACCAGATCAGCCAGCAATGGAATTCCATCCAGATTCAGAGAACAATATCCCTGGATGGGAAGATTATCCAAAAGCCGAGATACGGCATCCTTCATCAGCCGGCAGCTCTTATGCTTCCCGTCTCCGAAAGCATACTGGATATTCAGATGCTGTTTGGTGGTTCCCAGGCTTTTGCCTCCAGGGGCAAGCACCTGGATTTCTGCAATGGTATCACGGGGAATGGCAAGAACCTGAATCTCCTTGGTTTTTCGATTCAACGATACCAGAAAAATAGTATCCGCCTGACCGGCATCTGCCTGTACTTCATAAGTCTCCACCGGTTCGCTGGTATCGACTCCCAGAAACAGATAATTGCTGAGGTGCTCATTGTAGGTATGCGTTTTTTCCTCAGACATTGCTTCCTGCTTCACGGAAGCGGTAAGCGTTTTGTTCCGGCTGTGCTCCTTCCACAAAATTCCCATGCAGAAAAGAAGGAGAACCACGATTATTCCCCCAAAAAGAAAGGTATGTTTATTCTGCTTCATAATAATCGCTTAGTCCTGATTTTGGATATACTCATCCGACTTTTTAGAATAATATCCATATTTTTTATAGTAATGAGAATAATACTTATCTCTTCTGGTATCTACTTTGTTCAATACTCCTCCGAGAATCTGACAGCCACTCTTCTCAATCTGTGATAAAGCCTTCTGTACAGCACGATAACTCACCGCCTGATTTTCCACCACCATCACTGCTCCGTCACAGCGCTGGGCTACGACAGCTGCATCAATGACAGAATTAATTGGAGGTGTGTCCACAAATATATAATCGTAATGCTCCCTCAGGGTTTCAAAAAGCATGGAAAAGATTTCATCCCCCAGAAGACTGGTGGGATTAGGGGCTGTTGGTCCGGCAAAAATCATATCCATATTTTTATAATTGGTCATATAAATCAAATCCTGGGGACCAATCTGTCCACTTAAATACTGAGAAAGCCCATATACTGTCTCATGCACTCGAAAACGGGAAATAAAGGAGGACTTCCGGATATCTGCATCCAGAAGAAGGACATGCTTTCCGGAAGCAGCCATCTCCTTGGCAAGTGAAAAGGTAATATCACTTTTTCCCTCGTTTGGGTAACAACTGGTAATAAGGATGGTCTTTACGCTCTTTCCCGCAAACTGGATATTGGTCTGAAGGGTTTTGATGGCTTCTGCATAATGAAAATCCTGTTTTCGGATATCTTCAATAGTAATTCGTTTCATCGTTCTCCCTCCTTATCTGCGTTTTGATTTCTTTTTGGTTATGTAGTCTTTTCTATCCGGTACGGAAGCAAGGCAGGGAATTCCAAGATAATTCTCAAAATCTTCCTCTGTCTTAATGGTATCGTCAAGGATCACTTTCAGACAAATGAGACCAGCGCTTAAGACAAAACCAATGAGAAAACCAAGAACCAGGTTTTTCTTTACACTGGGCGCAGTCTGAACCGTAGGCACCTTGCCTTTTTCAATGACCTTGGGCGGAATGATTTCCATTTTGTCACCTACGTATTCAGAGGATACCTCTGCGATGGCATCAGTAAGTTCCCTGGCAATCTCCGGATCAGTATGTTCCACAGAAATCTCCAAAATACGGGTGTCCGAAGGATTGTTGATGGTAGTGCATGCCTTCAGATCTTCTGCTGTAAGCTTCAGTGCCTTCTTGTTATCCTCTTTTCGATCTTTGTTTACCTTCTTAATGGTATTCTCCATAACAGTGGTACTCTTGATCAACACCTGATAATCACTGGCCAACTGGCTTCCCAGCTGCAGATCAGCAAGGGAGGTCAAAGTCGTTTCTTTGGATAAAATCAGTACGCTGGAGGTGGAGGTATAAATAGGATCAATAAAATAAATGGTATATCCTCCATATAGAGTCGCGCCCAACAGGGCTACCGCCAGTATGAGTAAGATTTTTCTTTTTATAGCAAAGAAGAGTTCCAGCAGATCAATGGTATCTTCTCTGTAAGTTTCTCTTGCTTGTATTTTCTCGTTCATAATGCTCCTTTTCCTTTTTTATTCTTAACCCATTCAGTTTATCACAGATAAGATGGAAATGCAATGAAATATAGTGTTTTGTTATGAGGATTCGTAAGCAGGATACTTGCCATGGGGGTGTCTGTTTACTTATTTCTTTTTTGTCGTTTGATCTCGATCAAATTCTCAATAGCCAGTTCCGGAGCCATCGTATGGAACATCATGTAATTTCGCTTCATTGTCTTCGCATTTGCTTGCTGATAGATTTTTTTACTTGATTCATCCTTGTAGTAATGCCAATATCTGTAAATGTATCCCATCCAATACATAACTTCAGAATCATACAGAGATCTACCAGATCATCAATATAAAGAACTTCCAGCTCTGTTGCTCTGTCGTTCACAGTAAATTCTTCATTATTTGCAACCGCCCAGCAAAAAGTACTGATGGCGCTGTTGTATTTTGGTCTGGAATGGATCAGATCATTCTTGGTTCGTTTTAATCCTTCCTCTGCCATCAATTTCTCTTCGAACAGCTTCTCTCCCGGACGAAGTCCTCATCATGTCAAGATAGGAACAACAATTTTTTCAAAAAAAATTAAAAAAAGAGCTTCTGACCACCCAGAAACTCTAGCTTTTTCGTATTTTTCTATATTTTTTTAACAGTTGTCCCTATTATCCTGTTTGCCCTATAGCTTGATAAATTATAGGGACAAAATTGCTGTTTTTTCCCTTTTGCAGATAATTTGATGTTATTCATAAATATTCGATGTTTTGCATAAAAAAACACCCCAGACATCTACGTCTGGGGTTGAACAGCTTTAAGCAATCTCCTTTTTAGCCAGCTCACGAACTTCTTCCAAAGGTAATCCCGTCATCTCTGCAATCTCTTCTATCGAATTACGACCTCTTGCCAGCATCTTTAAAGCTAATTTCTTTGTTGTCTCTGCTTTTCCTTCTGCCTTCCCTTCTGCTTTTCCTTCTGTTTTTCCTTTTGCTTCAGCTTCAACAGCAACTTCCTTTCTCATTTCTTCGTAAGTAAGTAATCATCCGTATCTGTTTTTTCATTTTTTATTCTGCTACAATCT
>CALCDJ010000001.1 GCA_937900135.1 uncultured Blautia sp. | reverse complement strand
TTGTTTCTGTTTGAGAAGCAATTCTCGTTGACAGCTAGACTAATATAACTCATTTCTCTTCAGCTGTCAACACTTTTTTTCAATTTTTTTCAATTTTTTTATTTTTTCTTTCCACCTCTCTTTTCGACCTTTTTCTTTCCTTGACAGATTCCTTTTCCTTGTTATAATAAGTTTTGAATAGAACTGTTCTAAATAGAACTATTTTGTCATTCCATTATACAACAGCCATACTTTTTTTATGAAAGGAGGATTTTCTTACATGGAGCACACAAACCTTCTCGTTTACACTCGCACCCTTGTCAAGCTTTATGATTTATATATGGAAAAAATCAGATTGAACTATCACTTCTCCCATATCGAAATTACAATCATCAGTTTTCTCCATAACAATCCCGGAAAAGATACGGCGAAAGAAATCTGTGACATGCGCATGCTTCCCAAGGGGAATGTTTCTCAGGGAGTAGAATCTCTAATCCAGAAACAGCTTCTTGTAAGACAGCAGGACAGCAGTGATCGCAGAAAGATACATCTTTCTTTGACTCAGCTTGCCATTCCTATTATAGAAGAAATCGAGTCTGCCAAGGCCGAATTTGAAAAACAGATTTTTGACGGTCTTACAAAGGAAGAATTGCTTCTTTGCCAAAAAATCAATGCGCGTATTGCAGAAAATGCAAAACAAGGATTTAAAAATTATTTATAGGGATTTAAAAATTATTTAGAAAGGATCTTGTACTATGAATAACAATGACAAAAACTTCTTAGGCACAGAGCCTGTAGGTAAACTTCTTTTTAAACTCGCCATACCTACTGTAACCGCACAGCTAATCAATATGCTCTACAATATTGTAGACCGTATTTATATTGGCCATATCCCAGAAAATGGCGCTCTTGCCCTCACTGGCGTTGGAGTATGTATACCGCTTATTATGATTGTATCTGCGTTTGCCGCTTTGGTCAGCAATGGCGGAGCACCAAGAGCTTCTATCTTTATGGGACGCGGAGACAAAGAAACTGCGGAAAACACCCTTGGCAACTGTTTTTCCATGCAAATAATTGTCTCTCTTATATTGACAGCCATTTTATTTTTATTTAATCGCAATCTGCTCATGGCATTTGGAGCCAGTGAAAATACCATCGAATATGGTGTAAGCTACATGAATATTTATTCTCTTGGTACAATTTTTGTTCAGCTCACCCTTGGAATGAATGCCTTTATCACTGCTCAGGGCTTTGCCAAAACCGGTATGCTTTCCGTTTTAATCGGCGCCGTTGCAAACATTGTCCTTGACCCTGTTTTTATTTTTGTATTTCATATGGGTGTTCGCGGCGCAGCGCTTGCAACAATCCTTTCTCAGGCGCTTTCCTGCATTTGGGTTTTACACTTCCTCCTTGGAAAGAAAACGCTTTTACAGCTCAAACCGCGTTATATGAAATTAAAACGAAACATAATTTTACCAAGCATGGCTCTTGGTCTGGCAACCTTTATTATGCAGGCAAGCGAAAGCGTTATCTCTGTATGCTTTAATTCTTCCCTTTTAAAATACGGCGGTGATATTGCCGTAGGAGCCATGACAATTTTAACCAGCGTTATGCAGTTTGCCATGCTTCCTCTTCAGGGCCTTGGACAGGGTGCTCAACCTATTATCAGTTACAATTATGGCGCCCGCAACGTGAACAGAGTAAAAACAACTTATAAGCTTCTCTTAAAATGCAGCCTTTCTTATTCTCTCCTGCTTTGGGCAGGTGTAATGCTGTTCCCGGGAGCTTTTGCTTCTTTATTTACTGCAGATGTCACATTACTGGCTTTTACCCAGAATGCTCTGCGCGTATATATGGGTGTTATGTTTATTTTCGGTATTCAAATGGCCTGCCAGATGACCTTTACTTCCCTTGGAAATGCCAAGGCATCTATTACTGTTGCTGTTATGAGGAAATTTGTTCTTCTGATTCCACTGATCTACCTTATGCCAATGATCATTACTACCAATCAGACCTTTGCCGTTTATCTTGCCGAACCAATCGCAGATACCCTTGCGGTTACCTTTACAGCAATTTTATTTTTCTTCCAGTTTAAAAAAGCGCTGGCTGGTATTTCTAAACCAGAAGCCCAAAGACAAGGCTGATCTTTTTCAAAAGAAAGAAAAAAGCATGGGATTTTTACAGCAATCCCATGCTTTTTTCGCAAATACTCATCTCATCCTGCCAGTTTTTCATATTCTTTTAACTTCTCCCTTGCTTCAGGCTTCAGATATCTGGGTACCTGAATTTCTACCACTGCATACTCATCCCCTTTTTCAGAAGGATGATTCATCACGGTTACCCCCTTTCCTCTCAGTCGGATCTTTGTTCCTGATTGAGTACCCTCTTTAATCCGGCAGCTCACATTTCCATACAGAGTTGGAATAATGGCTTCTCCTCCAAATACCGCTGTAGTAAAAGGAATCTGAACCGTGGTATAAATGTCGTTTCCCTTCCGTTCATACCCTTTCTTCTCTTTCACCGTAACCTCCAGATAAAGATCTCCGGCTGTTCCACCTCCGGCTCCCTCTCCGCCTTTTCCCTGGAGACGAATCTTTTTTCCTGTATCAATTCCAGCAGGAATATGCACCTTCAAAGACTGCCTCTGTCCGTTTTCTCTTTGATAGGTAATCACTTTATCACACCCAAAAACAGCCTCTTCAAATTCGATTTCTAATTTTGCAGTTGCATCCGCACCTTTTGTCCGGAAACTCTCTCCGGAAAAGCCGGAACGTCTGCCGGAAAATGCCCCATTGCCAAAAAATTCCCGAAAGATATCATCCATATCCCCGCCTTCAAAGTGAAATTCCTGGTAATTTCCTCCATTTCCCGTATATGTTCCCCGGAAGCCACCATTTCCAAATCCAGAATTTTTATAGAAGTTTTCCGGATCTGGTCCCATACTGCCATCAAAAGCCCTATGACCAAACTGGTCATAAAGCTTTCTCTTTTTCTCATCACTGAGAACCTCATAGGCTTCTGTCACTTCTTTGAATCTTTCATTTGCAGACGGATTTCCTGCATTGGTATCCGGATGATACTTCTTTGCCAGCTTCCGGTATGCCTTTTTGATTGCTGCACTGTCTGCTCCTTTTGCGATCCCAAGAACTTCATAGTAATCACGTTTTGCCATATCATCACCCACCTTTATCACCTTGTCAGCTTATGCTGACCAGAATCACACACCAAGTCTTACGTATATTTGATTTGTATTTCAATAGAAAAGGGACTGCAGCCCCACATATTCCTTGTGAAGCATGCAGTCCCATAATATGAAGAGGTGCCTTAACCCTCAATTACAATAAATTTCTTTTCTTCAGGTTCCGGTTTCTTAGGCTCTTTTTTCGGGATTGCAAGCTTCAGCACACCGTTTTCATATTTCGCCTTAATATCTTCCCGAAGAATGTCTTCTCCTACGTAAAAGCTTCTGCTGCAGGAGCCAGTATATCTTTCTCTTCTGATATACTTTCCGTTTCTTCCATTCTGTTCTTCTTTATTTCTAGAAGTTCTAGCTTGAATAATCAGATAACCATCCTTCAGTTCCGCCTGAATCGCTTCTTTTTTATATCCGGGAAGACTGATATCAAGTTCATATCCATGCTCATATTCTCTTACATCGGTCTTCATCATATCACTTACATTTTCTCTCTGTGGTGTTTTCACCGGGTAATCAAATCCAAAAAGATCATCTAATAAGTTTTCTCCAAAAATACTTGGCATTAACATGTGTCACCACTCCTTTTCCTTTGTTCTGACTATGTTATACCACTTTTGTTAGCACTCGTCAATAGTGAGTGCTAACATTTTTGTGAACTTTCTGTGTTCTTTACGCAATTTGCAAAAGAATGGATACGACAAATTCATGGTCTTCTGTCTGGATCTCCATAATCCCGCCATTTTTTTCAATGATTTCCTGAACGTTGCGAAGTCCTATTCCATGTTCTCCCTTTGTCTCTTTACTGGTAAGAGGCAATCCTGACTCTCCCTTCTGTAATTCACCCACATAAGAATTGCGTACCACAAGTATCAGTCTTCCTTTTGTATATCGCAAAACCAGGTAAACCTCTTTCTGGCTAGTTTTTTCTGCGGCAGTAATTGCATTATCAATCACATTTCCCAGTACAACTGTCAGCACATAAGAGGATATCTGCAGTCCTTCCGGAATCTGTAAATCCAAATGAAAGGCAACAGAGCGTTGTTCTGCTTCCAGAAGTTTATAATTAATAATACTGTCTATAGATAAATTTCCTGTATCTATTTCTTTTTTTTCTGTCTCTTGCGTATTTAATAAGCGATTCAAATAATCTATGGCTTCTTTCTGATTTCCTCCATCCACAATTCCCCTCAAAACAATCATATGATTTTTAAAGTCATGCCTTAGTTTTTTCCAGGCCATGGTAGATTGCTCCATATTTTTGAACTGATTTTCATAATATAGTTTTTCTTTTTCCAACAAAAGTCTTTTATACGCATCTTCTCTTGTCCTGTTAAAATAATCGCAAATATAAAAAATCAGGAAGCATACGATTTCCCATATAATCATCCACTTAGATCTGACAAAAAAGGTTCGCCAGATGGAGATATACCAGGTATACCACACAAAAACACAACAAAGGAATAATGGCACACTCCATACAAATCCACACCATAACAGCGATCTTTTTATACCGTTATTCAACGTTTTCATGCCAAAATACAAATAACTGACTGTACAGATCAGAATTATAGAAACAAGTTTCAGGCAGATACCTGCAGTTTCCATATCCATCCGGTACATTCCATCTAATTTCTCAATCACATAGGAAGCAAGTTTTTCAGCAACATGAAACAGCAGAAATATCCCTGTTCCTGTCAGAATGTTTTTCTTAACATCTTTACCATAATAAAAAGAAATGCTAATGATCCCTACGAGCTCTATAATACTCATAAACACTGTCGTGGTTTCTATTGCATGAATATCCGTTGTAAAATAGGAGAGGCTCCCATAGATGATAAGCGGAGACGGATTCTTCACAAAAGCGGCGCCAGAAACAATTACAAAATAACATAAATATAATGCAACCTCTGTAGCTGTTTTCTTTTTCGATGGATTTTCATACAGAAAACGAAAATAACGAGAGATCAAATATGTTTTTTCTATATTTATCAGCAGAAAAATCCATATATATATACTTATTTTCATATTATAAATACCTCGCCTCTCTTTTTAGCTGGATTTCTTTTACCATTCTCCGTTTTCCCTGGCTGATGGGAAGCACATCGCCATTTTGCATTTTTAATTGGTTTGTTTCAAATACTTTTACCTTATCATATTGTACCAAAAAAGCTTTGTGACAAAAGAAGAACCCTTTCCCTTCCAGTTCCTGATAAATATTTTTCAAAGCGCCGTAAAAAACCTCTTTCTCATCACACATATGTATGGTAATTTCACGATTATTTGCTTCAAAATAAAGAATTTCCGAAAGAAAAATCTTGTGTTGTGCATGTCCTTTTTTATAGCAAAAAATCTTTTCACTATGGTCGATCAATGAAACTGCCTTCTGAAAAATCCGCAAAAACTTTTCCTCATCCAATGGCTTTACAAGAAAATTCAGCGGATGGCTCTCAAACAATTCCATCGCATAAGACTTTTTTGACGACACATACACAATCTGCATATCGTCATTGTGTAATTCGTTCCGGATTACTGACGCAAGTTCAATCCCACTCATTTTCCCTAATTCAATATCCAAAAACAAAAGATCAATATTTTTTTCTTCTTTTATATATCTGAGACATTGCTCTGCTGATACAAACACCTCCGTCTCGATCGAAACACCGCTTTCTTCTGCAAATCTGTACAAAAGCATCTCCATCTGGCTGCCAAGAAACACTTCATCCTCACATACTGCAATACTTATCATCTTTCAGCCTTTCTTTTCATTAAGTTTAGGAACTCATACGATCCATTTTCTGCAACTAAAACCATTATACCATTGACACGTCCAACATCCTAATGAAAACTATTTCACCTGTGTTAAGTTTCCTGCATCCATTTCACAAACCGTATCACAGAGTTCTTCCATATTCGGCAGATTATGTGCGGCTAACAGAATCGTCTTCCCACGGCTGCGAAGTATTTTAAATAATTCACATACCTCTGCCACCCCTCGTTTATCCAGTCCATTAAAGGGTTCATCCAGGATCAGCAATTCCGGATCTTCCATGATTGCCTGTGCAATCCCTAACCGTTCCCGCATACCAAGGGAATACTGGCTGACCTTTTTTTTGGAAAAAGTCTCCAACCCTACACGTTCCATGGCTTCCCTCACTTTCTCTTTTCCAATCTTCTTCTGTAAATCTGCCAGCCTTTTCAGATTTGCATATCCGCTTAACTGCGGCAGAAATCCAGGGTTTTCAATGATCATTCCCGTTGATTCCGGAAAATCTGTATCCGTTCCGATTCTTTTTCCCTGTACCTGCACATATCCGCGGTCAGGGCAGAGAAATCCGCAGATACATTTCAGCATTACTGTTTTTCCAGATCCGTTAAACCCAATGATTCCGTGAATTTTTCCCCTTTCAAAAGAATGCGTAATTTCCTTTAATACCTGCTGTTCCCGGAATGACTTTGATAATTCCACAATTTTTACTGCTATTTCCATTTCACATCCCTCACTCGTCCGTCTGAATAAATGTAAAATTATAGGTTCTCATTTTTCTTTTGGATATCACAAGTAATATAACTATGATTCCAACAAACAGTCCAATACTGACCCCAACCTTTGGAAGATAATCATATCCGAAATTATGCATGGAAAAAGTGGCGTGATTCAAAGGTGAAATCCATCCGCACAAAACATTCGCCCGATATAATTGACCTTCTGTCAGATGCATCATCTTTTGAAACAAGGCAGGATTTAAAAAAATACCGTACAGATTTACTGCAAATGCTCCGAGTACCCCCATCGCATTTCCCATTATAAGATTAAAGCACAGCATCACACATGACAAAAACAGCAAATAACATAGCATCAACAGAAACACCCAAAGCACACACTCATATGGCAAAACACTTTCCATAATCTTTATAGACACAGGAATTGTCTCTTTTGACGCGCCTCCATATCCCAACATTGCTGCCGTTTTACTCCATACATTTCCAACAAAGGCCATAGGAGATGCAAATATCATTTGAACAGTAAGCAGAAACAGCTGGTATAGAATCGTTGCAGTAATTACATATACCACCTGTCCTGCAAGCCAGGTGCTCCGTCTTGTACGGATCAGCTGATACGGCGTCTCCTGATCCACAAAAGGCATGTCTGCAAATAACAACAAAAGCAGTAACGAGGACAACATCACCGATGTCTGATCCCCATACGTCCAGATAAACGGTTCCAATATTTGTATGCTCACTTCATATTTCTGTGCATAAAAGAGAATTTCATCTGACAGCATCAAGCCCAGTACAAATGCCAGCAAAAAAGTGATAAAAATACGAGGATTTCGTCTCCACTTTATAAAATTTTGTCCTGCAAACCGAAAAATCTGTAAAAGCTCACCCATGTCCAAGCCTCCTTTTCATAACTGCCGCAAAAACAAATCCACATACCAGCTCTAACAGCAATAGGATCAGAATGCAAAAAACATTGTCATACATTACAGGAGCCGCCCAATATCTGGGACTCAAAAAATATAGTTCCTGATAGAACCGCGCCTGAAACATGGTAAGCACATAATACAAGACAAAGGGAACTGCGTATGCCAGATAAATGCTTTTTGACAAAACAGAAAACAAACTCCCCATCAAGGCCCAAAAGCCACCGTTTAAAAACCCACGAATCAATACGCCCAATAGAAACAAAACGATTTTTGACCCGGTAAAAGATCCTGCCCTGTCTATCGCAATGGAAAGACCAGAACATCGCAAATAAAAGAGCGCCAGTCCAACAAGCTCTGAAATACATACCATCAATCCCCCAGACAGAAGGACTTCTGTTATTTTTTCCATATAATATGCCCTTCTCCCAACCCTGCTGCATGAAAAAACAGCATATCGGCTTTTCAGCTCTGCCTCTGCATTACCGCCTGCAGCCAATGGCACACAGATTGGGATAAACAGCAAGCTTCTTTCATGTTCCACTGCATACCGGAACATTTCAATCCAGGGAGTCCCCTCTGCTGAATATCCAGCCCTTAACAACGTATCCATATAAATCTGTCCACACGATAAAAATACAATCGTAAGAACTACAATTCCCGCCCCAAAAGACGGATTTTTAAATATTCTCTTTATATTATCCATGGAACACCTCTCTTCTAAGCCCCCACAATCGTACGTCCCTCCAATGCCTCAATGGTAAATGGCAGAAACTGCAAGGACGCTTCTTCTTGTCCTTCCACAACCAGAAATCTCCATGCCGGTACTAACCACGCATGATCTGGATTGCCATATGCAGTAATATAGGTGTACCCCAATTCCGCTTCTCGAACTTCATACTTGAACTGTGTCGTGTCATTCTCAGGCTGTGACTGCGTCTGGCTGGAATACCAGTAAAGAATCTGTTCTTTTAACCGCTCTTCTATCCTGGAAAACGGAAGTAATTTTGTATTTTCTGCGATGATCTGAACTTGCTCTGACATCCCTGTCCATGTAAATTCCTTCACTCCACTTTCTGTTACTGTAACGGAAATAGTCTCGACAGGAAACGGCGGCGCATACATTTCTTCTGTCTGCTCCACAACGGCACTGTCTCCTTCCAGTTCATGCAATCCACCGATCGCTCTGGAATACGTATAGCGATACCCATACTCTGCCTCTTCCGGATTTACCAGCCAGTATAAATCATACGTTTCTCCAATCATTACCTCTCCTTTCGGGTAACTTTCCTTAGAGAACCATAGAATCGGTTCTTGCGTTTCTACGCTCATACCTTTGATTTCCAGATCCTCCAATACCTTCTTTGCCTGTATTTCTCCGTCAGAAGCCTCAAAACTCTGATTTTCAAATTGACTTTCAAATTGACTCAGTTTATCCAGCACCTGATCTGTAAAAGCATTCTCCTTCTGATATTCAAAAAACATTCTCCTGCTTTCCAGATCTAATGGGGATATAATCTCGCCTCCCTCCATCCAGGAAAAAGAGCTGCTGTTCCCCGCTTCTTTCTCATAGGTTTCTGCCTGGATATGAGCCTCTCTGTTCTCTCCCACATCTGCCTCAAACCAGATTTCTTTCTCCCGATTTTCATAAAGATCATCAATTTCTGTAATATTATTTTTGATGGTCTTTTCGTAAGCCTCATCTACAAACCGTTTTTGAAATTTCAGTTCTGCTTTTTCCGGTGCTGCTTCCTTTTCCGGAGCAGATTCCTTTCCCATTTCCGCGCTTGCTTTTATTTTTCTCTGATCCATCCAATAATAAAAGGCCGCATAAAAGCCCTCTTTCTTTTCAATTCTGGAAATTACATGCTCGTATGTCTCTTTCGTATAGGGCTGAGGTTGATAGCATTCTTCTTCGCCGGCAAAATAGTTCACCAGTTTTTTCAATTCATCTTCGGATAATCTTTTATTTTTCATTTCCATGACAGGCAGATTCTGAATATCTGTTTTTTCCAGTTCCAGATCCACCTGGAATAGCATTCGATCTTTATTCTTTAATTCCTTTGTCTGCCAGTGTTCCGGTATATCCGTTTCACGAATTTCTCCTTCACCCATTGGTTCTGAGATGACCTCCAGATTCAATCCTTTCCCCTTACTGACAACTGCATTTTCCGTTGGCGTAGGCTGACAGCCAATCAGCCCCAAACAGCAACTCACACAAATCCAGGCACCCAGCCATTTTCTCCATTTCATGTCATCACTCTCCCATCTCTATTTTGCTTCCATTATAATAAAATTCCCGCTCTACTTTGAGTTCTTGTAGTAAACCATCTAGTTTATGTAGTAACTCATGTCTCATCCTCACGGAACACCTTTGTTCGTCAGAAAAGTTCGTTCAAAATGTACTGCTTTTCTGATAAATAAAAAAATCCAGGAGAATTTCTTCCCCTGGATTTCTCTCACGCTATATTAGTTATTGTGAACAGTTATCTGTGTTCTTTATACACGGACTGCTCCGACTTTGTTTTTACTTTTACGCATCACATATATATAATAAGGGATCAGCGGAATCAACGCTGCGATCCATGCTGCCGGATCTGCCAGACAAACTCCTGCAAATGTAGTCCTTCCTGCAACCACCATAACAATGGCCGTTCTTGCCACCAGTTCAAATACACCACCCAGCATAGGAACCAGACCGTACCCCATACCTTGAAGAGTATTTCTGTAAAGAAAGATACTGCCAAGAAATGGATATGCCCAGAACACCGTATGGAAATATGTCACTGCCACCTCAATCACATCCGTTTCCGAAGGGCTGATAAAAATCCATGTCATATATTTTCCGCAGAAATATACCAGAGCCATGGTAAAAACACTCCAGATCAAAATCATAATCTGTGTGCATTTCACTCCTTCTTTTACCCGGTCCATTCTTCCTGCTCCACGGTTTTGTCCCACATAGGTCGCCATAGTTGCGCCAAAAGCAGCAAATACCGTACCAATCATATTCTGCAGCTTGCCTGCTGCAGAAAATCCTGCCATATGTACCGCTCCATAAATATTGACTGCGCCCTGTACAATAATGGTTCCGATTGCTGTAATGGAAAACTGAAGGCCCATGGGAATTCCCAAAGCCAGAAGCCGCCCAAAACTCTGCATGGAAATCTGAAAATCCTGTTTTTTCAGGTAAAGAACAGGGAATTTTTTTACAATATAAACCAGACACAGCAATGCAGAAATCCCCTGTGCGATCACAGTTGCATAAGCACAGCCTTCCACACCCATTCCAAACCAGGCAATAAACACAATATCAAGAATCACATTAATTACCGCTGAAATAATCAGGAAATAAAGAGGAGATTTGGAATCTCCCAAAGCGCGCAGAAATGCCGCCAGCGCATTATAAGCAGCGGTTACCAACAACCCTGCATAAATAACCGCCATATATCCCTTAATATCTCCAAGAAGCTCTTCTGGCGCATTCATCATCCGAAGTATCAGCTCATTGGCAAATTCCAATACTACGGTCATAACCACCGCAAAAGCGACTGTCAGATAAACAGACATTGCCACATAATGCCGCATCCGGTCATATTGTTTTGCCCCAAACCACTGAGAAACCAAAATTGCAAAGCCACAACACAGGCCATTCAGCCATCCTGTCACAAAAAACATGAGAGAACCGGTACTTCCAATGGCGGCCAACGCATCCACACCAATAAACTGTCCCGCAATAATTGAGTCTGCAATATTATAAAACTGCTGAAAAATATTTCCAAGACACATGGGAATCATAAAAGCAATGATCAGCTTCAACGGCTTTCCCACAGTCATATCCTGAGTAGATTCCTTACTCATACTTTATTTTATCTCCCTACCTTTCATTTATTCATTTCTGTCTTTTCTTTTTTGCCACTGACTAATTATACGCAAAAAAAAGGAAAAGTAAAGAGCTGTATTGTTTTTCTTTTCATCTTTTCAGTCTGTCTCAAATACCACGATCCTCTCTCTCGGATTCTTACCCTCAAATAAATCCCGACAATCAATTTCATCCATAAACATCAAAAAGCCCTCCGTCATAAGATATGCGATATATTCATCGGAAGGATAGTAAAAAAATAACCGAATCTTTCTCGGTTTTCTTTCATAGGATTCCCGGATTCTTGCCATTACTTTTTTCAATAATTCCAGAGAAAAAGGATTAAAAAAGTAGCAACCATCGATTTCCTCCGGCACTTGCCATGTTTCCGCATTTTCTTTTATAAATGTAGTCTTTCTTCCACTGACCGCAGTTCTCCTGTTTTTCTCAGCTCCATCATAGATGATTTGATTATATTCCACACCCACTGTTCTGCATCCGGTCTGGTAAGAGAGAAAAAAGTCAACCCGACCTTTTCCGCATCCATAATCCAGAACTACATTTTTCTTTGCAAGATATCCGCTGTTTGCCAGACGTTCCAGCACGCAATAAGGGGTTGGCTCATAAGGATATCTGTATTGATCCGAGTTTGTATCGTCTCTTCCTGTTGTTTTTATTTTCAGCAGCCTATCCCACTGGTTTTCATTCTGCTGCATCTATTTCTATTCCTCCTCCTGCTTCAGTTGCTGTGCATTCTTCTCATCAATTCCTCGCCGTGCTCTTTCAACCATCTTCTCCGTTCCCGATAATCTGGAAGAACTCCTTCCACCAGGTTCCAAAAAGCCTTAGAATGATTCATTTCCTTTCGATGACACAACTCATGTACCACCACATAGTCCAGAACTTCTTCCGGCGCAAACAGCAAAAGACAGTTAAAATTCAGATTTCCCTTCGCGCTGCAGCTGCCCCACCGCGTTTTTTGATTCCGGATTGTAATTTTGCCATAAGTCACATTTATCATTCTCGCAAAATACGACGCTTTTTCAGGAATAACCCTGGCCGCACCGTCTGCCAGTTGTTTTATTTCTTCCATAGATAAGGGATCTGCTTCTGGTTGTTCTTCCTTCTTTTGTCTCATGAGTTTTATTTTCTTTTCAATCCACTCCTGATGTTTTTGCAAAAAACAAACCACCATTTCCTCTGAGACAGCAAAGGGAACTCTCACCAACACCAAAAGATCCGGACGGATTTCAATAGCCATGGATTTTCTGCTGCTTTTGATCACCTGGACAGGATATTCCTCTCCATGAAGCTTTACTGAATGCAGCCTTTCTTTTTGTTTTCTCATATCTCATGGACACCCAGTTCCCTGGCCGCCTGTTCATAAGCCTCTTTTGTTCTTTTATCAAACAAGACAAAGCGAACAAAATCAAAAGCATCCGGATATTTGCTGCAAATATTCTTTACAGTCCCCACTGCAATGACCGAAGCTTTTTCAAGAGGATAACTATACACACCTGTGGAAATAGACGGAAATGCAATGGTTCGAATTTCATGTTCCATTGCAAGTTTCAGAGAATTTTCGTAAGCATTCGCCAGAAGTTCCGGCTCTTTTGCAGCGCCTCCCCACCAGATCGGCCCAACCGTATGGATCACATATTTACAGGGAAGATGGTAACCTTTTGTGAGCTTCGCCTGCCCGGTTTTGCAGCCATGAAGTGTCCGGCACTCTTGTAAAAGCTCCGGCCCTGCCGCCCGGTGAATGGCCCCATCCACACCTCCGCCTCCGAGAAGGCTTTCGTTGGCCGCATTTACAATGGCTTCTACATCTTTTTGTACAGTAATATCTCCCAAAACAAACTGTAGGTTCATGATTCTTCCTCCTTGTTTTTTGTATTTTTCCATTTTATCATATTTCACCGTATAACATCACTTGAACTTTTTTATAACCAGGTTATAGTTGCTGTCATAGTGCAGCCCAAGCTCTCTGCACATTCTATCGTTCACCTTATCTAATGCTTTCTTATATTCTGCATACTGCGGAGATAAAACCATCAAGTTAGGAATAAATATATCGTTATAACCTTTATCTTGGAACTCTTTCTGCATTTTTCTCTGTGCAGCAATCGAAGGATGGTATTTCATAATGCCAGTTTTCATTTTAGCAACTTTCCATACCGTTTCTTTTAATCTTTCGTATTCGCTTTCACTCATATCACGATAATAGGCTATCATTTCATCCGCGGTTCTTGTTTCTTGAACAATCCCGCCTGCCATCTTCACACCGATTCCCATAATACGAGGAACTTTCAATGTAGTTTCATCACAATACTCTAATATATTCCGCAAGGCTTGCTTCTGCTCCGGAGTCCTTAATCTTACATTAAGAAATGGTTTGAAGTGACTTTTTAAGTAATCACCCCATTCTTTTCCCGGCAGCAAAGACTCAATCGCATGTTCAACAGTCTGGTAATCGAGCAACTCATTTGCTTTGTCTGCATTCCCCTCTTCTATAAATTGCTTCAAAGCTTCAAGTTCTGACTCCTGCAAAGCCTTTTCCTGCAATTTTTCTTGATAAATACGAAGAAGAATGCTTTTGTCTTCACTTTCCAAAAGACTCTGTATATCTTTAATGCCAATCCCAAGCTTTCTATATACGGAAATCTTTTTTAAAGTTTCAACATCATGTACGGAGTAGTTGCGATAGCCGTTGCTGTCTTTATCTACTGACAACAATCCTTTTTCTTCATAATACTTAACTGCACGCTTTGTCATTCCGACTTCATTTATAATTTCGTTCAACAACATCGGAAACACCTCCTTGTGATGATAGTATAAGTGTGTACGCTGCGTACAGGTCAAGAGATTTTTGAGATTTTTTTCTAAAAATGGGCAGTCCCGATTTCAGGACTGCCCATTTATTCTTATCACTGCAAAA
Source organism: uncultured Blautia sp. (assembly GCA_937900135.1). GTDB lineage: Bacteria > Bacillota > Clostridia > Lachnospirales > Lachnospiraceae > Blautia_A. Next base: position 1,119 of record CALCDJ010000001.1, on the reverse strand, counting down.
TCTGGCTGAATTTCTATTACCATCAAGTAAAACAGCACTTCCTTATGTCATTTTAGTATAATTTCGCTCCTGCCGGAATTCTATCATCCACCATCAGAAGATTTAATCCTTCTTTTCCATCTTCCTCATGTACGGCGCTGATCAGCATACCGCAAGAATCAATTCCCATCATTGCTCTTGGAGGCAGATTTGGAACTGTTCCAAAACGATTGCAAAAAATAAATCCTGACATTCCATCAATTTCTGTTTCATTAAAACCATTTTCCAATTGTTCTTCATAAAGCATTTGAAAAGCATCTTTCACAACATCCAGCATTGGGATTGTACGAATCCCAGCTTCTGTTTTTGGTTTGGATATTCTCAACACACTTTTGTTGGTATCAGGCTTTTGATAATAACTCAAACTATGATTTATACTGATTGTTCTTCTGTCATAATCCAAGTCTTGCCATCGAAGCCCTAATGCTTCTCCAATTCTGCACCCTGTCCCAAGCAACACCGTAAACATAGGCCACCAATGATAATAAATCGGGTGGTTCGCAATATATTCCATAAATGCTCTTTGCTGCTCTACTGTCAATGCATGTCTGATTCCTCTGTTCTTTCCGGATTCTCTGCTGATTTCTTTCATTACTCCCTCCGTAGGATTATTTCGTATAATCTCATCTCGTACTGCCAACTGAAACGTTGGATGAAGCAAACAATGAACGGTATCTAAAGTTCCCAATGAAATTTTTACTTCATTAAGAAGATAATAGTAAAATTGCAATACATCAGAATACTTTATTTCTGTCCGTCGGACCAGAGGTTTGCCTACAGCTTCCTTCAGATTCCACCTCACGATGGACACCCTTGCTGTTCAGCTATACACTTTCCACTACCTGGGCATGTTCGGGACTTGCACCCGTTAGAGCGCGCCCATGGCGCGCAAACAAAAATAGTTGCCGAAGTATTTTCTTCAGCAACTATCATGTTAAATTACCTCTATTCGTATCGCATTATTTCATTTTTTACATTTTACATCATAATCCATTTCTATAAATCTCATTTATAACAGCCTGCGCCTGCTCCATTTCTTTTTTCTTTATGATTTCTTCCCGGTCACTTAGGATTGCAATC